>CALDPR010000032.1 GCA_937911575.1 uncultured Porphyromonadaceae bacterium | reverse complement strand
ATGGCACTTAAGCCGACACCTCACGGCACGAGCTGACGACAACCATGCAGCACCTCGTAGCCGGTCATTGCTGACTATATAATTTCTTATATATTCCCGCTACGTTTGAGCCCGGGTAAGGTTCCTCGCGTATCATCGAATTAAACCACATGTTCCTCCGCTTGTGCGGGCCCCCGTCAATTCCTTTGAGTTTCACCGTTGCCGGCGTACTCCCCAGGTGGAATACTTAACGCTTTCGCTGTACCGCTGACATTGTATCGCCAACAGTTAGTATTCATCGTTTACTGCGTGGACTACCAGGGTATCTAATCCTGTTCGATACCCACGCTTTCGTGCTTCAGCGTCAGTTGGGCGCCGGTACGCTGCCTTCGCAATCGGAGTTCTGCGTGATATCTATGCATTTCACCGCTACACCACGCATTCCGCGTACTTCTCACCCACTCTAGAAATCCAGTTTCAATGGCGATACGGGGTTGAGCCCCGCAGTTTAACCACTGACTTAAACTTCCGCCTACGCACCCTTTAAACCCAATAAATCCGGATAACGCTCGCATCCTCCGTATTACCGCGGCTGCTGGCACGGAGTTAGCCGATGCTTTTTCTTCGGGTACTCTCTCTTCGACCACACGTGGTCTCGTTGCTCCCCGACAAAAGAGGTTTACAATCCATAGGACCGTCGTCCCTCACGCGACTTGGCTGGTTCAGGCTCTCGCCCATTGACCAATATTCCTCACTGCTGCCTCCCGTAGGAGTCTGGTCCGTGTCTCAGTACCAGTGTGGGGGACCTTCCTCTCAGAACCCCTACGCATCGTCGCCTCGGTGGGCCGTTACCCCGCCGACTAGCTAATGCGCCGCATGCCCATCCATCGCCGAATTTCTTTGATCATCTACAGATGCCTGTAAATGATGTTACGCGGTATTAGACGGAATTTCTCCCGCTTATCCCCCTGCGATGGGCAGGTTGCATACGTGTTACTCACCCGTGCGCCGGTCGCCGGCAAATCGTATTGCTACAATTCCCGCTGCCCCTCGACTTGCATGTGTTAAGCCTGTCGCTAGCGTTCATCCTGAGCCAGGATCAAACTCTTCGTTGTTGTTATTCTTTTTTTATTATTTTCTGTCTTTAAAACTAAATAATAATTAAAACTCCTGCGCTCACGACGATTTATCTTCGAAAGTGTTTATCTTTTTTCTTGAATTGATCGGAGACGTTTTTTACTCGTCTCGTACTACTTTCTTGGTCTATTGTAAGTATTTCAATGTCCTTATTCCTTTTTTGCTAAACTTTACAACCAGGCTGTCATACCCCGTTTTCCCGTTTTGCGAGTGCAAAGTTACTACGACTTTTTCATTTACACAAACTTTTTTACAATTATTTTTTATTTATTTTTTTAATTGCTATTCAACACATTGATTATCAAGATGATAATTTTTCGTTTTTTTAGGACTCTTTTTATAAAATAATAATCATTGGCTAATCAGATTCTTTTATTTATAGTATATTAATATCTGATAAAGTTTGTATGAATTGTAATCAATATATTTTAATGTGGGATTATAATGTTTATAACTATCGTGTTTTATAAAAACATATCCCTCAATTATATTAAAATTTCATTGAGGCTACAATTCCAAAGTTTTGTCCGTCGCTGACAGGAGCAATTTTCAATTCGTGTTTTTGTGCAAACGGACGAGTATATATCAATGCTGAACCTGCACCTATTGCCGCACCAGCAACGACGTCCCACCAATCGTGCTTTTTTGCGTATGTTCTTGCCCAGCCAACGTATGTAGCCACTACAAATGCAGGAACTCCAATTTTCCAACCATAGCGACGTTGAAGAAATGTTGCATTTGCAAATACTCCTGATGTATGGGCAGATGGGAATGAATGACTATTTGAGCCATCAGGACGAGTTTTATTGACAGTGTATTTTAGCAGATAGGTTACACCAAGAGTTGTTGCAGCCGTAAAAGCACCTTGCTTCAGTCCTTGCCAATCTTGAGTTATCAGCAAACCTGTAAGTGTAGCAACAGGCATAGCAACGAGTAAAACATCACTTGATATCCTAACGCCTTTTTGAGCATCAGAAATAATGATTTGCTCTTGTGAGATAGAATTAAATACAACTATTATAGTCAGTAATAGTGTAGTTATAATTTTCTTTATCATACAAATAAGTCGAAGAACTTAGGTATAAAAATTATTAATCCTACAGCAATTGCCATAAGAGAGACTAACAACACTGCACCTGCAGCCACATCTTTCGTTTTCTTTATTATGGGGTCTTGTTCGGGATTCACTTTATCGGCAAGGGTTTCTATTGCAGTATTAAATGCCTCTGCCATTAGGACGATTCCTATACATATTATAATATGAATCCATTCATATGAAGATAGATTAAACAAAAAGCCACATATAATTACACATACAGCTATGGCTGAATGAATCCAAGCATTATGCTCATTTTTTAAGAGCATTTTTATTCCGGCAAAAGCATATACAAAACTTTTAGCACGTTTTCTCCAACTGAATTTTTTATTATCAATCATTATTAATAGTCATATTCTAAAGAGAACTCATCAACATATAATACTGTTCCCGTACCTCCCGTGAAATAATCTCCGAGTCGAGAAGCTGCAGCAGCGACTACTATATATTTAGGTTTTCTGTTAGTTGCTCGATATTTCAATTCAATTTCAAATTCTTGCCATGTTTCTATTGAAGTTCCTGAACGCAATTCTCCATGTGCAATTATTTCAGGAGAATTTAAATCAAGGAGTTGACGATTTTTTGGATTAGTTCTAATTTCATAAGGGGTGGTCCAATCAGCTAATATGATATATATATTGCACGTATCAGGTTTCCCAATAAGATGTTTCCATTCTTCACTTGCATAATCAGTGGGAGCAGAAGTGTATTTGTAGTATCCTTTTAATTTTGTTGGCCGGGTGTTCCATGGTCTTCCAAAATCAAGGATACCATTTGTTCCATCTACTTTTCTAAAAGAGCCTGAATATATTGAACCGGCTGCTAATTTTCCCACTCCGGCAATTCCGATAAATTTTGTTTCTAATTTTGCTGATTTTCCGATTCCATGAGGGGTGTCATCACTTGGGACTACATTCGACTGTCCTAACGTAGCGGCACCGGTGTTTCCAGTATCCCAAAACGACTCACCACCTTCTTCCCACGGGCACCACACTTTATTATCTAACCACCATAAATCAAAAGATGGATTGGGGAGGACTTCAAAACCTTCTGTCTTTACTACTATTTCATTACCTAAATTTTCATCGGATACAGCACGTACCACATAATCAGTTTGAGCTTTGAGGTGAGGTATATAAGCAGAAAAGGCACCTCCATTATATGTGATATATTCCTTGGGAAGATCAATCCAATCTGATGAAGAAACTTCTTTATATTGAAATCCGTTATTCGCATCGGCCGGAGCTGCTCCATAAGCCCAAATAACATTTGTCCAAGCATCAACTTGAGTGGTAGTTACAATCGCAGTTGTTGTATCTACATATATTGTCCAGTTTTCTTTTTCATCATAGTATGCTACCTCAACATGAACAGGTTCAGAAAAGTCATAAACTCCTAATGGTATTTCAGGAGTCAAAACAGAAACATCAGCCGGTCCTAATTTTATGGAAGTAACCTCCAATGAATTTTTATCTAAATTCTCCGGAATATAGACTATGACACGTTTACCAACAACATCAATTATTGTTTCTCCAATCTGACCGGCAATTGTAAAATAGCGTTCAATTGATTGTTTTGCTGAAATAATCCAATCATAAGAATAGTATTTCGTTAATTCCACTATCATAGGAGATGACAAATCATATGTTCCTTCCAAAAGATTTACGGAGGATTCCGCTCCTTCAGTATAAGTATATTCAGTGAAACTAACTTTCTTGATATTAGTCGTTTCCGATAGATTAATTTCTATGGTTAAAGCATTATTATCAATAATAGCCGATGACAATTCTCCTTCTGCGACGAGCGACAATATATTTTGCTGAATTCTTGGATAAGGCAAATCGTTCTTAATACAAGACGTAATACAAATCGACAAAACAACTAATAATATATAGATATTATATTTCAGCATAACTTATTATTATCAAATATGAATACCCAGACCAAAATTTATATTAAACAGATTAAACTTGAAATTTGCACCTGATGTGAATCTATCTCCCAACTCTACACCATTTACACTTTGTTTTTCATTCTTTAAATAGAATCCAAAAATTCCAAATGATATATTGAACGAAACATTCTCCATCATAAATACAGTCAACCCCGGCGAAAAGTTTAATCGCAGATCTGTATATGTTGTATGCGTGTTTTTCAGTTCTCCATTATATCTTCGATTAAAATCACTGTTCCCTGCAGAAAAAGCAAGTTCTGTTTCAGTAAACACTCCAAAACGACCATTTCGCGACAGACCAATATACCTACGAGCATTCAGGGCTGCCGTATAAGACTCACTTCGATATGAAGCATCTGAAATTTCAAAACTCATATCTTCATCTATATCAAGCGACAAAGAACCTAATGTTGCTTTTCCACTTGTATACCCCATTCTTAAACCAATAGAAAGATTGTTTTTTATAAAATAGCTTATCGACGGTTTTATAGAAAAGATATGGCCACCGAAATCCAAGTCAGTCAATAGATCCAATATTTGTAAATCATCAGCATTGAATTCTCCATATGATGCAGTCAAACCAAAATGCCATTTCCCTTTAGGGATAAAAACATAATTAAACAAACCCCTATCATATCTTCCAAAATTCTTCTCCTTAATAATCAAACTGACAGTATCCTCTCCTACAATTATTTGCTCATCAACATCTACGACATCATTGTCTCGGATAATTTTTGATTTTCCATCAATCACTGACTGAATTTCATTTACCAAAGAATCAGGAATAAAATATAATACTCCACCATCAACTTTTTTGGGTATGTGTATATTATTAACTATCGGAGATGCATCTACATAAACAGTATCCAACATATTTGGAATATTTGAATTTGACCAAGAATATTGGGTACAAAACAAGGAAAATATGAGAATTTGAACTATTCTTTTCATTGTTGCTTACAAATAGAATGCTACTCCAAAGGAAACGGAGAATAGGTTAATACGAAAATTTGCCGATTTAGAATCTCTATTTGATTCATAAATCTGATTATTAATTTGCGTTGTTTTAGTATAACTAAATCCTAACACTCCTATATTGACTTCAAGTGCTGAATAGTTATTCAAAAACATAATCATACCTGGTGCCAGACCCACATCAAGAGAAAAATTTCTCTCATACGCACCGACAATTTCAGTGCTTTTACCTTGCATTAGTTTAGACTGTCCACCACCAATCTGAAGCTGCATTTCATTAAAGAAACCAAAACGTTTCGACTTGCCAAGTGAAAAATAGTTACGGAAAATAGCCATTCCATAATAATTATGCGACAAGCTATACAGATTATCTACATTAAAATTTGTTTCAGAGTCAAAAACCACATTGGCACTTTCCAATTTAGTCAAATTTCTGGAATAGCCAAACTTCCCACCAACTCCCATATCATCTTTAAAGATATAGCAAACCATAGGACTTACCTTAAATGAGTAAGTATCACCAGACAGGTCTTCTACAATCAAAAATTGATAATCATTTTGAGTTGACTGAGAATAATTAAAACTAAATCCGGCAACCCACTGACCTTTAGGTACAAAGACGGTAGATTTAATGTCACGTTTAAAAACTTCTTGACCTTGCACCCATAAAGGGCACAAGATCAAAAAGACAATTAATATATTTATTTTCAATTGATTACTCATAGACTAATTCAAGATCATCAAGATAAAGCACACTTGATGTTGAACCTGTGAAATAATCTGCATAGCGAGATGCTGTTGCTTGAATTATGATATGGCTTGGCTTAATATTCTTCGCTTCATTTTTATATTCTATATTGATTTCGAATTGTTGCAATTGTCCATCTTCAGCAAAGTTGCCTGTCCATACAATTTCTCCAAATGCTAATACAGTAGAACTATTTGAGTCAAAATATTTTGCTTCTCCCGGGTTTATATAAATATTTCCTGAAGTAAGAGCAACATATACTTGACCTTGGTCTGTATCCCCATTTTTCACTTTATCTGTCTCACAATAATCAATTACTCCGGGACGATAGTTAGCCCAACCTCTTAATTTTGCAGGTCGAGAACCATTATATGGCTGACCAAATGTAAGTTTAGCTGTTGGATTTGCTGAAACAATCACTTCTGTACACACACCAGAGAAAATATTACCACCAGAGAAAGCACCCATTCCAAACATACCACACCAATTAGATGCCAATTTAGCAGAATATGTTCCTGAATGTACCAACTCAGTTGAATTAGATGCTAAGTTAACACTTGCAATTGAAGCTCCCTGGTTACCTGAATCCCAGAAAATATTGTCTGCACTTTTATTTGCCATTAATGCACCTTTAACACCTCCATTACACCAATCCTCGAAACTTGCATTTGGTATTGCATAGATTGACTCCGTCGTAAAGAACATAGACTCCGTATTTACAAATCCATCTGCTATTGCTTGATATTCATATCTTGTACCTGGTTGTAATCCGGTTAATTCGGCAATAATTTCAGTCCCGGCTCCAACATTTGCTACATTTACAGATGTCCAATCTGATGTTCCAACAGCACGATATTGAAATCCCGGATTTGAAACTCCATCTTTGACTACCCTACCATGCAATGTTGCTCTGTGAGCATAGACTTCAGACCATGGAGTTTCGATTAATGTAACACTTGCATCACTAACTTTTATATGTAGTGTTTTTGATGATGATTTTCCATAAGAATCTGTTGCAGAGAACACTATTTCATAATCTCCTTCCGGAAGACGATTAAGCACATCGGCACTGAATGAAACACGTGCATATGTTGTTTCCACTTCTGCATCATAATTTGATTCATATGAAACGCCCGCATTTTCCAATGTGGTTTTCGCCTCGTCCATAATAAGAGTGAAATCATATTCACTATTTGGAATGCCTAATGCAACATAATCTGTCGTCGACATTTTCATGCTTTGTAAACCTCCAAGTGCTTGCACGAACACAGAATGACGTTCGAATTTTGCCGGAGCTCCTTCAATTGCTTCATCAATATCATAACCTATACCAGATATAATAGGTGCTGATGTCAATTCCACTTCATCTTCAACCATAATTTCCGAATCATCTACTTTAACAGATATAAATGCCCCACCGACATCAACATGAGATGGAGTGTAATTGACATTTAACACATACTCATGAGCTCTTTCAACATTTTCGATAATACCTGATTTGGTAAATTCCGAACCATCTTCTTTCTGTCCTGTAACAGTCCAAGTCAAAGACGTATCTCCAGTTGGCATCATAAAATAACCACGTGCTGTATCCACATTTTCAGCAGTAAAGTCCAAAGAACCACGAGTGTTTGCAACAGTTACTTTATAATCCTTCAAAACATCGTTAACAACAGCATCTGGTTTCACAGAAACAACGACATTAGCAATCTTACAATTTAAAACTACATTTTTCACGTTTCCTTTTGTAATTTCAAACGGCTCGTAAGCACGATAGAACTTCTTGTCAAATGATGCCGTTACACTATCTCCAGTCCATGCTTCTGCTACATAATTACCTGATTTAAGAGCTAATTGAGCAGGCACATTATCCAAGCCCTTATATTTATGAATCAAACCTTTAGTGTTTGAAATATAGATTACACACTTTTTAGCCAACGAGTCTGCATTCGAACGTGTCAGACTATTATTGACCACCATTTTCATTTTGAGGAATCCCTCTCCTTCTGAGAGGAAGTTATCTTCATTTTGGCAAGCCGAAAACAGACCTCCAAATAGAATTGCCGACAATATTATACTTAAAAATTTCTTCATAATCTTATTGAATTACAAGGGTTAATGTTTTTATTGTTGATCCATTTGCATCGCCGACAGTGATAACAAAATTATGCGAACCAGCTCCTAATGCTGTCAACATACCCATGAATCCTGTGATCTTAATTTCTATTTTATCTGTGCGACCAGCAACCGAACCATCAACAAGATTGAGTTCGTTTATAAAATTAGCAACAGCGTCGCTTGGCGGATTTATAAAGTCTAACTCACTTGTTCCTAATTGAGCATTCAACAAATCGCTGATTGCTGGAGAATCAATTTTAACTTTAAACTCACTAATACCATCAGCATGATTACTTTGTACATTTATTACTACATTTGATGAATTATCTACCACATTAGGAGCATCAAATGTAATTGGAGCTACAGCCTCTACTGTCGGACCTTCGGCAGGAGGAGTAACTGGATCCTCCGGTTCATCTCCCGGTTGATCAGGTGTTTCAGGTTCTCCTTCTTCAGGACGCTCGTCATCAGGAAGAATTTCTTCTTCATCATCAACATTAATTGTGAGATTTTCAGTTGTAACATATGAATCAACATTAACTCCCGTTGTTATATCACCGGCTACATCAGGCACATTTCCACCCGGAGAGTGTAATGTATAAGTAATAATATAATGTTTTCCCGGAGCAACATCTACATACGTGCGAAAATTCTCTTCCATGGCTCCTTGTACTGTACCACTGAATGTAGCAATCATCGTCGTACTACCATCAACATACTTAAAATAACCTGAACGAGTTTCCGATTTTTCAAAATTAAGTTCTCCAACTTGACCAATTTTTACGTTAACTTTGCAATCGTCTCCCATTTGAGCCAAAAGTTTGCTGTCATACTTAACAGAAACTTTTACATTAGATAGTTTACATACTACAGTATCAACCTCTGTAATTTTATTTGCCTCGACAGAAAAACTTTGTGAACCCACAAAATATGGTTCTTCCCATGCAGCATCCTTTACCTCATGAGATTTAACATTGACAGTATAATCGCCAACCGGCAATGTAAGTATCTCCGGCATATCCTGATATGAATATTCAGCCACTATTTTTGTAGTATTTGAAATGGTTACAATAAATGCACTTACATCAACAGATGAACGCACTACTGCTTCTTCATTGTCAATTTCAACAAACATCTTTTTCATTGACACCTGACCTTGACCATCTCCCGGTTCTACCCCTGGAATAAATGGATCTTCTTTACTGCAACTCACCAACACGATTGCAGCCATAAAAGCCATTGCTAATATATTATATATTTTTTTCATAACTTATTTCTCATTCATTGATTAATAATTCAATACAATATCATCAATTCGTAATACCGAACCTATATAATGGTTGTCGCTATCTCCATTTGCACATGTAAGTTTTCTCTTTTCTACAGCTGGAGATGAAGAAGTAGTCGATTTAAATGATATGAATATTGATGCTGCCTTTTTATTTGTTACAGTATAATTTAATGGCACATCAAATTTTGTCCATGTCGACACATCAGCCTGTTCTCCGGAAACTGTATTTTCTGCTATAACAGAGCCATCGGCGGCTTTGACTTGAACAACAACATTAAAACTATCATTTTTGTAATATTCATATTGGTAATAGAAACTCATTGATGTCGGACGAGAAGCAAACGAATGACCTGTAGAGGCATAAGCCCAACCATCTTGTTGACTTGTATTCGCTTTACCTATAAATATTTCGCCCTGGAAAGATTTACCGGAAGATATTTCTGATGCAGCTGTTCCTGTTGCTACAGTAGAAATTTGTGCTGCACAATTCCCTTGATATGCTCCAGAATTGATGTATGTTACTGTTGGATAGACCTTGTAATTTGCATATGCTGCAGTCACTTCTTGTAATAACGTTCTCCGACTATTCACATCCCACCATGCATTATTTTCATCTCCCCATGGCAAATACCATTTGGTCGTTTTATTACCTCCCCATGTTACTTTATAAGTAAAATCCGATGTGGTCCATTCTTCGAAACCTGCATTACCAACTTGTTGTGCAGTTTCAGTTGTAAACTCAAGAGACGGATATGTAGATTCGTAAGCACCTGTATCAGATCCCTTTACACTATATTTCGTTCCCGGAGTAAGTCCTAAAAGTGTGATTTTCTTGTTGGCTGCATCACGACTTATATTTGCATGATGAACATATTCGCCACCGGAAGTGGAAACATATAATTCAATATTATTAAAATCTGTTGATGATGGTATAGCTGTTACATCAACAATTGCTTTGGAGCCCCACACATTATAATCACTAACTGCCAAAGTGACACCTTGACGAACAACTGTGATATTGCTGCGTTCTTTACCATTGTATTTAGCACGAACTTTCACATCAAATGATCCTTCAGGAATAGCTAATCTCACAGAATATTCATTTCCTGTATTGCTTACGCTAATAACATTTGCTTTTACCCATGTTCCTGTGGCATTTAATGCATCAAACGTTACGAATTCATCAAAACCTGTTGCATTATAATTTAATTTGATATCAGCATAGTTAGTTCCTAATTTTGAATTTTCAGCACTTAGGAATGATAACTCTACGGCTTTCGTGTTAGCAACTAATTTAACCGGTTCAGTTACTTTCATCAATTTATCTTTCACCACGACAGTAAATTCATGAGTTCCTGCTCCTTCTATTGATTTAAACACATTTGTCAAGTCAATCAATCCCATCTTATCAGGATTTTTCCACAAACCTGCAATATTAAAGCCTACTGATTCAAGCAATGCTTGTTGAGCCGGTGTTGCTGTCATCAAGTCAATTTCCGTTGGAACACCTTTAGCAAGTAATTGAGACGAATTTATTGTCATTACTACGCTACCCAAACCTCCATCAGCAACAATTGAAAATTGTTTTTTAGTATCGGCAGGTTGACATTCAAACACATCAAACGCTACACCATTATCAAAACCTTCCGGTGTCAATATTGGCTCTTCTGAAAGCATCAAATCATCACTAAGGTCGATTACTACATTATCAGCAACTGTTGTATCATCGAAATTTATTTCTAATTGCACTTCTCCAACTTCTCCTTCATTCACATCGAGAGAGATATGATAGTGATGTCGAGGATTTGTTTGGATAACAGCAGGCTCGAAAGAACCGGCAACTCCATTAGGTTTAACCAACGACACTACTAACGACACTTCTCCCGGACGCAAGTATGCCGGACGAGTTTCATCAGCTGTAAACACAATATAATCACCTCCTTTTGAGTGTAATTGCGTGCTGTAGGATTTAAAATAAGTCTTAAAGGCTTCAGTATATTCAATACTTACCATCGTGTTTGCTAAAGATGCCGTAATATTGACATCAGAAGTCTCTCCTTCTTCAACTTCAAATTCAGCACTTCCATAGAAATACGGAGATTCAAAACCTTCCTTTTCAAGACTTCCATATGATGCCTCCATTTTGTATGCACCAACTGAGAACATCTCTTCTTCAGAAAAATCGGCTAATGACTGCCAACTTTTTGAGAAGGAGCCATCTTTTTTCGTAAGATCTAATCTAAATTCTTCAAGAGCCGGAGTTTCTATTACTTCTTCCGCTCGCACAACAGGCTTCATCTCTTTCACTGAGCCATCTGTTACAATAATTGGTGAGATATGCCCTTCGCCATCTGTATTTGCCCATGGGTTCTCATCATTACACCCCACAAGCAGCAATGCCGGACATAAAATAACACCTAACTTAATTAACTTCATATAATAATAATTTAAAATTTATTTCATCATTTATATAGCATATACACTATATGCCCAATAAAAAAACAGTGCAAATTTACATCATTTATTAGTTTTATACAAAAAATGGTGCATTTGGAGCAAAAATGAGTTAATTAAACCATTTTACACCTATATTTCACATGTTTTGTCGCATTACAAAAAAATCGGAGCAAAATATGCTATATCTGCTCCGACCATGTCCGATTTGATCTTTTAATTTATTTTTTGCAAATCCTCTACTTTTTAAATAGATTGAGTATCCGATTGACACTTGAATCTTGAGCTTCAGTTTGTTGTTGCTCGGCCTCTTGTTGTCCTGACGATTGAGTATTTGACTCCGAATTGCCACCGGATTGTCCTATACCGAATGGGGAGAAATATGAATTTTCCGATGAATCAACCGACGTTTTCTTTAATTCAAAACCGACACATATACCTTCGTATGAATTTAGCAAACTTGATACTGTTTGAACAACCTCTATCTTTATTAATGATGCAATTGTCTTTACTAACGATTGCAGTTTTGAAGCATCAAACATTATATCCATTGATTTCGATGTCTTTTGAACATATGTTTTCAATTCACCAACTTTCATTTTGCCAAAAGCCTCAAATGTGAATACAAAATTTCCATCTTCTGATTTCGTAATAAATCCTTGCAATGAGACTTGTTTCACGTTCAATGTAAACGTTCCATCTTCTTTGATATTAAAGACTGCTCCCGTAAGCCCATATTTTTCGAAATACGGATTAAGTTTAGTTTCTAATGTTGAAGCGGCAACTACTCCTCCTGCCTTATTTAGAAAATCTTCACTCTGAAAACATACGGCAGAGCCTTCCGATGTCCATTCTCCTGCAATATCTGCAACTTCAATATCAGAGGTAGAAAAAACACCTTCTATCATATCTTCGACAGACCCGTTTTCAATTGCTTCTCCAATTTTTCCAAACAAATCCGTCAAATCTGCAGACGCATTTTCTACACCGACTACGGATATCATAATGCTTAATAATATTATTTTCCAATATCTCATCTTTTTAATCATTGTTTTTTTGTTCAATCTCTTTATCAATCTTCGTGAATTCTGAATTATTGCTTATGAATTCCGGCACAATATTTTTCATCATTGTAACCATTGAATGGATTTCCCCATTTTTAGCAAATGAAATTAATGACTGTATCTGCGTTTCAACTTCAGTAAAACTATATTTACGAACTTTTGCAATCATAATTTTCTTGTTTGAAGTTGCAGTAGTTTTTTCTTTGTCATTAAGCAATTCTTCATATAATTTTTCTCCGGGACGAAGTCCTGTTTCAATGATTTTGATATCTTCATTCACTCGAAGACCCGCAAGCATAATCATTCTTTCAGCCAAATCATAAATCTTCACAGGTTTACCCATATCAAATATATAGATTTCTCCTCCATTACCCATACAGCCTGCCTCTAACACTAACGAACAAGCCTCTTGAATAGTCATGAAATAGCGAATTATATCTTTATGCGTTACGGTTACCGGACCACCTTTCTCAATTTGCTCTCGGAACAATGGAATTACCGAACCATTTGAACCTAACACATTGCCAAATCTCGTGGTTATGAATTTCGTACTATCTTCATTTCCCGATAACATAAGATTGTTAAATAATGATTGTACATATATTTCTGCCAATCGCTTACTTGCACCCATAATATTAGTTGGATTGACTGCTTTGTCTGTTGATATCATCACAAACTTCTTGACACCGTATTTTACCGACAAATCAGCGAGATTTTTCGATCCCATAACATTCGTAAGAATAGCCTCTGAAGGATTTCGTTCCATCATTGGCACATGTTTATATGCTGCTGCATGATATACCAAGACAGGGCGATATTTACTAAATGTTTGCTCCAATCTATCGTAGTTTTGCACATCGGCAACTACCAACTTAATATTTGTATCAGGAAACTTTTCTGCCATTTCCAATTGCATATTATGCATTGGAGTTTCGGCCTGATCAAGCAACACTATCTCTTTTGCTCCAAACGATGCTACTTGACGTACGATTTCACTACCGATTGAGCCGGCAGCTCCCGTAATCATCACTACGTTATCTCTGATTTGGTTCTTTATCAATGGATTATCATTTTCTATAACAGGGCGTCCGAGCAAGTCTTCTATACGAATTTGACGCACATGACTCGACACATTCATGCCATTGTTATTTTCATTCATATCAAATTCTTCTATTTGATTGAGCATCTTCAATTTGATATGATTTTTTATAAACATTTCCGCAAAACCATCACGCATCATATCCATGTGATTTTGTAGGAACACAAGCGTTTTTACTCCATGTTTTGCAAAGATTTCTCCTATAGTATCTTCAGCAAATTTTTCTATTTTTATCCCATTGACTTGCGAATGCTTTTGATCTTTATTCAACGACAACAATGCCACCGGATCAAAATGCCCGTCTATTTCATTTTTTAACGTATTTGCTAATGAGATAGAATTTATTGCCGATCCTAAAACGATAATCGGTTCTCGTTTGCTCTGAATATTTGAAATTTGATGATACAAATATTTTATGAAGATTCTCAATAACATCATTACGCACAATGACATCACTCCGATAATGAGAAGTGCCGGAATACTTATCAACACAACATGACTATCTGAAAAAAAGGAATAACACAAACTTAAAGAGCAAAGCAATATTGTGGAGAGCATTACAAGATAAAACGATTTAAACAAATCGTCTGTAACCGAATACCTAACAATACATTTATAACTACCTGTCAACAAATTAGCTATTGCATATACAAAAATAATCAAGCAATAGCCTATCTGTTGTAAATTTAATGACTGTGCTGTCAATTCCATCGGAAACAAAAACACCACCAATGCACTAACTGCCACTATACATAAATCAACAATAAACGTAATCCACCTCGGTGTAGGAGTGATATGTGCTATCTGAACTATTTTATTTCTATATATTACTTTTAATAATCTTGTATTCATTTGGCTAAATTTTAAATATTTTTTACCAATTATATATCTCTTAAATTTTTGTAATACGTGCAATATATTTACCCACGATATCAAATTCCAAATTCACTTTTGTTCCGACAGAAATTTTATGAAAATTAGTATTGTCGTGAGTATATGGGATTATTGCAACTCTAAAAGAATCTTTTTCTGAATCACAAACTGTCAAGCTTACACCATTGACCGTAATAGAACCTTTCTCAACAGTAACATATCCTTTAGATGCCAATTCCGGCATGAAATCATATTCAAATTTATAATACCAACTACCATCTGCTTCGACTAATTCCGTACAAATAGCCGTTGTGTCTACATGACCTTGTACAATATGACCATCTAAACGCGAATCAAGCTTCATGCTTCGCTCTAAATTAACCAAATCACCAACTTTCAATTCGCCCAAATTAGAGCGATTTAAAGTCTCTTGGATTGCCGTTACAGTATACGTATTGTCAGGATTAATCGCAACAACAGTCAGACAGACTCCATTATGAGCCACACTTTGATCAATTTTTAACTCAGTAACAAACGAACATTTCAGTGTCAAATGCAAGTTTCCTTCTTCTCGAATTAATGCAACCACCTCGGCTGCTTCTTCTACTATTCCCGAAAACATAATTATATCTATTTTGCTATCTAATCTGCAAAATTAACAAATTTCAGATAATTTTGCAACTTTTTTATTTTTTACCTTTTTTTTCTGTAATTCTCTTCAAATTTTCCTATACTTTTTCATGCGAGTTATCGATTTCTCGTTTTTTTATTTTATATTTGTAGGCATAAACATCTTATTATCATTATTATGGAAATCATACTACCCAAAAGAATAGACGGGAATGAACCTCCTCAGCTACCTAAATCAAAGCAAATAACTTTGATTGGAGCCAATGGTTCCGGGAAAACACGTTTTATGGAAGATTTAATATCTCGTTGCAAAGGTAAAGCATACGTATTGTCTGCAATGGGAGCTTTTTACCCCGAACGAGAGATCAGCACTTTAGACGGCTCTATCGACCAATTATATATCAAAGCTACGAAGATGAACTCCCATTTGAAGTCTGACGCTGTAAGTGAACTCGACAAATTGTCGTATATGCTTTTCAACGATGAATTTCAGTATCTGCTGTCAGTGAAAGCATCAAGCCTTATTTCCGGCAGCGAAGCAGATTTCAAACCGACAAAACTCGACAAACTGATCACTCTATGGCAACAAATCTTCCCAGGCAATCAAATTTTACGAGATTCAGGAAAACTAATGTTTTCTACAGAATCCGGCAGCAATCAGATTTCACCATTGAAATTAAGTTCTGGTGAGAAAGCTGTTTTATACTACATCTCAGCCGTCATGTATGCAATGCCTGATGCTGTTATTTTTATTGATTCTCCAACATTGTTCATGCACCCATCAATACTGAATACCGTATGGAACAGTATTGAAGAGTTACGTCCAGATTGTACGTTTATATACAACACCTATGATGTGGATTTCGTAAACTCTCGAACAGAGAATATTTGCGTATGGATTAAAAACTTCAATTTTGAGGCTCAAGCGTGGGACTATCAGTTGCTTGATAGCGATAATCTTTCAGAAGATCTATTTATCGATCTCATCGGCACACGCAAACCAGTGATGTTCATAGAAGGAGATGCCATACATAGCATTGATGCAAAACTTTACCCCTTGGTATTTCCCGAGTATACGGTTCGCCCACTTGGCAGTTGCAACAAGGTGATTGAATCGACACGCACATTCAACGATCTTAAACATATGCATCATCTCAATAGTCGAGGAATTGTGGACAGAGACAGACGCTCCGACCATGAGGTTGAATATCTAAAAACGAAAAATATTTTAGTACCTAATGTAGCAGAAATCGAAAACATGTTTTTAATCGAAGGTGTAGTCAAAACAATGGCACGCCGACGAGGAAAAGATGCCGACAAAATATTCAACAAAGTCAAGTTAGAAATCATCAATATGTTTCGCAATCAATCTGACCGGCAAGCACTGCTTCACGTCAGACACAAAGTGAAACGTGATGTTGAATATCGTATTGATGCTCGATTTAATTCTATTAATGAATTAGAAAATCATCTACGCCAGTTGGTCAATAAAATAAATCCTCGTGAAACCTACGACTCCATTCTTAACGAATTTCGCCAAATGATTAATTCAGGCGACTACAACAAAATTCTCAAGGTATTCAACTATAAACCAATGCTCACAAACTCCAATGTAGCAACACTACTTGGATACCATAGTAAAGAATCATATATTTCAGGTGTGCTTAATGTCTTAAAAGGGAATGGGAAAGATGCCAAACAGATAAGAGCGTCTATAAAATATAGTTTCGGTCTTCAATTAGACGACAGCGAAATAGTTCAACCAAACACTACGACATAAAGACACGAATCATATTTGCATAATTGATTTGTTGTAATTAATTTTGCAATACAACAATAAAGACACATTATTATTAAAATATCTATATGAAAAATAAGTTGGCAATTCTTCGTTACGACACATGGTTAGAGCCATTCAGTGATGCAATAGAGGGTAGGCATCAAGATGTCGTAAACAAATTCAATGAGATAACAGCCGAGACAGATGGTTCATTATCAAAATTTGCTAATGCTCATAAATATTTCGGTTTACAACGCACAAATCGAGGAGGTTGGATATTTCGCGAATATGCTCCTAATGCAACATCAATCACTCTTATTGGCACTTTTTCTAATTGGCAAAAAAAGGATATGTATATGCTCCACAACATAGGGAATGGTGTGTGGGAAGTGAAGTTGCCTAAATCAGCATTGAAACATGGCGACTTATATAAAATGCTTGTCAGTTGGGATGGAGGTCAAGGCGAAAGAATTCCTGCCTACGCAACGCGAGTTGTTCAAGACCCTCAAACATATATTTTTTCAGCCCAAGTATATGCACCTGAAACTCCTTATGAATTCAAGATAAAAAGATTCAGTCCAAATACCAACCCTTTGCTCATCTATGAATGTCATATCGGAATGGGACAAACATTTGAAGGAGTCGGCACGTATGAAGAGTTTCGAGAAAAAATTCTTCCTCGAATAGCTAAAAATGGCTATAATGCAATTCAAATTATGGCCATTCAAGAGCACCCTTATTATGGCTCTTTTGGATACCATGTTTCAAATTTCTTTGCAGCTTCAAGCCGATTTGGCACACCCGACGACTTAAAACGACTAATCGATACAGCTCATGAGATGGGTATTGCCGTAATCATGGATATTGTTCACTCTCATGCCGTAAAGAATGAAATGGAGGGATTAGGTCGACTTGATGGCAGCCATGACTTATATTTCTATGGCGATCATCGACGTGAACACCCTGCTTGGGACAGCCTATGTTTCGATTATGGCAAAAATTCTGTTATTCATTTTCTTTTAAGTAACTGTAAATATTGGCTTGAAGAATATAAATTCGATGGTTTTCGTTTTGATGGTGTAACATCTATGTTATACTATGATCATGGTCTTGGCAAATCGTTCAGTTCTTATGCCGATTACTATGACGGAGGTCAAGACACCAATGCCATTACTTACCTTACTCTTGCCAATATGCTAATCCATGAAGTCAACAAAAATGCCATAACCATAGCTGAAGAGATGAGTGGAATGCCCGGATTGGCAATCAAATTTGAAGATGGAGGAATCGGGTTTGATTATCGAATGGCTATGGGAATTCCCGACTATTGGATTAAGATGATAAAAGAACGCAAAGATGAAGATTGGCACCCGACTTCAATATTTTGGGAATTGACCAATCGTCGCGAAGATGAAAAAACCATTTCTTATTGCGAAAGTCATGATCAAGCACTTGTCGGCGACAAGACAATAATTTTCCGTCTTATTGATAAAGATATGTATTGGCATATGATGGTTGGCGACAATAATTTCATGGTTGAGCGTGGTATAGCTCTTCACAAGATGATTCGTTTGGTTACACTTTCATCTATCAATGGAGGTTATCTAAACTTTATGGGCAATGAGTTTGGACACCCGGAATGGATTGATTTCCCTCGTGAAGGAAACGGGTGGAGTTATCAATATGCACGTCGACAATGGGATCTTGTGGACCGTGATGATCTCAAATATAAATTTCTTAATCGTTTCGACAACAAGATGATTGAGGTTGTCTCAAATGCATATAATTTTCAATCTACACCTGTTATTAAATTATGGGAGAAAGATGATGACCAGATTCTTGCCTATATGCGTGGTGATTTAATATTTATTTTCAACTTCAGTCCTAACAAATCATTTACAGATTATGGTTTCCTTGCACCTGAAGGTGAATATGAAATAATTCTTGACACCGATGCATCGGAGTTCGGAGGATACGGTCATATTGACACCAATATCCATCATTTCACAACCGAAGACAAATTATACAAACCGACAGGCAAAGGGTGGTTAAAGATGTATCTCCCTGCCCGTACGGCTCAAGTATTACGCAAATTTACAGCCAAACCAAAACGCAAAAATTCAAAGAAATAATTTGAGATAATGCTGAAATAAAAAAGACGGATTGTATATTTTTACAATCCGTCTTACTTATCTTTTAGATTTAAAAAAAGTTTGCATTATCTCCCTACATTCATTTTCTAATACCCCGGAATCTACTATTGTTTTGGAATGTAACGGATTTCCTCCGAGACAATGATAACCTCTTTTTTCATCAGTTGCTCCGTATACAACTCTTTTAATTTGACTCCAACCCAATGCTCCGGCACACATTATGCAAGGTTCGACTGTAACATATAATGTACACTCTTTGAGATATTTTCCCCCTAATGTTTCTGAAGCAGCCGTAATAGCTTGCATCTCGGCATGAGCTGTCACGTCGGTCAATGCTTCTGTCAGATTATGAGCCTTTGCCACAACTTTATCGTCTATAACTATTACAGCCCCAATAGGCACTTCGTTTTCACGAGCTGCCCGTTCGGCTTCTTGCAAAGCGATTCGCATATATCGCTCATCTTTTTGACGTTGACTTTCATTTATCATCTGACAATAATTCTTCCAAATATAGTTTGACATTATTCATCAACCAACTTGGTGTTGATGTCGCTCCACATATTCCGATATGTTCGACCCCTTTAAACCATTGCTGATTCACCTCTTTTTCATTCGATATAAAATATGAATTTGGATTGACCTCTTTACATTGTTCAAATAAGACCTTCCCGTTTGAACTCTTTTTCCCACAAACGAAGAGGATTACTTCATGTGATTTGGCAAACTCTCTGATTTTGGGAATTCGATTGGCCACTTGCCGACATATCGTATCAAAAGATTCAAATTTACCTTCTTTTTTTCGGGAGCTTATCTCCTCAACCATTCGACTGAAACCTTCGAGTGATTTTGTAGTTTGCGAATACAAGGCAATATCTCGAGACAAATCGACATTATCAAGTTCATCTACATTCTGAACCACTACAGCCTCTCCTTTTGTTTGCCCAACTAAACCATTCACTTCGGCATGACCATTTTTTCCGTATATCAATATCAATGGTTTTTCTCCTTTCGCCGGCATCGAATAAGCCATTTTTATGCGTTGTTGTAGTTGAAGCACAACCGGACATGTAGCATCTATTATCTCAATATTATTTTCTTTTGCTATTCGATATGTTTCCGGTGGTTCTCCATGTGCCCTTAAAAGGACTTTCACATCGTGTAGATTCTTGAGATCTGCATGGGTAATTGTTTCTAAACCTTTAGCACATAATCGTTCTACTTCATTACTATTATGCACTATATCTCCCAAACAATATAAATGCCCCGACTTATCTAACTCCTCTTCTGCTTTTCTTATTGCTGTTACAACGCCAAAACAGAATCCGGAATCTTTGTCAATTTCTATTTTTACCACTATTATCCTTTGTTTAGAGATTCGATTACCTTATTTATTAACTACGGTTGCAAATAAATCCAACAACCATTTATTTTGTTCGGCAATAGTCATATTATCATTATTGAGAACAATGGCGTCTTCAGCTTTTCGCAACGGGCTTTCCTCTCTATTTTGATCGATGTAATCTCGTTCGCATATATTTTTATACACCTCTTCGTAGTTCACCTCAACGCCTTTCTCTTTCAACTCTTTAAATCGGCGTTTTGCTCTGACTTCGGGCGATGCATCAACAAACACTTTCATCTCAGCACGTGGGAAAACCGTTGTTCCAATGTCTCGTCCGTCCATCACAATTCCTTTCTCCACTCCATATGTTTGCTGTTTTTCCACCAGCGAATGTCTGACTTCCTTAATTGCGGATATCGGGCTAACCATGTTAGACACACGCATCGACCGAATCTCATCTTCTACATCTATCCCATTTAGGAATGTGTGCGATTTGCCCCCTTCTTCCACAACTTTGAATGATATTTCAATTTTATCAAGCGACGAAATCAGCAATGGAATATCAATCTCACCTGATTCTGAAATCATTGAATTTTGAAATGCATATAATGTAACAGCTCTATACATTGCACCGGTATCTACATATGCATATCCAATCTGTTTTGCAAGTTCTTTCGCCATACTGCTTTTGCCAGACGACGAATAACCATCTATTGCTATTATAATTTTTGACGACATATATATTTTTTATTTTCTTATCTTCGCAACAGTTCTCTCAAATTTGCCGATATATTAAGCATTATCGATGTTCCGGCTTTATGTGGTTGAGCATACGAAACTCCTAATGCAAACGATTTCACTTTAAAGCCTACGCCAACAGAAAAACCCGACAAAAAGTTTCGCTGATATGTTGACATATCTGTTTTCATCTTGTGGTTATATCCCAAACCGACATAGAATTTATCTGACGGAGCATATTGCAATCCGAAAATCAAGTGACGGAATAAATTAGAGCCGAAACTATCTTTCATCACTTCTGTTTCGATGCCATTTTCTATCTCATGAGCCAAATAAGGTAAACTCCATTTAGTCAAATGCGTGGCTGTTATAGCCAACTGAAATGGCGATTTGCCCAAACGTTGCATCCACCCCAACTGAATATCGAATGGCAATCTATCGTATGCTTCATCGAATCGTTTTATTTGTCCTCCAAGATTTTTTAAAACAAACGATAACGACATATCTCGCTCTTCATCATAATAATTAATACCCAAATCCGTAGCCAATGCAATGGCCGAATATTGCTCATAGTTGGAATATATCATCTTTACATTTATTCCACCACGCAATCTGTCGGTAAAGTCATGTGCATAAGTACCTGAAAACACCACATCTTGAGGAGAGAAAGAACCCACAATTGTTCCATCAGCTTCAGTTTGCATCATTGAGCCATAGCCCAAATATTGAATTCCGATTGCCCAGGCACCTCTTTCGCCGGCTGCCATTCCATATTTCACTCCGGCAAAATTACTCGAACCAAGATAGTGCATATAATTGAAACTCACCTGCGACTCAATTTCAGCTCCTAGCAATCCGGGATTTTGGTCAATAAGCGTCAAATCATCATCAATGATCGTTATGTTGCCTCCTCCTAATGTGAACACATGACTTGATGTTGGCACTTCCAAGAAACTATAAGCATTTCGCCCTTCTTGTGCCAACATATTCAACGACATTAGCAGCAATCCTAAAAGAATATATATCGTCTTTTTCATTATTTCTCTTTTTCCTATATAGAATAACGCAAAAATTTGTCTTCTATTATATTAGTTGATATGTAAAAAAATCTTAAAGTATATTAAATAATAATAATATCAATGTCAAGTATTTGCATTTTAGAATTATCATTTATACTTTTGTATCATTATTAATTCGATAACACATATATGGTAAAAATTTACTATTTTATAATAACTGCTATTTTAATTATGCTTGCGAGCGACGTGCAAGCCCAGACATTTAGAATTTCATGTGGAGAGAATGCCGAAGGGCATCAAATATACAAAGAGATATACGAATATGACTATGTTTCAGAAAAGCCTATGTTTCCGGGAGGAGAACATAAATTACTAAAATTCATAAACAACACCAGAGAATATCCACAAAAAGCTTATGAAGCAAATATCCAAGGTCGTGTGATCTGTTCGTTTATTGTTGATTGTGATGGTTCCATCAAATACATTCAAATCTTAAAAGGGGTTGAAGAGTCGTTGAATCAAGAAGCAATCAGAATTATTCAGAAAATGCCCGATTGGATTCCGGGAAGAATAGACGGACAAGTCATTCCTGTCAGAGTTGTCTATCCAATAGCATTTCGAAAATAATTATAATCATTTGAATATCTGCAATAAATCAATAAAAAACAATGAGGAACGACAAATTGCCGTTCCTCATTTATTAATTATTAATTCTAACAGTTCTATTCAATAGAATTTGCAAATTCATATTATTGTTTACACTAATGCCACAATAATATCATCTTCGTTTTGGCTAATAATAATTTTTCCTTCACGGCCTAACCAACCAAGGGCAACCATGATCTCATCTTTTTTGAGTTTTGTAGCCTTTTTAATCAATTTAAAACCAAGGACGCGAGTTTCAGAAGCATCAAGGGCTTGATACACAGCACCTGCCCAAATTCCAAATAATTCAATGTTCATTTTTACCTTAAATTTATTACCTAATAATTATAATTGTATTAATTACGATGCAAAATTACAAATAAATCATCAATTTTGCAACATTACTTAATAGATATAAACTATTTCATAGATACATTCCATCTATAAATCACTGTTTATCTGCAAATTATCATTCTTATTCAAGAATGTATTTTTATTATTATTTTACAACAACCGGAGATTTTTTTAGCCAAAAACAATCAGATTAACGATTAAATAACTATATTTGCACCTTAATATGAAAGGACAAGTAATCAAAAACACCGGCAGTTGGTATGTCGTAAGAAATGAAAATGGCGAACTGACCAACTGCAAAGTGAAAGGCAATTTCCGAATCAAAGGTATTCGTACGACAAATCCGGTAGCTGTCGGAGATATTGTAGAGACAACAATAAACTCTGATGGCATAGGCTTCATAACTGCTATTGCTCCTCGCAAAAACTATATTATACGCAAAGCATCTAACTTATCAAAAGAGAGCCATATTTTAGCGGCAAATATAGACCGGGCATATCTTGTAGCAACAATAAAAGAACCTGTTACAACCACAACTTTCATCGACAGATTTCTTGCCACCTCCGAAGCCTATAATATTCCGGCAACTCTGATTCTCAACAAATCAGATCTTTGGGACAACGATGATAAGGAACTTGCCGAAGCAATAAAATATCTATATGAATCAATCGGCTACAATGTGATCATCACTTCAACAATCTCTAATGAAGGCATTGTTGCATTGCAAAACGATATTAAAGACAAAATATCTTTACTTGCAGGAAATAGTGGTGTCGGGAAATCATCAATCATAAATAGCATCATTCCCGATTTAAATATTCGTGTAGGAGAAATTTCCGACACTCACCACACAGGCACTCACACAACCACATTCTCCGAAATGTATTCGATTCCGGGGGGTGGCGAACTGATCGACATTCCGGGTGTAAAAGGGTTTGGGACAATAGATTTTGATCCTATGGAGGTGTCGCATTATTTCCCGGAAATATTTCGCATAAGTGGCAACTGTCGCTACAACAACTGCACCCACCGACACGAACCGGGTTGTGCTGTGCTTGAAGCACTTGAGAATCACGAAATTGCCGAAAGTCGCTACACTTCTTATCTCTCAATCATCGATGATTCAAACCCGGACAAATATCGCAAACCTTTTTAACACATGAGATGCGATGTTGATAATTTGTAAGTAAGTTTATCCTACCGAGTCATCAGCATATGAGCTGATATTATTAATTTTGCAACATGGAAAATAAGAGCAACTATAAATCAAAACCTCAACATATGCCAACAATTACCGATGCTGCCGGTAAATTGCAACCTCAAGACATCGAACTCGAAGAAGCTGTTCTTGGTGCATTGATGCTTGAAAAAGATGCTTACACAATCGTATGCGACATCTTAGTCCCCGACAGTTTCTATGAACCTCGAAACAGGCAAATTTATGAGGCAATAAGCCAACTGGGTCTAAACCAACGACCCATCGATATGCTCACCGTTACCGAGCAATTGCGTCAGAACAACACTTTGGAAGAAGTGGGAGGGGCTTTGCATATCACCGAACTGACTGCTCGAGTTTCGTCAGCGGCACACATCGAATACCACGCTCGCATCATAGCCCAAAAGTTTCTTGCACGCCGACTCATTAATTTTGCGTCAAAGGTGCAAACAAAAGCTTTCGACGAAGCCAACGATGTCGACGATTTGCTACAAGAAGCGGAAGGCGAATTATTCGAGATTTCTCAAACACAACTTAAACGAGAGGTTACTCAGATAGACTCTGTCATCAGCCAGGCAATCGAACAGATACAAGCGGCGGCAAATCGAAAAAGTGGTCTTTCAGGGCTTACGAGTGGATTCAGCGAGTTAGACAAACTGACTTCCGGGTGGCAAAACTCAGACCTTATTATCATTGCAGCTCGTCCGGCAATGGGTAAGACGGCTTTCGTGCTTTCAATGGCAAAAAATATGGCTGTCGACAACAACATACCGATAGCCGTATTCTCTCTTGAGATGTCGAACCTGCAACTTATCAATCGTCTGATATGCAACGTATGTGAAATTGAAGGAGAGAAGATCAAGAGTGGACGCCTGGAAGATCGCGAATGGGACCAATTAAACTCACGAATCAAATACCTCTTTGGGGCTCCCCTCTTCATCGATGAGACTCCGGGACTTTCAATAACTGAACTTCGAACAAAAGCTCGCCGACTTGTCTCCGAGCATGGCATCAAGATGATTATCATCGACTACCTTCAATTAATGAATGCCACCGGATTGAAATTCGGAAGTCGCGAACAGGAAGTCAGCACCATTTCTCGTTCGTTAAAAGCTCTTGCAAAAGAGTTGAACATTCCTATCATCGCCCTTTCGCAATTGAACCGAAGCACCGAACAACGTGAAGACAAACGCCCGGTTCTTTCCGACCTTCGCGAATCGGGTGCCATTGAGCAAGATGCCGACATCGTATGCTTCATTCACCGTCCAGAATATTACCTTAAATCCGGAGTTGACGGCAATGGCAAAGATATTCGTGGATTGGCTGAATTCATTGTAGCCAAGCATCGTAGCGGCTCCGTTGACAACATTGATTTGCAATTCACTGCCAAATATGCCCGTTTTGAAAATTGGGGGCAACCAAAAACCGTTCAAGCAATCATTCAATCAAGAATGAACACCGAAACGATAACTGATGATGAGGAAGCGTTTGGAGCTATGCCAAACATGAACTATTCTACAATGCCCGACATTATGCCCGACCTCGGAGACAATGAACCATTGTACTGAAAAATAATACAACATTCTATAAAACAGATATAGCGAATTGTTTGTTATTTAATATCATACAATTCGCTATTTATTTTTATACTATGGAAACAACATTAATTCACAGAAAAAGAGAACGAAAAGCTTCGGCAAAGAAAAGAAAGTCTTCGCACTCAAAGAAGCAAAACAGATTCTGGACATTCCTTGGTTGCATAATCCTAATTCTAATTTTGATATACTGGGTACTCTTTATAGCAATAGACCTTGGACCCGACCAATAAAATCCACCCTCAAACTAATTTCTCAAACTGCAAAGAGTACGAATCGCCCAACATATTTCCGACTACTCTTTGCATGAATCTCCGACTGTACATTCGAATAATCTCCAACTGCAAGGGTGCGAATTGATATTTTCTCCAGCCGTCTGATATTGTTCCTAATACATTCCGACTACAAGGGTGCGAAGCACCGGAGAGCGATAGCGATTCAATAACCGGGGGTTGAGCGAAGCGATACCCTCGGATAGCGAACAACACTACTTGATACAATCATCATACAGATAGTCAACACCATTTGCCCCCCCATTTTACAGAAAAGAAAGATGATTTGACAATTATTTCGAACTGCAGTAAAGAAAAAAAATCGTAATTGTTTGGCAAATTGGAAATCATTTACTAATTTTGCACTCCGAAAAATATAGGTAGAAATAACGAAAACAATAGATAGAAATGAAAAGAACTTATCAACCTTCTAACAGAAGAAGAGTAAACAAGCATGGTTTCCGTGAAAGAATGGCAACTAAAGATGGTCGCAAAGTATTAGCTCGTCGTCGTGCTAAAGGTCGTGCAAGTTTGACTGTATCAGATCATATCGCGAGCAAATAATATTTTTCGACGATTCTCTCCGGCGGGAATCTCGCCTGAAAAATGATTAAGTTCTTCCGATGCCTTCGGGAGAACTATTACTTTATTGGTAAATCTCTTAGTATATCCAATTCAGGGTATATAGGAGATTTTTTCTATTGGTGTCTGATAAAAGATTCGCATATCGGGTTTCGCTCTCCTTTCCGAGGGTTTCGCTTCGCTCAACCCCCGGCTATTGAATCGCTATCGCTCTCCAGTGCTTCGCACTCAATACCATCGGAATATAGTCGGTGTGTCGTCGGGACAACGTCAGTTGGCTACCGAATATCAACCGGTAATATCGTTTCGTTCTTAAGCGTTCGCGTCTTTGCAGACGCTGTGTCGGGGGGTGTTCGCTTTCCGAGGGTTTCGCTTCGCTCAACCCCCGGTTATTGAATCGCTTCGCTCTCCGGTGCTTCGCACCACCTTGTAGTCAGGAAAGGCTTCGAAACAATGTCAGATGTCTGCCGAAAATATCGATTCGCACCCTATACAGTTGGAGATTCACTCTATGAGTAGTTAGAGAATTACACAAAATGGAGAGGGTGGAAATTAAAGTTTGTCGGGAAGGTTCTGCTTTAGATTTTGTTTTTATCGGACACCAATATAAAAAAATCATCTCTTTTCGCCAGTGCAAAGAACGAAAAGAGTGAGGTGTAAGCAGAGCAATTCCAATCAGACGAATTAAACTAATGTGTAGTCGCAGAAAGGCGTACGAAGGCAGACAGAGTCTTCCAAAAGTGGTGTGCACACTTCTTCTACTACAAAAAATATAAAAGGAGCAACATTTCTGCTACTCCTTTTATATTAAATTATCTTACTAAATTAGTTCCAAGCAAGTTTTACAACTTTTGTATCATTGCCTTTAGTTATGCGAACAAGAAGCATACCATTGAAACGTGGGTTTTCAATTGTATAAGTATTATCTGTCATTTCAAATGAGCCTAAACGAATACCATCAACTGAATAGATATCAACTTTTGCTCCCGGTTCTGCATTCACAACAATAGTTTCACCTTTTTGAACAGCAGTGTAATTCACAGCATTAACAATTTCATCTACAGAAGAGTTTTCATAGTCTGCTGCATGAATTTCTTCTGCTGCAATAATTTCACCAGTTGCTTTATCAAGAAGCATTACGACTACTGCAGTGTTTTCGATATTTTGAATTCCTAAAGGTAGATCAAATGAAATTGTGAATTCTTGTGGTGTATTTGCTGTCCATGAAGTTGGAAGTTCAACACCTGAACCATAGAAGTCATTAAAGATACCCCAAGCTACATCGTTATACTCCATATCATTCACATATGTAGAACCTTCTGCATATGGTTGAATATATGGCCACCAATCAGATGTCAATCCAAAATATTGAAGCACTGCTGCTTCTGTTGTGAGTCCCTGTTGAGGCAAATAGTTAACTTGACGCCATTGTGAGCCACGACCTGTGCAACCATTTTCTTTTACAACAGCAACTGCAGTGATATTTGCTCCTTCGATATCATAGCCATATTCAGGTGCATATTTCACAAATCCTTTTTGTGTTTCTTGATTCAAATCAGCTGAAATAATTGATACTCTTAGAGGAGATGAACCTTCTTTCAATATATTCTTGATATATGATTCATCATAAGGAGCACCTGCTGCTATACGATTGAATACACCATTTGGATAACCTGAAATGAATTTTCCAATTTGTGTGTCATAAGAAGCTACTGTCATTGCATCTCCATTATGAACTGCTATACCGATAAAGTTTTCTGGATAATCATCATAGTATTTTTCCATTGCCGCATGACCCATCACGCACCAACCACACCATGCTCCTGTTGCTTCTTCCATAACAACTTTTCTTGGGAATCCACTACCGTATGCGAATGAATATTCTTCTACAATCGGAGTTGCTCCTTCATAGTTAGGTGTTACAGTTACCGTATATGTAAATACTTCAGGTGATTCTACAATTAATTTGTCAGGGAATTCAAATGAATAAGAGTTAAGGCGAGAGCTCAATTCTTTTGTTTCAACAAATTCTGATACAAGACCTTTGCTTGTTTCCATTTTTGCTGTAAAACCTGCACATTCAACCGGTGTCATGATTTCCAATGTCATACTTACAGGATATGAACCTGCTTCAGAAACAAATTTTGCAGTATTGTTTGTTAATTTTGCATTATATTCTCCTACACTTATGAATGAGAATCCTGTTAACATTGCATTTGTACTTTTGTTTACAAATGCAAGATAGACGGTCTTATCTTTGTATCCATTAATCGGGAACATAACAGTTTCTGATTCTACATATTGATTGCTACCCATCAATTTACCTGAATAAATAGGTTCCAATCCTTCAAAATCTGCTGCTGTATTACCGGTCTCTGAAATATAAACATCATATTTGCTATCACGGCGGTTTCCGAATGCAAATACCTCAAAAGAAACCATAGCATTATCCACAGGAATTGTGAATGCCGGGCTTACCAACCATTCATCAGCAGCTCCCCCTTCTGAGAATGATGAATTACTAAATGCAACAGCAAAATCATCAACACCTAAAATCAAATAGGCCGGTTGACTTGTAGAAAAGCCATACTGCTGTGCTGACGAATTTGGAGTTTTATCACAACCCCAACATGTCCAACCATCATAAATATACCCATTAGGGGTATTAATAAAATCCATATACAAATACTGTGGTGTACTTGCATTTGACACAAAGGCAATTAATGTAATTGCAATTAATAGGAAAAATTTTTTCATAAATTGAATATTATTAGATTTATATTAAAATTCACTTATTTCGACATCTTTTATGCTAAATAATTCTTGCAAAGATAAAAAACCAAATTTGGTGTCAAAGATAAAAAAGAAATACGACACTACCAATTTTTTTTTAATATAGATATCTATGCTTAACACTTTTTAACAATAGTATCGATTTTTTAGTAAAACATGATCTAAATTATCCCAAAATCAGTAAGCATTTTTATCATTTCTTAAAAAATTAAATGCAGTCAAAAATATGATTTTTATGTCGAGGAATATGTTCCAATTTCTTATGTACCACACATCATGTTCCACACGCTTTTCCATTTGCCATAGATATTTTGTTCCCCCTCGATAACCATTGATTTGTGCCCAACCCGTAATTCCCGGTTTAACAGCATGACGAATCATATATTTTTCAATCAGTGCGGAATATTCCTCGGTATGGCTAACCATATGAGGGCGAGGTCCGACGACAGACATATTACCTAAAAAAACATTAAAGAACTGTGGTAATTCATCTAAAGATGAACGTCGGAGAAAATCTCCCAATTTAGTTTTTCGTGGGTCATCTTTAGTTGCTTGCAATTTGTCGCTATCCGCATTAACACGCATAGTGCGAAATTTATAACACACAAATTCAGAACCTCGAATCCCTGTTCTTTTTTGCTTGAAAAATATCGGACCCGGAGATGTCAGTTTGATTGCTATTGATATTGGAATAAAGATAATAGGTGAAACCAATAAAAATGGAATCGACACACATAAATCCAACATTCTTTTAATCAGTTTGTTCCATCTTTTGTGCAGTGGCGAAATTGAGTGTTTTAGAATTGGCATATCCCCCATTGCCGACAATTCAAATTGTCCGGTAAGAACCGGAACGAATTTAGGAACATAGACAAATGTCGCACCCGACTCTTCCGCAAAACGCATCACTTTATACATCGTATGCTGATCTTCAGCATCAAGTGTATAATAAATTATATCAATCTTGTTTAATAATATAAATTCTCCAAGCGTATCAACCAATGCGAGATAATTACCATTAGAATTTCTATTTAAAGTGTTTTCATATTTATCAAAGAAACCCATCATGCGATAGCCATACCCGGCATCACTTTGCAGTTGTTCATATAGCATTTGTCCTGTCTTCCCTGCGCCTACAATCACAACTCTTTTGAAATTCATGCCCATGCGTCGCAATTTCTTCAATAATTTCCTGGAGATGAGCCACCACAAAGATAGAAAACAAAAGAACAAGGACATAAACAACAAACCTTGCCTTATGCCGACATCAACAATATTTACGACATAAAAAGCTGCTGTCATCACTCCACCAGTCAGAACAACACTTCTAAATGAATTGAGGACTACCCTATCAGCATACAGGATTCGCACATTATGCGTCTCCGAAAAAAATATTACTGCAGGAATAAATGACAGGTTGATGATAAACCAAACAAACTGATTGGCAAATGGTGTTGATGAACCCAAAATCCATATAGTAGCAAAATAGGCAAGATTCATTATAAGAAAATCACCTATTATCAATACAGTTTTGAGATAACGTCCTAACCGTATCCGTTCCGACATTGCCATTAATTAGGTTTGCTTTTAGATTAAGAAAAAAAGAATATATAGATACATCTTTATGTTGCATCTATATATTCTTAGTGTATTAATTATTCAAATTTAGAATCAAGGAGAGCTATTTTCTTTTCGATGAGCTCCATTTCTTCTTTGATTTTTTGAGTCTTGCGTTCCAACTCTTTTAGCATTGAGTTGCCTGCTTTTGATGTGATATTGAAGAAGCCCATATTGTTTTCATAAGTCTTCAATTCACCACGTTTCTGCTCATATGATCTTAAAAGACGTTCACGCTCTCGATATAGTTTATTTTCATCTCCCTTTATTTCTTCAATTTGATTTTCAAAGTTGGTCATTTTTGCTCTTGTCTCTTTAATATCAAATAAGTCGTAAACCACTTTCAACGCTTCTCGATATTGATCGTAGACCTTATCTTTCATTTTATATGGCACATGACCAATTGTCTGCCATTTTTGTTGTAGTTCGCGAACTAATTTGACAACTTCCTCTTTTTGCATTTCTGATGTAATAGAAGTTAGAGTAGCAATAATTTCACGTTTAGCCACAAGGTTTGCTTGTTCTCCTTGTCGAACTTCTGTGTTTTGTTTCTTGCGAGCATCGAAGAAATAATTACAAGTTGACATGAAACGTTGCCATACTGCATCACTGTGTTTACGAGCCACACTTCCGATTTTTTTCCATTCTGCTTGAAGCTTTACAATCTCTTCTGTAGCTTTTTTAATATCTGTTTCGCTTTCTTTGAGAGCTTCTGCTTTTTCACATAAAGCAATCTTTTTCTCTAAATTTCGTGCAAAATCTTCTTTTGTTTTCTTAAAATATTCTGCTTTGCGGCTAAAGAATTCATCGCAAGATTTGCGAAAACGCAAGAATAATTGATTATTGACTTTTCGAGATGCAAATCCAAGAGTTTTCCATTTTTCTTGCATGTCGATGATTGTTTTTGTCGTTTCGTCCCATGCATTAAATGATTTTATTGCATCTAAATCTATTGCCTCGATTTCTTCGCAAATTTTCGTCTTAGCTTCTTCGTTAATTCTTTCCTCTTCTTTGCGACCTTCAAAATATTCTTGATGACGCTTATTGATGATTGTAGAAGCATCTTTAAATTCATTCCAAATATCTTCACGCAATTCTTTAGCAACAGGACCTAACTCACGCCATTTTTCATGCAAGATTTGTAATTTCTTAAATGCTCCGATTATATCTGTTTCTGCTTCAAGGGCTTTAGCAGAATCAATTAAATCACGTTTTGCTATAAGATTCTTTTTGAAATCAAGGTCGCGAAGTTCCTTGTTCATTTTCAAACGATCATAGAACTGTTCAACTACAAGTTGATACTGCTTCCAAGTGTCTGTAACAGCACCTGCAGGGATTTCACTTATATTCTTAAAATCTTGTTGAAGTTGTTGGAATTTTGAAAAATGCAAATTGATATTATCAATATCTTCAACTATTTCTTTTAGTTGGTCGATAATACGTATTTTCAACGACAAGTTTTCTTGTCGACGAGCTTCTTCTTCTTCAAGGAATTTAGCTCTTATATCTTTAAACTTAGCAAGCAATTCTTTAAATTGAGCTTCGCTTGGGTCCGGAGTTGAAGAGAATGAGGTTTGATCACCTCCCTCAGCCACAAATTGTTGTGCTTCATCTTCAAGTTCTTTTTTGCGTATTGCATAATAGGCTTGTTTGATAGCATTCACTTCTTTGTGTTGAGCAGCATATTCATTTTCTACTATTGAATTTAATGTAGCCAACAACTCTTCTTTCGACATTGCAAAATACTGACGCATTTCAATTTTGCTATCATCAGCATCTAATTCATTGTTGAGAGATTCTGGTTCTTCAACTTCATTTAATTCGTTATCTACTGTAACCACTTCATTATCAGCAACTATTTGCTCTTGTGATTTAGTCTCTTCCGGAGTATTAACTACCGGTTCCGGGGTTGCGTTCTCTTGTTGAGAGAGCGTTTTTTCAAGCTCGTTCATATCTTTGTTTAATTTTAAAACAACATTATTTTTTAAATGCATCAATATCTACAATGCATTTGAATTGCCAAATTTAATAAAAAAAAATCAGATTCTTTATATTTTGAATATATTTTTTACTTTTTAACGACTTTCATTGAAATTATTTTAACATCTTCAACAGGTCTGTCCATTCTGTTTGTGGCCACATTTTGAATTTTATCCACAATCTCCATACCTTCAATTATCTCACCGAAGACTGTATATTCTGCATCAAGATGAGGTGTTCCTCCTACTGTCGTATATGCCTCTATGATTTCATTAGTCATCGGAGCTTCTTTTATGGCAGCTTCTGTGAGTTGAATCAATTCATTTTGAAGGGTATTGAGAGCTGCCGTATCATTAGCACTTTGAAGTTGCTGAATTTTTTCCTTATTTTCCTTAACCAATCCACTAAAATATGCTTGACGCTTTTTGTTTAGCATCTGTACATTCATTTGACTTAATTGTGAAGAAGTATATTTTTTACCGGTTACAATATAAAATTGAGAACCGGAACTTCTTTTTTGTGGATTAACTTGATCTCCTGTTCGTGCTGCAGCCAATGCTCCATATTTATGAAAATATCGAGGATAATTAAATTCGGCTTCAATTGTATAACCGGGATTCCCTGAACCTAACATTTTATTGGGGGCTGCATTCTTAGAATCGGGATCTCCGGTTTGTATCATAAAATCTTTAATTACACGATGAAACAAAACTCCATCATAATATCCTTCTTCGACAAGTTTTACAAAGTTGTCGCGATGTTGTGGAGTTTCGTTATATAACGCTATTGTCATATCACCAAGTGTGGTATGCATTTCAATAATTATTTGATTATTCATATCCGTTTCAGTTACTGTTATTTGTTTAGAATCATTAACTTGCGAATTAGCCGTACATACTATTAATACGGCAAAAAGCAGTAGTGCAATAGTTGATTTTGTTTTCATTATTAAATACCTGTTGTATAAACTCTTTTATATATTCTTCTAAAATTATCATCAGTCAATTTGAGTTGCTCGATTCTTTCTTCATAATCTTCGCCCCACACACCTTTAAGTAAAGACGATAAATATTTTCTCTCTCTATCTTTCTCAATCACAGCTTCGATAAGCATACTTATATATAGCGAAAAATGCTCCTTATCTATGGCAGCAAGGAAACGTGCGGTACTTGCAACAAATTGACCTGTTCGATCCACTCGTTTCATATTATCGATGAGTTCAACCATTATATCATCACACTCTCCGACATGATTTGCTATATACTCATATGTGAGCATGCCATCTGTATCCTTATATAGATTTCTTAATACGTCGTTCATGATTTTTATTTTTATGAATGCAAAAATAGAAAAAAATTTCGTAGTTCAATCAAAAAAAATTAAATTTGTACGTTTTTCTAATTATTTTAACTATTAAACAAATGTGTCCAAGTAGTAAAATTATTGTTATAGGCAGACAATTCGGCAGTGGAGGACAAGAGCTTGGTAAAATTTTATCTGAGCAATTAGATTTCACTTACTACGACAAAAATTTGCTTATAAAAGTAGCAGAAGAATATGGCTATGACCGTTCAATTTTCGACAAGGCAGATGAACGCAAACCCTCATTTTTTCGTTCTATTATCAGTATGAACTATGGAGCATCATCTATTGACACTATGAGTAATTATATGTGTAATGAACGATTATATGATGCTCAAAGCAAAATAATAAAGAATTTAGCCTCTGAAGGCTCATGTATCTTTGTCGGTCGCACTGCTGATTATATTCTTCGTGATGCCCCTAATTTAGTCAGTATATTTCTTCATGCCGATATCAATGACCGGGCAAAAAGAATATGCAAGAGATGCGATTGCACAAACATTGACGAAGCCATTGAGTTGGCGAAAAGAAAAGACAGATTGAGATCTGAATATTATAACTATTTTACAGGCCGCAACTGGGGTGTCGCTGATAATTATGACTTATGTTTTAATACTTCAAAAATAGAGATTCCTAAAATTGCAAAACTGATAGCAAACTATATAAATGATTAAATTATGAAAAACAACAAAACGTATGTATTAACGTATCTATTTACTTTGATTGGTGGTGTTTTATTAACCATCTTTCATTCAAGAGCCGATATTTTAGAACTTATAATAATACTTATTGGAATATTATTTTTATTACCAAGCATTTTCTCTATTATTGGGGGATTGGTATCATTTCATTATTTCCGAAAAAATGGAGGGAAGAGATATAATTGGCTTCCATTGATTCCTGCAGTTGCCGGTATAATATTCGGAATGATATTAATGATCAGACCTGATATTTTCAAAAATTATCTGATAATTACATTCGGGATATTATTAATCCTATGTGGATTAATTCAACTATTCAATCATTTTTCAAACAAGGGATTAATCAAGATTTCCGGCTATTATTTAATTATTCCGAGTCTAACAACTTTATTTGGCATTTTCATACTTATATTAGGACCGGAGAAAATTGGTAATATCGTAACATTCTGGACAGGAATTGCTCTTATCTGTTATTCTATCAATGGATTAATTGGAGACTTTCATAAGGCTTACAACAATAAACATAAAAAGCATGATGAGACATCTCATGAGATATTATTATCCGAAACAACGGAATTCAAACAAGAGAATCAGGCAGATGAATTGAAAGAAAATTCATCAATGAATAGAGATTTGTCAGAATAAAGCTTTTTAATTAATTTTGCAGAAGAATAAAGAAGTGCTATGGCTTGTCGCTTGATATCATATCAAGAGGAAAGTCCGGGCAACATAGAGCACCATGTTTCCTAACGGGAAGCTATTGGCGACAGTAGAGTTAATGTAACAGAAAATAACCACCTCTACAAGGGGAAAGGGTGAAAAGGTGAGGTAAGAGCTCACCGGATTGAATGGCAACATTCGATGCCGTACATCTCATGGGTTGCAAGGTCAAATATACCGACAGTTAAGGATTGCTCGTCCATTGTCGGGGGGTAGACTGCTTGAGCATATAGGCGACTATCTGCGTAGATAAATGACAAGCGTGAATCTGATTCATACATAACCCGGCTTATAGTAGCACTTCTTTTTTGATTAATAAAAATGGCTATCCTCACAAATATCCTTGCCTTAATAATAATTTAAATAATCCTAAGATTTAATATTACAAAATCGACGAAGATGTTTTTACATTCTCCGTCGATTTATATATTTAACAATTTAAGTCTTTTCTAAATATACAAACTCAGTTCTTTTCAATTAAATGAAAGTATTTTTCTGATTTGTAGAATTCAAGGTGTTTCTATTAATCTTCAACCGGCACCTGATAGCCTGGAATATCAACTAATTTAATATCAAAAATAAGGTCAGAATATGGTTTTATCGAACGGCTTCCAATAGAACCATATCCTTGTCCATAAGGAATTATTATTGTGCAAGAATCTCCTATATGCATTTGAGACACACCAATAACAAATCCAGGCACATTGGCATTAAGTTGCGAACGATATATACTATCCTTCTTAAGATATGAAGAATCGAATGGTTCCTCTGTGATTAATCGACCATGATATTTAAGATCAACTGTTGACGTTGATAATGGAGATAAGTTTTTAGTTGTCAATGAACGATCATTGTGCCAACGCATCAATACATATCCTTGTGGATTCCATGTAGCATATATCTTTTGGTAAAGAAGTTTGCCTTCTGCATCTGTTTCAACCTCTTTTGCCAACATATATTCATCATTTTCAAGTCTCCATTGTTCATATGGATTCTCTTCATCACCGAGACAGGAAACCATGGGTAATGCAAGAATCATCAATGCGAGATATATGAGATATTTCATAATATTCAACACCAATTAAAATTCAACTGTCGGAGCTTTCTGTGCTTCACTATCAGCTTGGAATTGAGGTTTATCGTCAAAGCCAAAGAATGATGCAAAAATTCTACCCGGAAATTTCTTTATTGCTGTATTATAATCCCTCACTGCTTCCGTATATCGCATTCTCTCTGTAGCAATTCTGTTTTCAGTACCTTCAAGTTGAGTTTGCAAGTTAATGAAATTTTGATTTGCTTTCAAATCAGGATATGCTTCTTTTACGACATTTATATATAAATCAAGAGCTCCTTTAAGGTTGTTTTGTGCATCTTGATATTGTTGCAAAGATTGTTGCGATGTCGTAGCTGTTTCCGGAGCAATATTGTTTGCATCATTATATGCTTTCGACAATCCTGCACGTGCTTCAACTACACTGCTCAACGTCTCCTGCTCATGTTCGGCATATCCTTTAACTGTATTCACAAGATTTGGGATAAGGTCTGCTCTACGTTGATAGACATTTTGCACTTGAGCCCATGTTTGTTCTACATTTTGCTCTTTTTCTACAAATTCGTTATTATAACTGCATGAAGGCACTGCTATTGCAAATATTAATACAAAAAGCAAAGCAACGACTATTAATAATGTTTTTTTCATAACTCAATCGTATTATTAAATAAGTTTTTTTAGTAAATTATTCAGACTCACTTCCTTACCAAGCATATCCGGAAGAGCATCTATCGCGACACGTTCTTGTTCCATAGAATCACGATGGCGAAGAGTTACAGTATTGTCTTCAAGAGTTTGATGATCAATTGTTATACAATAAGGTGTGCCTATAGCATCTTGACGACGATAACGTTTCCCTATAGAGTCTTTTTCATCATACTGACATGTAAAATCAAAACGAAGTGAATGTTGAATTTCACGAGCCTTTTCCGGAAGTCCGTCTTTACGAACAAGTGGAAGCACAGCACACTTCACCGGTGCTAATGCTGGAGGGAAATGCATCACAACACGAACATCTCCGTTGCCGAGATCTTGTTCCTCATAGCATGAACACATCACAGTCAGAAACATACGATCAACACCTATTGATGTTTCTATAACATACGGGGTATAACTATCGTTGAGTTCCGGATCGAAATATTGGATTTTTTTACCAGAGAATTTTTCATGTTGAGACAAGTCGAAATTCGTACGAGAGTGTATGCCTTCAACTTCTTTAAATCCGAATGGCATTTTAAACTCAATATCAGTAGCCGCATTTGCATAATGAGCTAGTTTTTCATGATCATGATAACGATATTTTTCATCTCCCAAACCAAGAGCTTTATGCCATCTCATTCTGGTTTCTCTCCAAAAATCGAAATATTTCAATTCTTCACCCGGACGTACAAAGAACTGCATTTCCATTTGTTCAAACTCACGCATTCTAAATATAAATTGTCGAGCTACAATTTCATTGCGAAATGCTTTCCCTATTTGGGCAATACCAAATGGGATACGCATTCTACCCGTTTTTTGAACATTGAGATAGTTTACAAATATTCCTTGAGCCGTCTCCGGACGCAAATAGACGTCCATTGCTCCGTCTGCCGTAGAGCCCATTTCTGTTTTAAACATCAAATTGAATTGGCGTACATCTGTCCAATTCTTTGTGCCGGAAATTGGATCCACAATCCCGTAATCCAAAATTATCTGTTTGAGGTCAACGAGATCATTATTCTCCATTGCAGTAGCAAATCGAGCATACAATTCATCTCGCTTCGCTTGATATTCAAGCACTCGAGGATTTGTTTGACGAAACATAGCCTCATCAAATGATTCACCAAAACGTTTTGCTGCTTTGGCAACTTCTTTATTTGCCTTTTCCTCAATTTTTGCTATCTCATCTTCTATAAGAACGTCGGCACGATAACGTTTTTTTGAATCTCTATTATCAATCAAAGGATCATTAAAAGCATCAACGTGTCCTGATGCCTTCCATATTGTTGGGTGCATAAATATTGCCGAATCGATTCCTACAATATTATCATGGAGCATTGTCATTGCTTCCCACCAATAACGCTTGATATTATTCTTAAGTTCGACTCCCATCTGCCCGTAATCGTACACTGCAGAAAGTCCGTCATAAATTTCACTCGACTGGAATACAAAACCGTATTCTTTAGCATGCGACACTATGGTCTTGAAAACATCTTCTTGTTTTGCCATTTTATTATTTATATTATTAGTCTGCAAAGTTAATTCATCAATAGCGAATACACAAATTTCATTCCATTTTTTCAACTTTTTTTGATATTCATATGATTATAAAAAGGCATAGGACAACATTTGTGTTATCCTATGCCCAATATCAATTAATCTTGAAAATATATCTATTCCTTCTTTAATAGCGAATAACAGATACACTTTCTTTCATCATTCCTTACTCTTCATCACGACGACGATCGTTGTTGCGTCGGTCATTATTTTTATTAAAATTATTGCGAGGTGCAAATCCATTTCGTTGATTTCCTCCATTGTTGCGAGGTGATTGGTTGCCTTCGCGACGAGGACGAGCCACTTGTTCTCTCTCAACATAGCCTTCCGGTTTCGGTGTTAGCACTCGCATAGAGAGACGATATTTACCGGTTTTTTTATCTATTTCTATAAGTTTAACCGTAACATTATCTCCTTCTTTAAGTCCACTTGCCTCCATTGTGTCAAGACGATCCCAACTTATTTCACTAATATGAAGCAATCCATCGCGACCCGGCATGAATTCAACAAATGCACCAAAGTCAAGAATTGAACGTACGACACCATTGTAGACTTCTCCTTCTTCAGGTTGAGCAACTATTGCTCTCACTTTTGCAAGTGCAGCATCAAGGCTTTCTTTTGATTTAGAAGCTATTTCAACATGTCCGATACCTGTTAGAGCATCTTCTTCAATAGAAATCACAGCACCTGTTTCTTCTTGAATTCCTTGAATAATCTTTCCTTGAGGTCCGATTACAGCACCAATCATATCTTTTGGTATGTCAATAACTACAATGCGAGGAACGTGTGGTTTATAGTCTTCACGTGGTTGTGGTATCGTTTCATTAATTATATTAAGGATATGTAAACGACCATCACGAGCTTGATTAAGAGCTTGCTCTAAAATTTCATAACTCAATCCATCACATTTAATATCCATTTGTGTTGCGGTGATACCATTTACTGTTCCTGTTACTTTGAAGTCCATATCTCCAAGATGATCTTCATCTCCGAGGATATCACTCAATACAGCAAATTTCTGACCATCAGAAATCAATCCCATAGCTATTCCGGCAACAGGACGTTTCATCTTAACGCCTGCATCAAGAAGAGCAAGTGTACCTCCACAAACTGTAGCCATCGAAGAAGAACCATTTGATTCAAGAATATCGCTGACAATACGACATGTATAAGGGAATGCATCCGGGAACATGCGTTTCAATGCACGATGTGCAAGATTTCCATGCCCAATTTCACGACGTCCGACACCTCGCTGAGCTCGTGCCTCTCCTGTTGAGAATGGTGGGAAATTATAGTGCAATAGGAATCGTTCTTTCCCTTGATTTAGAACATCATCGAGTATTTTTTCATCAAGTGTCGTTCCTAATGTTGCAGTTACTAATGCTTGTGTTTCACCTCGCGTGAAAACAGCTGCTCCATGAGGCCCTGGAAGATAATCCACTTCACACCAAATTGGACGTATTTGTGTCGTTTTACGACCATCAAGACGAATGCCTTCATCAAGCACGCAACGACGCATCGCTTCTTTTTCTACATCATGATAGTAGCGTTTCACCATTGCTATACGTTGATCTTCAGTATATCTCTCTAATTGTTCTTCTGTCATTTCAGGAAGCGATTCGATATATTCATCACGAACGGCTCCAAAAGAATCAGCACGCCAATGTTTATCTGCATTCCCTGCTTTTGCTATTGCATAAACTTTATTATAGCATTTAGCTTTCACATCAGCTCGCAAATCATCATCATTTATTTCATGACAATATTCGCGTATTGTCTTGCCTAATTCTTTTTGTAGTTCGATTTGAACCAAGCAGTGTTTTTTGATTTCTTCGTGTGCGACTTTGAGTGCTTCAAGGAGTTCTAATTCCGACACTTCATTCATTTCGCCTTCTACCATCATAATATTGTCGTAGGTAGCTCCTACCATCAACTCAATATCAGAACGATCTATTTGGGCAAATGTAGGATTGATTACCCACTCACCATCAACACGTGCAACTCTCACTTCAGAAATTGGCCCATTAAATGGAATGTCGCTCACTGCGATAGCTGCAGATGCCGCTATACTGGCAAGTGCATCAGGAGCTTCATTTTCATCTGCAGAAAATAAAGTTACATTAACAAATGTTTCTGCATGGTAATTATCTGGGAACAATGGACGCAACACACGATCGACCAATCTTGATGTCAAAATTTCATAGTCGCTCGCACGACCTTCTCTTTTTACAAAACCTCCCGGATAGCGTCCGATTGACGAAAATTTTTCTTTGTATTCGACTGTAAGTGGCATAAAATCCACTCCTTCACCGGCTTCTTTTGCCGAACATACTGTTGCAAGGAGCATTGTATTGCCCATGCGTACCTCTACCGCTCCATCGGCTTGTTTAGCTAATTTACCCGTTTCTATTGTGATTTCTCTTCCGTCGGGCAAAACGATGGTTTTTTTAATTACATTTAACATAAATTCTTCTTTCTTTTCTTCATGATCTTAAAATCGTACAAAGTTACTCTTTTTTAATTGAATACCCAAAATTTGTCTCGTTTTTATTATCTTTGCACAAAATTTTAAAATTATGTACTATCAAAGGTTTATAAAAAATATATCTAAATTTATCGTTGCAACAAGTTTAATCGGCATCGCAGCTTCTTGTTCAGATAATAGTTTTACTATCAGTGGCGAAATAGAAAATGCTTCCGACAAGTCTATTGTTTTGGAACGAGGAATCAATGGAAGATGGTTGGCTTTAGACTCTACTCGCACCTCTGACAACGGAGAATTCAGCATAAATTTTGAAGCTCCTTCTGCTCCTGAAATTTACAGAATACGTTTAGACGAAAACGTTATTTACTTCCCCATTGACAGCATTGAAACCATTAATCTTACCTCTTCCTTAACTGAATTTGGGAAAAACTACACTCTTTCCGGTTCTGACCAAGCTGTTAAAATGATGAATTTTGATTTGGAAGCCAACAAATTGGCTAACAATTCAGATTCAGCCACATTAGCAACATTTAAACGCAAAGTATTCAATGAAATAATAAAAGATAGTCAAGCAAGCATATTAAGCTACTATGTTCTTAACAAGACTATAAACGGCAAATATCTATTTGATCCAACCAATGCTTTCGACATCAGAATATATGCCGCCGTAGCTACTGCATATAAACAATTTAAACCAAATGACCCTCATACAGCAATGCTCGAAGAAATTGCTATCCTTGCTATGAGAAAAAAGAATCTCGACGAAGGTCGCCAACGAATTGTCGAAGCTGAAGAAATTTCTTTAATAGACATTGAGCTTAAAGACGTAGACGGCAAAATTTGTAAGTTATCAGACTTTACTAATCAAGGAAAACAAACAATCTTGATTTTCTCTTTACTGACAGACGAAAATTCCCCAAATATAAATCGCGAAATAGCTAAAATTTACGAAGCAAATAAAAATCATCTTAACATTTATCAAGTATGCCTTGATTATGATCAGTTAGCATGGAAGAAAGCTGCTGTCAATCTCCCTTGGACTGTCGTATATGACCCAAATGGCAATAATTCTCGATATGTTACTGAATACAACGTACAAAGCCTTCCTGCTGCTTATATCTACAACTCTAAAGGTGAACTTTCTGCACAAGCTACCGACTTCTCTGATCTAACAAATAAAATAAAGCAAGCTCTATAAATAATATTTTAATTATTAACAAAAGGTGCTACCCTTGTAGGATAGCACCTTTTGTTGTTATCATATTTAAATTATTGACGACCTGAAGTTTCAACTTCACGACTTATCTTTTTAACAAGTCCTTGAAGCACAGCACCCGGACCAAGTTCAATGAACTCTGTTGCTCCATCTGCAATCATAGCTTGAACATCATATGTCCAACGCACTGGAGCTGTTAATTGCTTCACAAGATTTTCTTTAATTTCAACAGGATTTGTATGAGGCTTTCCATCTACGTTTTGATATACCGGACAAATTGGAGTTTCAAACTTTGCAATTTCAATAGCAGCAGCCAATTCATCTTGTGCCGGTTGCATAAGAGGAGAATGGAATGCACCTCCAACTTTTAATTTCAATGCACGTTTTGCTCCTGCAGCCAACAACTTCTCACAAGCTGCGTCAATACCCTCAACTGTACCGGAAATAACCACTTGACCGGGACAATTATAATTTGCAGGTGCAACTATATCATTTACTTCCGCACATATTTCTTCTACTTTTTCATCTGACAAATTAAGCACTGCTGCCATGGTTGAAGGTCGGAGTTCACAAGCCTTTTGCATTGCTTGAGCACGAGCTGACACTAATTTCAAACCTTCTTCAAACGATAATGCTCCGGCAGCCACTAATGCAGAAAATTCTCCTAAAGAGTGTCCAGCTACCATATCAGGAGCAAACTCATCACCCATTGTTTTTGCTAATATCACTGAATGAAGAAATATAGCAGGTTGAGTAACTTTTGTTTGTTTCAAATCATCTTCTGTGCCTTCAAACATCAAATCTGTGATTCTGAAACCAAGCACTTCATTTGCTTTTTCAAACATTTCACGTGCCATTTCATTATTATCGTATAGGTCTTTGCCCATACCCACAAATTGTGCCCCTTGACCGGGGAAAACAAATGCTTTCATCTATAAAAATGTATTGATTATTAATCCTTTAATTATCTATTTTTTTAAACGGGTGCAAATTTACAATATTTTTTTGAATTACGGAAAAAAATCCGTAATTAAATTGTATCCCCACCATTTTCATCATTTGATTTGAAGTATTCAACAACAAAACCTCTCAATCATCTTATGTAAGTTTATCATGATTTACACTTTGAAATGTTGATATATTAACCAAAAATAGTTAACTTTGCAGATTGTAAAGAAATATCTACTTATACATTATTGAATTAAGCATATATATTATGTATAGAAATCATACATGCGGCGAATTGCGTCTTGCTGATTGTGGCAAGGAAGTGATGCTATCAGGATGGGTACATCGCACACGCAAAATGGGAGGAATGACATTTGTCGATATTCGCGACAGATATGGAGTAACACAAGTAGTGTTTAACAATGAAATCGACGAATCATTGTGCGATGCAGCCAATAGATTAGGACGCGAATTTGTGGTTCAAATCAAAGGCAAAGTCGCTGAACGCTCAAGTAAAAATGCAAATATTCCAACCGGAGATATAGAAATTATAGCCACAGAATTAAATGTACTTAATCGTAGCGAGGTGCCTCCATTCACAATAGAAGACAATACCGACGGAGGCGACGACTTGCGAATGAAGTATCGTTATTTAGACCTACGCCGTCCGAATGTGCGTCAGAACCTCGAATTACGTCATAAAATGGCATTTGAGATTCGTAGATACCTCGATTCTGAAGGATTTCTTGAAATTGAAACCCCTATTTTAGTGAAATCCACTCCGGAAGGAGCTCGCGATTTTATTGTCCCTTCTCGCATGAATCCCGGCGAATTTTATGCACTCCCTCAATCACCTCAAATTTTCAAGCAATTGCTAATGGTCAGTGGCATGGATAAATACTTCCAAATAGCAAAATGTTTTCGTGATGAAGATCTTCGTGCTGATCGTCAACCGGAATTCACCCAAATAGATTGTGAAATGAGTTATGTTGAACAAGAAGATGTGATTCGCACATTCGAAGGCCTTGTTAAACATATATTCAAATATGTCAAAGGGATTGAATTCAATGAGCCATTCCCACGTCTATCTTGGCAAGATGCCATGAAATACTATGGAAGCGACAAACCGGATATCCGATTTGACATGAAATTTGTTGAACTGACAGATTTAGTTAAAGGAAAAGGATTTGCTGTTATGGACGATGCTGAAATCACAGTTGGTATTTGTGCCAAAGGCTGTGCCGAATATACCCGTAAGCAAACTGATGAACTGACAGAATTTGTCAAACGCCCTCAAATAGGAGCTAAAGGTCTTGTGTGGGTAAAAATTGACCAATCGGGTGCAATAAAAAGCACTGTAGGTAAATTCTTTAGCGATGAGCAAATCAAAGAATGGGCTACTCGAATGGGGGCAGAAGCTGGTGATATGATGCTCATCATGAGCGGAGAAACAATGAAAACACGAAAAGCATTGTGTGAACTCCGTCTTGAAATGGGCAACAGACTTGGACTTCGCGACAAAAATGTATTTGCTCCTTTATGGGTTGTTGATTTTCCTCTTTTCGAATGGGACGAAGAGACTCAACGATACTATGCAATGCACCACCCATTCACATCTCCAAACCCTCAAGATATTCCATTGCTACATTCAGACACCGGCAACGTGCGTGCTACAGCATACGACATTGTTGTGAACGGAACTGAACTTGGTGGAGGATCAATTCGTATACATGATTCAAAACTTCAAGATGAAATGTTTGAACTACTCGGATTTACTCCTGAAAAAGCCCAAGAACAATTTGGATTCTTAATGAATGCTTTCAAATATGGAGCTCCTCCTCATGGTGGCTTAGCACTCGGTTTTGATCGTTTCGTCTCAATATTAGCCGGATTAGATTCAATTCGCGATGTCATCGCATTCCCGAAAAACAATAGTGGTCGCGACGTTATGAATGAATCACCATCACCTATTGACCAATCACAATTAGATGAATTGAATTTAGAAATCACTCTACCTAAAGAATAATCCATACTTTAGCAATCAAATCAACAGTGGATACTTCAAGTATTCACTGTTTCTCAAAATATTTTCCAAATGATAAAGGTCAAAGACATCACTGATGTAATAGAAAAATTTGCACCATGTAATCTTCAAGAACATTATGACAATACCGGGCTTCAAATTGGAGATCCGGACATGAATGTATCAGCAGCATTACTATGTTTGGACATTACAGAAGAAATCTTTAATGAGGCGAAAGCACGACAATGCAACATGATAATCTCTCATCATCCTCTACTGTTTACCGGTCTGAAATCTGTAACCGGCAAAGATGCTATTCAGAGAATTGTCATACGGGCCATCAAAGAAAACATTGCCATTTACTCTGCTCACACAAACCTCGATAGCACATGGAATGGCGTAAGTCATGAAATTGCTCATTCGCTTAATCTCAAGGATATTGAAGTTTTAGAGCCTAAAGAATCTGACAATAAATCAGGATTGGGTGTTGTTGGAAATATCTCTCCACTTCCAAAGCTTGAATTTCTTCGTAATCTCAAAGAAATTTTTAAGGTCAAATCCTTACGTTTCAGTTCACAATCACCACAACTGGTGATTCGAAGAGTTGCAATATGTGGTGGAGCCGGCATTTCTCTAATCAATGCTGCAAAAAATGCAAATGCCGATGTAATTGTTACGGGAGATGTTAAATATCATGACTTTACTACACATGCCAACGATATTCTAATTGCAGATATCGGACATTATGAGAGCGAACTTTGTACAAAGAAGATTTTTTCGCGTATAATTCGAGAAAAATTTCCTAACTTTGTAACCTATTTTGCGGAAACAGAAAAAAATCCGATAAATTATTTATAAATACGACATACATAACAAACATATATACAAAAATTATAGTTATCTATATGGCAACAGAAAAAAAAACAGAAAAAGATCGCAATGTAGAAGAACGCCTTAAAGCACTCTACCAACTTCAATCACTACTTTCAGAGATTGACAGAATCAAAGCACTTCGAGGAGAACTACCAAACGAAGTGAAAGACCTTGAAGACGAAATCGTGCGTTTCCAAACAAGAATTCAAAAACACAAAGACGAAATCGCCGAACTCAAAAAAATGGTCTCAAAGAAAAATGCTGAAATAAAAGACCGTCAAGCCAAAATAGCAAAATATCAAAGTCAACAAGACAATGTTCGCAACAATAGAGAATACGACTTCTTAAATAAAGAAATTGAATTCGAAGGGCTTGAAATTGAATTAGCAGAAAAGAATATTCGTGATTACAATCGAAGCCAAGAGAACAAAACACAAGAAATAGCTCAAGCACAGGAATCACTTGCAGATCAAGAGCATATCTTAGCTGAGAAAAAAGCAGAACTCGAAGAAATCGTATCAGAAACAAAACAAAAAGAAGAAAGCATTCGTGAAGAAGCCAAATCTCTTGAGCCTCTTATTGACGCATACACACTTGCCGCATTCAAACGTATTCGCAAAAATGCACGAAACGGATTAGGCATCGTAACTGTGCAACGTAATGCATGTGGTGGTTGTTTCAATAGAATTCCACCTCAACGTCAACTAGAAATCAAAATGCACAAAAAAATCATTGTTTGTGAATATTGCGGACGAATTCTCATAGATGGTATTCTTGCCGGAATAGAAGACATTCCGGTAGCCGCTCCAGTAAAAAGAGGACGTAAACCACAACAATAACAACCGACATAACAGCGGTTAAAGCGATCTTGTTTGTTATAATGCTTTGAGGACTATCTTTTCACGAAGATAGACTCCGGCAAAAGCATCAACGAACTCGGGGAAACAACGACTCTGCATAAGAGAAATGTTTTGCCCGAGTTTGTTATGTCTACACATCAACATAAATAAAACCTTATCAACACCACAGAATCACAGAAAATAAGATTAATTTTTTGATATTTGCTTGTATTTTCTTAACTTCGCATAAATTTTCAATAAAACAACCAAAAGATGAACGAATTAGCAACCAAATATGATCCGACTGAAGTCGAAAACAAATGGTATCAATATTGGATATCAAATAACCTTTTTCATTCAGAACCTGACGATAGAGAACCATATACGATAGTAATTCCGCCACCGAATGTTACCGGTGTGCTGCATATGGGACATATGCTCAATAACACAATCCAAGATATTCTTATTCGCAGAGCAAGAATGGAAGGGAAGAATGCTCTTTGGGTACCTGGCACAGACCATGCATCTATATCGACAGAAGCCAAAGTGGTTGCTAAGCTCGCTGCCGAAGGAATCAAAAAAACAGACCTTACGCGAGAAGAGTTTCTAAAACATGCGTGGGAATGGACTCACAAATATGGAGGCATAATACTCGAGCAATTAAAGAAACTCGGAGCTTCATGCGACTGGGATCGCACTGCTTTCACAATGGACGATATACGTTCACAAAGTGTTATTCGCGTATTTGTTGACCTATACAAAAAGGGCCTTATATATCGTGGTGTAAGAATGGTGAATTGGGATCCAAAAGCACTTACTGCGTTATCCGACGAAGAAGTAATATACAAAGAAGAACAAAGTCATCTATACCATCTACGCTACTATGTGGAAGGAGAAGATCGCTACATCGTTGTTGCAACTACACGCCCTGAAACAATACTTGGAGATACAGCCGTATGTGTTAATCCGAATGACGAACGTTACTCATGGTTAAAAGGGAAACGCGTAATAGTTCCTCTTGTCGGTCGAAGTGTTCCAATTATCATGGACGAATATGTAGAAATGGAATTTGGAACAGGTTGTCTTAAAGTAACTCCTGCACATGATGTCAACGACTATATGTTAGGAGAAAAATACAACTTACCGTCAATCGACATATTCAATGACAATGGGACAATCTCAGAAGCAGGACAAATGTATGTAGGTATGGATCGATTTGATGTACGCCAACAAATTATGGAAGATTTGAGTGCAAAAGGTCTTGTAGAAAAGGTTGAAAACTATGTCAATAAAGTTGGACATTCAGAGCGTACAGATGCAGTTATTGAGCCTAAACTATCAATGCAATGGTTCGTAAAAATGGAGCAACTTGTTTCTCCTGCATTAAAAGCTGTGGAAGACGACGATATAAAATTCGTTCCTTCAAAATTCAAAAACACATATCGCCATTGGATGACAACCATCAAAGATTGGTGTATCTCTCGTCAATTATGGTGGGGGCACCGTATACCTGCATATTTCTTACCTGAAGGAGGATATGTTGTAGCAGAAACAATTGATGAAGCACTCTCATTAGCAAAAGAGAAGACAAACAATCCACATCTCACTATTAACGATCTACGCCAAGACGAAGATTGCCTTGACACATGGTTTTCTTCTTGGTTATGGCCAATATCTTTATTCAATGGCATTTTAGACCCGGCAAACAAAGAGATGAAATACTACTACCCTACAGCCGACCTTGTTACTGCACCTGATATCATTTTCTTCTGGGTTGCTCGAATGATTATCGCAGGATACGAATATACAAACGAGAAACCATTCGGAAATGTATATTTCACAGGTATAGTAAGAGACAAAATAGGCAGAAAGATGTCGAAATCTCTTGGCAACTCCCCTGATCCACTTGAATTAATTGACAGATTCGGTGCTGACGGCGTACGAATGGGACTTATGCTTGCTGCTCCAGCCGGGAACGACATCATGTATGACGATTCGCTATGCGAACAAGGACGAAACTTCTGCAATAAAATATGGAATGCATTTCGTCTTGTAAAAGGCTGGGAAGTGAATTCTGAAATTGAATCTCCTCAATATGCAACGACAGCATGCAAATGGTTTGAGGCAACACTAAATAAGACGCTTGCTGAGGTGAAAGACTTGATGAGTAAATTCCGTATATCAGAAGCTCTAATGTCAATTTATAAACTATTCTGGGACGAATTTTCATCATGGTATCTTGAAATGATAAAACCATCATATGGTTCTCCCATAGATAAGCAGACATATGATTTGACTCTCTCATACTTCGACACTTTATTAAGACTTCTTCACCCATTTATGCCATTTATTACAGAAGAATTATGGCAACATCTTGCTGAACGCAAAGAAGGAGAGAGCATCATGATTGCAATGTTGCCGGAAGCACAACAAATCGATGAAACAATCATCTCAGACATTGAAACAATCAAAGAGATAATAGCAGGAATTCGCACTATTAGATTACAAAAACATATTGCGAACAAAGAACAACTTACGTTGCAAATAAATGGCACATACAACAATGCATACGATGCCGTACTTGTGAAAATGGCTAATCTCAATGCAATTGAACAAGTAACGGAAAAAGATGCCTCAGCAGCTTCTTTTCGTGTGGGAGCAACAGAATTCAGCATTCCTCTTCAAAACAACATAAATATTGAAGAAGAACTCAAAAAATTAAATGCTGACCTTGAATACTATCAAGGATTCTTAAACACCGTAATGAAGAAATTAAGCAACGAAAAGTTTGTGGCTAATGCTCCTGAAAAGGTAGTAGCAATTGAACGCAAAAAACAATCAGATGCTCAAGAAAAAATTGATGCCATAAAAGCATCAATTGCTGCACTCTCAAAGTAGGTAATAATCACAAAAGAAAATATATATCCATCGCTTATATTGTGATTATTTAGAATTGAAAATAAAGATACAGATAATACAAAAGTGGCAGGAGACAACTCATCTTGCCACTTTTATTTTCTCCTATCTTTATTATTAGTATTCACTAAATTTCACTCATAAACGTCTAAAAGATTATTAACGCTTGTGATTGTGCAAAAAAATCAGTAACTTTACAGCAAATTAAAAAATAATGGCATTGTCACTACCGATAGATGAAACAAAAATAGTTGCAGATTTGCATAATCCACAGAAAATGTCGCAAGCATTCGACTTGCTGATGCGAACCTATGGAGAACAAATCTATTGGCAAATTCGTAAAATGGTAGTCAATCATGACGACGCATCAGACCTATTGCAGAACACCTTTTTAAAAGCATGGAATAATTTGGAACATTTCAGAGGAGATGCCAAATTATCCACATGGCTATATAAAATCGCAATCAACGAATCAATAAATTTTCTTAATAAAGAGAGATCAAGAAACAATGTGATAGTCGATGATGATGATTCTTTTTTGCTTAATAATTTGGAAGCCGACGAATATTTTGATGGCGATGAACTGAAAATTGAATTACAAAAAGCAATTGCCAAACTTCCTGAAAAACAACGATTAGTGTTCAATATGCGATATTTTGATGAAATGAAATATGAACAAATATCAGAGATATTAGGCACATCAGTTGGTGCGTTAAAAGCATCATATCATCATGCAGTCAAAAAGATTGAAGAAACTTTTGCAGAAACATAAAAAAACAGTGGGCTTCACAGCCGACTGTTTAAAATGTTTTCATAATAAATTTACGAACTAACCTAACATCATGAAACGATATTTATGTCAAAATAACATAAATTACGAAAATAAAGTTCAAAGAAATAAAGATTTATTTTTAGGAGATTAAACCATAAAATAGTTTTGATGTCAAATAAAAACAAAAAGGAATTATAGTCAGAATTAAAATGAAAGCGGAAGAAAAAATAAGGGAAAGATACGGCACAAATCCCGGATTTAAAGTTCCGGAAGGATATTTTGACAATATCTACACCAAGATAGCCTCTGAACTGCCAGAGAAAAAACCGGTAGAGACTAAACCTTTGACAACATGGCAAAGAGTGCGTCCTTATGTATATTTGGCAGCTATGTTTGCCGGTATATGGTGTATGATGAAAATGTTCCATCTGATGACTACCACCCCTAATGTATCATTGGAAAATCCCCCTGCATTAGTAGCCGAGGCAATGGAGAAGCCTGAAAATGTGGATATTTATGTACCTACAGGTGTAGTCAGTGAAGTTGATGTTGTCGCTTATTTAGCAGAAGAATATGATACATTTGATGAATTTGTCAATGATTTCGGATATGAATTTAACAGTGAAGTTGCAGAAATAAACTTTTCCGAATTAGATCTCCAATCATATGACGAAGATGAAGAAACAGATATGACATATATAGAAATATAAACAATCAACAATACTGAACATATGAAAAAAACACTATTACTCGTTATTATAATTACATCATCATTTTGTGTTTTTGCACAACGCAACGATGGCGAAAAACGTGAAGATTGGAAAAAAGAACTACAAGAGTTTAAATATCAGTTTATATCTCAAGAAATTGAATTGACCGAGCAACAACAAAAGCCTTTCTTTGAGATATATTCACAAATGGAGGCTGAAAAGATCAAGATCGGACAAGATTGTCGCAAATTAAAAAAGGAAGCAAAAAAAGATGATGCCACTGATGCCGATTATATTGCTGCTGTCAACGCAATGATCGACATGAAACTATTAGAAGCACAAATAGAAAAACGATATTACGAAAAATTTAAAACTATTATATCAAGTAAACAGTTATATTTGTTAAAACGAGCAGAACATAAGTTTATGAAAAAACTGATGCAAATGCAAAAAGACGACAAAAAAAAGAAAAAATAAAATAACTCACTATGATAAGTATCAACAAAAAATATAAATTAACGACTATGGTAAATCTTACCTTAGTCGTTTTTGCTTTTTTTATATTTCAACTTCCATTATACGCAGAGACTAATAATGAGATTAAACAACCGGACTTTGCATATCCTCAGACAGTGATAGAGAATGCCGAAGTTCTACTTGACAAAGCGTCAAATGAAAGGAACTCAATTGATATGGTCAAAGCTATATTGCAAATTGTGATTGCTAAAAATCAAATTTCCAAATCCAATGTAACAGAGATGTTACATCTCATAGATTCTGTAGCAAAAACTCAACAGACCGACTTTCGAGCAATATTACATTCTATCGAAGCTGAATTATATTATTCAATTTATATCAATAACAGATATCTGTATGACCAACGAAATGTTTCGCAAATCGATTTTCCTACTGACCCGACACTATGGGATAAAGATATTTTTGCATTAAAAATAAATGAGTTAGTCATGAAATCTCTATCGGAAACAGACTCACTACTAAATTCTCCTATTACTAATTACTCTGAAATTCTTGTTGACTTGACAGAAGATTGCATAATATTTTATCCTACACTTTATGATTTACTTGCATATCGAGGTCTATCAATGCTCTCAGAGTTCTCTTCCGATACTGAAGTAATACCATTCTTTTCTTATCAAGGGAAAAAGACAACTCAAGAGCAAACAAAAGATAGTATTACAAATATAATCACAACTTTGAAAACGATGCACTGGAAACGAAACGAAATTGCACCATATATAGAGGCTGTGATAAACACAAAAGTGGAGTATAATTCAAATTTAAAGGGGTATCGAGAATATCTTGTTGAAGAATTTGAGAGTAATAATAAATCTGAATATTCAATTGAATTACTCCTACAACTTGTTCAACTGACCGACAACAATGAAGAGAAATTTGAATATTGCAGATTATTAAAGGAACAGATAAGAATATTCCCGGAATATATCAGAATTAAGACTGTTAAATCCATTATCGATAATATAGAGTCCCCAACGATAAGCTTATCTGTTGATAACGCTATCCATTCTCAAACACCGGTAAAGATTTCAGGGATTATCAACAACATTGATTCTGTATATCTGCAAATTTACAAGAAACCCAAAAATTTTAAAGATGAATATCAGTGGGGCAGCAAAATATCATATATCCTACCGGAAGCACAATTAGTCAAGGTCATAAAATATGATTTTGTTAACGAAAAACCTTTTTCGGCAAAAATTGACACATTGATTTCCGGATTGGACTATGGACATTACTTTATCGTACCTGCAAATGGACCAATGAAATCTGATGTAGTTAACTCTATCACTGAAAATCAATATGAGACATTTCAAATCACTGATTTGAAAGGATTCAACACATACATACGCAGCAACAATCATGCAATCAGAATATATGTGGTTGATTCGCATTCAGGGAAACCTATCGAAAATGCCTTTGTGCAATTATACGAAAACGATCAAAAGAAAGATCATTTTTTTAAAGCCACAACCAACAAGAATGGATACGTTGAGGTGCCAGACATAAAACATCTTTCATTTAATATACGAATCAGCAGAGGTGATGATTCCATAAGTTTTTATTCATTTACGGTAGATAGCAACAATCTATCTTACAATTCATATTGGGCAGATATATTAACCGATTTGGCCATCTACAAACCCGGGGACACACTTAAATTTGCTGTGGTTGCACATCAAAGAAGTGAAGAACGAGATAGCATTTTGAGAAATCAGAATCTAAAAGTTATCTTACAAAATGCAAGCCACGAATGTATCGACACTTTGAAAATCACTACAGATTCTACGGGACGAGCAAACGGAAAGTTCACATTACCTAAACAAGGGCTAAACGGAACGTATTATCTTTATGTAGAAAATTTCATTTCCCGCAAAGCAATTAGAGTAGAAGAGTATCGTCCACCGACATTCTATATAGAATTGAATGATATCAAAAGTAATTATTCTTTAGGTGATACTATAAATATTTCCGGTATTGTTAAGACATATTCCGGAATGCCTGTTGCAAACGCTGACATGAAGTTTGACATCAGATATCAGGCATTTGCAAACAATCTGAATTGCTATTATGCTTGTGATTCACAGAGTGACTCCTGTGGATATTTCAATATTAAATTACCCACAAAAAATCTTAACTCTCAAAAATATCTTCGTGGATCATACACACTGTCGATTATCGCCACATCGGCAATGGGTGAATCCGTTGAAGCTGCCCAAAATATGTTTTGTGTCGGACAAGGATTTTATATTGAAACAGACGAGAAATATTCTTTATTTGCTGACAAAGAATACATTAACATACCCGTAAGGGTGAAAAATATGCTCAATAAAGAAGTATCGAAAGAATTGACCTACGTTATTAAAAATTGTCAAAACAACAAGATTAAATTTGAAGGGTTATTCACATCTCCTATTCTAAATCTAAATGTAGAAAATATACCATCAGGAGAGTATACCATAGAATTTTCAATGCCAAACGACACTCTTGTAGATGCTCAAAGTGCGAAATTAATTATTCAGCGAGAGACAGATAAACGCCCCCCTTTGATTACCCCTCTTTGGTTGACACAAAAGAAGATAATTGCAGAAAAAAATGCTAAGCAAGTAGACGTAAAGGTCGGTTCTTCATACAACAATTTATGGGTATTATGCGAAATAGTAGGAAAAGATGGATTCCTGTCTCGTAAATGGCTAAAAATCGATAATAAATATCACACTATAAGTGTTGATACACCGACAAACGGAGAGATAACCGAACTCAACTTCATAACTATTCGAAATGGTCTTTTATATAATGATATCTGCAGAGTATATCCATCATCAATTAACGATGACCTGCAAATCAAAGTTGAAACGTTCAGAGACAAAATAACTCCCAACACAAATGAAACATGGAGATTTCGCTTTGAATATGCCGATAAACCGGTATCTTATCTTCCTGCCTTAGCAACGATGAGTGATAAAGCATTAAACGCATTAATACCGTTTATTTGGGACTTTGAAGGCTTGAGCAAAAAATTAATCTTAAATATTTGGAACTTAGTTCCAGATATAAATTATTCCCCTAATTATCATTTCAATTTCAGAGAGACTGCATATCCCGACAATATTGATATAATTAACCCTCAAATAAACACCTATGGAGAAAATCTATATGGGAAATATTATATGGGAATAAGTAGAGGTAGAACTCTATTAAAATTCACGAATGAAGTAAGGGTATATTGTTTTTCTGCCAAAGCAGAAGAATCTGAGTCAACATCTAATAATGACGAAGATTCCATTCATCTTGATAATAATGAAGAAAACAACAGAATTGAATATAGACCGACCGAATGTCCTACAGCATTTTTCTATCCATCGTTGACAGCCGATGAAAACGGGGTTGTTGACGTATCGTTTGAAGTGCCTGATTTCAACACTACATGGCAATTTCAAATACTTGGATATACAGATGATTTGTATGCGAAACTATATGTCGCTGATGCCACTTCATCTAAACCGGTGATGGTAAAATCCAATTTACCAAGATTTCTGCGTACAGGAGATAATGCTGTTCTGCAAGCAACAATATATAATAACTCGGAAGAAGAAAGAATGGTTTCAGGACGGGTTGAATTGTTTGACCCTCTTACAAATGAAATAATTCAAACAAAAGATTTTGCTTCTGAGGAGATGAGTCCTATGGGAAGTCGTGTCATTGAAATAGATTTCTATGTTGGCAACACGAATCAATTCGTAGGTTATCGTGTATATGCTATATCCGGCAATTACACCGATGGAGAACAAGAATGGATTCCGATACTTCCTTCATCTTCGCCAATTATTGAGTCTATCCCATTCTATTTAGGTGTCAGACAAACCGAATATGCATATGAGTTGCCTGAATTCAATGCAGACGCTAAAGTAACTTTCAATTATTGTGAAAATCCAATATGGTATTGTATTACGGCACTTCCGGAATTTCAAAATCCACAATCTTCAAATATTTCTTCTCAAATAGATGCTTATTTCATCAATTGCATGGCTCGAGGGTTGTATGAAAAATATCCTCAAATTAAAGATGCAATTAATGAGTGGAACGAGTCCGGAGATTCAATTCTCATATCAAATCTACAAAAAAATGAAGATTTAAAAAATGTATTATTAGAAAATACCCCATGGATTCAAGATGCAAAAAGCGAATCTTTGAGAATGCAGAATCTGGCATCAATGTTTGATTATCCGAATAATGAAAGTAAAGTAAATAAACTATTAAATAATATCATTGCTCTTCAAGCGAACGACGGTGGGTGGAGTTGGTGTGCATCGATGCCATCGTCTGTATATATGACAACACAGGTGTTGCACCGACTTGCAATGCTAAAAGAACGAGGTTTTTTAACTGACTATAATCAGATTGAAGAAAATATCGAAAGTGCAATATCATTTTGCGATAACGAATTTGCCAAATATAATAAAGAGCAATATCAATATAATTCTGTACCTTTAATTAATTACTTATATATTCGTTCTTGTTTCAACCAAGAGGTTAAGAACACTAAATTTTCTGATATAAAAGAAAATACTATCAAAAACTTGAAAATTAATTGGAGGAAACTATCCAAATATGACCAAGCAACAAGTGCTATGCTACTTCATAAAGAGGGTTATGTAAGTCTATCTCGTGAAATTTTGGAATCACTCAATCAGAATGCCTTGTATTCAGAAGAAAAAGGTTGTTGGTTCGACAATTTGAGTGGAGCAAATAGTCTGTTGACCACCAAACAAGTTTTATTGGCATATACTAAAATTGATTCCGATAATAAAAACATTGATTTGTTGCGTCAATGGCTTATTATGCAACGTCAGGCTCAAAATTGGGGCGATACAGGATATACTATAGAAGTGATATATGCAATATTGAGTGCCGGGACAGAATGGTTAGACCCTTCCGATAATTCTTCGATATATATAGGCAATGAGCCTATTGCGATCCCTAAAGATGACATAAATCATACCGGACAATTCTCCATATCTCTTAATGCAGAAGATGTCGGTGGAAAAACGTTATCCATTAGTCGTATCTCTAACCAACCGACTTGGGGGAGTGTAATAAGTCAATATGTTGAACCAATGCAGAATATCGTTGCTAAACAAATACCCGATTTATCAATCAGCAAAAAAATCTACACTATTCAAAACTCAAACGACGGCACATATCTTGTCCCGAGCGACACTCTCAATGTGGGAGATAAAGTGAGAGTAGAACTAATCATTGAATGTGAGAGAGATATGGAATATGTATCGATCGTTGACCAACGAGCAGCGTGTATGTCGCCAATAGAGCAATTATCTCGCTATCAATACCAAGATGGCATTGGGGCATATCGTGAAGTCAGAAACTCAAACAACAACATATTTATCCACTTTCTCCCAAAAGGCACTCATATACTCACCTACGACTGCTTTATCACACAAAAAGGCACATATTCAATTGGCATGGCATCTGCACAGAGCAATTATGCTCCCGAACTTGTTGCCCATTCTGCAGCCGGAAGTGTATATGTCAAATAGCAATCAATTATCTGACTATGTGATAGTCGTTAATTCGACATCAAATTTTATTGGTGTCCGATAAAGCTTTTTTTTGAAGAAATAAAAAATTAGGGCTGATTCTATTTGCAAGATTCAGCCCTTTTTAGTTATTTTGTTTTTACCACAAAACATAGATAACCATGAGCAAAAGTACACATTTTATCCGATAGCAAATGTCGGATAGGTAGATGTTTGAGTTATTATTTTGACAACAGGACGAACTGTCATTCCATTGTATCGGCTAGAAGAAGCATTACTCATATAATAATTAAACTTTCCATGACAAAATTTTAAATGATATGCATAGCCATTTTTTGTTAAAACGATACTATCACTAAAATAAGGAGTAGAAGTCCAATAATTACCAGATTTTGTTCCTTCAATTGACTCAAAATTTCCAAACATTCTAGACTCTGTCGCAGGGAAAAATATTGAATTACCATTCGTTTTACTCGTTACTTTGTAACCCTCATGTCCCTCCTGTATTGTCCATTCCCAATTGCAATTATCTTCTAATTCATTAAACTCAGCCTGTGTCGGCATTCGCCAACCACCACCCCACATAGCAGTTGCCACATCGTATTGTGCATTTCCACTGAAATCACGAATGTTCTTCTCGTATGTCTTACAATCTGTACTAAAATAACTTTTAGTATTAACTTCTCCCCATGAATAATAATCACCAAAATCACTCGGAGATGTCGCTCCCACATTGCATGCAGCCCACATCAATCCTGACGGCAATCCTAAATCAACATATACATGACCATTGTGTGAAGACCTTATAGCATCTTCACAGACTGTGATTTGAGCAGAAATCTCTGATGCATGATTTGGATATAGTGTCAGCATATTGCGATAATGTGCCATAGCATCAGCATTCCTTCCGTTTTGCATCATAGTAGCTCCTTGAGAAAATGCCGTACGATATGCCTCTTCCTCATTTTCCAGTTGTTGAGCAAGTATCATGTCGCACATTTTTATATATCGATTTATTTCCTTATCATGTTTTGGATATTTAGGCAACATCTTCTCAAAGTGATCCTTTGCATCGGCATATTGTTCTTTGTCGAACAATGCTTCGCCGGCTTTTAGGTCCTTTTGATATTGTTGCTCTTTGGTCGGCGTCGTTTGGCGTCGCTGTTGTTGCTGCTGTTGCTGCTGTTGCTGCTGTTGCTGCTGTTGCTGCTGTTGTTCCGTATTATTATTACCTCCTCTGCGAATAGTGGTGTATTGTGCCGATGCATCAACGGCTCCAAAACATAGAATAGTAATCAACACTGCACTATATATTCTCTTCGCTCTTCTCATATCTATTTCGATTATCGTCGTTCTACTCCATTTACAACTTTGGCATCTACCTTACCTTTCTTATTATACCATACACCATTCCACATATTACCGTCTTTGAACGTGCCTTCATAATAAAAGCCATCTGAAACAAGAGTCAATCGTCCTTTCGAATAAAGATCTTTTTCAAACTTACCTTTAAATTTATTTAAGCCATCGGAAGTGATGAATTCACCCTCTCCATGACGAAGACCTTCCTCATATTCACCCGTATATGTGCCGGCTTCATACTTGCCGATTCCTTTGCCATGTGGTATCTCATTACGCACTTCCCCTGTGTAGGTGAATACAACACCTTGGCTATTCTTGTGTCTGATATTGAGAGCGGAATCAATCGGCTCTTTCTTTTCTACAACGGCAACTGAATCTACAACTACTACCTCTTCTTTCGCAGATTTCGATTTGCCCAAAGAAAATGCCAATATTACACCCACAACGGCAGCTATACCGGCAATAATTGCAATCTTCTGCCAAGAGAAAGTTTTTCTTGAAGATGAATAACCCGACACTATTTCGGTTGAGTTTTCATCTTCTCTATTTGGTTGAGTATTACCAATATTGGATTTAGGTTTCTTGACACCTTTTAAGAAGAATAAGAATTCTTCAATATCTTTCGGACGGTCATTTTTGCGAGGCTGCATAGCCACATAAATTGCCAATCTCACCTTTTCACTGATGCTATCGGGCAATTGAGGCAGCACTTGCTCAGTGGCTTTTGCCGGCACATTGCCGGTGAGAAGATATGCCAATGTGGCTCCGACTGAATATATATCTGTCTGAGGCGAGAACTCATTCACTCCACCATAGCTATATTGTTCCACCGGAGAGAACCCTTCGCTGACACCTTGAGAAGTGCCGGTACTGGTTGCATTCCCACTTTTATCGTAATGCTTTGACAATCCGAAATCTATCAGCTTCAAGCAACCCGACTTGTCGATAAGAATGTTTGCCGGTTTGATATCCAAGTGAGTCAACCGACGTTTATGAATATAATCCAAAGCAGAAGCCAATTGGTTGATGACAGCCTCCGCCTCTTGCTCGCTCATGGGGCCCTCTTTGCGAATTTTATCTTCAAGCGACACACCATCAATGAATTGCATCACATAGTAGACCGTATCATTCTCTTCAAACACATCGATTACTTTCACTATATTATTGTGCTGAAGTTTAGATATATTTGTTGCCTCTTTAAGGAATTTCTTTTTATAGGAATCCACAAAATCAAGTTTTTTCTTTGTCGGCACACTCACCGTTGTACCATTACGTTCGCATTCGCTTTTGATAAAAAACTCCTTGATGGCCACATCGATCTGTACTTCCATACGCCCTATCGAACCTTGAACCACCTGATTGGCTTTAGCTTTATAAGTGATTCCGAAACCACCTTGTCCGATAGCCTTTTCAATTATATATTTATCGCCAAATAACTTTGTGCCGGTTTTTAAACCGTCTTCTACTACACTCATATTTCGAAGATTATTGATATTAAATCCTTTAACTTATTATTAGGTGCAAAATTAATAAATTTTAGTTGTTTTTTACAATCTTTCAATCTTTTCTTTTCGAAGTAATGGGATTTTCTTTTGAAACAGCAGTTTTTTTGTACGAACACGAAATATCGACATCAAACCGAAGATAGGCAAAAGAGGGTATGGAAAGAAGCTCGACGAGTCCATTTTGATATGATTATCAACAAATAGGACTGATTTTTCGCTTTTTTTTATTAATTTTGCACCCGAAACAAACGATAAAAAGATTAAAACCAACATTTTTTACACATATTAAAATATGATTAACGCTCAAGACATTAAAAACGGAACTTGTATTCGCATGGACGGACGACTATATTTTGTCGTTGAATTCCTACATGTAAAACCGGGAAAAGGAAACACATTCATGCGTACGAAATTAAAAGACGTAGTTGATGGTCGCGTACTTGAACGCCGTTTCAACATTGGTGAAAAACTTGAAGATGTGCGTGTAGAACGTCGTCCATATCAATACCTTTATGCAGAAGGGAACGACAACATCTTCATGAACAATGAGACATACGAACAAATACCTATTTCAAAAGAATTGGTTACAGGTGTAGACTATATGAAAGAAGGCGACACCGTAGAAGTTGTTTCTGATGCATCAACCGACACTGTTCTCTACGCAGAAATGCCTATTAAGACAGTGCTTAAAGTAACATACACAGAACCGGGATTGAAAGGCGACACAGCAACAAACACCCTCAAACCGGCAACTGTGGAAACAGGAGCAACTGTTCGCGTACCATTGTTTATCAATGAAGGAGAACTCATCGAGGTTGATACTCGCGATGGTTCATACGTAGGACGTGTGAAAGCATAATCACTTCTCTCTACATCGCATATTTGAAGATGAAGCAATCGGATATTCTTTTTTCGATAATCGTGCCGGTCTATAACCGAATCGATGAAGTTAGAGATTTGCTTGAAAGTCTGACAACACAAACCGACAAGCATTTTGAAATTATTCTTGTCGAAGATGGTTCGTCAGAGCCATGCAAAGAGATCGCCGAAGAATATTCCCAAAGTCTGAATCTTCAATATCATTTCAAGAGCAACGAGGGGCGAAGCATAGCTCGCAACTATGGCATAGACAGAGCCAACGGAGACTATTTCATCTTCGTTGACTCTGATTGTGTTTTGCCGGCAGATTATATCACTGAGTTGAGAAAAGCCCTCACACACAACTATTCAGATTGCTTTGGTGGCCCTGATGCCGCTCACGACTCATTCAGCGACATACAAAAAGCCATCAATTATTCAATGACCTCATTTCTGACCACCGGTGGCATTCGTGGTGGCAAAATACAACTCGAAAAGTTTGTGCCTCGCACATTCAATATGGGTTTCTCAAAAGAGGTATATGCAAAGGTCGGAGGCTTCCGAGAGATGTTTAGCGAAGACATCGACATGAGCACTCGCATACGATTGGCAGGTTTCGCAATCAACCTGTTTCGCAACGTTAAAGTCTTTCATAAACGTCGAGTTGATTTAAAAAAGTTTTGGCGTCAAGTCCACGTCTTTGGAATGTCGAGAATCACACTCAAACTCCTTTATCCGGGTTCTATGAAATTGGTTCATACACTACCGGCATTGTTTGTGATTTTTGCATCAATGATGATAATCGGAACAATTTGGCAATGGTGGTCTGTTATTCCACTTATAGTTTATTTATTTGCCGTATGGATATTCGGAATCATCAGCACCAAGAGCTTGAAAATAGGCTCTTTATCCGTAATCACGAGCATTATCCAACTTGCAGGCTACGGCACTGGATTTATTCGTGCATATACTTGGAAAATACTGCTCCGTCATGGTCGTGATGAGGCAGAAGAAATCGAAATGCGTAGAGGCAAATAATCAGTTTCCTCCTTATGATAGTAAAAGAATCACCCGAAAATTATATCGATGAATCAACTTCTTTGGATACGAAATTGCAATTCCGTATGCCGAGAATAAAAGATATGGACAAAGACGATACCCCTCGGGAGAGAGCGGAAAAGTTTGGCTGCAGTGTCCTTTCGGTTGCCGATTTATGGGCGTTGATTCTTCGTACAGGAACTGTCGGAATGCCGATTACTGAATTATGTCGGGAAATAATGCGACAAAACGACAATAACCTTAACACTCTTGAACGGCGAACTCGTAAAGAATTGTTGCAAATCAAAGGATTAGGCAAATTAAAGGCTCTCCAGATAGAGGCCGTCATGGAGTTGATTCGCAGATACAACATAGAGAGACTATCCGACAATCCAATAGTCAAATCTGCTTCCGACGTATTCGATGCCATGCGATATGTGATAGGTAATCTGCCTCACGAAGAGGTCTGGATTTTGATATTGAATCGCAAAAGCCAAATTGTGAAACGCTTCAGAGCCTCAAAAGGGGGATTCTCTTCTTCTCTTTTCGACGTCAAAACAATAATTAAGGAAGCACTGCTTGAAAATGCGTCGTCAATAATCCTATGCCACAATCACCCTTCCGGACAAACAAATCCAAGTCCACAAGACGATAGCATCACACTACGTTGCAAGGCAGCTTGCGAAGCCGTAGAGATTAAGATGCTCGACCATTTGATCATTGCTTTAAATGATTATTATAGCTATGCCGATATGGGCAAAATCTGATGAGCAATCAGAGAAATTTCACTGATTTATCTTCGCATTAACAGCACTATCCAGACGGTGTTTCATTCTTAACGACAATGAATTGTTTACCTCTTCGATAGAAGAGTCTACATCAATATCTACCCGTTCATATAACCCAACTTTATACTTATAGAATAGGACCTTGCGACATTTACTTCGAATTAACTCATGTGGCAACTCCCCGTTTCTTACGGCTTCTAAAACTCTATTAATCTCTTTTGATGTGTTTTTGGGAGATACTATTATGTCGGCACCGGCAAGGATTGCCTCTACACTGATATTTTCCGTATCTCCTACACCTCCCATATTCATTGCATCAGTCAGAATCAGTCCGTCAAACCCAAGTTTGGTTTTCAAAAAGTCTGTCATCACCACAGGAGACAAAGTAGCCGAACGCTTTACACTATCAATCGCCGGCATATAGAGATGACCGACCATCACTCCCGATAGATTATTTTTCACATACTCTTTAAAGGGTAAAAAATCAACAGTGTCAAGATGCTGGATATCATATGAGACAACAGGCAATTCTTTATGAGAGTCTTTTACTGTTGCCCCATGACCGGGAAAATGTTTGCCTATCGACAATACATTTGCATCTTCCATACCCCGAGCATAAGCAACAGCCATTTCAGCAACAACCCTGGGATTATCGCTAAATGCACGCTTGCCAATAACTCGATTATCCATATTTGTCAACACATCAAGCACAGGACCCATTACCATATTAATCCCTAATAATTGAGCTTCTCGTCCCACTTCCCGACCATAATCATACATCAGTTGATCATCTTCTGTCTCCCCCAACAGATAATTAATCGGAAATCGAGGGGCATCGTTCAGACGCATATTAAGTCCCCATTCAGCATCAATGCCGATAAACAATGGTATTCGAGAGATTGATTGTAAAGTGTCGGATAAGGAGGCTTGTGAAATGATATCACCTTTCAAAAACAATATCCCTCCGACATGATTATCCGCTATATATTGTCGTAATTGATGCAGAGTCGAGACATCATTATTTGCAAATGAAGATGGCATAAATAATTGACCGACTTGCTCCTCAAGCGACATTGTTGTCTGAATGGAATCGATCCATGCTTCTACCAAATTGATATAATCATTGGATTGCAATTCCACTCTCTCTTGAGTTGCTTCTTTATCCGACGTATGACTACGACAACCTATACATATTAATACAGGAATAAAAAACAACCAAAATAGATATCTGCTCTTCTCTTTCATAAACAATTTTATAGATCTACAGCCTCTACAAATCGGCTATGAGGGTCAGCCGTAACAGGCATTCCATTCTCTGTAAGATAGCGAATATAGCGAAGTATGGGCACACATGAATCCTTATTATCACTCCACACAATTTCTCCTTTTGTGAGAGCCTCCATGCCATCATTTCCCCACGCCAAATAATCAAGAGTAGATATATAGTAATCTTTTTCTTTGTCTATATGCTTACCCGATATAAGTATGCTTCTCACACTCCAATCTTTATTAACAACTACCCTTACCTCATCACTAATGGCTTCACCTTGACGTCGTGCCGCTGAAGACAATGCTTCATATAGATACTCCCCTTTTATCTTGACAATAACCATTCTATTGGCAAACGGGAATGTAGACAACACCTGCCCTTCATATATTATTCCTTCCTTGATAAATTGGCGTATTCCTCCGATATTCATCATTCCCAGATCTATTCTCTGAGGCAATCCAAATTCCGGATTGGCAATACGCAAACTATCGGCAAGTCGCTGACCTTCATACATTGCATAGTCTCCTGCCCAATTAGCAAAAGCTCCGGTTGTCTGCTCATTATCCAAATCGACAGAAGCATAACCCACCGGTACAGAATTAATTGAATCAACCGTTGATTTATATTTACTTATAAAATCGATTATCCGTTTATCATACACCGACTTATCTATTCTTTCATTTACCGGGAATAGTTGATAATCAAACATTTCTGCATCTATATTCTTCAAATCAATTTTTATATAGCCCAAATACTTGCCCGATTTGCCACATTGAGCGATCAGCACTTTCTTGCCATCAATATTTTGAATAATTGATGGATACTTAGAACAGTCATTAGGATCAATCAACGTATGAGAGTGTCCTCCTATAATTATATCTATATATCTACTCTGTTGTGCCAATTCTACATCAGTGGTCTTTCCATCTCGATTTTCGTAACCGATATGAGTAATAGCAACTATCAAATCGCACTTCTTTTTCTTTTTTAAAAACTCTGCCGTATTATTTGCCACTTCAATAATATCCGACCATACGACACCTTCAATATTTTGTTCGGCAATCAACCCTTTTGGGTCCACATTCAAACCGATAAATCCGATTTTTTTATTCCCTATTTTCTTTATTGTGTAGGGCTTAAAGATCCCTTTTAATGCTGTTTGAGCAAAATCATAATTTGCAGACAGACATTCTGCATCAACTTTTTTATAATATTCAGCCAACGATGAAATGCCATTATCAAACTCATGGTTTCCAAGCACACGAATATCATAACCAAGCATATTCATAAGAGGATACTCCACTTCCCCTCCAAAAAACTTGAAATATAGAGTGCCTTGAACCATGTCTCCGGCATCAATAAGCAGCACATTCTTCTCAACTTGTCTGATACTATCTATAATCACCTTTCGAGGCAACACTCCTCCTCTACCTTCACCATCGGACTCAATCATCGAATGAGTATCATTCGTATGAAGCAACACTAAAGAATCGGCTCTTATTATCCCTGCAAAAACCAGGAATGCAACTATTGATAATATAAATTTTCTCATTTCTCCAATCATTTTTTATTAATTGCAAAAATATGAAAAACAACCTAAACACACAACAGAACTGCAAAAAAACTTGCATAATTGAAAAAAAAGTTGTTACTTTGCACCGCTTTTCGCAATCTCTGATAAGAAAAAGTTGCTTATTATATTGCATATTAATAATTTAACAAACGAAATATCCAAAATGGACTTAATTAAAATCGCAGAAGAAGCCTTCGCAACAGGCAAACAACATCCGGAATTCGGACCTGGCGATACAATTACAATTGCATATCGCATTAAAGAAGGTAACAAAGAGCGTATCCAACAGTATCGTGGAGTAGTTATTCGCATTAATGGCGAAGGCACAAAAAAACGCTTTACAGTTCGTAAAATTTCTGATGGTATCGGCGTAGAACGTATTTTCCCTCTTGAATCTCCGTTCATCGATTCTATCGAAGTGAACAAATATGGTAAAGTTCGCCGTGCTAAACTTTATTACTTACGTAACCTTACAGGTAAGAAAGCACGTATCAAAGAACGCAGAGTTAATCTTAAAAAAGATTAATCAATCCCAATTAAAAAAGGAAAAAATAAAGTCGTGGCTTAAAGAAGTCGCGACTTATTTTTTTCTTATTGAATTTTGTTCAACTTACAAAGGAATTAAAGAGATTGAGAAAGAATATGTTCGAGGTCGATAGCAGAAATCTTAACCTTCAATTGTCCATCAATTGCTACTGATATATTGCCTGTCTCTTCACTGACAATTATACACACAGCATCTGTAGCCTGCGACATTCCCAATGCAGCTCGATGTCGAAGTCCCAAACTCTTTGGTATGCTCATATCATGACTTACGGGCAATATACAACCGGCTGCCGTTATTTTTCGATTAGCTACAATCATTGCACCATCATGGAGTGGACTGTTTTTAAAGAATATATTTTCAATCAATCTTACATTGATTACGGCATCAATTATATCACCGGTCTTTTCATATTCAGCAAGCGACATTTTGCGTTGAATGGCAATGAGGACTCCCGTTTTGGATTTTGCCAAACTCATACAAGCATAGACTATCGACATCACCTCAGCAATCTTATTGTCTTCTCCTCCTTTTACATTCTTTGAAAAAAGCCTACGAAAAAAACGCCACTTGTCTTGCGAGCCTAAATCAACAAGAAATCGCTTGATCTGTTCTTGAAATAAGATTACAATTATTATCAAGCCTATATTCATGAATTTATCGAGAATCGTTCCGGTTAGACGCATTTCAAAAATTTCAGAAGCAATAATCCATACACCGATAAACGATAGTACGCCGATAAAAATATTAATCGTACCACTCTTCTTCATCATGCTGTAGATATAATACAGCATGACAGCGACCAAAAATATATCAATAATATCTTTTATCCCAAATTCTATCATAATCCATTATGTTTTAATACAGGAACTTGTTTTTATTTTATCAACTATTTCAATAGCTTCAACAGCTTCTTTCACATCATGAACTCGCAGAATTGCAGCACCATTTAACAATGCTATTGTGTTCAATATGGTTGTGCCATTAAGCGATTCTTGTGGTGTTGTTTGAAGTAGTTTATAAATCATCGACTTATGTGATATTCCTACAAGGATTGGCTTATTGAGCGATTGCAAGGCAGTTAGTTCTGCCATTAACTGATAATTCTGATCTAAATTTTTAGCAAATCCGAATCCTGGATCTACAATAATATCATTTATGCCTAATTGATGCAATTGCGATATTTTTTTTGAGAGGTCGAACAGCACATCGGCAGTTACATCTTCATATAAACAATCGGACTGCATTGTTTGAGGTGTTCCTCGCATATGCATTAATATATATGGGACTTTTAATTCTGCAATAATATCCCACATATCTCTATCCAAATCTCCTCCTGATATATCATTTATAATATTAGCATTCCATTCCTTTACACATTTGCGTGCCACATCAGCCCTAAAAGTGTCAATCGACACTATAACACTTGGATAATCTTTTCTTATTACCTCTAATCCTCGTGCAAGTCTACGATATTCTTCATCTACCGACACTTCATCTGCTCCCGGACGCGAAGAGTAGCCTCCTAAATCAATTATCGTTGCTCCTTCTTGAATATGCTTGTCGACCTGTCGCCTTATGTCATCGGCCGTCTGCGTTCGACTATCTGCATAGAACGAATCAGGTGTAACATTGACTATTCCCATAACTATAGGTTTGTCAATCTTAATTAATCGTCCTTCAATATTTAATGTAAATGGATTCATATTATTTGCGAAGTTACAAAAATTTTATTGTGCTTGGAAATTTCAGCTTACTTTTTTTTGTATTCTCATCTTTTTGCGTAATTTTGTGGCACAAATTTGAAAATTATAAAATTATATATTTATGAATAAATTTATTAACAGATTTTTATCATTCCTAAGCCTTGGAATTTTATGTACGTTAACTGCAAATGCTATCCCTGCATCAAAAGAATTGCGAATTATTCAACAACCCGATGGAACATCTTTGACTGTTCGAATGATTGGAGATGAATATTTTCATTGTTTAATGACCGAAGATGGATATCTCATCAAGAAAAATTCTGATGGTTGGTATAACTATATCGGGAATAATGGCGAACTATCGCTCTATCGTGCATCAAACATCTCCGATAGAAGTGTCGAAGAGATTGAAATGCTCAAATCCATCGATTCTGAGACTCTCTTTAATGCATTGAAAAATGAGACACTTATGAATTCAAGAATGCAAAAAACATTTCTTCGTCCACGTCAAAACAGCATAACTAAAAGTTTAGGAGAATCGAAATGGGACAACTCCGACGGACATGATATCCGTGCATTTCCCACTGAAGGCGAACAAAATGTGCTTGTCATTCTTGTTAACTTCAAAAACGATTCTTTCACTTTCGATACAGATCCTCATGCTGCAATGGATCGAATGATGAATGAAGTAGGCTATGACGAACATGGAGCCACAGGCAGTGCATACGATTTCTACTATGCTTCAAGCAATGGCCTTTTCAAACCATCTTTCGATGTTTATGGACCTGTTACTCTTCCAAACAATTATAATTTCTACGGACAAAATGATTATTTCGGGAACGACTTGAACCCTGCACAAATGATTATTGACGCTTGCGATTTGCTTGATGACGAAATAGACTTTACCCAATATGACAGAAACGGAGATGGCTTTGTCGATAATGTATATGTAATCTATGCCGGATATGGTGAAGCAGACACATATAGCGACGATCGTATCTGGCCTCATGCTTGGTATATGTCGGAAGCTATTTCTCGTTATCCTGAATACGATGGTGTCAAATTAGAGAAATATGCAACTTCAAACGAGCTCAATTGCGATGACGAACCCGATGGAATCGGCACATTCTGCCACGAGTTTGCTCACGTGTTAGGCTTGCCGGACTTGTATTCTACTGTTTATAATGAAAATGTATTTTCTCCGGGAGCATATTCTGCACTCGACTATGGTCCATACAACAACAACAAACGCACCCCTCCTATCTTTTCTTCTTACGAACAATACGCTTTGGAGTGGCAAAAACCTATCGAAATTACAGCTGCTGAAACAATATGTATGCTACCACTGACAGATCGCCCGGTATCTTACAAAATATCTGCAGATATTACGAAACCAACAGAGTATTTCCTTTTTGAGAATCGACAACTAAAAAGTTGGGACAGATTTATTCCAGGTCATGGAATGCTCGTATGGCACATCGACTACAACGAATCTGTATGGTACAACAACATTGTCAACAATGCTGCAACTCACCAATATATCGACATCATTGAAGCAGACAACAAACAGACTGAAGCAACTCGTGCCGGCGACACTTTCCCTGGCAATTCATATTTTGAATTCAACAGTGGCTCCGTACCTGAGTTCATGAACTGGAATAAAAAAAGTGTCAACTATCCTTTAACCGCAATACAAGAAAGTCCTGATGGTGTAATATCATTCAAGGTGCTTGGTGGTGGTGATGAGAACTCTTCACTTTATTTAGAAGCGTCAACACCAAAGGTATCAAAACTTTCAAACGAATCATTCTCTTTGTCTTGGAACGAAGTGGCAAACGCAACCGGTTATTGTTTGACAATATTCCCAATGGAGGACTACGATGGTAAAACAATCATGACTTATGTTGACGACTACAAAGTTAAAAATATAGGCAATGTAACTTCAATCGATATCAACGGTCTTGAACAAAACACCACATATGCAATAATCCTCTACACATATAGCGACTTTAATGCAAAAGCAGCAGACATAGTCTATGTTAATACCTTATCAGACCTATTTGAAGACTCTTACACAAAAGTAAACGTTAGTGAAATCAGCGATGTCGCAGCAAATATCAGTTGGTCTGAAATACCAGACGCTGAGAACTATTTCCTTACGGTTGCCACTCGTTCTTATTCCGATTCAAAAGGCTCTCTCATAGCAGGCTTTGACAACAAAAATCTCCCATCATCAGAATGGCAAAAATCAGGTCTCTACGACTCGCGTACAAACTATTGTGGTGAAAATACTCCTTCACTAAAGTTCAGCAAACAAGCAGACTATCTCATTTCTCCTACTTTTGATGATGCTATTCAATCCATTTCTTTCTGGTGCAGAATTTCTCGTGAAGCCGATGCTCGATTAGAAATTATCGGTTGCGACAGCGAAGGCAATCTCATTACTATAGCAAACATGACCGACATCTCTTCTGAAGGAAAAATTGTTGAAATCAACAGTATACCAGATGATATTCGAAGAATCGCCATTTACTACTATATGGGAGCTGTCGAATTAACAATGAACTTAGACGACTTAACACTCACATTTGCCGGCGACGTAACATTTACGCCTATTGCCGAATATGACAATTTTGAAGTTGAGGCATCAACTTTGAGCATTAATGTAACCGGTCTGGAAAAAGACACCGAATACTTTGCATATGTCAAAGCAAACAACGGAACAGTTGATTCAAAATCATCTCGCAAGGTAATGTTCAGAACAAACATTGAAAGTGGAATCGAAAACATACCAATGAACAATAACACTCAAATCAGTGTTTCTAATGGTCTAATCTCTGTTGACAACGATTCGCAATTTGATGTATACTCAATCGACGGAAAGATTATTGCTATAAATGCAACAAACGGTTACATGCTTCCAAACAAAGGTGTATATATCATCAAAACATCTACGTCTACGACTAAAATAGTCTGGTAGTTAACTTATAAGAACAATTCCTCAAAAAACCATGTCCAAATTAGTTGACATGGTTTTTTTTATTGGTGTTCGATAAAAATAAAATCTAAAGCAGAACCTCTCTGACAAACTTTAAACCACACACTCTCCATTTTGTGTAATTATCCAACTACTCATTGGGTGAATCTTCAACTATATACGGTGCGAAGCACCGACACCACTCCCACGACATTCCGACTACATTTGTATGGTATGGATTCCGTTGGTATTAGGTGCGAAGCACCGGAGAGCGAAGCGATACCCTCGGAAGGGATCCCAACAGACAAAGCGTCTGCAAAGACGCGAAACACAAAAAACAAATTATTGAGGTCGTTAATTTGTCGGACAGTCAATATTTTCTGTTAGAAGGTGGGTTTATAAACTGAAAAAAGAAATATCAACCGCATTAAATCAGCGATTGATACCTCTTTTCATGTACTGTTCTATTTTTATCGGACAGTAATAGATTATTATAATCCGTTTGTAAAGCCTGATTTTTTTACCTATGTCAAAAAAAACAGTAAAAAAATAAAAAATACAAGAAAATGTTTGCTGATTTCAGGACAAACAACTAACTTGCAAACGTTTTTTATGACGTTAAACTATGATTAAATATTATGGAAGCAAAAAGATTTATAAGCAGAATTATGGCAATAGCATTTGCAATTCCGATGTTGATTGCCACATCGTGTGAAGATATTGGGTCGAATCTTGATCCGATACCGGGTTATGAGTATGAGTCAGTTTCTCCGAAAGCAGTGGCAGAAGCATTGGCACATCTTCACCCCGACAAAGAGATCTGCGAAGAGGTTCATTCGGCAGTCAGAGCGTCAGTTGCATTGGGGCTTGATGAGTCGTATTATTTTGCAGAAGCCTTTGGAGGTGGCGAAAGAATAAGCAAAACGGCGAAGATAGGTCGAAGTTTACAAGCGAAGTTGGAATCATTGCCTACCGGACATTCGATAAAAGAATTGTTCACCCTTATTGGCGAAGACACATACTATATGAATCATTATCAGATCTATTGGCCCTATTCAGAGAATTGGGATGGCAACACAAAGCCGACAATTACCTTTCAGAGCGAAGCCGGTGTTCCCCAAGATAAAGGCGTTGGCTACAGGATATTGAGCGACAGAATAGAAGAGGTAAGCGTTGATGAAGAGTATGCAAAGAATCACCCGGTATGGATAATCAACCACACTCCTATTGCGTATGAAGAATATCCCGACTTTGCTGTTCGGAATTGGACACGAACAAATTCAGGAACAAATCCAACAATTGCGGAACGAATCACCTATTATGCGAAAGGATATATCCAAGGGGTCAAAAAAAATCCTAAATTACCCGACTACGTATATGACCTAAAAAAGATTGATTTTGAGAATGATACACTTAGTTTATATTTAAAGAATATAAGGATAAAGCACAATAATGAGTGTACGTCGTTGTTTACGGGAGGAAATCATTACATTTTTCTTATTGCCGTTGATGATGAAGGCATAATGAATCTGGAAGATTTAGAGGGTATTACTTATGAAGATTACCAACGTGTATTTTCCGGAGAAATAGTGTCGGTCAGATTTGTGGTGTTACGCCAACATCAAAAAACGAGTGATACCATAATATCACTTCATACATTATTGTCTTGGCAATGGATAAGTTTTGAAAATTATTCACACTATCATGTCAAACAAGAAATTAAAAAACCTAAGACTTACTATGATAAAGTTTATCAAAGTTATATTCTTCCTAATGGTAAAGAAGCTTGGCATTATTCCAGATATTCGACGGCTGATCATCATAGTCTTGAATCAACGACTGTTTGTCGTAAGACATTAAAAGAATCGCCAAATTACATAAGCACTGAAAATATAGAAAACTCATACCCAATTTGTGAATTTGGAGTAACTATGGGCAAGACAACTCCTCCATGGCACACAGAAAATGTGAAGTAGAAGAAATTAAAATTTGTGAAAATAAGAAAAGAGGAGGCTGTGTCAAAATTCATTTTTTTGACACAGTTTCTTCTATTTTTTTATTGGTGCCCGATAAAAATAAAATCTAAAGCAGAACCTCTCTGACAAACTTTAAACCCCACCCTCTCCATTTTGTGTAATTATCCAACTACTCATTGGGTGAATCTCCAACTATATATGGTGCAAAGCACCGACACCACTCCCACTACATTCCGACTATATTTGTATGGTATGGATTCCGATGGTATTGGGTGCAAAGCACCGGATAGCGAAGCTAAAATCCGATAGGGAGAAAGCCAACCTCATTTAAATATATGCTCAGTTGAGACATCTAATTAAACCAATAGGAAACTAAAGTTAATCAAATTTTCTTCTCGCATAGGTTATATATTATAAGTTTTTGCTAATTTTGTAGAGTTAAATATATTCCGTAGAATGAATTCTATAACAAACGAAAAGATGCAATGGCAACGTTTGATTTCAGACAAACGATTAGGACTTGAGGAATATCATTCTCAACGAAATCAGAAACGCTCTGATTTTCAGCGTGATTTCGATCGTATGATATTCTCTTCACCATTTCGTCGATTACAAAACAAGACACAAGTATTTCCACTTCCGGGTAGCATATTCGTACATAATCGATTGACACATAGTTTAGAAGTATCATCAGTTGGCAAATCAATGGCAAATGAAGTTGTCGATATGTTGAGACCTAAATATGAAAAAGAAAAATGGGTTGATAAGCTAAACGATTTAGGAGATATTGTATCAGTGGCGTGCTTATGCCACGACATGGGGAATCCTCCTTTCGGTCATTCAGGAGAAAAAGCAATCTCTACATTTTTTAGTGAAGGGAGTGGTCTATTTTTAAAAGAGCATCTGAGTGAAGTGCAATGGAACGATTTAATAAATTTTGAAGGCAATGCAAACTCATTCAGATTACTGACACATCAGTTTGCCGGCAGACGCCCTGGAGGATTTGCAATGACATATTCCACATTGGCATCTATTGTCAAATATCCATACTCATCGATGCATGCAGGAGAAAAAGGGAAGTTTGGCTTTTTCGAATCAGAGCATGACACTTACCTAAAAATAGCAACTGAATTAGGAATAATAAATCTCTCTGATGATGCATCACAATTTGCTCGCCACCCTTTAGTGTTCATTATGGAAGCGGCCGACGACATCTGCTACCAAGTTATGGATATTGAAGATGCACATAAACTAAAAATCTTATCAACAACAGAAGTAATCGAATTATTCACATCGTACTTTGACAAAGAAAAGCAACAACATCTATACACGACAATGGAGCGAGTTTCCGATCCAAACGAAAAGATAGCCTATTTGCGTTCTCACGTCATTGGAGCATTAGTGAACGATTGTGCAAAAGTATTTGTTGAAAAGGAAGATGAAATTTTATGTGGAACAATGACCGACAATCTCATTATGCACATCAATCCGATGTTGAGACAAGGATATGAGAATTGTTCACGTGTGGCATGGGACAAGATATATCGAGCAGCCGACGTCGTAGATATTGAACTTGCAGGTAACAAGATTATCACATTCTTAATGGAGCGATTACTTGACGCCGTATTATACCCTGAAAAAAACGCATCACAATTGCTATTATACAAGGTGCCACAACAATACGACACATTTGCACCCACTTTATATGGGAAAATACAAAGCGTGTTAGACCATGTCTCGGCAATGACAGATGTCTATGCTCTTGATTTATTTAGAAAGCTAAACGGATTGAGCCTCCCGGCAGTATAATAATTTTTAAAATATTTATAACATGAAAAAATGGTTATTTATTCTAACAATATTCGTCAGCAATGTTATTCTATCATTTGGAGCAACTTACACCGTAGAGACTGTTCCAAACGTACATATACAAAATAAGAATCATTTTATTTCTGATCCGGACGATTATGTCTCTGCAGAGGTTCAAACAAAGGCCGACAATATGATGCGAGCTTTGATGGACTCAACGTCTGTTGAACCGGCGTTTGTTGTAATTGAATCAGCAGGAAATGTAGATATTGAAACATTTTCGCAAGAATTATTCAGCGAATGGGGTATCGGCAAAGCAGATCGCGACAATGGTGTCCTCGTCATTATAATAATGGATCAACGCAAAGCCCGAATACATACCGGATACGGTGTAGAAGGAGTATTGCCCGACATATCCGCTAAAAATATTATAAATATGGACATCGTCCCTTATATGAAGAAAGGCGATATTGATGGGGCTGTTGAAGCCACAACAAATAGATTATATCAAGTATTTACAAATCCTGATGTTGCAAATGAAGTTAAATCAAATCAACCTAATGATGCAAAGCAAAGCAGTGCTCATGAAATTGAAACAATATTATTAATAATCGTTGTCATTGCATTTGCTGCCGGATTTATCTTTTTCTGTCGCACATTATTTTCTCTCCCCAAAAAGACAAATTATCAGAAAGTAGAATTACTACGAAAAAACCAATGGAAATTGGCATTATTTGCTTTTCTATCGCTATTTACAGGAGCCATTTTCTATATAATTGCATATGTTTTAACAAAATATTATCGAAACAAACCGGTGAAATGCGATTTTTGTGGATCAAAGATGCGAAAGTTGTCGGAAGAGGAGGATAATAGTTATCTGACTGAATCACAAAATATTGAGGAAGAAATCAATTCTGTTGATTATGATGTGTGGTTATGCCCGAAATGCAATGCAACAGAAATATTCCCATTTGAAAGTAAGATTTCGTCGTTTGATAAATGTCCGATATGCCATACGAAAGCATCAACTTTGCTATACGAAAAAATTCAACGCCAACCGACTGTCAGCACAGTAGGAATAGGAGTAAAAGTCTACGGTTGCAAATTTTGTGGCAATCGACATGAGGTTAGATATGAAATACCTAAAATTGCACCTGTAGTCGTTGTTGGAGGTGGCAGTGGGAACAGTGGAGGAGGCTTCTCCGGAGGATCCTTTGGAGGAGGAATGTCGGGAGGTGGTGGTGCTTCCGGAGGATGGTAGCACACAGGGGTTACGAAACATCAAAAAACAAAGCGATTTCTCCCGACAATGCAGGAACGAATCGCCCGACATATTTTTGGGTACACCTATTTACAACAGATGTAAACCGAAATCAACGATTTGCCCTTTTACGTTCAATTTCATCAAGAATAATCTTACGCAGACGAATATGGTTAGGAGTTACTTCGACATATTCGTCTTCTTTAATATATTCCAACGCCTCTTCCAATGAAAATACGACAGGAGGAATAATTCGAGCTTTATCATCAGCTCCACTTGCACGCATATTTGTAAGTTTTTTAGACTTCGTTACGTTGACAACGATATCATTTTCTTTTGCATTCTCCCCAACCACTTGTCCGGCATATACCTCCTCTTGAGGGAATATAAAGAACCGACCACGGTCTTGGAGTTTATCAATCGCGTAAGCGTAGGCAGTACCGGCTTCAAGAGCTATAAGAGAGCCGTTTGTACGTCGTTCAATATCTCCTTTCCATGGCTGATATTCAAAAAATCTATGAGCCATAATAGCCTCGCCGGCTGTTGCTGTCAATATATTATTTCGCAAGCCAATAATCCCACGCGATGGGATATTGAATTCTATTTGAATCCGATCATTTTGGGTTTCCATCGAAACGATTTCACCTTTACGTCGGGTAACCATATCAACTACTTTGCTTGAATATTCTTCAGGCACATTTATTGATAACGACTCAATCGGTTCACATTTCAATCCATCAATTTCTTTGATTATAACTTGTGGTTGCCCCACTTGAAGTTCATAGCCTTCACGACGCATAGTCTCGATAAGAATCGATAAGTGCAGCACTCCTCTACCATAGACAGTCCAAACATCTTCATTTTCTGATTTCTTAACTTTTAAAGCTAAATTTCGGTCAAGTTCTTTTGTCAATCGTTCGGCTATATGGCGAGAAGTTACATATTTACCGTCTTTACCAAAGAATGGAGAATCATTGATTGTGAAAGTCATTGACATGGTAGGCTCGTCGATAGCAATTCTCGGTAATGGTTCCGGATTATCTACAATTGATATCGTATCACCAATTTCAAATTTTTCAAGCCCCACAATAGCACATATATCACCACTTTGAACAGATTCAATACGTTTGCGACTCATTCCTTCAAACGTATGCAACTCTTTAACACGTTGTTTTAATATATTTCCATCTTTTTGGCACAATGCTATATCCATACCCTCCTTAATTACACCTCGGTGTACTCGTCCGACAGCAATACGCCCGACATAGTTTGAGAAATCTAAAGAAGTAATCAGCATTTGAGCATTTCCGTCGAGTTGTTTTGGTGCAGGGATATATTCGATTATTGCATCGAGAAGGGCTGTAATATCTGTAGCAGGTTTTCTCCAATCTTTGCTCATCCAATTTTGTTTAGCAGAGCCATAGATAGTAGGGAAATCCAACTGCTCTTCTGTGGCATTGAGATTAAACATCAGGTCAAATACCATTTCATTGACTTCGTCAGGGCGACAATTAGGTTTATCTACTTTATTGACAACCACAACCGGTTTTAAACCCATCTGAATTGCTTTTTGCAGCACAAATCGAGTTTGTGGCATTGGACCTTCAAACGCATCAACAAGCAACAAACAGCCATCAGCCATATTTAACACACGCTCAACTTCTCCTCCAAAATCTGCGTGCCCCGGCGTGTCAATTATGTTTATCTTTGTCCCTTTATAGTTTATTGATACATTCTTTGATAAGATAGTGATTCCTCGCTCACGTTCCAAGTCATTATTGTCTAATATAAGTTCTCCGGTTGTTTGATTATCACGGAAAAGATGACCGGCAAGTAGCATTTTATCTACTAATGTTGTCTTTCCATGGTCAACGTGAGCAATTATTGCTATATTTCTAATCTCTTGCATAAATATGAATTTGAAGATACAAAGTTACAAATAATCCTCAAAAAAACAGTTATCCCACAAGATTAATTTACATCATTTAGATATATATCTTATTTTTACACTAACTTATTTTTAGAGGGATATATTTTGATATCGTATTTTTAGCATACAAAAAAAGACTGACGGGAGTATATATAACTATTCCCATCAGCCTCATTTCTATTTATCGTTTATGTTTACTTACGAACAAGAATCATTGCCGAATATGGCGAAATACTTATCTTTCCACCTTTGCATAAGCCCAACGATGCATCTGGTGCAATTCTACCGTCTTGTGCCACAATATGCCATTCAGCTTTATTGATTTTTAATTCTTGAGCATAACCGGCACCGTTGAAAATAACCTTAATTTCTTTCCACTCATCATTGTTAGCATTATCTATTAAAGAGTATGCTATAAGATTAGGTTGCTTTTCACTATCAATCTTATCAAAAACGAGATGTTTTGCAATTTGTTCGGCTGTAGTCATACGGAATGCCGGGTGAGCCTTACGCAATTCTATTAAACCACAATAATAATTGAATTGGTCTTTATATTGAGCTTTTTTGTTCCAATCTATGGCATTAACAGAATCTGGTCTATTATATGTGTTGTGAATACCCTTTTTGTCTCGGAAGATTTCTTCTCCACAGAACATGAATGGTGTGCCTTGAGATGTAAATACAATTGTTTGAGCCAATTTTGCAACTGCTAATCTAACATCATCTGTTGCATCAGGCATTGACAAACGCAATTTATCTGTTAGACAAAGATCGTCATGGCAAGAGACATAATTAACAATCATTTGAGGAGATTGAGCATATGGGAATTTGGAATTCTCCCCTTTTGAATAGTCAATTTGTGGGTGAGCAGTAGCAGCAACAATACCTATTTTCACTGTTTCTTCACTACCAGGTCTTCCTGAAGCAAATCCTTGGTCTGTGGCACGAGAATAGTGTCCCTTAACAGCATCACGAAGGTCATCACTGAATACAGCAATATTCGACATTTGCGAAACATGCTCTTTCAATGCACGTTTTTCCACTTTTAATGGAGAATCTCCACATGTCCAGCCTTCACCATACACAAAAACACTTGGATTGATTTTTTTTAATTCTGCCACCACTTGATTCATTGTTTCAATGTCATGAATAGCCATTAGATCAAAACGGAATCCATCGATATGATATTCTTCTACCCAATATTTTGTGGAATTGATAATAAAGTTACGCATTTGTTGACGATCACTTGCTGTTTCGTTTCCACAACCGGAAGCATCGCTGTAATTACCATTATCCCAATGACGATGATAATATCCCGGTGCTGTGAGATTAAAGTTAGAACCATCATTTTCAGCTGTGTGATTGTAAACCACATCTAATATCACACCTATACCTGCATCATGAAATGCTTTAATCATTTCTTTCATTTCACGAATACGTGTTTTCGGATCTGAAGGATTTGTGGAATATGAACCTTCAGGAACATTATAGTTCATTGGATCATAACCCCAATTATATACATTTGCCGGCAATTGCGTTTCATCGACTGAATTATAGTCATACGATGGCAAGATATGGACGTGAGTAACGCCAAGTTCTTTGATATGGTCAATGCCTGTTGTTTCTCCATTGAGAGAGCATACACCATTTTCCGTATACGCAATAAATTTTCCTTTATTAGCTATTCCGGAATTTGGGTGAACAGTCATATCACGATGGTGCATTTCATAGATGATAACATCGGTAAAGTTATTAACAATCGGTCCACGATCATCATTCCACCCTTGTGGATCTGTTTCATCAAAATTTATTATTGCCGCACGTTGACCATTGACCCCGACTGCTTTAGCCCACACACCGGGAGTTTCATTCAACCATTTGCCATCGATCATTACTTGAAACGTGTAAAATTTGCCATATAATTGTTCCGGCACAGATACGCTCCATGTTCCTGTTGATGAATCAGGTTTCATATCTAAAGTTTTGAAAGCATTACCTGTGCGACCATCTTCGTAAAGATTAACTTTCACTTGCTGAGCTTTCGGGCTCCACAATTTGAAATGTGTTCCGGTAGCATCAATCATAAGCTCCAAATCATTCCCTGCATAAGAAGGATAATCGACATATCTATCATCAAAACTACTTTGTGCCGATGAAGAGAATGTCGTTGTAGCAATAGCAGAAGAAAACATAACTGCTGTCATGAATAATTTTAAGAATGTTTTTTTCATCTGAATTAATTCGTAAGTAAAAATTTATAAAGTAAGCACTAACTGATAGTCAATTTAGCTAATATCTATTATATAACGCAAAGTTAATAAAAATATTTGATATTCAGGCAGAGAGAATCCGAAGTTCATAAAAAATTGGTTAATTAGTAATTTTTGACTAACTTTGTAGTCGTAAATATTGTTATATATTTAAAGGTAAAAAATTTTAGAAAAAAGATAATTATTATGGCTCAAAAAGCAATTTTAATGATTCTTGATGGCTGGGGAATAGGTCGTCGAGATAAGGGTGATGTGATTTTTAATACTCCTACTCCTTATATTGATAGTCTAATGTCGGAATATCCACATTCGCAGCTGCAAGCAAGTGGCGAAAATGTGGGATTACCTGATGGTCAAATGGGTAATTCTGAGGTTGGACACTTAAATATTGGTGCAGGTCGTATAGTATATCAAGATTTAGTTAAAATCAACAAAGCGATTGAAGACAATTCCATACTCAATAACAAAGAGATAATCAATGCTTTTTCTTATGCAAAGAATAATGGCAAATCGATTCATTTCATGGGTTTAGCATCTGATGGAGGTGTTCATAGTTCATTGACACATCTATTTGCCCTTTGCAATATTGCAAAAGAATATGACTTGAAAGATGTATATGTTCATTGTTTCATGGACGGACGCGACACAGACCCTAAATCGGGAGCCGGATTTATTGCCGACATTCAAAACCATTGTAAAAAATCGACAGGAGAGGTAGCTTCAATCATAGGTCGATATTATGCAATGGATCGCGATAAACGATGGGAGCGTGTGAAAGAAGCTTATGATTTACTTGTCAATGGAGTTGGGAAACATGCCACAGACATGGTAATGGCTGTAGAAGAATCATATGCTGAAGGAGTTACAGATGAGTTTATTAAACCAATTATAAATAGTTCCATTGATGGACGAATCAAAGAGGGCGATGTCGTAATTTTCTTCAACTATCGAAACGATAGAGCAAAAGAGCTTACTATTGTGCTTACACAACATGAAGAAAACGGAATGAAACCAATCAGTGGGCTACAATATTATTGTATGACTCCTTACGATGCATCATTTACTGGTGTTCATATTCTTTTCGATAAAGAAAATGTTGAAAACACTCTTGGAGAATATCTATCAAAGAGTGGAAAGACTCAACTTCATATTGCAGAGACGGAAAAATATGCACACGTTACATTCTTCTTAAATGGAGGAAGAGAAACGCCTTATGAAAATGAAGAACGTATTCTTGTAGCATCTCCCAAAGTAGCTACTTATGATTTAAAACCGGAGATGAGTGCATATGAAGTTAACGAAAAGCTTGTTGAAGCAATCTCTACTGAAAAATTTGATTTCATCGTAGTTAATTATGCTAACGGAGATATGGTTGGACACACTGGTGTATATGAGGCAATTGAAAAGGCTGTTATCGCTGTTGATAATTGTGTACGCAACACTGTAGAGGCAGCAAAAGAACATGGATATGAAGTTATTATAATTGCTGACCATGGCAATGCCGATAATGCTTTAAATGCTGATGGCACTCCAAATACAGCACATTCTCTCAATCCGGTGCCTTGCATATACATTTCCAATCGTAAAGACGCAATTGTAAAAGATGGAATCCTTGCAGACATAGCTCCTTCAATATTGAAAATAATGGGTCTTGCCCAACCTAAAGAGATGACCGGAATTTCTTTAATAGGATAATATTGTTCATTGACTTTATTTTATACAGAAGCGACCAAAAATTAGTTTTGGTCGCTCTTTTTTATGACATACATAATCATGTCAGTCCTATATATAAAAAAAATTGATTGTCATCCCGACAACCAATCAATATTAACCTTAAAATCTAATACCATGAAAAACTATGCAAAGATAATATAAAAAAATATGTTATACAACATAAATCGAACAAAAAATTATATTTTTTAGAACTTTTAACACTCGCGTAGCAAAATAACACTTCTTTAACTTCGTTATTTATAAAGACTCCATTATTATATAGCAAAATGATACAAGCAAAAAGACTCTTCAATATTCTTCCAAAATATTTTTTATCCATAACTTGCTTTATTGCGATATTATATCTTACACTCATGCCTGATCCTGTGGGCGATGTTTCTATTCCATTATTCAATGGAGCTGATAAGATCATACATTCAATCATGTTTGGAGGGCAAACTTTGACTCTCTGTATAGATATGTTTCGTAAGCAATCATACACACCACTTAGCAAACGAAAAATATTCTATATCACACTTGCTTCAAGTTTATTTGGAACAACAATAGAATATCTTCAATCTATAATGCAATTAGGCAGAAGCTTTGAAGTCGCAGATATATTTGCAGACTTCGTTGGTTGCATAATAGTTGCAGCTTTATGGAAAGGCTGTTTTGAAAAAAGGCTGAAAATTATCTTAAATCAGAACGGATAACCTATTGCCAGATGAAAAGCAAAAGCATTTTTAAAAGGTATATTAAAATAGTGGTTTGAGCCATTGTTGTAGGGCAAATGTAGGCCATAGCCCAAATCTCCTCTAATTACTATCATGCCGATATCAAATCGAATTCCTATTCCTGTTCCAAGAGCTAAATCTTTTAAAAATCTACTTCCTTTCAATTGTCCTCCGGGACGTTTGGGATCTTCTTTTAATAGCCAGATATTACCTGCATCTAAAAATATAGCACCATGCAACATTCCGGATATAGGGAAACGATATTCAGCATTTAATTCAACTTTAAATGTACCTGTTTGATCAAAATATCCATTTGATTCTTGTTCCGGGACATGATAACTACCCGGTCCTATCGAACGAACAGTAAAAGCTCTAATCGAGTTAGCACCTCCTATATAGAATTGTTCATTATATGGCACTTCAGAAGAATTTCCATATGCATGAGCAGCTCCCAAAAAGGCTCGTAACACAAGCCAATGATTAGTGTTTCTTATCAATCTTCGAGTATATACAAGCTGAGCTTCTCCCTTTATAAACTGAGAAAATGGTGTACCAAAAAGTTTCTTTTCTCCGTCAATTCCACACAATGACCATATAGCATTAAACAAATTTCCCGCTTCTTTTACAGATGCCGTAAAGTTAATCCCATTTATTCTTTCACGTTCCAAGAACTTATCAAGGGTGTATGAATAACTTAATTCAGGGATAAATTGAGATCTAAAACTCAATGCAATTGCAGGATTACTATTCATTATGGAATCAAACACTTCAGTCGTTGAAATCAATTTGGTATAAGTCAACTTAAATGGAGTCAATATGTGTCGGGTGCTTCGTGTCGCTCTCCACTCATAATCTATTCCTATATTAAACTGAGCCATTTTGAAATAATGGGGACGATTAAGTAATTCTGCACCTAAAGATATGTGTGTCCAATTAAGTTCACGTTGAGTTCTTGGGATAAAGTTTGGAGCTAATAATCTCGGAAATGACAATTTACTATTTAGTCCAAATTCGTAGCTATTGAAAAGAGATGATTTGTTTTTTCCTGTTTGCCACTCATAAGCACCATTTAGAGATATTGATAATTTCTCTGCTCCCCCAAACAAATTTTTATGCGTTAACGACAACAATAGTCCCGGTCCAAGATAACTATTCGATTTAGAAACTGCATTAACTTCAATTGATGTTTCCATCGGACTATCGAACGTACAATCTATCATTAAATCTAATGTTGGATTATTAGATGTAGTATCTGATGGATAAACTTGCATATCTATACTTCCGAAAATTCCTAAACGAGAAAGTCTTGTTTGAGTTCTATCCATATCTCGTACTGAAAAATATCTGTCTTTCTTAAAACTTATACATGAAGGAATCAAATTTTCGCGTAATTTTGCCGGACGATACACTATTACTTTCCCCTTTTCAGTCATCAATGTATCTGGCATGCCGGGATCTCGTTTGCTTTGACGATGAACAGAAACAGTAACATCTCCCGTTCGATATTGCAACTTGGCTAATTTAGGTATATTGGTAGCAAGAGCAAACTTGATCGTTACATTTCCGGGATTTATTGTGCTATCTGCAAGAAACTCTATATATTCAGGTCTAAAATAATAGTAACCTCTATTTCGCATTCGGTTTGTGATTCTGACACGTTCTGCTACTAACGAGTCTGAAGAGAATTTTTCTCCTGATTTCAAGTATGCACTTTTTCGTGCAACAGAATCGATAAACTGACATATGGGTTCTTGATTGTTAAAATAGATAATTGAATCTATTAAATATGGTTTGCTTACATCAATCGTATAATTTATGCGAGCTTTTTTAGGATTTTTCTTATCGTATTCAAGTTCGTATGTAGCTGTTGATGCAAAATACCCGTTATTAAATAGTATATCTTCAAGCATTTTAACCCTGATGTCAGGACGAACATCTTCAATCAATACAGGTTGAGAAACCAATGTTTTATATATCCACCCTTTTAGTCCTTTTGCAGAATCGTTCATATTATTATATACCCATAATCCTATTGGAAATGGTGTGCGTACATATGGAGAGAAAAAAGGCATCGGATTGTTAGGAGCTACATTTATTGCCTCTTCTAATTGAGAAGTCAGATCCGGGTGTAATTTTTCATTGTCGGTAGGAATAATTTCAAAATCATTAACACCGGTATATAACACTTCAGATGGACCAAGACGCTTAGTTGTTGAACATGCAGATAGCATTATCATTAAAACAATGATAATTAATCCACTTTGGTGTTCTTTTATATAGTTTTTAATTGAGCACATCATAACCTTCATTTATTGGTTCAACATCAAATCCGTCTAATGAGTCAACTTGATTTGTTGTTTGAGGGATTACAAGTCTGATTGTATCAATCGGTATGGAATCGACTTCTTGATTTTTTCTTTTAGGACGACGGAATCTGAATAGCGATTTCAAATTATCCAATCTTCGCTTCATCACAAGACCTGCACCGGTTTCTGTTATCTCTCCTTCAAGAATACTTTCATAGCCTGTATGTCTGAATAGCTTTGCATACAGAGTTAAATTTCTGGTTTGTTTTATAGTGTATTCAAAAGAAATGTCAGATATTAAATTTTGTGCAAAGTTTTCATCGGCAGATGCGTCTGTCGTATAATTACCTCCTACAACAATTTTAAATTTATTATCAAATAATGATTTCGACACTTGATATGAATAGCTCATTGACGATGAATTTTGTCCATCAATAGTTTGATTATACTGGTCGATTCCAAATGACAAATCCACACCTTGCACAGTTTTTGCCGCCCATGAATTAAGTTGCGAAGTAAGAAACGAATACAACTGACCTTCGGCAGAAAAATTCGCTGATGAATTTCCGGAAGAACCGGTATAGGTATTATATAGAAGCAGATTCATCGCCTGATTCGAACGCTGGTCCACACTCATTGATTGAAGCTCATTTTGTATGCTTATATCATCTTCTGTCGAAAGATCAAAAAGAATTTTCGGACTTGAGAGAGTATTCGTAACAGATAATAACACATCAAAATTAACAACCCGAGAATTTTGATTATCTTGTTTGACGTTTGTTTTCACTTTATCAACAGCATGGAAATTTAGCATCGGATTCATAAGATCTCCATTCCACAAGATGTAGCTATTTGGTTGGAATGTAAATTTCTTTTCTCCCATAATCGGCACATTATATCGAGCATATCCATCATGAACATTTAATTGCCCGTTTAGTCGCATATCTCCCATATAGTTTTGAGAAAACACCAGATTGCCCGATGGGTGAATTTCTACTTTATCTGTTCCATTTGCTGATAGGTTTACGGTTGCTTTTGCCCCTTGCATTATATTGAGATTTGCAGAAATTTTCATATTCATCAAGGAGGATACAGAATCAGACAGAGCAGTATCGACAGAATCTGCAAGAACCACAAATTTAACTATTTCGCCATTAGTTTGCTCAGCAATCACAGATTCCGCATTTGGCATTGTGTAATATATATCTGTAGATGAAAGCACCGACAAATTAGCGTTTATATCTAGGGTACTTAAGTCTCCTTTTGCTGATGCTGTAAGATTCGCAAACAATTTTCCATATATATCACTTTTCGATTTTTTTGTGGTTCCGACTAATTGCATATTTCTGGCAGACAAATCAATATCCACTCCTATTTTAGATAGATTTCGAGCATCAATATTGCCATTGACAATCAATGGATTTTCATTTGCAGCTTTAATATTATAATTTTGGAAATTAATCACATTATCTTTCACTACTACAGGAATAGAGTCTAATTTTAGTGTTGTCCCCATAATAGGCAAGTATATGCTCCCATGATCAAAGAATATTTCTCCATTTAGTTTTGGTGAAATCAATTCTCCATTCATCTCTAATTCTCCATTTAAAGTCCCCTTTAATTCAGCGACATCTTTACCCAAAAATGGATTTGCTAATATCAGTGGGAATTTTTTCAGAGTTAGATCTATCTTAGAGCGAGATTGTGTAGCTATTGAATCATGTATTATATATCCTTTCCCTGTCATAACTTCTTCTCCATCGACTAATAATGACAACAAAGCACCTGTATTGCCCGACATATCCAATCCGGCTTTAAAATTAAAATCAAATGTACCAAGTCTCATTCTATCATAGGTCATATCCTCTATATTTAGTATCCCGGAACCTAATATTGCATTGTTTTTATATTTCAACAACATGTCGGAATTAAAACTTCCGGTTATAGGGGGAGCAAAAGCAGAAAGATTTAAGAAATCTTGTATTTTCAAATTTGCCACATTTACAGTCAATGCATTATTACCATCTTCATCTTGAATAGTCAATAATTTAATATGACTATCATCACTTGTAGCCATTAGGTTTGCATCAACTTGACCATTAAGATTATATTGCAAATAATTATCTTCATTGAATACCCATGGGAGATACGCTATTGTGGATTCAAGAGGAGTAAAGTGTAGTGATATTGCATCGGCCTGTATTGCAGCGGTAAACCCAAGTCGGTATCCTATATCCCCTTCTATATTTCTTTGAGTCAGAGATGCAGATGCACGATTACCCCCAAAATAACCTTTTAAATCTATCATTGCGAATTCATCAAGCGTGCCTTTTCTATTGCCAACATGAAGATGATAATCTACAAGTCGTCCACGTTCTGATAAATCTAATGATATTGTATCTAATCGTAAGCTGCCCGATTTTAATTTAAACAATCCTAAACCTCCGATTATTTTATCTTGATTCTTCAATCCCACAACAATCGAATCCATACTCACATCGGAAGCGGCAAGGAATTGTTTTAATAGGCCTTTTCCTGAAGCATTAAGCATTAAATCGAATTTTGGGAGTTGTGATTGAATCTTTTTTATATTTAATTGATTTCTCCCTATATCTGCCAATATAGAATCCGAAGCAACAGAAAATTGATTCAACATTGAATCTAACCTACATGAACTATTATAGTGCATTTCTAATAAATGAGCCATGATATCTAAATTAACTCTATCTTCTTCTGCATCTAATTTAGCTCTTAATCCATTAGGGAGATGTATATATTGTCCCGGCAAATTCCAGTTGAAATTATCTATTTCCAAATCCACTTGATATAACCATTCCACAGGTTTAGCCCAACCAATAATTTTTAATTGTCCACTACCGGAATTCATCGTTTCCGAAAACCCCAATTCCTGCAGGTCGACATTTTGCAAATTAACTGAAGCATCAAATTCATACATGTCATCATTTAATCTGCCATCAAGTGTTACATCAAAATCGCAATATGGATCATACGAAATCAGATTTGCTATAACTCGACCTTCATTCAACGACATTTCAGCGTCAATGTTTCCAAACATTCTCTCGCCATATTCTAATTGCGATATTTCAGCAGTTATATTTGTTGTCGTTTTCGGATTCATTATATCAAAACCATTGCCCTCTGCCTTTATATGTGATGATAAAAGTCCAATCCCTAAATCCGGCATTATTGCAGCCAAATTCATTTCTGTCAGAACCAAATCTGCAAAATAGCCTTCTGAATTGAGGCTTAGATCTCCATCAAAAGTTATCTCTCCTGAAGGCGTCAACACCTGTAAGTCTGCATGATAATTATCTGAATTAATAGAGGCATTCCCTACTATTCTCATAGAAGGGACCTCAACACCACTTCCTTCTATAAAATGCGACAGATATGATGTGTTTTGTATATTACCTACTACTTCTACTTCACTCACCAATTGATCTACATTGTATAGGTTCTTAGCAAATCCATTACATGCCAACGACATAAAATCAGGAATGGAGACACTTAAAACATTTATGTCTAACGACGATAGATTACCTTCTGCATTAAGAATCATTTCCAAAGGACGATGTTTGGGCACTCCCACTAATAGCGAAGAGATAGCCGGCATATACATTATCACATCAGTGAATCCGATAGTTGCTTTAGATGTAATTCGAACCGGTGAATACTTTTCCATTGCCATCATGGCGTATGAAACATATCCATCTATATCTATTTGAGAGTTAACAGTCGATAAATGAAATTTATCAATCGCAATACCAAGAGAATCAATACCTACAACACCACTGGTTTGCGTCACTTTTAATCCACTACGCTCTGTTAATATCATTTGTCGAATCGGCACTCTCAACTCATTTCCTCTATTATAGAAATCCTCGATTTCAATACCAAAGTCATTAACAACGATATAATTTGCGTCAAATCCCTTGTTTGGAGAAGTTCCTTGCACTGCATATTTTGCATTTATATCTGTTATTGAAATACTATCTCCTCTGATTATCATCGGCACCGATGCTTGTTTAGGCAATGTATCAGTCGGGGCTGGGTGTGCAGCTATGTATTCTTGTGTTGGAACAATATAATTAATATCTCCTCCGTTTGCCCCTATAAATTGTGCATGAATTTTGTTGTTGCGTAAATCTATAACTCCATTCTTTAAACTCAAGTTTTGGAGTGATGCATTTAATGTGTCAATAGTTGGCAACATTGACATTGCATAACTTAAGTTTTCAATATCAATATCATCTACTTTTATTTTATACGGAAGTGTTGATGTGGAATCTTTATCCTCTTGTTTTGCTTTCCACACATTCATAAAAAGGCTTACTTGTCCATCTTTTAATTTTATTTTACTTAAATTTATGTCTCCGGTGTTCAAGTTCATTCCTGTATTACCTTCAACAATCAAAGATCCTAATTTTGCTTTCAGAATCATTGAAGAATCTGCATTCACCATTCTATAAAGCCCTTCTCTAAGTTGCAACGTCCTTAACTGAACATCTAAATCCAACAATGGTCGCAGTTTTACATCAACAATTGCCTCTTTAGCTTTTATCATTGTGTCGCCGGTTGATTCAATAACCAAAACCTCTTCAAGAGCTACATCTAACGGAAACTTCAAACTAAACCGTTCGATTGAAATATGCATGCCTGTAGCATCTGACACAGCCGAACATGCCACATTTTTTAGTAATATCTGAATTGGAGGAATATAGATTAAAATTGGTATTGATAAAATAAGAAGAAAAATCCAAAGCATGATTCTTAATGTGGTTCGAACCATTGAATTCTTTTTTCTCTGACATGAATTCTTCTTTTCAACAGTCTCCTTAGATTGAGCATTAGATGCCTGTTGAATAGATTCTTTTTCTTTATGTTTATCTTCTTTTTGATTCATCAATTTTCAATCGTATACTTAAAGAGATGTAAATTTACAACTTTTTTGTGATATAAGACTCATATCTCTCATAAATATTAATCTTCAACAATTCATTTATTTCGGTCTTTCATTTGAACAACTGTATTCTTGAATTAGTTGTTTTGCTGATATCAAATTTAGTCATATGACAAATTCAACAATTTGATCAATTGTATACACAAAAATCGAATCACAATTTTTACAGTAAATATTCTAAAACTTTCCAAGAATATTTTTGTTAAAATATAAACAGACATGAAGGGATTTTTCAATGAAAAAACTATTAATAATTTTCGCTTTGTTGATTGCTTTTTTATTATCAACTTGTATGTGAGGCTCCCGGCACTTTTAGTTCCGCTGTAACCTTTCATACATTTATTTATGTATATAACAAGAGGCTATACCAAAGCACTAAACTGCACTCCATAAGTTTGACATAAATACTTTTGGAGTGCAGTTCACTTTTATACTTCCTTGTCTATTTTGTTGAAATTGGCTGATTCACTGGATTACGTTCTATATATTTTGTGTGCGTCTTAGATTTGGCTCTCTTTTTATCGCATGATTTTTTCTGCATTTTATTTAATGAGTCATATTGTTCATCTATAATTTCTTGCCGTAATTGGATTTCTTTATAGAACGAGTCTGATTCTTCATATAATACGCTATTTGACAGTGTCTCCTTTCTGTCTTGCCATATTACAATACATATTATCAGAAGCAGAAGCACAAATATCCTTATAAGTCCTCTTCTTTCTTGTTTTGAAAAACTTCTGATCGACATTTTATAATCGCGTAATTATCTGATATACAAAAATTGACAAAATCAATAATGGTGCAACATATCGAATTAAGAAAATCACAATCGGATATACTTTTTTTGCCACTTTGCCTTTATTAGTGATTTCTTCTTTTACAAATTTTTCAGGTATAACCCAACCGACATATACACATGTCAGCAAAGCTCCTATCGGAAGCATATAGTTTGTTGCAACTGTATCCAAAAAATCAAAAATATTTAACCCACAAATTGTTAATTCCGAAAGTGCCCCTTGAGATAACGCACAAAGAGGGCTTATTATAAATAGAGGAAAAACAACTGTCAACACAGCTTTTTTGCGAGAAAATTTAAGCCTTTCTTGCAAGAACAAAATTGACACTTCCAAGATTGACACCGTTGATGTCATTGCTGCAATAAATAATAATAGGAAAAAAATTATAGACCATAATTGTGTGTAAGGCATTTGCACAAACACTTCAGGAAGAGTAACAAATACTAATGCTACGCTTTGTAATCCATCAGAATCCTCTGCTAATCCGAATGATGTAACTGCCGGGAAAATAATAAATCCCATTAAAAGAGCTATCGCAAAATCACAAAATGATACAGAAACAGCTGTTGTCGATAGATTATCTTTCTTCGGAAAATATGAAGCATATGTTATCAATGTTCCCATTCCTAATGAGAGAGAAAAAAAAGCTTGTCCTAATGCACTCATAAATACGTCAGGATTAATCTTTGAAAAATCCGGATTCAAAAAGAAATCAATCCCATCTGCAGCTTTTGGCAAAGACAACGACACGACACAAAGAACCAACATCAAGATAAATAAAAGAGGCATGAGCATATTAGTCATCTTTTCAATACCCTTTTTTACCCCTCGCAAAAGTATAAACATATTAAACAACAATATAATTATTGTAGCAATAATTGGGGACCAAACACCTTCTGTAGAATTTGAAAGCACTTGAGAAAACCATTGCTGTGATTCTGTAGCTACGTTATTATCTGTGATTATTCCTTCATAAAGCGAACCGGTGATCGACATCCATAAATATTCAATTGTCCAACCTGCCACCACCATATAGTATCCGGCAATCATAAACGATGCTAAAATACCTAATCCTCCCACTAACCACCATTTTGATTTCGGTGTAAATTTCTTAAATGCTCCAACAGAATCACTCCCAACTCCTCTTCCAAGAGAAAATTCAGCAAGCATCACAGGTATACCCATAAAGAGAATACAACCTATATAAACAATTAAAAATGCGGCACCTCCATTTTCTTGCACCTCATTTGGAAAACGCCACACATTACCTAATCCGACAGCTGAACCAACCGTAGCTAAAACGAGGGCTAATTTACTACCGAATTTTACACTTCCTGCCATAGTTTTCTTCTATTCTTAAACCTTAAAAATTATAGCCAAGGGTAAACTGACAAGTGTTGACACTGCTTTTTACCCCTTTTATTTGTCGTGTCAAACCAAAATCCCCACTAATTCCAAAATAATATTGTTTAAAATTGACATTCGCTCCTACTGCCCATGCCAAATCGCATCGATTATAAAGTCCACTATATAAATTAAATTCCGACTTTATTGTATGATTGTCTATTTTCTCTTTTGTATGTTCTTCACACAAAAAACCTATACGCAATGCCGGACCGGTGAAAACCCCGATATTAAATTTCTCAAAATCAATATGATAACCTACATTGATCGGAATTTTTATTCCAAAATTTTTAACCTTACTACTCGTTGAAACAAGATAAGTATCAATATCAGCACCATAAGTATTATAATACAAACTTAAACCGGGTTCAACATATAAGTTCATAAAAATAGGCACTTGATATATTGCACCAACCGAGAAACCGGCTCCTGCTGAATACATATCAGGATTAGTGCTAAGATTACTAATATCAAGAGACAGTCTCGCTCCAAAATATGCACGATTATCCGGATTATCAATATTAAATTGAGCATTAGCAATCAGTGATATGACTACTAACATAAACGAAAGTATTAATTTTTTCATATGCTTGTGTTATTTAACTTTATTATTTATTAAATATGCTTTTTCGTTCTACAAAGTTAATATATCCTCAGTGAAATATCAAATAAAGTAATTATTTTTTTAATTTACACATCGTTACTGAATATAGTCTTATAAACTGAAAGGAGACTCACCATGGAATATACCAACTATATTTTAACAATCCTGAATATGATTTCTTCAATCCTTTTATTTAATTTCGCACTTGCTTGTTTAATCTGCTATTTTTTTCAAAAGAGAAAAAATATTTGCTATATTGAAAAAAAAGCAGTAACTTTGCATCGCTTTTTGACGAAAGCATCGAATTCCGAATATAGGAATTGGTCTTTTTCAAAGTAAAGTAAACTATTTTATTAACATTAAATTTTTTCAAAATGCACTTAAGCACAGAAGAAAAGCAAGCGATCTTTGAGAAATACGGTAAAAGTAAGACTGATACTGGTTCTCCTGAAGCACAGATAGCATTGTTCTCTATCCGTATTGCTCATTTGACTGAACACTTAAAGTCAAATCACAAAGATCATACTACAGCTCGCGCGTTGAAAGCATTGGTAGGTCGTCGTCGTAGTCTTCTTGACTATTTGATTCGTAAAGACATCAACCGTTACCGTGCTATCATCTCTAAAAAAGAACTTGGTATTCGCAAGTAATTTTTTTAGCGAAGAAAAAAACAGACCGTTTCTCAAAAAGAAACGGTCTTGTTTTTTTATGCCAACCCATAAGGCATCTCTAACTGCAGTTTTGTTTTTTATAAATACATTGTCAATCACAAATAAAAAAAGAATCCTCAAGGATTCTTTTTTTAGATTAGATTTTATTTTTTTCTACGTCTAACCGAACGTGTTGCTCCCGAATTACTACTGCTACTACTATTCGATACTTTTGTTTTTTTCTTCTTTTTCTTTTCTGAACGTTTATTGCGTGGTTCCGGATTGTTTACTGTTGTAGAACCACTTGAAGCAACTTGAGTATCTTCACGTTCACTCACCTCAGTGGAATCATTTGCTTCTGTTGCCAATGCTTCAGCCTCTTTCTGTGCAAGGAACTCTTCTCGAGTAGGAACCCATAGATGATCATCAAATGTTCGAAGTCGATTGTCAATACTATCTTGAGCCCTCTTCAAGTCATCAGGATCAGGATACATTTGCACCATCGATAAATTGCGAAGATTGCGTGTTTTATAAATTTCTCCTTCATACATTCCTATATTAAAGAAATCATCTATACTATACTGAGGCAAATTGTTATCATCAGATATGAAAATATATTGTTGAGCAAGATAAGGTCTGAGAGATTCAAACTTTACCCAAAACATTGGATATTTCGCTTCTCCACCAAAATCGCCTGAACGATTTAGAACCGGACAGATTGCTTCTACACGAGTCTTCATTTGATTTGACCGACGATCAAACTCCCATTTTTCAATAATATAGTAGTTTAACACCTCATTTGTCGGGACATCGGCCTCTTCTATTACATATTTTGGATTTTTTTCAGTTGAGCCACGCCCTTCGGTATAATAAATGCTAAATCTATCGAGCATTTCACCCACTTTGATTTTATACTGATCCGTAAACACCTCTCTACCATCAAGATATTCATATGCAGGAATCTCTCCCGATACGACAAGACGCATTATGATGCGAAAGAGGTTTTCTTGACCATCTATAATATCCTCCGGGAAATATAATGGTGCATTAGCATTTTTAGTCAAATCTAACTGTCGATATATTTGACGCATATATGCAAGATCAGCATCATGAGGTTCTTCCACTTCATAGAATGATTGCATTCTTTCTGTAACTTGGGGAGTCCCGTTGTTTTCAGTTTGATTTCGCTTGTTTCGGTCTCTTTTACGAACTACTCCACTGCCGGATTCAACTTGTGCTAAAGCCCCAATTCCGACTGCTATTGCAACTATTATAAATATAAGTGAACGAAAATGTTTCATATCTTATAAATTTTCTTTATTTCTATTAATTAAGAGCTACTTCCATCGGTGAAATATCTCGAGTTATTCCATCTGGACCTTTTGCTTTTATATTGGTTATGAAGAAACTTTTACCCGGCTTCATTCGTTTAAATTGTTCTATCTGTCGAGATGAAAAGTTTGCTCCGTCAGACACTTCCGGGATAGCATTACCCATGCTGTCGAAAAACACCGTACTGAACGACACTACTGAATAGCTGATATTAAGCAATTCATCATCAAGAGCCGCCCCTAAACCTGTTGCAGACATTAAAATTGCTTTTGATATACGCTTTGGTGTTCCTTTATAATGCACTGTGTTTCCTTGTGCATCTTTATATGGTATATATGCTGTTGGGTCAGGCAACTTTCTGACACGGAATGTCATCGAACCAACAGTTTGATTTTGCCCTTCCAAACTTGCAGATACGGAAATTACAGCTTCCGCTCCTACTTGAGTAGGATGAGCCACCCATAAATCACCATTTCGTGTCAACGTTCCATTTGTCATTGTTGCTGTAATTGCATTCATTGGCACACCCGGAACAGAGATACTTATTGGATTGTCAATGCCGGCATATAACACATTCATCATTGTTGCTGAAATTGTTGCCATTGGTTCAATCACTGTATATGATGATGTAAAAGGACGTTGGTCAATAGTTCCATCTCCTCGTGATACTTCAATATAACCGGAATAATCAAATGTCCCTATGCTTGAAGGCACAAACTCGTATAATCCATTCGGGGTTTCCAATTTCTTTCCGTCAACATAAATAGTAGGTCGTTGAGTCGTATCTATTGCCGCAAGAACGATATTTGCTGAATACTTACCCCCTCGCATAATCATATTTGAAGTTGGAATTACGTATGCATTCAGTTCATTTACACGAACGTCGCCTATATCCACACTCGTAATAAGATTTGTCAAGGCTTCTGATTCAGCTTGTTTAATATCGTTTTGCAACTTTGTCAATAAAGTAATAGCCGCAACGACAGGCATATTATCAAACATTTTTTCTTCCCATTTCAGCGTGCCCACTGTACCCGGACGATTCTTTACAGTTGTAGACAGCATTTCTGCTACAGCCGTACGTTTAGCTGAATCGGGTATCATCTTAACTATATATTCTCGATAATCATCAATATGCAATCGCAATTTCTCTCCTCTGCGATTTATTGGATCAAGCATAACTACTGATGCCGCTTCCAAATCGTCTTTTGCATCTACATTATTTACATCTGCATCATCACCATCTGCTTTTTTAGCAATTTCAAGCATCAAAGAGTCTATCTCATTATAGAGTTGATCCGTTTGATTTTTCACTTCAACACCTTTCTTATACCACTCACCCACCTTTTCCGGATTTTTTTCATAAAGTTCTGTAAGGTATTGAAACTGTACTGTGTTTCGTGATGTTATATTTTTATTCGTACGTTGCAATCCTTCTTGCACTTGACTGAATCCATTCAGCACATCGCTCGACACATTGAGTGCTAGCATTGCCGTCAAGACAATATACATCAAGTTTATCATCCTCTGCCGAGGCGACATTCTTGCAACATTACCTCCTCCTCCTGCCATAGTACTTAAGCGTTTTCGTCTGTGTTATTAAATGGGTTCATTGGTTGACCTCCCATCATAGGGTTGTGCATATTAATAGTCATCGCTGTAATCATTTTCTCATACACTTGATTGAGTTGTTTCATATAGCGAGCCATCTTTTCGGTTTCTTCACAATAGCGAGAACTTTCGTTGGCAGATTTTTCATACATATCTCGTATGTCTTTTAGTCCACGATTTACTCTATCGATAGAATCTAATTGAGATGAAATGCTCTTTAGTTGTATTTCATAGATAGTATTTAATCCACCGATATTTCTATTTAAATTTTCTAATTGATCAACATATCCGGTTGAACTACGAGTGATATTTTCACTGTTTTCTGTTATAGCACGATATGAATCAAGCAACACTCCACTAACTTGATTAAGTGACATTGTTGTGTCCTTAAGTTGTTGCATTTGTTCGGATATTGCAGCCATTTGAGACAGATACTGCTGTGTAGCAGTTGTTAATTCTGCCATCTGAGACAGCTGTTCGCTTGCTGCAGCCATTTTTGAAATGCTTTCACGGAGTGATAACGTATCTTCTTCAGATAAATTGACACCTGAAGGCAAACCTACAGCTTGTCGGGCTGCTTGTCCGGACACATTTATTTCAATCGGACCATTTCCGACAGACCCAGCGTTATCTGATCCTTCTGCAAAATTCACTCCTCCGGCAATTATGATGCCTCCTCCTATTACACCACTGCCTGAAACACCTCCACTTGGAGCACTGACTCCGTCGAGTCCTTCACCTGATATTCCTTCTCCACCGGCGTATACGACACCTCCACCACCGACGATGCCTCCACCTCCTCCGTTGAAGTTTGGACGGTCTTCCGGATTTTTACTCCCTAAAACAGGAAATACCTCTTCCCAATTATATTCTTTCGGGGGACGATCAAATGCTGTAAGGATAAACATCACAACTTCTGTTCCCATACCAATACATAGAAGTAGATTTCCCATTGGCAAGTGAAGGATTTTAAATAATGCCCCCCAAATAACGATTGCAGCACCAATACTATATGCAAAATTAAAGAATCGTTGCCCTTTTTCGCCTCGTAAGAAGCGTTCTATACCATTTTTATATTTTTTGATTTTTCCCATGATATTTATCTTTTTCTTCTTCTAATATCGGTTTTTATTTTTTTGTTCCCCTTGCAAATCCTATTTGACTACGCACACATCGAAATCCAATGTAACTGCGTTGTTCATTTTGATATTCCCACATTCGTATATCTGCTCGCACATTGTGTGCAACATCTTTCCATGAACCTCCTCTCACAATTTTACGTTTCATCTTATACGGGTCTTCCTTTGCCGCATCATACCTATATTGTGGATTCATATCGCTTGTTAATTTATCGATGCTTTCTGTATATGCAGTTGATGTCCATTCACTCACATTTCCTGCCATATCGTATAATCCAAAATCATTCGGACTGAATGTTCCCACCTCTGATGTGATTAAATGACCATCACGAATATAGTCTCCCTCCATAGGTTTAAAATTTGCATAGAAGCAACCTCGCTCGTCCATCGGCAACGTTTCTTCCCAAGGATATGCACTTTCGCTATTACCGGCACGTGCTGCAAACTCCCATTCTGCTTCTGTCGGCAATCTATATGGTTCAATATATATACCATCTCGCCCTAAAGAACGACGAAGAAAATCTGTACGCCAATTTGCAAATGCTGTAGCTTGTTCCCAACTTACCCCCACCACAGGATAGTCATTATATCCTGCATGTGCAAAATACATTCTTGTGTAAGGCTCGTTATATGCATTTTCAAAATCATTAATCCATACAGTAGTATCCGGATACACATTGACAATATATGTATTTAAGAAATCATAATCCCCGGTTAGAGGACGACTTACAGTCTCTCTGATTATACGTCCTTCTTCATCATAATATGCAGTATCTTTTGATATGATTGGCAACTCCTCCGGTATCGGTTTATCTGTGTTGTATTCTCGACGTTCCGGCTCCAATCTATGTTTACGTTGAGCTGCCGCAGTGTGATTGTATACTTCATATCTATAGTTCATTTGTGTCGGATCAAGTTCTCTTCTGCCTGTAATCGGATTCGTACGATACACACTCTCGATTGCTCGCAATTCATCTTCATTGGCATTTCTCCATGGAATTGATTTATTCCAATTCAAATACGGACGAATAGGATTACCCTCTTCATCTTCCTCTATTTTGAATTCTTCATTACCTCCATATGCCGGATCGGCAAGACGCTCTCTAATGATTGAGTCTCTGACCCAAAAAACAAACTGTTTATATTTAGAATTTGTAATCTCTGTTTCGTCCATCCAAAATGCATCTACCGATATTCCTCTCGAATTCGCTCGAAGATTCCACAAACTATCATCTTTTGAAACTCCCATGGCATAGGCTCCTCTATCAACCAATACCATTCCGTATGGAGCCGGCTCTGCCCATGCCGAACCACCTACTCCTGTTACTTCACCTCCGGCACTGCTGCCTTTCGTTGACATACAAGACATCAATGTCGGCAACATGAATACTGACATTACGATTGCTGTCAGAACTCTACGATTGTTCTTTGTTTGTTGATATTTCATTTGTCGTTTCATATCTTTTTTTTACATAATCCTTATGGATTTGTGCTTATTTTTATTCTTTCCCGAAAAATCCAATTTCATTTGATAACCGGCAACAATTTCATGACTTCCGGAACTGCCTTTTGCTATCGCTGTTACAGGATAGTCATATGCATATCCCAAAAAGAAATTTTTGTACTCAGCTCCTAACATTACCATCACTGCATCATTCCAACGATATCCCAATCCTACAGATATAAATTTATTATATCGTGCTCGTGCCGTAAGTTCAGCAGTTACAAACTGGAAATCTGTCTTTACCATCAAAGATGGTTGTATTTCAAATAACGTATTTTTAATCGGAATATTGCTTCCCCCCATAAAATATATGGTTCGACCAAGTGTCGTTGAATATTCTTGTGTCTCATTACTTTCCGAGCCCTCTATGCTCATTTTTATTGTAGGTTGAAGAAGATGTGTGCCAGAAACACCTACCCAAAAATATTTATGTGTATAAAATACACCGGCAGCTAAATCGATCGTATTTCCTTTTAAATCTTGTGTCGGTATAGCATTATCATTACTCTCATGATAATCATCATCATCTGGCAAAATCACTTCCGAACCTTTGAAACTCTGCTCAAAATATCCAAATTGAGCACCTATGCTTAATTCCCCTTTTAATATCTTAAGTTTATAGGATAATTGAACATTTAAATTCAAATTTGTAAATAGCCCTAAAGTTTCATGTTGTATGTTCACTCCGACACCAAGCATTTTCTTTTTCATTATTGATAGTGGCATATCCACTACCCCCATAAACGTCTGTGGTGCATTTTCAATACCCAACCATTGAAGCCTTGCTCCCCCACGAATTCGCAAATAGTCTGTCGATCCTGTAGCTCCGGGATTATAGTATGTAGGCATCGCCCAATATTGCGTCAAATGGGTGTCTGATTGCGAATATGATGTCAATGCCACCATTAGCAAACTTACAATTATAGCTATTCTATTCTTATATTTCATTGCTTTTATTCAAAATAGAATGTTAACACTATCATACTTGACTTGACCTTTTGCAACGATTGAGTCATCTTGAAAGTATTTGGATCATCTGCCAAATCCGGACGATCGTGCTTTAATATATCAGTCAATCCAAAACAAAATTTTATTTCGGGATTTAGTTTGAAAAAGGGAAGATAAAAATCACAACCTAAACCAACAGTCAAATATGCGTCCATTGAATTGAACATTAAAAAATCGCTTCGCTTCTTACTGACATCTAATGACCCCATAACTCCGGCAGTTACATACGGACGACAATTTAAATACCTTTCTCCCGAAATTTTCAAATCAATTGGAAGCACTACATATGCACTTTTAACATTTTGTTCAGCTTCAACGCCATGTGTCGTATCAAGCATTTTTACAACTTTATTACCAAAATACATTCCAGGTGAAAAACGCAAGTTAAAATGCTTATGAAGACGCAAATCAGCCAATACATTAACACAGAAGCCCGGAGAATAACTTGGCACTTCGGCAAACCAAGTTTCTCCATCTGATGTTACAAAGCCATTGTGTGTGAATTTCAAATCTTGCATGTGCATACCGACTGAAAAGCCAAAATGAACAGGTTTTAAATCTGCATATGGACGATTATGCAATTTATCATTCCTGCGTTGAGCATAACAATCAGTATTCAAAATGGTTACCCCATAAAAAAAGGCAAATAATACCAGTCGGAAAAGGATTTTTTTCGATTTGCCAATAGCTACTCTATGTCTCTTTTTTATGCACATAATCACATTTTAAACGAGAATTAACCCTCATTATTGCAATTAAAACCATTTTTTGCCATAAATAATACTAATAATCCTTAAGAAACATCACTATTTCTTATGTTATTTGCTTCATTTAAATACTATTACTTTATGAACTCATAAATATTAATAACATTAAACTTTTCAACTTTTATCCGTTAAATAAATAATAGACAATTACTTCTTTACTTGCATAAAAAACACTATCATGGAAACGATTAATAAGTTTGATTCTAATGGGAACAAATTAAATACAAAAGGGATAATAGTTTCTGAAATAGTAGGAAATGGAGGGACCTTAACAATGATGGAAAATAATATTTCTGGCATCTATATATTAGAACGTTCTGCTAATGGCTTTAATTCACAAAGTATCACACATGTTAAATTGTATATCGTCAATAATAATTTTTCTGGTGAAACAATTATATATTGTAAGAATTTAGAGGAAATGAATGCCTATATATATGGCAATACATTTATAACAAATTCTTATTATCTCCTTTTTAAAAATTTTGGTTTTATTGGTAATTTTTCTATATGTGATAATCTTTGGCAAAAATCAGAAACCAACACATATACTTCCGGCACAATTTATGAAAAGGAAGTGGATTTTGGGAAAAAGATTAAAAAATCTATCGAATTAAACAGCATTATTTTTCTTTACTTTAATCTGATTTATCTATGAATCTACTTGTTATAAAACAGAGTCATATGGCTTATTATCTATATTATCTATATCATCTATTCACCATTATGACTCCGTCAGACTATATTTTCAAAAAAATCATTTCTTTTCAAACATATCTTTTATCGAACCAATTGAGCTGAGCATTCCAGTTGCCTCATAAGGCACATATATAGTTTTATTATCCTTACCGGATACCATCTGATTTAAAGTTTCTATATATTTTACAGCGAGCATGTATGTAGCCGGATCTGTTTTTGACTCTCGAATCGCTTCGGCAACTCGTCTGATTGCTTCTGCCTCTGCTTCAGCTTGCAACACTTTTGCTCTTGATTCCCCTTCGGCTTTTAAAATTTCTGATTGTTTTACAGCTTCTGCTTGATTAATGCGTGATTCTTTTTCCCCTTCGGAACGCAAAATCAATGATTTCTTTTCCCCCTCTGCGTTGAGGATTTCAGCTCTTCTATTCCGTTCTGCCTGCATCTGTTTTTCCATTGCTTCACGCACACTCTCCGGTGGTGTTATATCTTGCAGTTCTACTCGATTAACTTTTACTCCCCATTTGTTTGTCGCTTCATCAAGTATGCTTTGAAGACGTGAATTGATTGTATCACGAGATGTCAGTGTCTCATCTAATTCCAATTCTCCTATAACATTACGCAACGATGTTTGCGTTAATTTCTCAATTGCATTTGGGAGATTCTCAATTTCATACACAGATTTTTTAGGATCTACGATTTGAAAATACAACAATGCATTGATTTCTGTGGTCACATTATCTTTGGTTATCACTTGTTGCGACGGAAAATCATATACTTGCTCTCGCAAATCAATTACAGATGTAGACACTATACGAGCATAACCCATTTCAACTCGTCGAGTGTAGATCACTTTGGGTTTATCTATAAATGGCCAGATTATATTCAAACCTGGAGGAAGCACCGCATGGAATTTTCCAAGTCGTTCAATCACTCGTGTTTCTGACTGTGGCACAACCTTTACACCGGCTGCTACCAAAATAATTACTATAACGGCTAATAAGCCTAATAAAACTAATGTTGACATATGTTTGCGTTTTTTAGTTACTCTCTCAATTATTTATTTCTCTCCACTATCAAAACAATACTTTCATTCCCTTTTATTCTTACTTTCGCTCCCATTTCAATCGCCTCGTCTTCAACGGAACGAGCTTGCCAGCTATCCCCATCAACTTTTACTCGCCCTACTCCATTTGTCGGAATTGTCTCTGAGACTATAACAACTCGGTCAACTAAAGCTTCCATGTTGCTTGCCGACTCTTTTTCATATTTCGAGCCTTTCCTATAAAATTTTCGCATTATGGGTGCTATAACAATAAATGCCACAACTGTCCCTATCACAAGACCTAACAATTGAACATCGAAATCTAAATCTACAACAGACAAAACCATCGCAACGAGACAACCTACTGCTATGCAAAACGAGGCAATAAAGTTAGTAAACAACTCAACTATAACTAACAATGCGGCAATAATCAACCACATAAGCCAATAATCAAAAACAGCGTCCATAAGATTTATTTTTATGTTTCAACAAAATTACTATATTAATCTGATATTTCCTAATATCATGTATAAAAAAACAACCGTTTTTTGCCGCTTTCGACAATAAAAAAACGAATAGATAAATATATTTCAAATCATCTACTCGCTTCTTTAGTACACCCATGGGGAGTCGAACCCCAATCGAAGGAACCGGAATCCTTTATTCTATCCATTGAACTATAGGTGCATCTTCTTTTTCAAATGCAAAGTTACAGATTTTTTATGGAATCTCGGAATTTTTGACTAATTTTGTGGATATGAATGTAAAAATAGAAGAAAGTTGGCGTATTCGCCTACAGGAAGAATTTGATAAGCCTTATTTTATCGAACTGACACAATGGGTTCGACAACAATATCGAACGGAACAAATTTTCCCTCCCGGCAAAGAAATATTTGCCGCTTTCGATGCGTCTCCTTACGACAAAACAAAAGTAGTCATTATCGGACAAGACCCTTATCACGGAGAAGGTCAAGCCAATGGACTTTGTTTTTCTGTTAAGCCTGACATTCAAATGCCTCCTTCTCTTATTAATATTTTCAAAGAAGTAAGAGACGATATTGGCACACCGATCCCTGAAAACGGAGACCTCACAAGATGGGCAAAGCAAGGAGTTCTTCTACTTAATGCCACATTAACTGTCAAAGCACATAGCCCAAAATCTCACAGCAACAGAGGTTGGGAACGATTCACTGACTTTGTGGTTCACGACCTTGCTGAAAACAAAAACAATTTAGTATTTATTCTTTGGGGTTCAGATGCAAAACGAAAATGCGATTTCATTGACAGAAGTCGTCATCTTGTCCTCACTTCTGCACACCCTTCTCCCCTATCTGCTTATCGTGGTTTTTTTGGAAACCATCACTTCTCTCTTGCAAACAATTATTTAATCAAACATGGACAACAACCAATTATATGGTAATTAAACAAATAAAATTATGACACTTGAAGAACGAAAAAACATAGCAAATAAGCTTCGCCAACAAGGATATAACTGCTGTCAATCTGTGCTAATGGCGTTTTCAGATATCACAGGATTAAATGAAAATGATGCCGCTAAAATATCAATTTCCTTTGGTGGTGGCATTGGAGGACAAGGCAACATTTGTGGAGTTGTTTCTGCTATGACAATGATTGCAGGACTCAAAACTAACGGATTGCCCACCGACAAAAAAACTACATATCCACAAATAACAAAACTTTGCAATAAATTCATTGACAACAACGGCTCAATTATATGCTCTGTTCTAAAAAAAGAGTATAGAAAACCTTGCGACGAGCTAATCCTCAATGGAATAGAAATTTTACACAACGAATACACAAAATAAATGAAAAAAATTGCTCTTTTATATTTGCTATTATTTACACTTTTTGAGACTATATCTCATGCTCAAAAAATTGATACGGCAACACAAATCTTTGACACCTCTTTTGCGACTCTTAAAGTGCAAAAAGCCAACAACTTCTATGCTCCCCCTATCATAAACTTAAATAATGGCGAACAAATTATCATCAGTTTCGACGAACTCGCCGATGATGTCAGATATATGCAATATCATTTGATTCATTGCAACTCAGATTGGCAACCATCACAACTTGTCGACAGCGAATTTATTGATGGCTTCAACATTGCAAATATTGAGGACTATGCATTTTCTTCAAATACATTTATTCATTATGTCAATTATCGAATTGTAATCCCCAACGAGGATATACAACCGACAATCTCCGGCAATTATCTTCTTCAAGTATTCCCTGAAAACGAACCGGAAAACATTATTCTTCAAGCACGATTCAGCATCGAAGAATCTCAAATAGCAATTAAAGCAAATGTAACAACACAAACCGACAAAGGATTCAACGATTCATTGCAACAATTGGAATTCTCCTTAAACACGAAACTTTATAAAATTGACAACCCTTATGCTGATATCATAACAACCATCGAACAAAATGGTCGCACAGACAATGCCGTAACGATTACTCGTCCTCTTAGAGTAGCAGGGTCTGAAATATTCTATGAGCATATTCCTGAATTAATTTTCCCGGCAGGAAATGAATTCAGACGATTTGAGACGGTAAGAGCCAATTATCCGGGTATGGGAATTGACTCCACAAGATATATTAACGATCGATATCACGCTTTTATGAGAATAAACGAAGAACGAGCTTCTTCTGAATATATATTCGACCAAACGCAATATGGCAGATACATAATCGACGAATACAACTCAACAGACCCTGATTTAGGAGCTGATTATATTGACACTCATTTTTATTTAGACTTCCCCGAAGTGATGAATGCCGATATATATGTCGATGGTGAATTCACTCACCACCAATACACAGAAGCCAATCGCATGATTTATAATCCATACACAAATCTGTATGAACTCACAATGCCATTAAAACAAGGCTCATATAACTATCAATTTTTAGCACTCCCCCACAATGGGCACATAGGAGAAACATCGCTTATTGAAGGAAATCATTATGAAACTGTCAACGAATATGTCATAAAAGTATTTCACCGTTCACCAATAAGCAGAGCTGATAAATTAATTGGATACTACGTTATCTATTCCGAAAATAAATTTTAATTATGCTACAAATACAAAATACTCTTGTTTCTCTCGACTTTATCGAACATTTTTTCTTATGCGATTTAAATGAATGTCGTGGAGAATGTTGTATCGAAGGTGATGCCGGTGCTCCTATCACCGAAGAAGAACTCAAAACACTTAAACGCTTATTGCCTATCGTTTGGGACGACCTAACTCCTGCTGCAAAACAAATCATAAAGGAACAAGGAGTCGCATACATTGATGAAGATGGCGATTTAGTTACATCTATTGTTAACGGCAAAGACTGCGTATTTACAACTTACGAAAAAAATGGCATGTGCCTATGTGCTATAGAAAAAGCATTCAGAGAAGGCAAATCTGATTTCTATAAACCCATCTCATGCCACTTATATCCTGCACGCCTATCTGAATATTCTGATTTCATAGCTATAAATTATCACCGTTGGAAAATTTGCCGTTGTGCTGAACTATTAGGGAAAAAGAAAAATATAAGAATTTATCAATTCCTAAAAGAGCCCTTAATTCGCAGATTCGGGAAAGAATGGTACGACGAACTTTGCTTCGTTGCACAACAATACCTCGCTCAAAAAGACGAATAAATAAGCTCAAAATATTTTCAACATCAAAAAAACAAAATTGATTTGAATCATTTATATTATATTTTAACACTAATTAACTTATTAATATTTTTACAATTAAAAAAATTAAACTACCTTTGTACAAATTTTAAAACATAGTATAATAACTATGGACCTAGCATGTAAGAATTTATTTAGTTAAGCTAAAAAACAGTGAGATGATTGGGAAATTATCTCACTGTCTTTTTTTATCCACAACTATATTTTTTATCAAATTTTCAATATTCAAAAAAATTTATTACTTTAGCACAAAAATAGACATCAACATATGCCAAGTTTCGCTGATGTGCAAATATCAACATGGATAAACTACGCTTTTTTCGCACTTTATATCCTTACTATATTAAGTTGCATTGCCGTTATTTTATCTGAAAACAGAAATCCTATCAAATCTTTAGCATGGGTTACTGTCCTTATATTCTTGCCGGTTGCCGGACTTATTCTATACATATTTTTTGGCAGAAGTTTGCGAAATATGCATATGATTTCACAACACAAAAAACGCAAATTATTAAGCAACCAATCTATTCCAAATATTAACTTTGAAAACCTCAATATAGACGAAGACAATAAACGTACTATCAAATTAGCATACGCAATAAACAATGCCATATATTATGACAATAACCAACTAAAAATATTTACATCAGGAGAAGAGAAATTCAACTCACTAAAACATGATCTGCTGAATGCCAAACATTCCATAAACCTACAATATTATATTTTTAAAGACGATAAATTAGGAAAAGAAATTGCCGACATCTTGATACAAAAAGCTAAAGAAGGTCTTAACGTTAGAGTTATATATGACCACGTTGGCAGTTTTACAGTGAACAATAAATTTTTCAAACAATTGCGTGTAGCTGGTGTTGACACTCACCCATTCTTTAGAGTTACATTCCCACAGTTTGCAAACAGAATAAATTGGAGAAATCATAGAAAAATCGTTGTTATTGACGAAGAAATTGGATATGTAGGTGGAATGAATATTGCCGACAGATACATCGAAGGAACTCCTCCCTTCACTATATGGAGAGATACTCACTTAAGAATAACCGGCTCTGTTGTAAATAGCTTACTATACTCATTCGCTGTTGATTGGAATTTTACTAACAAAGAACTTATCCAAAACGAAATTAACAACCTTAAAATTCCTCAAAAGAAGGGAGTAGGAATGCAATTCGTAACAAGTGGTCCTACCGACAACTGGGAAAACATCGAACTTCTTTTTAGTAAAGCTATAGCCTCTGCAAAAAAATGTATATACATTCAGACTCCATATTTCCTCCCCACAAACAACCTTTTTAAAGCTCTCCAAGCTGCAGCTTTATCTAAAGTAGATGTTAGAATAATGATTCCTAAAAAAAGTGATTCTGTAATTCTAACATTATCTTCTTATTCTTACATCGAGAAATGCCTCCTTGCAGGAATTAAAATTTATCTATATGAGACTGGCATGCTACACTCCAAAAACATGATTATTGATAACGAATTCACTACTACAGGTTCTGCTAATTTCGATTTCAGAAGCTTCGAACACAATTTTGAATCCAATCTCCTTATTTACGACAAAGAAATTAACAACAAAATGAAAGATATATTCTTCAACGACACTAAGGATTGTAGTAAAATTTCCCTCTCAAATTGGAGATCAAGGCCTAAACTTCAAAAAACAATCGAATCTATTATTCGATTACTATCACCAATTCTATAAATTTTTTCTTGGGTGTTCGATAAAAACAAAATTTAAACTCTAAAAAACTTTAAACCTCACCCTCTCCATTTTGTGTAATTATCCAACCTCTCATTGAGTGAACCTACGACTGCATAGGGTACAAATCGATATTTTCGTCAGACATCAAATATTGTCCCGACGACTCACCTACTACATTCCGATGGTATTGGGTGCGAAGCACGGAGAGCGAAGCGATTCAACAACCGGGGGTTGAGCAAAGCGATACCCTCGGTTAGCGAACACCCAGCTACACAGCGTCTGAAAAGACGCGAAACACAAAAGAACAAATATCGGTGTCAAATAAAAACAATTATTAAGGTCGTTAATTTGTCTGACAGCCGACATTTTCAGTGAAAGGGGGACTTGTAAACTGAAAAAAGAAATCTCAACCACATTAAAGCAGCAATTGAGACCTCTTTTCATGTACTATTCTATTTTTATCGTACAGTAATAAAAATCTATTATCAACCATAATAAAAAAACAATGAAGACCACTTTAAAGAGATCTTCATTGTTTTTAATATCACACGAAACTAAATTATTCCGCAGCAGTCTCTGTTGCAGGAGCTTCAACAGCAGGTGTTTCAGCTGGTGCAGCAGATTTTTTACTACGAGAACGGCGTGTTTTACCGCCTTTTTTCGCAGTAGTTTCTTTAAGCATTGCTTCATTGAAATCAACAAGCTCAATAAAACATGTTTGTGCGTTATCTCCAAGACGATTTCCTGTCTTAAGAATACGAGTATATCCTCCCGGACGATCAGCTATCTTTTCTGCAACTACGCCAAAGAGTTCTTTGACAGCTTCTTTATTTTGCAAATAACTAAATACCAAGCGACGATTACTCATATCATCTTTCTTCGCACGATTGATAATTGGCTCAGCATAAATACGAAGAGCTTTTGCTTTTGCCAATGTTGTATTTATTCTCTTATGAAGGATAAGAGATATAGTCATATTTGACAACAACGCATCGCGGTGAGCCTTTTTACGACTTAAGTGGTTAAATTTCTTATTATGTCTCATCGTTTTTAGTCTTTATCTAATTTATACTTTGAAATGTCCATGCCGAAAGATAGGTTCAAGTTCGCTAGTAATTCATCAAGTTCGGTAAGTGATTTTTTACCGAAATTACGGAACTTCAACAATTCAGCTCTATTAAATACTACCAATTCACCAAGAGTTTCAACCTCCGCACTCTTCAAACAATTAAGTGCACGTACGGATAAATCCATATCAACAAGTTTACTCTTTAGTAATTGACGCATATGCAGAACTTCTTCATCAAATTCTTCTTCACCATCAGCTTCAGGAGTCTCAAGTGTAATCTTATCATCACTGAACAACATGAAATGATGAATTAGAATTTTTGCAGCTTCCTTCAATGCATCTTTTGGTTGGATTGAACCATCTGTTGTAACTTCTAGGACAAGTTTCTCGTAGTCTGTCTTTTGTTCTACACGATAGTTTTCAACTGCATATTTTACATTTACTATAGGTGTATAAATTGAGTCAATTGCTATCACATTTATATCTTCAGATCCTAACATTTCGCGATTTTCGTCTGCTGGAACCCAACCACGTCCTTTATTGATGGTGAATTCCATTTGAAAACTTGCTTTTGAATCTAAATGACAGATTTCCAACTCCGGATTCAATACTTCAAATCCAGAAATTACTTTTCCTAAATCACCGGCTTTGAACACATCTTGCCCCGACACGTTAATAGTAGCCTTTTCTACCTCGGTATCTTCAACTATTTGCTTGAAACGTACTTGTTTCAAATTGAGAATAATGTTTGTTACATCTTCTCTTACTCCCGGGATAGTTCCCAACTCATGAGCAACGCCATCAATTCGTATTGAGCATATTGCATATCCCCCTAAAGACGATAACAATATACGACGCAATGCATTACCTACAGTTTGACCATAACCAGGCTCCAAAGGTCTAAACTCAAATTTACCATATGAGTTTGTTGCCTCCAACATTACGACTTTGTCAGGTTTCTGAAATGCTAAAATAGCCATGGATCTTTTATTTATTATTTAGAATACAACTCAACGATTAATTGTTCCTTTATTGTTTCAGGAATATCTTCTCTTGTTGGAAGATGAAGGAATTTACCGCCTTTTACGCTTTCGTCCCACTCAATCCAAGGATATTTGCTATGATTGAATCCAGCCAAGCAATCTGCTATTACTTCTAATGATTTAGATTTTTCGCGTACTGCTACTACATCACCCGGGTGTACTTGATATGATGCAATATTCACAACAGAACCGTTAACTGTGATGTGTTTATGGAGCACTAACTGACGTGCTGCCGGACGACTTGGGGCTATACCCAAACGATAAACGATGTTATCTAGACGACTCTCTAACAATTGCAACAAAACTTCACCGGTTACACCTTTTGTGCGTGCTGCCTTTTCAAACAGGTTACGGAATTGACGTTCCAACACACCATAGGTGTACTTAGCTTTTTGCTTTTCACGCAACTGAGTGCCGTATTCAGATGTTTTTCTTCTACGGTTTACACCATGTTGACCTGGAGGATAATTCTTCTTTGCTAAAACTTTATCCTCACCGTAGATAGCTTCGCCAAATTTGCGAGCAATTTTTGATTTTGGACCAGTATATCTTGCCATTTTTTTACTGTTTAAATTAAATTAAAGTCTTTAATCCGCTCCTTAGCGCAGCCGCGATTGTCGAGAGAAAGGAGTTTCAGACAATCTATTCGCATTCAGAGCTGATTGCAATATTAATCTAAAAGAATAATTTTTGGTTTATACTCTTCTTCTTTTAGGAGGACGACATCCGTTGTGTGGTAATGGAGTCACATCGATTATCTCTATAACTTCAATTCCAGCACCATGGACTGTACGAATTGCTGATTCACGACCATTACCTGGCCCTTTCACATATGCTTTCACTTTACGAAGACCTAAATCATATGCAACTTTCGCACAATCTTGTGCTGCCATTTGTGCTGCATACGGTGTGTTCTTCTTTGAACCACGAAAGCCCATTTTTCCTGCTGATGACCATGATATTACTTGGCCTTCATTGTTTGCTAAGCAAACGATAACGTTGTTGAAAGATGAGTGTACGTGTAGTTGACCCATTGCATCAACCTTAACATTTCTCTTCTTTGCTGCGACTGTCTTTTTTGCCATACTTTAATTTTATTTAGTAGCTTTTTTCTTATTAGCAACTGTTTTCTTACGTCCTTTACGAGTACGTGCATTGTTCTTTGTGCTTTGTCCACGTAATGGAAGACCTATACGATGACGAATACCTCTGTAACACCCGATATCCATCAATCGTTTAATATTTAATTGGATTTCTGAACGAAGATCTCCTTCTACTTTGTAGTTAGCTTGGATCACTTCACGAACTGCTGCTGCTTGAGCATCTGTCCAATCTTTCACTTTGATATCACGGTCTACGCCTGCTTTTGACAAAATTGTATTGGCTGCACTGCGTCCTATACCGAAGATATATGTCAAGGCTATTTCACCTCGTTTGTTTTGCGGCAAATCTACGCCGACGATTCTTACTGCCATATTGTTAAATTACAATTTTTATGCAAAGGTAATAAAATTATCCTTGACGTTGTTTATATTTTGGGTTCTTCTTATTAATTACATATAATCTACCCTTACGACGCACTATTTTGCTGTCCGGGGTACGCTTCTTTACTGAGGCTCTTACTTTCATATCTTTGATTTTTTTATTTGTATCTAAATGCTATTCTGCCCTTCGATAAATCGTAAGGCGACATCTCTACGCGAACTTTATCGCCCGGTAGTATTTTAATATAATGCATTCTCATCTTTCCGGAGATATGAGCGGTGATTTCATGTCCATTCTCCAACTCTACTCTAAACATTGCATTTGACAATGCTTCTAATATAACTCCGTCTTGTTCTATTGCAGCTTGTTTTGCCATATATTTTATTCTAAATAAATTTATCTCCCAACACTTCTTCAATATAATCGAATGTAGTAAGAATCTCTGCTTTACCATCAACTATTGCAATAGTATGCTCGTAATGTGCCGACGGCTTTCTGTCTTTTGTACGACATTGCCACCCGTCTCGCTCAATTACTATATTCTTACTCCCCAAATTTATCATAGGCTCTATTGATAAACACATACCATTACGTATCACTGCTCCGATACCTCGTCGTCCGTAGTTTGGCACTTCGGGATCCTCATGCATAGATTTCCCTATTCCATGACCACACATCTCTCTAACGACACTATATCCATGATGCTCACAATATGTTTGGATTGCATTCGCAATATCTCCTATTCTTTTCCCTTCTTGTGCTGCGGCAATTCCTTTGTAAAGAGATTCTTTTGTTACTTTACATAATGCCATTACTTTTGGATCTATTTCCCCAACAGCAAATGTATAACAACTATCACCATGGTATCCATTAAGTTCTACAACACAATCCGTACCGACTATATCTCCCTCTCTCAAAGTATAAGAAGATGGGAATCCATGAACTACCACTTCGTTAACTTCTATACAGAGTGTACCAGGGAATCCACCATAACCAAGACATGCCGGTTTGCCACCATTATCTTGTATGAATTCTCTTGCAATTGAATCCAACTTAAGAGTTGTTACTCCGGGAGCCACCCACTTGGCTACCTCGCCAAGTGTTCGGCTCACAAGAGTGTTAGCTGCTCTCATTAATTCAATTTCCTCTGAAGTTTTGAGATATATCATTTATTTCTTTTATATAGTTTTAAAACTAACAATTAGAATGCTGAATTACCTGTTGTACGTCCTTTGATTCTACCATCTTTCATCAATCCGTCATAATGACGCATCAACAGATGTCCTTCTATGATACGCAATGTATCAAGAATTACCCCTACAAGAATCAAAAGTGATGTACCACCAAAGAATTGAGCAAAACTACGGTTCAATCCGCAAATTGTTGCTATAGCAGGTAATATCGCAACAATACCTAAAAATATAGAACCAGGCATTGTGATACGCGACATTATTGAATCAAGATAATCAACTGTCGGTTTACCCGGTTTTATTCCCGGAATAAAGCCATTATTACGTTTCATATCTTCTGCCATTTGTGCTGGACGAACTGTAATTGCAGTGTAGAAGTATGTGAATGCCACAATCATAAAGAAGTAAACAAGATTATACCAAAAACCATACATATCTGTAAAGTTTCTTGCAAACCATCCTTCTCCTCCACTAAATCCTGTTAGCGTGATAGGAATGAACATGATTGCCTGAGCAAAAATTATTGGCATTACTCCTGCCGCATTCACTTTCAATGGAATATATTGACGAGCTCCTCCATATTGTTTGTTGCCCACAATACGTTTTGCATATTGTACAGGTACTTTACGTGTACCTTGAACAAGCAATACAGCACCAGCAATTACAGCAAGGAGAATTACAATTTCTACTAAGAACACTACAAGTCCTCCTCCAGCCGAGTTTAATAAACGACTAGTAAATTCTTGTATGAATGCTTCCGGTAAACGTGCAATAATACCAACCAAGATAATAAATGAGATACCATTCCCAATACCTTTTTGGTCGATTCGTTCTCCTAACCACATGATGAACATTGAACCTGCAGCAAGGATAATTGTCATATATGCAATTGTCCAAAAGCCCATTTCTACATGTCCACCTGCCGACATTACTTGATACTTCAAGTTAAGCAAATATGCAGGACCTTGAAGAAGAAGAATAATTACTGTCAAATAACGTGTGTATTGATTCATCTTCATTCGGCCACTTTCACCTTCTCGTTGCATCTTCTGGAAGCTCGGAAGAACCATACCCAACAACTGAATCACGATTGACGCAGTGATGTAAGGCATGATACCCAAAGCAAAGATTGATGCTTGTGCAAATGCACCTCCTGAAAACATATCCAAAAGTTGCATCAATCCATCAGAAGCGAAGTTTTTGAGTGCCATCAATTCATTCGGGTCAATTCCCGGAAGAACTACATAACAACCAAAACGATAGATAATCACAAGCAAAAGGGTTATTCCAATTCGATTGCGAAGATCTTCAACGCTCCAGATATTTTTTATTGTTTTTATAAATCCCATTGTTTATTACATTTTAGTTACAGTTCCACCAGCTGCAGTGATTGCATCTTCAGCTTTCTTTGAGAAAGCATTAGCCTCAACTTCTAAAGCTTTTGTCAAAGCTCCATTTCCAAGTATTTTGACAAGTTGATTCTTTGACACTAATCCTGCTGCCAATAAATCAGCAACCGTAATTTTTGTAAGATTCTTAGCTGTTGCCAAGTCCTCAAGAACATTAAGGTTAATAGCTTTATATTCAACACGTGCAAAGTTCTTGAAACCAAATTTTGGCAAACGACGTTGCAATGGCATTTGACCACCCTCAAAACCTACTTTATGTTTGTAGCCTGAACGTGATTTAGCACCTTTATGACCACGTGTAGAAGTACCACCGTAGCCCGAACCTGGTCCACGACCAATTCTTTTTCTTGATTTGTTGCTTCCAACCGCAGGTTGTAAATTACTTAAATCCATCTTTTTCTACTTTTTAGGCGTTGATCACTTCTACTAAGTGATGTACTTTTTTTACCATTCCCATAATAGCAGGATTATTTTCTTTCTCTACTATTTGGTTCATTTTTCTCAATCCAAGTGCATCAAGTGTTCGTTTTTGATCTTTTGGGCAATTGATGCGGCTCTTAATTTGTTTGATTTTTATTGTTGCCATCTTCCTTATTATTTGCCGTTAAACACTTTTTCCACAGAAATACCACGATTTTGTGCCACTTGTGCAGGACTTCTCATTTCTGCAAGTGCTGCGATTGTAGCCTTCACGAGGTTGTGTGGATTTGATGATCCCTTAGATTTTGCAAGCACGTCGGTAATACCAACACTTTCAAATACTGCACGCATAGCACCACCGGCTTTCACTCCAGTACCGATAGATGCAGGCTTCAAGAACACTCTTGATCCACCGAATTTAGCATTTTGCTCGTGTGGAATTGTCCCTTTATTAATAGGAACACGAATTAAGTTCTTTTTAGCAGCTTCTGCTCCTTTAGCTATCGCTGCAGTAACCTCATTAGCTTTACCTAAGCCCCAACCTACAATTCCGTCTTCGTTTCCTACGACTACGATTGCGGCAAAACTGAAAGCACGTCCACCTTTTGTAACTTTTGTTACACGATTAATGGCTACAAGACGGTCTTTCAATTCCAAATCATTTGTTGTCTTTACTCTGTTATTCTTATTTACCATGATTCAATTAAAATTTAAGACCGGCCTTACGTGCTGCATCGGCCAATGATTTAACTCTTCCGTGGAATAGGTAACCATTACGGTCAAACACTACTTGTGTGATACCCATTTCCAACGCTTTCTTTGCTACTGCTTCTCCAACTTTTTCTGACACCTCAATTTTTGTGCCTTCTGTTATCCCTTTTGATGAAGCTGCACACAATGTTTTTCCTGCAAGGTCATCAATTAGTTGTACATATATGGCTTTGTTACTGCGAAATACTGTCATACGTGGACGTTGAGCAGTGCCAGATATTTTACCGCGAATACGCGTTTTAATCTTATTTCTTCTTGCTATCTTAGATACCATGATTTACTTGATTTAATTATTTAGCACTTGCTGATTTTCCTGACTTACGACGAATAATTTCACCAACAAACTTGATACCTTTTCCTTTATATGGTTCAGGTTTACGCAATGAGCGAATCTTTGCACATACTTGACCAAGTAGTTGTTTATCTGCCGATTCAAGGATAATAAGCGGATTCTTATTTCTTTCTGTTTTAGCTTCTACTTTTATCTCTTTTGGCATTTTGATATAAATGGCATGAGAGAAACCGAGAGCCAATTCTAAAACTTGTCCTGTTGATGTAGCACGATATCCTACACCGACTAATTCCATCTCTTTCTTGTATCCTTCTGATACACCGACAACCATATTGTTTACCAACGCACGATAAAGACCATGCATTGCACGATGTTCGCGATTATCTGTCGGACGAGAGAATGTAATCACGCCTTCTTCTACCTTAACTTCTATGTCAGGATTGACTGCTTGTGAAAGTTCTCCTTTTGGGCCCTTTACTGTTACTACGTTATCTTTAACCTGAATGCTTACGCCGGCAGGTATTTGTATGGGTGCTTTACCTATTCTTGACATTGTAATACCTCCTTTTCATTAATAAACATAACATAATACTTCGCCACCAATTTTTCTTTCTTTTGCTTCTTTGTTTGTCATTACACCTTGAGAAGTTGAAAGAATGGCAATACCTAAACCATTCAATACACGTGGCATTTCTTTATAACCTGTGTATTGACGAAGTCCCGGACGTGACACACGATGAAGATTCTTAATCGCATTCACCTTGTCAACAGGATCATACTTAAGTGCAATTTTAATTACACCAGCAGGAGTTTCACCTTCTACAAACTTGTAGTTAAGAATGTAGCCTTGTTCAAACAAGATTTTTGTGATCTCCTTTTTCATTTTTGACGATGGAACTTCAACCACGCGATGTCCCGCCTTGATTGCGTTCCTTAATCTTGTCAAATAATCTGCTATTGGATCAGTCATTTTTTTGATGTTTAAATTGATTCAGATTTCTGAACAATATTTAATACTCACTAAATTAATTTTCTCTTTTCTAAAGTAATTATCATTACCAACTTGCCTTCTTTACTCCCGGAATTAATCCTGCAGAAGCCATTTCACGGAATTGAATACGTGAAATCCCGAACTGACGCATATATCCTTTCGGACGGCCTGTGATTGAACAACGGTTGTGAAGACGTACGCGAGACGCATTCTTAGGCATTTTTTGTAATTTTGTCAATGCCTCATAATCAATGTTGCCATTTTCATCTGCAAGTGCAGCTTTCTTCAAAGCTGCCTTACGTTCAGCATATTTAGCAACCATTCTTTGACGCTTAACCTCGCGTGCTTTCATTGATTCTTTTGCCATATCTTATTTTTCGTTTTTAAATGGAAGCCCAAATTGTTTAAGTAGAGCATAACCTTCTTCATCTGTATTTGCAGATGTAACGAATGTAATGTTCATACCCATCATTTTTGATACGCTATCAATGTTGATTTCTGGGAAAATAATTTGCTCAGTGATTCCGAGTGTATAATTTCCTCTTCCATCAAATTTTGCATTAATTCCTTTGAAGTCGCGAATACGTGGTAACGCAACACGAATCAATCTTTCGAGGAATTCATACATTCTGTCACGACGTAATGTTACCATTACACCAACAGGCATTTTCTTACGCAATTTAAAGTTTGAAATATCCTTACGTGAAAGAGTTGCAACTGCTTTTTGACCTGTGATTGCTGTTAATTCATTGATTGATGTTTCAATCAATTTTTTATCTTGAGTTGCTGCTCCAATACCTTGATTGATTACAATCTTTTTTAGTCTTGGAACTTGCATCACTGTTGAATAGTTGAACTCTTTAGTAAGAGCAGGAACAATACGTTCCTTGTATTCTTTGCTAAGTGTTGTACTCATTACTTAATCTCCTCTCCTGATTTTTTAGAATAACGAACTAATTTTCCTGCATCATTCAATCGACGACCGATACGAGTAGGCTTTCCAGTCTTTGGATCAACGAGATTTAGATTAGAAATGTGTACAGGAGCTTCTACTTTCACAATACCACCTTGTGGATATTTAGCACTGGGTTTTGTGCTTTTAGAGACAATGTTGATGCCCTCAACAATAGCACGGTTTTTCTTAACCAATACTGAAAGGACACGTCCAGTCTTGCCTTTATCATTGCCAGCAAGAACGCTGACTGTATCACCCTTTTTTATATGTAATTTTGCCATTACTATTTACATTTATCTGATTAGAGAACTTCAGGAGCAAGTGACACAATCTTCATGTTTGTAGCACGCAATTCACGAGCCACAGGTCCGAAGATACGACTGCCACGAATCTCACCGGCATTATTCAATAACACACATGCATTGTCGTCGAAACGAATATAACTTCCGTCTGCACGACGAATTTCTTTTTTCGTACGAACTACAACTGCTTTTGATACTGTACCCTTCTTAACGTCTGATGAAGGGATAACGCTCTTAACCGAAACTACAATTATATCGCCAACTGAAGCGTAACGGCGACCAGTACCGCCAAGAACATGGATACACAGTGCTTCTTTTGCGCCACTGTTATCTGCAACTGTCAAACGTGATTCACTCTGTATCATAATTACTTAACTTTTTCGATTATTTCTACAAGTCTCCATCTCTTTGTCTTACTCAACGGACGAGTTTCCATCAAACGAACTGTATCGCCGATTGAACACTCATTCTTTTCGTCGTGAGCATGATACTTCTTTGTCTTATTGACAAACTTACCATAGATAGGATGTTTCTCTTTCCACTTAATCTCAACAGTGATTGTCTTATCACCTTTGTTGCTAGAAACAACCCCAATTCTTTCTTTTCTTAAATGTCTTTTTTGTTCCATTTTCTTTAAATACTTAATGGGATTATTCAACTACTACTTGCTCCATTTCTGCAGCAATTTCTTTTTGACGCAACACGGTCTTCAGACGAGCAATCTCGCGACGATCTATTGTGATCTTCGCGGGATTGTCTATAGGAGATATCGCGTGCGTTACTTTCAATTCACGATAAGCTTTTTCTGCAATCTCGATTTGAGCTTTGAGATCTTTGATGCTTAATTCCTTGATTTCTTCCTTTTTCATTGTTTTATTTATTTATAATTACACGTTTTGAGATGGATCGTAATCTCTTCTCACAACGAATTTAGTAACTACAGGGAGTTTTTGAGCTGCAAGACGAAGTGCTTCTTTAGCAATATCGTAACTTACACCCTCAACTTCAATAATAATACGTCCTGGAGTAACTGGCGCAACATATCCTTCCGGATTACCTTTACCTTTACCCATACGTACTTCAGCAGGCTTCTTTGTAATCGGTTTATCAGGGAAGATACGAATCCATATTTGTCCTTGACGTTGCATGTAGCGTGTTACAGCGATACGAGCAGCCTCAATTTGACGTCCTGTGATCCATTTAGCTTCCAACGTTTTGATTCCGAATGAGCCAAAAGCAAGCTGATTTCCGCGTTGAGCCTCACCTTTCATGCGGCCCTTTTGCGATCTGCGATATTTGGTTTTCTTTGGTTGTAACATTGTTCTGTGCTAATTTTTAACGATTGTTGTTTTTCTTATTGCTGAAACCACCTTTACGTCCACCTTTGCCTTGACCACGTCCGTTTTCTTTATTTGCAACAACGTATTGAGGTGTCAATTCACGTTTTCCGTAAACTTCACCACGGCAAATCCAAACTTTTACACCGATAATACCTACTTTTGTAAGTGCTTCAACTAAAGCATAGTCTATGTCAGCACGTAGTGTATGAAGAGGTGTACGTCCTTCTTTAAACATTTCAGAACGAGCCATTTCAGCACCATTCAAACGACCACTTACTTGAATTTTGATACCTTCAGCTCCCATACGCATTGTTGAAGCAATAGCCATTTTAACTGCACGACGATATGCTACTTTATTTTCGATTTGTCGTGCTACATTGGCAGCAACAATTTCTGCGTCGAATTCAGGTCTCTTAATTTCGTAAATGTTAATTTGTACTTCTTTAGATGTAAGTTTCTTTAATTCTTCTTTTAAAGTATCAACATCTTTACCACCTTTACCGATAATCATACCCGGACGAGATGTACAGATTGTAACTGTTACCATCTTCAAAGTACGCTCAATAATGATACGCGATACGCTTGCTTTAGCAAGACGAGTTTGGAGATATTTACGGATTTTGCTATCTTCTAATAGCGTTTCACCATATTTATTACCACCGTACCAGTTAGAGTCCCAGCCACGTATTACGCCAAGACGATTACTAATTGGATTTACTTTTTGTCCCATCTTCTTTTATTTAAGCTTTAGCGTTATTATCTTTTGTATCCACAAACAATGTAACATGGTTAGAGCGTTTACGAATTCTATAACCTCTACCTTGTGGAGCCGGACGAAGACGTTTGAGCATCGGAGCACAATCTACAAATATAGTAGTGATGAATAATTCTCCTTGCTCAGCTTTTCTTTCGTTCTTTTGCTCCCAGTTAGCGATTGCCGAACGAAGTAGTTTTTCTACTCGTTGAGCAGCCTCTTTATTTGAGAATTTAAGGATTCCTAGTGCTTTAAATACTTCTTGACCACGTACCATATCAGCAACTAAACGCATTTTACGTGGAGAAGTTGGCACGTTACGCAATTTTGCAAAATATTGCGTTTTGCGAGCTTCCTTAATATTTTCAGCTGATTGTCTTTTTCTTACACCCATTGTATTTTATTCTTATTTTTTCTTGAATTTATATTACGGGCCATTATTTTTTCTTGTTACCACCATGTCCACGGAAGTTGCGAGTTGGTGCAAATTCACCAAGCTTGTGTCCTACCATGTTTTCAGTTACGTAAACAGGAATAAACTTATTACCATTGTGTACTGCAAAAGTATGACCTACAAAGTCAGGTGATATCATAGAAGCACGACTCCAAGTCTTGATAACTGACTTTTTGCCTGATTCTTCCATAGCATTAACCTTTTTCTCAAGCTTTACACTGATAAATGGTCCTTTTTTTAATGAACGACTCATAGTTGTTTAATTAATCAAATTTACTTTTTCCTTCTTTCAATTATATACTTAGAAGAGGTCTTCTTCGGAGCACGAGTCTTCAAGCCTTTAGCATACAAGCCTGTGCGTGAACGTGGATGACCACCGGAAGCACGACCTTCACCACCACCCATCGGGTGATCAACAGGGTTCATAACGACACCACGGTTGTGAGGACGACGTCCCAACCAACGTGAACGACCTGCTTTACCGGAACGTTCAAGAGCGTGGTCTGAGTTTCCTACTACACCTACTGTAGCTTTACAAGCCAAGAGGACTTTACGAGTTTCTCCCGAAGGTAATTTGATAATCGCGTAGTTACCTTCACGCGATGTCAACTGTGCGAACGTACCGGCTGAACGAGCCATAGATGCTCCTTGACCCGGACGAAGTTCAATACAATGGATTAAAGTACCTACAGGTATTTTACTTAATGGTAATGCATTTCCAACTTCAGGAGCTGCATCTGGTCCACTTACTAATTTTGTTCCAACTTCTAAACCGTTTGGAGCAATGATGTAAGTTTTTGTTCCATCGACATAGTAAAGAAGTGCAATTCGAGCTGAGCGATTTGGATCATACTCGATACTTTTTACAACTGCCGGCACACCGTCTTTATTTCTCTTGAAGTCGATGATACGGAATTTACGCTTATGACCACCACCACGATAGCGAGTAGTCAAATGGCCTTCTGAATTACGACCTCCAGTAGAAAGTTTTCCTACTGTAAGAGATTTTTCTGGTGTAGTAGCAGTGATTGTTCCTTTAAATACACCAATAATTTTGTGTCTTTGCCCCGGTGTTGTGGGCTTAAATTTTTTTACTGCCATTATTTTAATTAAAGATTGCTATAATAATCAATAGTCTGTCCTTCAGCTAAAGAAACTAAAGCTTTCTTGAAAGCAGCTGTGTGTCCTTTAATAAGACCTGCTTTCGTATAGCGTTGTTTTCTTTTACCTGCAAAGTTAGCTGTGTTCACCTTAACCACTTTTACATCATACATTTGTTCAATCAAATGTTTGATTTGAAATTTATTTGCGTCAGGAGACACTGCAAATGTGTAACAATTGCGTTTTTCAGTCAAAGCTGTAGCTTTTTCTGTTACGATTGGTTTGATTTTTATGTCCATTTTTCTATATCTCCTTTGAATTAAAATTGATTAATTTGATTCACGCTATCTTCCATCAATAAAAGTGCCTTATTGTTCAAAACAACATATGTGTTTAGTTCTCTTGCAACCATTGCATTTACCTTTGGAAGATTTCGAACAGACAAATATACGTTTTTATTTTCTTCTGGCAAAACCAAAAGCACTTTTTTATCCTCAATTTTAAGATTTTTTGCTATTTCGAGGTAATTTTTAGTCTTTGGAGCGTCGAAAGTAAAGTTTTCAACAACAATTATCTCGTTATTTTGTGCTTTAGTAGTGAGAGCAAGTTTACGAGCCAAAGCTTTCACTTTTTTATTGATTTTAAATCTATAGTCACGTGGTTGAGGACCAAATACGCGGCCACCACCAATAAGAACCGGAGAGTTAATATCACCACGACGAGCACCACCGCCACCTTTTTGACGACCTAACTTGCGTGTTGAACCTGCAATTTCGCTGCGTTCTTTACTTTTGTGTGTACCTTGTCTTTGGTTTGCAAGATATTGTTTAACGTCGAGATAAACTGTATGCTCTGGATTAGCATCGTTTCCTGGCTTAATAGCAAAAACCTCGTCGTTCAGAGTGATTTTACGCCCTGTGTCTTCTCCTTTAATATTATATACTGCTATTTCCATTATTTCTCAACTATAACGATTGAACCTTTACTTCCTGGGATAGAACCCTTAATCATTAACAAATTGTGTTCAGGCATAACCTTAATTACTTGAAGGTTTTGAACTGTAACACGTTGGTTTCCTGTTTGACCAGCCATACGCATTCCTTTGAATACTTTTGCCGGGTATGAACATGCACCGATAGCACCCGGAGCACGCAAACGATTATGTTGACCATGAGTTTTTTGACCAACACCACCGAATCCGTGGCGTTTTACAACACCTTGGAAACCTTTACCTTTTGAAGTGCCGACAACGTCTACGAATCCACCTTCTTCGAAAATGTCTACTGTAACTGTCGCACCCAATTCTAGTGCATTGTCAAATGATTTGAACTCGGCCAAGTGTCTCTTTGGAGCTACTCCTGCTTTTTTGAAATGTCCGGCTTCAGGTTTAGTTGTATGTTTCTCTTTTTTGTCTTGGAAACCCAACTGAACTGCTTCATAGCCATCTTTTTCTAATGTCTTGATTTGAGTAACTACACAAGGACCTACTTCGATAACAGTGCACGGTACATTTTTACCGTCGGCACTGAACACGGATGTCATTCCGATTTTCTTTCCTAATAATCCTGGCATTTCTACTAATTTTTAAATTTTATCACACTTTAATTGATACATCAACACCACTTGGCAATTCCAATTTCATCAAAGCATCTACTGTCTTTGAAGTTGAACTGTAAATGTCGATTAGGCGTTGGAATGAAGATAATTGAAATTGTTCGCGAGACTTTTTGTTTACGAAAGTCGAACGGTTAACAGTAAAGATACGTTTGTGAGTAGGAAGTGGAATTGGACCACTTACTACTGCACCTGTAGCCTTAACTGTCTTTACAATCTTCTCAGCTGATTTATCAACTAAGTTGTGATCGTAAGATTTTAATTTAATTCTGATTTTTTGGCTCATATTTTTTTAGATAAATTATTTCAATAAATCAACTCTTCCTTGAACTTCTGTAAGCACAGTTTTAGCAATTGAAGTGCTTACTTCTGCATAGTGAGAGAAAGTCATTGTAGATGTTGCACGACCTGATGTAATTGTACGCAATGCAGTTACGTAACCAAACATTTCTGCAAGTGGAGATTTAGCTTTTACTATGCGAGCACCACTACGGCTTGTTTCCATTCCTTCAACTTGACCTCTACGTTTATTCAAGTCTCCAATAACATCACCCATTGATTCTTCCGGTGTTACAACCTCTATTTTCATTATTGGCTCCATTAATACCGGACCTGCTTTTTCACAAGCTTTTTTGAATGCTTGAATTGCACATAATTCGAATGACAATTGGTCTGAGTCAACAGGGTGATAACTACCATCTATAAGTGTTACTTTCAATTGTTCTACCGGATATCCTGCAAGGACACCATTCTTCATTGCTGTTTGGAATCCTTTTTGAACTGATGGTATATATTCTTTTGGAACGTTACCTCCCTTTACTTCATCAACAAATTGCAAACTTCCTTCGAAACCTTCGTCTACCGGTTCTACACGAACGATGATATCAGCAAATTTACCACGTCCACCGGTTTGCTTTTTGAATGTTTCACGAAGCTCAACTGCTGATGTAATAGCTTCTTTATATGTAACTTGAGGACGTCCTTGATTACATTCTACTTTAAACTCACGACGAAGACGATCGATAATGATATCAAGGTGAAGCTCACCCATACCACTAATTACAGTTTGTCCTGTCTCTTCATTTGTTTCTACGCGGAATGTAGGATCTTCCTCAGCAAGTTTTTGAAGTCCGACACCAAGTTTATCAAGGTCTTTTTGAGTTTTTGGCTCAACTGCAATACCAATCACCGGATCAGGGAATTCCATTGCTTCAAGAACTATTGGAGCATTTTCATCACAAAGAGTATCTCCTGTGCGAATATCTTTAAATCCAACTCCGGCACCGATATCACCACAACCGATGAATTCTTTAGGATTTTGTTTATTTGAGTGCATTTGGAAAAGACGTGATATACGTTCTTTTTTACCTGAACGTGTATTCAAAACGTAACTTCCAGCATCTATTTGACCAGAGTAAACACGGAAGAAGCACAAACGTCCTACATAAGGGTCTGTTGCAATTTTAAATGCCAATGCACTCATTGGAGCTTCGAATTTAGGTTCACGAGATTCTATTTTCTCAGAATCATCTACTGAATGACCTTCAATTGCACCTGCATCAACCGGAGATGGCAAATATGCACATACAGAATTTAACAATGTTTGCACACCTTTGTTTTTGAATGAAGAACCACATATCATCGGATTAACATTCATTGCCAAAGTTGCTTTGCGAATTGATGCTTTGATTTCGTCAACTGTTATTGTTGATGGGTCATCGAAATATTTTTCCATGAGGACATCATCATACTCAGCAAGAGTTTCAAGCATTTTATCTCGCCATTCTTCTGCCTCTTGAAGCAAGTTAGCCGGAATTTCTTCAACAGAATATTCAGCTCCCATTGTTTCATCGTGCCAGAAATAAGCTTGCATAGTTACAAGGTCAACGACCCCTTTGAAAGTTTCTTCTGCACCGATAGGTATTTGAATTGGAAGAGGATTTGCTCCAAGCACTTCACGAACTTGGCGAACCACTTCAAAGAAGTTAGCACCAGAACGGTCCATTTTATTAACGTAACCGATACGAGGCACATTATATTTATCAGCTTGACGCCATACTGTTTCAGATTGAGGTTCAACACCACCAACAGCACAGAAAGCAGCAACAGCACCATCAAGGATACGCAATGAACGCTCTACCTCTACAGTAAAGTCAACGTGTCCCGGAGTGTCAATCAAGTTGATTTTATAGTTATCATTGTTATATTTCCAGAAAGCTGTGGTAGCAGCAGATGTGATAGTAATACCACGCTCTTGTTCTTGCTCCATCCAGTCCATTGTAGCAGCACCATCATGAACTTCACCAATCTTATGTGTCAATCCGGTATAAAAAAGGATACGTTCAGATGTCGTTGTTTTACCGGCATCAATGTGAGCCATAATACCAATGTTTCTGGTATATTTTAATTGTTCGTCTTGTTTTGTTGCCATTTTTGTCAATTATCAATAATTAGAATCTGAAATGAGCAAATGCACGGTTAGCTTCAGCCATACGGTGCATATCCTCTTTACGTTTAAACGCACCACCTTGATCATTGAAAGCATCAACAATCTCAGCAGCCAATTTATCAGCCATTGTCTTACCGCCACGTTTGCGAGCGAAGATTATAAGATTTTTCATTGATATTGATTCCTTGCGATCAGGACGAATTTCAGTTGGCACTTGGAAAGTAGCACCACCGATACGACGAGATTTAACCTCTACTTGAGGAGTAATGTTTTCAAGTGCTTTTTTCCAAATTTCCAATGCACTTTTTTCTTCATTAGGCAATTTTGACTTCACAGTCTCAAGAGCAGAATAGAAAATTGTATAAGCAGTATTCTTTTTACCGTCATACATTAGATGATTAACGAATTTTGTAACTCGCACATCATTAAAAACAGGATCCGGAAGGATCACTCTTTTCTTTGGTTTTGCTTTTCTCATTTTTTAAAAATTGTGTTTTTGTTTTTGGCTGCTTTTTACATCTTCAACAGCGTTCTCTAACGCCATTTACTCAACCGAGAGCCATCCAATAAATCAAAAACTAGTTAAATAATTGGTTTAATGAATTAGCAGTCTTTAAATTATTTTTTAGCTGCTTTTGGACGTTTTGCTCCATATTTAGAGCGACGTTGTGTACGGCCATTTACACCCGCTGTGTCCAATGTTCCACGAACGACGTGATAACGTACACCAGGAAGGTCTTTTACACGACCACCACGAACCATTACGATTGAGTGTTCTTGCAAGTTGTGTCCTTCTCCTGGAATATAAGAGTTGACCTCTTTACCGTTTGTAAGACGCACACGAGCCACTTTACGCATTGCCGAATTAGGCTTTTTAGGAGTTGTCGTATACACTCTCACACAAACGCCACGACGTTGTGGACATGAATCCAATGCTGGCGATTTACTTTTTTCGCTCAACGCAACACGTCCTTTTCTTACTAATTGTTGAATTGTAGGCATTTTGCTTTTTAATTTATTATTTTAATTAATTGTTAATTTACACTTTTGCTATCATTAAACATCTGACACTCAGATATTTAACACACAGTTTGCTTTAAGCTACTTCTTAAAGCGTTGCAAAGTTACTAATTATTAGCGAATTACGCAAGCAACACCACAAAAAATTTAATCTTTTCACATTAATTTATATAGACTCAGATTTTTTTCTTAACTTTGTTTCACATTCTTAAAGACACAAATATGGATTTTGAGAAAGCAGATATTGATGGGGTTTGGATAATTACCCCTAAAAAATTCGGTGACCATAGAGGTTATTTTATGGAAACATGGAAACAAGAAGAATTTGATCAGCACATTCCCGGTATTAAATTCGTTCAAGACAATGAAAGTCATTCTTCATATGGAGTGCTTCGAGGGTTGCATTATCAACGCAACGAATGGAGTCAAGCCAAACTTGTAAGAGTGTCTCGTGGATGTGTCTTGGACGTGATTGTAGATTTAAGAAAAGACTCTCCGACCTTTGGCAAGCATTTATCTGTGGAATTATCAGATGAAAATAATCGTCAATTATGGGTACCACGTGGGTTTGCCCATGGTTTCGTCGTTTTAAGTGAATATGCTACTTTCCAATATAAGGTCGACAATTTCTACCACCCTGAAGCTGAGGCCACTTTATTATATAACGACACGAATCTTAATATTGATTGGAGAATCCCCGTTTCTGACATCAAATTATCAAATAAAGATCTAAAAGGATTACTCTTGTCTGAAACACTTCCCCTCGTCATATAATATAAATAAGTAAAAAGAGATTGTGTCAGCACACAATCTCTTTAGCAGGCATATTTCTCTATTATTTAATATTTATATTTTGAAGCAATCTCATAGATCGTTTCAAATATTTCGTAATCTGTTTCTGTCAGCACCTTACCTCTTCGAGCCATTGCTCTTCCTGCAATTTCAAAAAACTTTTTAAGCTGCACATCTGTAAAACCTCCTACTGCTGAACCTTCCGTGAACGAAGGTATAAATGTTCGAGGGAATCCCGCACCATGAATATTTACTCCCACTCCCAACACTGTTGCCGTATTAAACATGCAATTTATTCCAGCCTTTGAGTGGTCGCCCATAATTAAGCCACAAAACTGCAGATCCGTTCGCATAAATGTATGTTGTGGATAATTCCATATTCTGATTTTACTATAATCATTTTTCAGATTTGAAGCATTAGTCCCGGCTCCAATATTACACCATTCTCCAATTACTGCATTACCAACAAAACCATCGTGAGCCTTATTGCTATATCCGAAGAATACAGCATTGTTCAATTCGCCTCCTACTTTACACCAGGGGCCAATCGTTGTATCTCCATAAATTTTGGAACCCATATTCACATGCGAGTGTTCTCCCAGCGACATTGGTCCTCTCACACAACTACCTTCCATCACCTCAGAATTTGCTCCTATATATATAGGTCCATTGCTTACATTTAATATTGCACCTTCCACTGATGCCGACTCCTCAATAAAGAGCATCGGATTTCCTTGTTCATCATAAGCATTTCCTATTAAGATATTTGTCGAAGACAATTTTGCACTTTTTCTTCCTTTCGTCAATTCTTCAAAATCTTGCTTTATCATTCTTCCATTAAGCAAGAACACATCGAACAAATAGTTGATTGCAACGACTTCTCCTTCATAGCAACGTTCAACATACATTTTCGAATTCAACGACTCAATAGTACCATAAAAAGCTATTAAATTCCCATCTTTGCAAAGTGCCTCTCCTTCTTTGAGAGTCTCTATTGCAGAGACTAATTCACAAGACGGAAAAACATTCGACATTATATATAGATTCATACCCGAGAGGTCCGATTGAAATTTTGCACGCAAAAAGTCGACCGTAGCATAGCAATACTCTCCGGGCATCATGCGTTCCCATTTTTCTCTAATAGTTGTAATACCAACTCTAAAATCTGCTATTGGACGAGTAAACGATAAGGGCAATAGGTTAGCATGCACATCAGGTATATCGTATAAAACTATCTTTCTCATAATCTTTTTTATTGATATTTAAAATTATTCTGCAAAATTAATCCTTTTATATTGAATAACAAATTTGTTACAACCAATATGTATTATCCACCTTACAAACTTTTCCTTATCAAATATTTCTAAACTCACTTTACGACTAACCCACAAAAGCACCATTTTCGCCTTATGAAGAAACGTCATATCACATCAAAAATAAGATTCATATAAAACCGATTTATACAGCGACTTAATATTCTGCATCAAATTGATGCTTAAAAATTGCAATATAAATTTTTTTGATTAACTTTACGAAAAATTTATCAAATTATAAGTATGGAAAAGAAGAACAAAGAATATCTTCGCCTTTTAAGGCAAGTGATGAAAGAGCAGGGCATTGATGCTATAATCATTTCTGGCACAGACCCACATCAAAGCGAAAACGCTCCGATGCATTGGAGAACGAGAGAATGGATCACAGGTTTTTGGGCTGTAAACGGCACTAACGGGACTGCAGTAGTTACACAAAACGAAGCTCTATGCTGGACGGATTCACGCTATTTCATTCAAGCGGAAGAGCAATTACAAGGCACCGGTTTTGAGATGATGAAAGAAGACGGACCGGAAGCAGTCAATTTAATAGACTGGGTAGTCGAAAATATGTCGATTAACAGCACATTAGGAATCGATGGAACGACATTTTCAATCTCAGTAGCAAAACAAATCGAAGAAGCTGTTGCAAAGAAGGGCATTAAACTCATAACCGACTTTTGTCCGTTCGACAAAATATATCCCGACAGACCAAGCAGACCACTCAACAAAATATTTGTTCACGACGAGCAGATCGTAGGCGAAACAGTTGATAGCAAAACAAGAAGAATTTTAGAAAAAGTGAATGAAGAGGGAGGCGAAGCGATTATACTATCTGCATTAGATGATATTGCATGGGCTACAAATCTTCGCACAGCAAACGACATTTTCTTCAGCCCTATGTTTGTATCATATCTTTATTTAGATAAAAATCGTCGCATTCTATTCGTTGATAGCGAAAAATTGACACCGGCAGTTGAGGAGCATCTTCAAAAATACAATTTTGAAGTCATGCCGTATGAGAGTGTTTATAATTTTATCTCAACACTTTCTGCAGAGACACGTCTTCTCATAGATCCTGACAAAACTTCACGAAGCATGTTTGACAACATTTCATGCACAGCTGTTTTTGGAGGTTCAAAAGTAGCGAAACTCAAAAGTATCAAAAACGACTCCATGCTACGCAGCATAAACACTGCAATGGAGAAAGATGGTGTTGCATTAACAAAATTCTTCCTTTCACTCGAAAAAGAATATCCAAAAGGAGAACTTACTGAGTTGAAACTCAGCAAAATGCTCCACGATTTTCGCATGGCTGATGACACATGTGTAGATGAAAGCTTTGCGGCAATTCTCGGATTCAAAGAACATGGAGCAATCATTCACTACGAGCCAACAGAAGAGAGCGATATAAAAGTAAACGAAAGAGGTCTTCTGCTTGTAGATTCCGGAGGTCAATATATCTATGGAACAACTGATATCACTCGTACCGTCATTCTTGGAGAGCCTACAAAAGAAGAAAAGCACGATTTTACCCTTGTAATGAAAGGACACATTGCAATAGCGACTGCCATATTCCCAGAAGGCACAACCGGACATCAACTTGATGCTATGGCTCGTCAATATCTTTGGGAAGAAGGGAAAGCATATTTCCATGGCACAGGGCATGGAGTAGGATTCTTTATCAACTGTCATGAAGGCCCACAAAATATCAGATTAAACATTAACCCTACTCCTCTTGAAGTAGGAATGATTACGAGCAACGAACCCGGCATTTACTATGAAGGCAGATATGGCATACGTTGCGAAAATCTAATTGTTACAGTTCCCGCAATGGAAACAGAATTCGGAAGATTCTTTAAGTTTGAAACTGTTACACTCTTCCCGTTTGATTTAAGATTATTTGAGACAGAGATAATGACAGATAAAGAACTTAAGTGGATCAATGACTATCACGAAATGGTTCGTCAACGTCTCAGTCCATATCTTAATGAAGAAGAAAAAGAATGGCTAATTAGAAACACTCAACCTTTAACACGATAACACAAATGGCACTAATTAAACCTGTAAGAGGATTTGACCCTATAATCGGCAAGGATTGCTTCCTTGCCGATAACGCGACAATCATTGGAGATGTAGTCATTGGCGACGAATGTAGCATTTGGTTTGGCACAATATTGCGAGGAGACGTCAATTCAATCAAGATAGGCAATCGTGTAAATATTCAAGACGGTTCTGTCTTACACACCCTATACCAAAAATCTACAATAGAGATAGGCGACGATGTATCAATCGGACACAATGTAGTTATTCATGGAGCAAAAATACGCAACTTTGCACTCATCGGAATGGGAGCAATCGTTATGGACGATGCAGAAGTTGGCGAAGGAGCATTGGTGGCAGCGGGTTCAGTCGTATTAAGCAAAACTAAAATAGGGCCGAATGAGATGTGGGCAGGAGCACCGGCAAAATTTGTCAAAATGGTAGAACCGGAAAAAGCCAAAGAGATGAATATTAAAATAGCAAGAAACTATTTGATGTATTCAAAATGGTATGAAGAACCGGAGAAAAAGTGATTAAGGAACAAAATTTAACAAAAAAAGAAAATTAATTCGTTAAAAATTTTGCTATTAGAATAACATTGCCTAATTTTGCACCGCTAAATCAAAAAGCACTTTAACAAGTAAGCAAAAAGGTATATAAATTAAAAACAACGATAAAACATGATTATTGTACAAGTAAAAGAAGGCGAGAACATCGAAAGAGCGTTAAAAAAATTTAAACGTAAATTTGAAAAAACAGGCATTGTAAAAGAATTACGTAGCCGTCAAGCATTTGAAAAACCATCTGTAACAAATCGCAAAAAGATGATTAAAGCGGTTTACGTACAGAAACTTCGCCAAGTAGAAGAATAATTTTCTACAATTTTATTTGGTAAATTCAAGAAAATTACCTATCTTCGTATTGTAAATATCCACTCGAGGATAATCAGTAAAATACGAAGAACAAATGAAAGATAAATTCTTGAAATATATACAGTATGAGTTGAATTATTCAACTTATACTGTTTTGTCGTATACCACTGATTTAAAACAATTTACCGAATACATAACTAAAATTAGAGCTAAAGAGCCGGATTTCAAAGAGATCAACCAACTTGACATACGTCGTTGGTTAGGGCATCGAGCTTCGCAAGGAGATAAGCCACGTACAATCCGACGCAAAGCACAATCATTACGCGCATTTTTCAATTATCTTCTAAAAAACAATATAATCTCGTCTAACCCTACACGCAATATCATTCTTGCGAAAGCGGAAAATTCATTGCCTGAATTTATAAAAGAAAGCGAAATTGAATCAACAATAAACGACTTATCGAAAGATGTCGATGATTTTATTTCTGCAAGGAATCTTCTCATTATAAAACTGTTATATTCTACGGGCATACGTCAAGCCGAGTTGCTATCAATCAAAGAAACAGATATAAATTTCTATAAAAAAGAGATTATTATCACTGGGAAACGCAACAAACAACGAATAATTCCAATATCAGAAGAAATAATCGAAGAAATAGCCCGATATCGAGAATTAAAAAATAATAAATTCCCAAACAACAAAATCGACAACTTATTTGTTCACAAAGAAAGAGCATTAACTCGTGGCGTACTTTATAACATAGTGCAAACTTCATTATCAGAAACTACATGTCATAAAAAAAGCCCTCACGTTTTGCGGCACACATTTGCCACATCAATGCTCAACAATGGAGCAAACATAAATACTGTAAAAGAATTTTTAGGACATAGTTCATTATCAACGACACAAATCTATACACACATCTCATTTAATGAGTTGAAAAATAATTATAAACGCGCTCACCCACGAGCATTAAAAAAGGAGGTTTAATTATGGAAGCAAAAATTAAAGCGATTCATTTTGACATCAGTGAGAAACTTGTTGCATTCATCAACAAAAAATTAGAAAAAATCACACGTCGATACGAGACAATAACAGAAGCAGAGGTTACCCTCAAAGTAGTTAAACCGGAAACAGCGATGAATAAGGAAGTGGCAATTAAATTAGCAGTGCCTCCAACAGATGATTTATTTGCATCAAAAACGGCCGACACCTTTGAGGAAGCTGTCGACTTATGCCTTGATGCTCTTGAAAAGCAATTAGAAAAGACAAAAACAAAAAAATAGATAACAAAGCCAGGGGCTTATGCCCCTGGCAACTAAACAATTCATTATGTCTCCACTTGATTATGTGAAAATCATAGAGTTTCCCAAGATATGTGATCCCCGAGGCAATCTTTCATTTGTCGAAGGGGGAAGGCACATTCCTTTTACAATAAAAAGAGTATTTTATCTGTATGATGTTCCGGGAGGAGAAACCCGAGGAGGTCATGCTCATAAGGAATGTCAGTGCATATTAGTTGCTGTTTCCGGTTCTCTCGATCTCAGATTAACTGACGGAGAGAAAGAAATTATAATACCTTTAAACAAGTCTAACAAAGGAGTATTAATTCCCCCGGGAGTATGGGACACAATGCATAACTTCACAACAGGGACAGTAGCCGTAGCATTTGCTTCACATCAGTATGAAGAGGAAGACTACATAAGAGATTACGACGAATATCTCGAATATGTAAAAACACTCAAATCAGAATGAAAATACCATTCTTACAGTTAAGCACTCTCAATGGTCAGTATGCTTCAGAGTTAAAAGAAGCGGCAAACAGAGTAATCGAATCAGGTTGGTATCTCAATGGAGTAGAAAACAAATCTCTCGAACAAGAGATTTGCGACAATTGTGGAGCAAGTCATTGCGTAACAGTTAGCAACGGATTAGATGCACTACGCATGATATTCAAAGCATATATAATTTCCGGACAATTAAAGCCTGGAGATGAAGTGATTGTTCAGGCTAACACATATATTGCTTCAATTCTTGCCATTTCAGACAATGGGTTAATCCCTGTTTTAGTAGAGCCGTCTATTGAGACATATAATCTTGACTCTAAAAAAATTGAAAAGAAAATAACATCGAAGACCAAAGCGATATTAATTGTTCATTTATATGGGACACCATGTTGGGACGAACAAATTAAAGAGATTGCAAACAGACACAATCTGATAGTTATAGAAGACAATGCACAAGCAATAGGGGCAAAATCAAACATAACAGGAGTTGACAACAAATCATCTAAAACCGGAGCTATCGGACATTCAGCAGCATTTAGTTTTTATCCGACAAAAAACATAGGAGCATTAGGCGATGCTGGAGCTGTTACATCTTCAGACGAAGGAATAATCTCAATAATACGTGCATTATCTAACTATGGCAGCGACAGACGCTACCACAACATATATCAAGGATATAATTGCCGTATGGACGAATTGCAAGCAGCCTTCATAAGAGTCAAGTTAAAACATATAGATTCAGAAACAAGACATCGACAGGCAATAGCTCAAATATACAATGACATTATAACAAATCCACAAGTAACCGTCCCCCGAATATTCGACAATATGACACAAGTGTGGCATCAATATGTAGTGAGATGCAAACGCAGAGATCTTCTGAAACAGTTTTTAACAAGCAAAGAAATAGAAACAGATATTCACTATGCTACTCCACCACATAAGCAACCATGCTATAATGGGATTTTAACAGGAGAATACCCTATTACAGAATCTATATCAAATGAAATTCTAAGTTTACCAATAGCAACAATTGACTTCCAGAGTGCTGAAAAGTTGGCCCAAACAATCAACAGTTTTAATTAACTGTTTTTCTTTTATTGGGGTCTGATTATCCCCCATTTAAACATTGCCTAATTCCAAAACAAACTACCAACAATACCATAAAAAAAGCGAAACACTAAAAATGTTTCGCTTTTTAATCTTTTACCTTTAAAATTAACCTTCTGAAATTGCATCACTTGGACAAACTTCAGCACAGCTACCACAACTAATGCATGTATCTGGATCAATTTTATAGATATCACCTTCTGAAATTGCCTCTACTGGGCACACTGGTTGACAAGTACCACAAGCAACGCAGTTATCACCAATTACGTAAGCCATAATTAAAATTTTAGTTATTAGTTATTAAATTATTTAGTGCAAATATAAAGCGAATTCTTGACCTAAGCAACCTTTTTAGCAACAAAAAACAATAATTTATAACGATTCCAAACAACGCTTATATTCCCAAACGAATAATGATATTTAGTTAACATTGTGAATACCATATTGTTCCAAGATAACATAAAGGTTGTCTAATACTCCAAATTATTAAAATACCCATATCATGGTATTGCCTAAATAAATTAATATAAGTAATTTTGCAACTCAAAAATATGATTTCCAAATGAAACAACGATTCCAACATTGTATAAACATCATTTTACTTGCCATTTTTGGAGGGTATTGGATTAGTATTACAATGTGTGGACACGTTCATGAAGTAAATGGAGCTACAATCGTTCACTCACACCCATTTTCTTCCGATGACGGACATCAACACGCAAATTCAACAATAATAACAATAAGTACAATAACTAATTTTATTGTTGATTTAACCGATAATATCTCTATCCCCGATATTTGTCATATCAACGTAGCAAGAGATTCTTTTATCTACGTTCCATCCCATATACTATCCCCTTGCAATGGGATAGCCGGATTAAGGGCTCCTCCTTTATTTTTTTCATAAGTTAATATAGGGATTATCCTATTTTCGCGACATCTTGATAAAGATGCCATTATATATGTGTGTAAACCATATATATCACATTGTTATTTCACATTACTAATTCAGATATAAAACTAAAATGAAAAAAATAACTACATTATTATCAATCTTATGCCTTACATTGGCGACATTTGCCAAAGCAGATCATCACCATGAGGAGCCTTATCACCACCACGATGAAAATTGTCATCACCACTATCCTGATTTAAGAGAAACCGATGCTAATATTATAGGGCACATCTTAGATTACGATACAAAAGAGCATTTGGAATTTATCACCATCTCAATCAAAGGCACTACGATTGGTACCACTACTGACATCACCGGGCACTATTTTCTAAAAAATCTTCCTGAAGGGGAATACATACTTGAAATCAGTTCAATCGGCTATATGACCGAACAACGAAAAATTATTCTCAAAAAAGGGGTAACGCTTGAGGAAAATTTTGATCTTAAGAAAGACGATATTTCACTTGAAGGTATAGTTGTTTCAGCAAACAGAAATGAGACGTTACGAAGAGAAGCACCTACATTGGTCAACATTGCCGATACTCGTCTGTATGAGATAACAACTTCAACTACACTTGCCCAAGGTCTTAACTATGTTCCGGGAGTGAGAGTTGAATCCAGTTGCCAAAACTGTGGTTTCCAACAAGTACGCATAAATGGATTGGAAGGTCCATATACACAAATACTTATCGATTCACGCCCAATCTTCAGTGCATTATCCGGAGTGTATGGCATTGAGCAGATCCCAGCAAGTATGATTAAGCAAGTTGAAGTGATGCGTGGTGGGGGCTCTGCTCTTTTCGGTTCATCAGCAATTGCCGGCACAATCAATATTATCACTAAAGAGCCAACACGAAATTCAGCAATGCTTTCGCACACGATTACCGGCATTGGAGGATTAAGTAAATTTGACAACAACACCTCTCTTAATGCATCTCTGGTTACAGATGATCATAAAGCCGGTATTTTCATATTCGGACAAAACCGTCATCGTTCAGGTTATGACTATAACGGAGACGGATTCACAGAACTAAACAAAATCAATGGACAAACAATCGGTTTTCGTTCATTTCTTAAAACGAGCGACTACACAAAACTATCTTTCGAATATCACCATATCGAGGAGTTTCGTCGTGGTGGCGACAACATCGACTTACCTCCACACGAAGCAAGTGTAGCCGAGCAAACTGAACATTCAATCAATGGAGGGGGACTAAAATTCGACTATTATTCTCCAAACGAAAAGCACAATGTAAGTGCCTATTTTTCAGCACAACATATAGACCGCGACAGTTATTATGGCCCGGGCGAACTTGATCCTATTGATGCATACGGACAAACAAAAGACTTCACATGGGTTATTGGATCACAATATCTTTATCGATTCAACAAATGCCTGTTTCTGCCAGCAGATTTAACTGCCGGAATCGAATACACACAAGATGACCTCAAAGATAAAATGAGTGGTTACAATCGATACTTAAACCAACAGACAAACATAGCCAGTTTATTTGCACAGAATGAGTGGAAAAATGCCCAATGGGGATTCCTTATTGGTGCTCGACTCGACAAACATAATCTTATAGACCATGTGATATTCAGTCCACGTGCTAATGTGAGATATAATCCTATTAAAGACATAAATCTACGCCTCAGCTACTCCTCTGGCTTCCGAGCTCCACAAGCATTCGACGAAGACCTTCATATCGAGAATGTAGGGGGAAATGTCGCTATTATCGAATTGGCTGAAGATCTCAAAGAAGAACGTTCGCATAGCATTAACTTATCAGCAGATATGTATCATCGATTCGGCGACTTCCAGACTAATCTTCTTGTTGAAGGATTCTTCAACAAACTATCTGATGTATTTGCTCTCACTGATGGAGAAATTGAAGATGGTATTCTTAAAAGAATTCGATACAATGCTTCAGGAGCAAAAGTTATGGGTATTACTTTAGAAGCAAAAATGGCATATTTCGACAAAGCACAGGTTCAACTCGGTTTCTCTTTTCAAAAGAGTCGATACGACGAACCTCAAATTTGGAATCCTGACGCACCGGCTGTAGAAAGAATGTTACGTACGCCTGACACATACGGATATTTTGTAGCAACATACAAACCTGCCAACCCATTATCTCTTGTCCTCTCAGGCACTTATACCGGTTCGATGTTAGTGCCTCATGAAGTGGTACCCGGATATTGGGAAACTCCATCTGTTGTAAAAACTTCCGACTTTTTCGATTTAGGATTTAAGGTAACATACGATTTCAAACTATATCAATCAGTTACCCTACAAGTAAATGCCGGCATACAAAATATCTTCAATGCATATCAAGATGACTTCGATATTGGTCCGGATCGCGATGCCGGATACATGTATGGACCATCAACTCCTCGTAGTTACTTCGCAGGAATTAAAATAAGTTATTAATAACTTTTATCATACGACTAAAAGAGAGGGTGTCTCAACAATTTATTTGGGACACCCTCTCTCTTATCTATTATTAATCATACAAAACATCAAGCAGTCATTTCCTCTTTACATCAATACTTTAACTATTCGATTAAGTGTCTTAATAATATATATTTCACCGGCTTTTGCTTCAAATTTTATTTCGTCTCCATTCGAAACAGCAGAGTTCAGCAATACACCGTTTGATGTATATAAATGCACTTGCTCGCCTACTACAGTTCCATTGATTATAATGTATCCATTGACAGCCGTTACTCGCACTCTATCTGCTGCAACAACTTCTTCCAGCCCGGTAAGTATTTCAAAAGTCACATTAAGAGTAGCATCTTCAACAATAATAGGAGAAGTATATATTCCACGTTCATTAATTTCTTCTGTTACATCTTCTCCATTAAAAGTTACACTATGCAGCCTATAATTATTTTCCGGTTCAAACATATATGAATAAGATGCATTATCCGGAATATACATTTTAATAGTTCCATTGCTATTCGCTGCATTTATTTGTAAAAGAGCTCCCTGAGGTTTTTCTAAATCATTAATTGTAAATTTAGACCAAGTTGCATCTTTAGCATAATCATAAATACTTTCATAAGGCACATATACATATGCAGAAAAATCGGAGAACGTATTTTCTGAAACGACAGGAGGCGTTGTTCCCAAACATGTAATTTCTGATATACTGTTGCATTCATAGAATGCATAATGTCCAATTTCAGTTACTGATTCCGGGATAGTTACAGATTTTATTTCATCTAATCCATAGAATAGGTAGTCGTTAATTTTTTCAATCCCTTCAGGAATTACCAAATCATCAATCAACTCCCCATTAAGATATAAATTTTCAGCATAATACACCGGATTTGCAGAAGGCACATTGTATTTGATATTGCAGTATGACGCAATGTCGCTGATATATACGCTTGTCAAACCTCCACAATCCACAAATGCGTTATCTCCTATAAATACAACTGAATTTGGAATAGATACTGATTTTATATGTTGTAGCCTTTGAAAAGCTCCACTTGAAATTCTTTTAACACCCTCGGGAATTACCAAATCCTCAATCAACTCTCCATTAAGATATAAATTTTCAGCATAATACACCGGATTCCCATACGCAGGATGGAATAGAATATTGCAATATGACGCAATATCGCTGATATACACTTTACTCAAATAGGAACAAGCATAGAATGCTTCTTCACCGATTGAAACTATAGTGGAAGGAATTTTAATACTACTTACACTTACACAACCATAGAATGTATGATCACCTATTGATGTAACCACGTATTCAGTGTCATTATAAATTACTGTTTCAGGAATTATCACATCTTGATGATATTCATCAGAATATGAACTATATGAATCTCCTCTATATGTAACTTCAACAGTATTGGCTGAGGTAATTCTATAATAGACTCCCTCATGGTCAAAATCATGTGCTTTTACATTGAAGCAGAGAATAAACATAATCACCATTGTAGCAATGGCTCTCAAAAAAAATATTTGTTTTACTGTCATATAAATATAAATTTAAAAAATAATTAATCTTCTTTACAAAATTAAATCGCCGGAGTTCCCAACAACTAATTAGACTCCATATTCTATATTCTGAAGAGTTGTATCTCACATAAAATTATGTTTAATATATTAAACTGCCAACAGAAAAGGAAGTGTGTGTAGATTACTCCTCATTTATATCGCAAATTATTGTCTGATTACTTTACTGATAAGACAACTATCCTACCCTATAAGCATATCCAATTCCATGTAAAAGAATGTATCCCTCACAATTAAGACTCCATTAGCTACATCTTTACACAGTTTCAAATCGTCAGGTTTGTGTATATCAAATATAATAATACAGTATCACAATAAGACTAAACGTATCATCTGCAAATTATTAAATTTACTCAAACGTCTTTTCGATTCGCACTTTTACAATCAATTCAAAATGCAAATTTAGAAAAATATTTCTAATTACATATTTTTTAGAATAAAAAAAACGTGATTTTTTTAAAATCACGTTGAGAGTACAGAAAGCGGGACTTGAACCCGCACAGCCGATAAAGGCCAAAGGATTTTAAGTCCTTCGTGTCTACCATTCCACCATTTCTGCATCCGCTGATGCCACTTGCATTACTGCTTTGTGGATTTTGCGATGCAAAGATACAACGTTTTGATGAGTTGTGCAAATTTTTTTGTCATACAGAATAGATTTTTTTCAAAAATGGTATTGAATTCTATATTTTTCTGCAATTATCGCCAAAAAATTGTCGGCTTTTTCACTTTAATTGTTTTTTTTTATACCTTTGTGGTCATAATAAAATAAAATAAAAAATGGCAAAACAGGAAGTGGAAAACAAAAATGCTCATTTAGTGTCTGAAATCAATCGATTGAAGAAAGAAAAAAATGCAGTTATAATGGCACATTATTACCAACGAGATGAAATTCAAGAGATAGCTGATCGTATCGGCGATTCTTTAGCTCTTGCACGCGATGCCGCAAAAACAGATGCTGATATTATCTTAATGTGTGGTGTGCATTTTATGGGAGAAACTGCAAAAATTTTATGTCCACAGAAAAAGGTGCTTGTTCCCGACATTGAAGCCGGATGTTCGCTTGCCAATAGTTGTAATCCGGAAGAATTTGCTAAATTCGTAGCCGACCATTCCGACCATACTGTTATCAGCTATGTCAACACATCTGCAGCAGTTAAGGCACATACCGATATTGTCGTAACTTCAGGAAATGCTCGCAAAATTATTGAATCATTGCCCCAAGACGAAAAAATTATTTTCGGTCCGGACAAAAATTTAGGAGGCTACATAAATGCCGTATCAGGCAGAAATATGCTACTTTGGAATGGTGCTTGCCATGTGCATGACCGTTTTTCACTGGAGAAAATTATAGATTTAAAAAAACAGAATCCCGGAGCTAAAATTCTCGTTCACCCTGAGTGCAAACGAGCTTTGCAACTTGTGGCTGATTGTGTTGGCTCGACTGCGGCTCTACTTGATTATGCAAAGAATAATGAAGCGGACAAATTTATAGTTGTAACAGAAAGTGGAATCCTATTTGAAATGCAACGTGCATGCCCACAGAAACAATTCATTGCCGCCCCAGCAGAAGATGCAGAATGCCAATGTAATATTTGCGAATATATGAAGATGAATACTCTCGAAAAAGTATATTTGGCATTGCGTGATGAGCAACCTGAGATTATTGTTGATGAAGAAATTGCTCAAAAGGCCATTCGCCCAATTGAACGTATGCTGGAACTCTCTAAGTGATTATATCGCTATAAGATAAAAACAAAAAAGAGTGTTGATGAAATTCAGCACTCTTTTTTGTTCTAATAACTTAGTGTCTTATTTTTTCTCTTGTGCAGGTGCTGCCGGAGTAGCTGCTTGAACAGGAGTTTCTGTTGCAACCGGAGTAGCAGGAGCTTCTGTATTTGTATTTACAGGAACTTGTGTTTGCTCTATGCTTGATTTATTGATTGCTTTTGGAATTGCAAATGAAGCTCCAATGCTGCATAAACAAATAAAAATTGCAAGACTCCATGTTGCTTTTTCAATGAAATCAGTTGTCTTACGATAACCCATATATTGGTTACCACTGGCATAATTTGATGCAAGACCTCCTCCTTTAGATTTTTGCACTAACACAGCACCGATAAGAAGCAATGATGCTAAGACAATTAAGATTGATAATAAAATGTACATTTTTTCTTATTGTTTATTTTCGTTAATAATCAATTTTTTTAAAAATCGTATTTGGTCTGCAAAGTAAATACTTTTTTCTGGATTATTCAAACTTAAATCGGTAATAATTTCCAATGCCTTCGAATAATTACGATTTTTTATCATAACTTTAGCAAAACTTTCAGTCAACGATACATTTTCGCTCTCTTTTGGCGAAGGAACAACTATATCGACGTCATTGGTCAATTTGTCGGATTTCGGTTGTCGCTCCTCTACTTGAGTTTCTTGAGATATTGATTGCTCAATGCTACTATTGTATCTATCAATAAATTGATTAATCTTTAAATCTTGATCATCACCGAGTGTTTCTGTTTTCGGTGTATTCAAATAATTTTCTTCGTTTGCCAATACGGAGGTATAATCCGGCATTGGATTGAATATCATTTTTGTGAGAGCATCAACTTCCCGAGAATCTGTTTTGCCATATCTGTTTAGGAATGTATCTATCGCATCATTCGTAGATAATTCTTTCTCTTTATTCTGAGGGTAGAAATCCACGAATTGCATCATGTCGTCATCTATCAATGAGGACATAATTGTACGATCACTTATATTAAGAGCCAAACGACTAATAACCTCCTTCCTTTCCGAGTCATTAAATTCAACTTTGTCGCGTAAAGCACAAATCGTTGGAACTATAAAATATGGATATTTACGAGATAACTCAGCATGCTCCTCAAGAGTTATCTTCTCTTCTCCCACAATTATTTTTTGTATTCTGCCGTTCATAATTACCAATTTCCCAACGTCGCATTAAAAATCAGATCCACAAGCTCTTCACTAATCTCTTGACACAGTTGATCTTGCACATCTGTCAGCATTTCCGAACTTGAAAAATCACGATATGCTGAGAACGACTGATCAATATTATTGGCTTCATTCCTGTGATCAATATATTTTACTCTAACAGTTATTGTAAGCCTGGTTTGCGATGCATAAGCATCTTCTCCCACTGCTTGTGGAGAAAGATTATATCCGGTAATTTCTCCACTGAGTTCCAAATCACTATTCCCATCTATTTCTTGAAGACGTGTTTGGCGAGTGATTGCATCTAATAGTTCATTCTCAAACATTGGTTGCAGTGGTGGATACACCAACGACGCACGTATTGGAAATTCACTGACATCAATAGTTTTATAAATATCATAATTAAGAGCTGAACCATTAAATTTATAACTAATTGTGCAACCTCCCAAAAGAGTAATCAGCACACTTGCAACAAGCACAATTAGATTATATTTTAGAAAATTTCTTTTCATCTCTAACTAATTATTTTCCAAACCATATTCCCTTATTTTTCTGTAAAGCGTACGCTCTGATATATTCAGCTCTTGTGCAGCTTTCCTACGATTTCCTCGATTTCGCTCAAGCGAACGACTAATCGTTTCCTTTTCTGTATCTTCGAGTGTCGTTGGTTCCACGCCATAAGGTGTAAACGATTCTTCTGGCAGTTTTATCAGTGAACGATGATTATTTATTCCATAGTGAGAACTATCGCTGACAATCGTATCTCCTTTCGATTTCAAGTCATTGGCAACAAATTCACGCAATTCATGTAATTCAGTTTGCATTGAGAGAATCATCTTCCAAAGCATTTCTCGCTCCACTTCATAACTTGGAGTTCTGCTTGCAGCAACAAGCGACACACTTTCTCCAAAATTTTTTGGTAGATATTCAGAAAGTATATGTCCGTCTATCTCTTCGCCGGCATTAAATAATGCAATCTGCTCAATCACATTTTTCAACTGACGCACATTTCCCGGCCAACGATATAGCGACATAACTCGGCGTGCATCTTCGCTAAAACGTATGATTGGCGTCAAATATTTTTCAGAAAAATCACTTGCAAATTTTCGTGCTAACAATGCCACATCGGCTCCTCTATCATGAAGGTTTGGCACTTGAATCTGCACGGTTGATAAACGATAATATAAATCTTCGCGAAATTTTCCTTCTGCCACTGCCTTCAACATATCTACGTTGGTTGCAGCAACAACTCTGATATCAGTTTTTTGAACTATTGATGAACCAACTTTAAGGAACTCTCCCGATTCCAACACTCGCAACAATCGAGCTTGTGTCGTCAATGGCAGTTCAGCCACTTCATCAAGAAAGATTGTCCCTCCATTTGCCTCTTCAAAATACCCTTTTCGAGCTGATATAGCCCCTGTAAAAGACCCTTTCTCATGACCAAACAATTCGCTATCTATTGTCCCTTCCGGAATTGCCCCACAGTTGACTGCTATATATTTGTTATGTTTGCGACTTCCGTAGTTATGTATAATTTTTGGAAAAAACTCTTTCCCGGATCCACTTTCGCCGGTAACAAGCACTGACAAATCGATTGGCGCCACTTTGATTGCTCTCTCAATTGCATTAATCAGAGATGGCGAGTTACCAATGATTCCAAAGCGCTGCTTTGCTTGTAGGATTTCAGGTGATATATTGTTTTGATCCATATTTATTTCCGTTTATATATTTTCTGCAACTTATAAGTTTCTGCTTTTAGAAACTCTCCAAGTTCTTCTACTGACTCATATTTGTCAATTTCTTCCGGCATTATCGGTTCTCCAACAGACACATGTATGGTTTTACCTCTCCGACGGAAAACTTCTCTTGGCAATCTCAATGTTCTTATTTGCCAACTGATTATTCCCAATATATTAAAGAATGTACTATTACGTCCATGAAAAAATATAGGCACAACAGGCACTTTCAGTTGCTGTATAAGACGAATTATTGACGGTTGCCATTCCCGATCACGTATTTTCAAATCCTTTTTCACCTTCGATACAGCACCGGCAGGGAAAAAGCCAATAGGATGTCCCTCTTTCACTCTTTTCATTGCCTCTCTGATTCCTTGCATAGTAGCCTTACGTTTTTCCGGATTGTCGGACGAAGCAGGATCTACAGCAATAAAACTCGGTCGCATTGCTGACAATTGATTCAGAAACATATTCACCATCACCTTATAGTCCGGGCGATGCTTCCCCACAAGATGTATCAATGTTATTCCATCAAATGCTCCAAAAGGGTGATTACTTACGGTGATAAACGCCCCCTCTTTGAAACGAGCCAATATTTCTTCGTTATCGATATCCAATTTAATCTTAAATTCCTCTTCTATTAAGGATTGAGAGAATGCGACTCCCGGTTTATGACAATATCGAGAGTGAACATCGTTCACCTTATCGATTGCCAAAAACTTAAATATCGCATTTATCAACCTACGATGTCCTTTCAAAAAAGGGATCCATCGACACACATCATCGTAATTGACAACTTCTGGGCGTATATCATATTTTTCTTCTTCCATATATCAGATTTTTATAAAGTGATACGCCATAGAGCATACCACCCCAACATAAAAACAATACAAAATTACTAATTGTCGACGATTAAAGCAAATTTCTTTGAAATCATCTGTGTTTTACTCGATAAAATTTCGTATATTTGCAAATCACTTCTTATTCTCTTACAATTATGTTTAAGAAACTTAAATCTTATATTCTTTCCGGAGTGGCATTTATTGTTGCAATTATAGCATCATCAATCATGACCTCATGTGAAGAAGATGCTCCCACTCTATATGGTCCGGGACCTGGTGTTGACTCTACATTCGTCAATGACAATACAGAAACGGAGAATGAGTGATTTGAAATTTTCAAAACGCATTTATCTCGAACGAATGCGTTTAGAACACAAGAAGCGAATCCGACAGCATGATTTGCGACAGCTCTTTTGGGAATGTACCTTACGTTGCAACTTGAATTGCAGACATTGTGGGAGCGATTGCAGACATAGTTCATCAGTTGCCGATATGCCACTATCCGATTTTCTACCAATCCTCGATGAGGTGGCTCAGAAATATAACCCAAATAATATTCTTGTCGTTACGACCGGTGGCGAGCCTCTTCTGCGACCCGATATTGAACTCTGTGGCAAAGAAATAACCAAAAGGGGGTTTCTATGGGGAATGGTATCAAACGCGATGATACTCACTGAAGAGCGTTTAAAGACATTAATCGATGCCGGACTTCGAACCATTGGCATCAGTCTTGATGGGCTCAAAGATCAACATAACTGGCTACGAGGAAATCCCAACAGTTTCAACAATGCTATTAACGCAATCAAAGCATTGCAAAAGTCCGACATTCTATGGGACGTCATCACTTGTGTCAATACACAAAATATTGATTCACTTTTCGAACTCAAAGATTTGCTCATCTCTTCCGGCGTAAAAAAATGGCGTTTACTGACTATTTTTCCCTCTGGCAGAGCTGCAGATGATGTTTCAATGCAACTTCCATGCTCTAAACTGACAGAGCTGATGAATTTCATCGTTGAAACTCGTAAAGAGGGCAAAATAGATGTTAGTTTTGGTTGCGAAGGATTTTTAGGCAATTATGAGCATGAAGTGAGAAACTACAGTTTCTTTTGCCAAGCCGGCATCAATGTCGCTTCAGTGCTGTCCGACGGTTCAATTTCCGGCTGCTTGAGCATACGCTCTGACTATCATCAAGGGAATATATATACTGACAACTTCTGCAATATTTGGGAAACCAAATTTGATTGTTATAGAGACCGGGAATGGAAGAAAACAGGAGAATGTACGCATTGTGCCGTTTGGCGATATTGCGAAGGAGGGGGTATGCATTTGAGAGAATCCGACGGCACCCTTTCGCAATGCCTTTACAATCGTTTATCAAACATTTAACTTAGAGTCTTCTGTATCGGTCTATACTGAAACTCCTTTAAATCGGTTAAGGGATATTCAACACCTTATTGCAATCTGCTTACAAGCATAAAAAAAACGGGGCTATATACAGCCCCGTTTTCAATTATTATATTCTTCTAATTATTTACGAATATAGATTTTTTCACCATTTACAATATAGATGCCCGGTTCAAAGTTCAATACTTCTCTCCATGAAGCATTACGTTTAATCAACATACCATTGATTGAGTAAACTACTAGATCTTGAGCGTCCATATCAACAGCTTCAACACCACTACCAGTGAAGCGATAGATTACTTGGTATTCTTCTGTTGGGAATGAGTTAACTATAAATGATGACTCAGGAATATTCAAGCAGAAGTAGCCTGCACCAGGAGTTGTAATAGGCCATTCTGAACCACTTTCTTCAAATTTAACAAGGCTAAATTCGTTTGTAGTGCCTTCTTTAAGTACAGGGTAAAGATTGATACTCTTATCTCCCATATTCCATTCATCGTCGATATCCCAAAGTGAGATAAACACTTCTGATTCTTCCCAGTCAAGGATTGAAGAGCTGATTCCAACTGATTGAAGATTATCTCCTTCGAATTTGATTGAGAATGTAGAATCATCAACAACTTCCAATGTAGGTGCATTTGCAAAGTCATCACCACCTTGAGGAGTTACTGTCATTACGATTTCAAACGGATTTGTTTCGCTTATAATATAGTTGAAACTATAGTAGTTTGTAGGAACTCCATTTACTGTAAATGCTCCATTAGGAATACTTAACCAGAAGTAGCCTGCACCATTTGATGTAATAGGCCATTCAGTACCACTACCTTCGAATCTTACAAGACTAAATTCGTTTGTAGTACCTTCTTTAAGCACCGGATACATAGCGACACTCTTTTCTCCTGCATTGAAGTCATAATCTACATCATAAAGGATAATCATCTTATATGTATCATCTGAAGCAACAAGGAATTCAGGATTGATTTCGATAACATCAAATTTTGTAGCACCTTCAAACTTGATAGTTAATGTTCCATCTTCTACAGAATCTAATACACCCATATCTGAGAAGTCTGATTTATTACCAGCTTTAGGATCCATAACCAACTTGATTTGAGCCGAACCTCTCACTTTATAAGTCAAGCGAATTTCCGGGTTAACAAGTTCTGCATTTGAGTAATCTTGAAGCATACCTTCTTCGATTACAACCACGTATTCAGCCACTTCTGTGAGTTTTTCCATAAATGTGATTTTAGCAGACACTTCACGTTGTGAAGTAGGAACTGAAATTGCAGGTTCAGCGCATACATTTCCTTCTTCGTCGTAAACTTTCACTTTTGGTCCGGTACCGATAATTCCGTTAGGGAAGTAGCTCTTATCAAAGACTAATTTGATTTCGCTAAGTTCTTCTACTATGCCTTCAGCCGGAGTAACTGTTGTAGGAGTGAATGCAACAGCCGGATCAATATTTGACACTACATTATATTCAGCTTCAAGTGCTTCTGTACGTACGGCATTGCCACCATAATCTTTATACAAGAATGCACCACGAGGAATGACAACTTTATACTTACCACCTGCAGTAATAGGTTCTGCCGGCACTTTCACTGTTGGCACAGTTTGTCCATTTGTTCCGTCAAGAGAAACTTCAGCAATCAATGTAGAGTGAAGAACCCATTCTGATGAAGCAAGACTATAAATATATAATTCAGGAGCAGCATCGCCCGGAACTATTTCAGCACCCCATGCATCGTTACCATTTGCATCTTTATATTTAAGTCTGAATGTATTGATTTCTACAACATCACCCGGAACCGGACTATAGATTTCACCATAATAAAATTGTTCGTGGTCATATTGACCGAATTCCAAAACAGAAGATGCACATTCTGTTTCAGTGCCTTTGTTAGCAACTATACCACCACGAGGGATACGGAGTGAATATGAACCATATTGTAATACACTGCCATCAGGAATAGTTTCCGGATCTGGAGTAAGTATGATTTGATTTGGATTTTCAGGATCAACTTCAATTAGATAGTATTGACCGGTTGGCCATGAAGAAGCACTTAATGTTTGAATTAATTGAGCTTTTGCCGGCTTATCAACATATACTTCATACCATACACCATTTTCATCTACGTCCCATTGACCTGTAGATGTTGGCACTTCTCCTACTTCAAGTGTTTCGATTGCTTCATTTGTGAATGTAACTGTTATTTTATCAAGATAATCAGTGATTGCACATGGAGCAGGATCCAAGACTGTTTCAGCTTGTTTAAGAATTGAAGATGTCTTAACTGAGAAATTCAATACTGATGCTTCATTTACTATGTCGTTGAAACCATCAAATTTGAATACACCACGTGGAAGTTCGATTCTATAATTGCCATCGATGTCAATTGGATAAAATGGTGCAAAGTTGCTTTCGTTTGCATATATTTCAAATCCACCATTAGCATCAACTTCAATGACAGTTTTCCAATCTGTGCTTTCATTTTCATAACCTGCAGATAGTCTACCCAATCCTTTCTTTGAACCATCGTCATTTATGCGATAAAGCATAATAGCGTGTTCTGAATTGTATTTATCTGCAAATTCCACAGATGTTAAGCCTGCAAATGTAAGAACTACATCAGTGAAACTTTCTAATTCTGTACCTTCAGCAATGCTCCAAACCGGAGTAGTAGAAATTGCTGGAGCTGGTTTCACTGTATATTTAACTTCAAAATATTTAGTTTCTAATCTTTGAGCTGGGTCCCAATCTGTTGCTGCTATATTAACAATGATTGCACCAATAGGAGCAACTACTTTATATTCTCCTTCAGCGTATTCTGTGCCTGCAGGAGGAGTCAAGATAACACCTGCATAAGATCTTGTCTCATTGTAAGGAGTAATTTCTGCATCTAAATATACAAAATGAGCCCAATTACCTTCAGAATCTTTACGTTGAATACTGAAACGATTGCTATTGTCTGCTGCTACTGCAGGAAGCTCAAGAGTAGGTTGATATTCTTGAACATAAAGTTCAATTCTATCTAATTTGCTAACTATACTTGGCACTTCTACATCTTGTTGCAAATCACTATCCCAACGTGTTGTAGGAGGTGTAGGGAATGTCATTGATTGGTTATAACCTGCAAGAACAGGAATTTCATATTCAAATTGAAGAAGTCCACTTCTATTTGAATCATCACCATTGAATATCAATGCTCCATCAAAGAAGATCACTTTATAAACTCCTTCATAGAATTCGCCGAAACGTTTGATTAATTCATCACTCGGATAAAGTGTAATTGTTTTGCCATTATTACTCAATTCAGGGATAAGTTCATATTGAGAATAACTATCTCTAAAGAATTTAATATTTGCATCAGATGCAAGCGTAACAGAAGTTACTTCCGGATTAGTAATGTTGAACACCCATGCTTCCGGACATTGTTTAATGATACCTTCTTCAGGAGAAACAGTAAAATCTGATTTAGCTACAAATTTAGGATCTGTCTTGATTGTGAAATTCAAAATCAATTCCGGACTTTCTGTTTGTGCGTCTGTATAAGCATCAAACCAGAAAAATCCCTCGTTAATTTTAACATAATATTCACCATCTGTTCTCACAGGATAGTCAGGATAAACAGCATCTGACTGAACTGGCAATGTGAAAGTTGCTGTTCCATCTACAACGTCGATATAGTATGGACACCAACTCCAACCGAAACCAGACAATTGGTAGTTGTCTGATTTGCGATAAAGACCACAAGACATTGTGTTACCATAATTACCGTCAATTGTACCGGTAATACCACTCACTGTCAGTGTAACTTCACTGAACTCTTTGACTTCGCTACCCTCTGCGATACTCCATGAATAGGTCTGAGCATTTGCTACGAAACCTATTGCAGAAAGCAACAATAGTCCTAATAATGTAAGTTTTCTCATAATAAAAATTTTAATTAAACAAATATTGAATTTTATACATTGATTTGTATAGTCTGTGTTTTTGTTATTTAACATCACATTTATATGTAGATTTTTCACTTTTCATATTAGCAAAAAGTTAAAATCATTACTAAAATGCAACAATCTGGGCAAATTTAAGCATTTTTTTTATTTTTTACAAATATTGCCAACCAAAAAATTATGGTTGGCAATATTTTTCTGTCAATTATTCACATTTAGTGAACATTGAAATTATTTAATGATAACTTTTTTAGTTGTTACATTACCATTTTCGATAGCCTTAACAATATATATGCCGGCAGTCAAAGACTCTGTTGAAAGTGCTGCCACATTGTTAGCTCCTAATACTATTCCACCTGAAATGCTATATACATTCACCATATCGCATTTTTTACTGAACACAAGAGCATTTTCTGTATTTGTTATTACAAGGTCAGATGCAGAACCAATTGCAGAAACACTACCAGGTATTCTATAACCTAATTTAATATATGGGAAGTGGTCTGTAACTGTATTCCATGGGTCTTCTGAATGAGGAACTGTCCAGTTGTAGAAACCTCCACGTCCATAATATAGATATTCTCCCCAAGAGTCTTTATATTCAGATTGACGATATGGGTGATTAGGATTCATATCGAAATACCAATATACCATACCAAAGACGTCGTTCCAGTTCTTTTCAAGATCGATAAGAAGATTTGAAGTAGCTGAATAGCTGAATGGCTTTTCAAATTTCACTTCAAGTATATTCATTTCAGGACTTGTGCCATTGATATCTACTGTACCATTGAATACTTCCGTAAATTCAGAAGCATCGATGAATCCACCACCATAACCATAACCAGGATCAAGGAATGCTTCCTCAGTAGTATTCATCATTCTGATTACCAAAGGAACATTTGTCAAGTACTCAGCATCTTCAGAAGCCGCATAGTGCAAACGGATACCGGTAATTTCCATATCATCACCAATTTCATCAGGATAGAAGAACCATTGAGAACGGCTGCATTTTCTTTGAACATCAATCAAACGATTGTCATATTTATCCAAATTTTCTGTACCAATTGTCAACCAACGATCACCATCAGCAGCATTTACAGCTACATTTAGGTGCTTGTCTGTAACGTTATCCCAAGAGAATGGGTCTCCTTCAGCTCTGATAGAGCCAAAGATTCTGTAATTTCTCGCTTCTGTCGGAGTCCAAGATATTTTCACATCGCGAGTTTCACCCACAGCAAGTGCTTCGATAGTTGTTTCTGCAATTGTAGTTTGATTTTCACCATCAAAATCGATCAATTTAACTATTGCAGATGGGATTTCAAGCGTACCATAATTTTTAACAGTAACAGTATATTCAGCCGGTGTATCCACATATCCATCGATAGCTCCATTGATATCTTCTGCAGCAGCTTCAATTTCCGACATTTCTCGGATTTGGATATGAGAAAGAATTACGAATCCCATATTTGGTTCAGATACACATTTGAATGCAAAATTGAATTCACCTGTTGCATCTGACATATATTCTGTATGAGTTTCATACCAATTTCCCCCTTTAGAACCTCCTTCGAAAGTAAACTCATCAACAACTGTAGTCAACTTGTCGGCAGACTTACCAGGACCTACAACTAATTGAACTTTTTCTTCAACTTCATACCAGTTTGAAGTATAATAATAGAAGCGAACTTGATATTTCTTGCCTGACTCAAGATTTACAGGAGGCAATACCATATAGTCATCTGCTTTGTTTGGTGATGTAACGTATGCATATCCTTCATAGCCTTCTGAATAATACCAACTTATACCATCGTTATTAGCATCAACTACAATAACTTCTCCTGCTTTTTCCTCTGTGTCAAATGTGTTTTCATATGGCAATTCCACCGCTGGGCCGAAAGTCACTTTAATGCTTGCTGATGCACCTTCTCCCGCATCAGTAATTGACTCAATAGTGTATTCGTGTGCAGCATAGAATGCTACTTTGTCTTTGAGGGTTGTTTCTGTGATGTTTGTTGCCACTTTTGTAGAACCACGCCATACAGTATATTTCAATGTTGATTCGTCATACCAACCACCATTAACACCTGTTTCTGGTTTCTTCCAAGTAAGTGTTACTTCATCTTTGAATACATTTGCTTGCAAATCAACAACTCCTGCAGGAACATCTTGTCCCACGAAGAGGCGATATTCTCTGTAAAGACCATCTCCAGCAGCATTATATGGCACTAACTTATACACTTGATTGCCACTTGGCACATTTGTATCTGTATACGTCATTGCTTCACCAACTGCAGATGTTTCAATTGTAGCAATCAATTCTTCATTTCTATAAACTTTCACACCTGTAAGCTCAGTCAAAGCCTCAAGTTGATATGTTGTAGTAGGGTTTTTCCAAGTAATAGTAGCTTCGCCAACACCATTATCAGCAGCAACCACTTTCATTTCTGTAACTTGTGCAGGAGCATCATCAGCAGCAATTTGACAAGGAATAATCATACCACGATGTTGAGCCGAATATGGGATTTCAGATTCATTTGAAACTCTACCTGTTTCAAGATTGATTTCAGCTATGATTCCGACATTGTTTTTGAAACCCATCCACCATAAGCTATGATTAGTCAAGTCGAATTCTAATGTTTGGATTGTATAATTAACTGTATGACCATTAAATATATTAACAACATGCTCAGATGTGAACACACCATCAACAGCATTTGTTGGGTCGAAAGACACGATGCTTGTTACGGCCTTACCTGCCTCTTCGTCATAATCTTGTCTTAAACCATAGACACGACCATTATTAGCAGCCATTGCTAAAATAGAGCAATCAAGTTGACCTACAAAAGTAGGTTCACAAGTAACCGGATCAATAGTATAAATATCTGTAAGGTCTAAGAATTCACCTGCTGAGCTGATTGCCCATGTGTAAGCATAAATAGTATCAGTAACAGGGTCATATGCCATATCCCATACTAAATCACCATATTCGAAAAAATGAAATCCTTTAGATGTGTCATACAACACTTCATACTCACCTGTTTCGTGGTCCATTATACCGAAACCGATTGGCATTTGATAGTCATTCCAACCAGTTGCATCAGTACCATAGTGTTGCATCACATAAACGTAAGTTTTACCATTAGCATATGTAGCAGCTGAAATACCATAGTCTGCAGCTTCGCTACCAAAGTTTTTCACTACTTCCATGTTCCACGGACCAGAAGAAGGGAATCTGTACCACCCGTGCATGTAACCGGCTGTAGCAGCCATACGATAAGCATAAATCATCACTTCATCATCACCGAGATTAGGTGTTGGAAGAGGTTCTTGCTCTTCTTCTATCCCATCTAATTTCATGCGATGATCAACAGGGGTTTGTACACTCTTTGAATATCCGTCCGTTGGATATATCGACGGACGAGATATTGTTCGGTCTGCAACCGAACCAAATGCTACTATTAGAAGTAGCGTCCACAATGTAAAAATCTTTTTCATACAAAAAATTACTACTGTTATTATTGTTTATTATTTATTATTATTGATTCGTATTTTAATATTATCAATATTCGATTCGCAATTAATAAAAGTTATGCATTTTAAAACTTTATTTACAATAATCGGTGCAAATATAGAAACTTTTTTTCATATTCTAATAAACAAAAATCTAAAAAAAGTTAAAATAACCAATTTTATGTTAAGTCTTGAAATTTAATACAATTATTTAAATATATATATCACTCTGCAACTTTTTTAACTTTCAGATTATTCATTTGATATAGAAAATTCAAGACTATATCTGATACGAAGGTAATTCAAATCGTAATGGACTACTACGATTTAGGTTTTAGACGCCAGGTAATTGTACCCGTTTGAGAGGCTACTCCTTTTTTTGCCGACCATTTGGCATTTCGCGACGCTTTAACACAAGCATTACGAAGCTGTCTGTTCCCGGCACCAGGTCCACTATCACTCATGAACGATGCATCAGTTACAACACCATTTTCATTAACCGAGATTCTAACAATAATTGTAACTTCTTTTGATATGCTTATCACAGGACTTGAGCAACCAAGAAACGTGCGACCTTTTAGATTTCCGGTAGCACCGACTCCATTTCCTCCCGAACCATTAGTGTTTGCAGTTTCATTTGTATTTCCGTTCGAACTATTGAATCTGTTTCTCATCACTGAGCTTATCTGCGATTCTTGTTGTTCGGTCTTTTGAGGCACAACCGTTTGCAAATCGCTCTCTGATTGTTGTGTCACTTGCAAGACTTCAAGATTTGGGTTGTCGTTTATGCCGGGTTCAACAAGCTCTTCATTTGAGGTTTCCGACTTTTGGGGTTCTCCTTGAAGTTTCGGAGCCGGAGAATTATCTTGGTGTTCTATTATTTCTCCAAGGTTTAACAAGTCTGCATCTAAAAAAATCTCTTCTTCCTGTTGAATGTCATTTTGTGCAATAAATTCTTGAATATCTTCTCCTATATATGAGAAAAAGAGAACAATTAAAATCATTATCGCAACTATAAATGTTGCAATAACAGCTATCAATTTATCTTTTTTCTCAATTTCAAAATTCATTTTACTCTTTAACTGAAATTGTCGGCACATTAACCGGAGCGATATTTTTTACGACATCATTCACTTTTTGTGAAGCACGGGTTGCTAAGACCATTTTCAAATTATTGCGTGCCGCTATATCCAGGATTTCCACCACTCTTCCATATTCCACACGAGTATCAGCATATAGAGCGATTGCTCGCAATGAATCTTGTTGTTGAATCATTTTCAGGGAAGCCATCAACTTATCAAGAGAGACGCTCACTGGCTGTGTGTTTGATTCTATTGAATCGTTTCTGTTGACCACAAGATAAACATTATTCAAACTATCGAGATATACTTCCGTTACAGGTTTCAACGCTGTTTGGTTGCTGCTTTGAGGCAAATTGACATCAATTGCAGCAGGAAAAATTAATGTTGAAGTAACCATAAAGAATATCAACAACAGAAAAATCACATCTGTCATCGACGACATGGAAAATGTATCAAGAGAGGGATACTGTTTCTTTAATGCCATATATTGAATAAGCGATTAAATTGAAGGTTCGTTCAGGAGATCCATAAACTCCATCGTTTTCCCTTCCATATTGTTCATTACTCTATTGACACGAGACACAAGATAGTTATATGCGAACAACGCTATAATTCCGACAATCAACCCGGCTACGGTTGTAACTAAAGCTTGATAAATTCCACCACTGAGCACTGTAATATTAGCGGCAGTTCCGGCAGTTGCTAAAGAGAAAAACGCTTCAATCATACCGGTAACAGTGCCAAGAAATCCGAGCATGGGAGCACCGGCTGCAGTTGTCGACAACCAAGTGAATCCTTTCCCTAATGCAGACACTTCAAGATTACCGGCATTTTCAATAGCCACCAGCACATCATTCATTGGTCTGCCAATTCGCGTAACACCTTTTAATATAAGGCGAGAATATGGAGTGTCATTCTTTTTACATAATTTTATTGCACTTTCGATGTCTCCTTCGTGGATATAATCGCGAATACGCTGCATGAATGTTGAGTCTTCTTTTGACGCACGTTTGATCACTATGTAGCGTTCAATTAATATGTATATACTCACTAACAACATTATTGCCAATGGTATCATGATGTAGCCACCATCGATTGTAAGTTCCCAAAGGGATAAAGTTTGAGTTGTTTCTGTCATAATAAAGATTATTTACCTAAGCATGCCAAATATGCTTTGATTGTTGCTTCTATACCTAAATAAAGTGCATCACTGATTATAGCGTGTCCGATCGATACCTCGTTGAGATACGGCACTTGTTCGTGAAAAAACTTCAAATTTTGCAGATTCAAATCATGTCCGGCGTTAACGCCTAACCCTACACTATGAGCCACCTTTGAAGCTTCTACATACGGAGCAACTGCTTCAGATGCATTGTGAGCATAGTTGTCTGCATATGGTTTAGTGTAAAGTTCTATTCTGTCGGCACCTGTTTTGGCAGCGGCACGAATTGTGTCAGGATCCGGATCCACAAATATCGATGAGCGAATTCCGGCATCACGCAAACGATCAATAATTTCTGACAAGAATTCCAGATTCTCTATGACATTCCAGCCTGCCGATGATGTAAGTACGTCGGGAGCATCTGGAACTAATGTAACTTGTTGAGGGCGTATTTTCAACACTAATTGCATGAATTCTTCTGAAGGATATCCCTCGATATTAAATTCTGTTTTTATCAGTCCATGAAGTTTATCCACATCTTCGCGTGTTATATGTCTTTCGTCAGGACGTGGGTGAACGGTAATACCTTCTGCCCCGAATGATTCGCAATCAATAGCGAATTGTTGCACATTAGGCACATTCTCACCTCGTGCATTTCTCAATGTCGCCACTTTATTAATATTGACACTTAAATTAGTCATTGTATTATAAGTTTTTTTATATCTTAGTTTAATTTTTTATGTATTTATGGCACAAATTTTGTAACTTTGGCAATTGTAAATCTGACAACATATCTAAATATGTTGAATCAGATTGCAAAAATAGGAAAAATTTATATTTGCACCTAATTATTTTTATTAAAAATATGACAGCTCGCAATCTTATATCTCCACAATTAAAAAAAGGTGATATTTTTTCAAAAACTTCGGTTGACGCATCTACCTGTATGTCAACCAATAATCAATATGTAGATGCAAACCTACATATTTTGGAAGTATTTAGGTGTCTGATGTCGTCTGACACTAAAGTGTTAGCTGTCGTAGAAAACGGAGAAATAATAGGATATATCGATAGCACATCAATGCTTGAAGGTCTGAATCGGTTGATTATTCCTCGTGATGATTGCTCAACAATAGAAATAGAATGTCGTCTAATCGATTTTTCAGCTTCTCGAATTGCACGAGCAGTAGAAGATGCCGATGCTCACCTTCTTGATATGTTAAGTAGAAAAACAGACAATGATAAAATAAGGATATTAATCCGAGTTTCTCATATCGACCCGACAGCAGTGGTGCGTTCGCTTGAAAGATATGATTTTACAACCATATTTACATGTAGTTCCGAATTTAATGCTTTAAGTTTGTCGTATGAAAGAATGGCAGAACTTGCATTGTATCTAAACATCTGATTTATGAATAGAACCAAATATCGAAAAATAGCCATTTTTGGCAATTCTTATCAGGAAGCATATTTGACACAACTGAAAGAGTTGTTTCAAAAATTATCAGATTGTGGCATAGAGGTTGATATTGAGCATCGATTCTATGATTATCTTAATAGTCAACTCGATGAATTCAGATTTTCAAAAGTAGTGGAGAATCCTGATGAATCGTACGATTTGGTTTTGAGCATCGGTGGCGACGGCACATTTCTTCATACAGCACAATGGGTTGGCAATAAAGGTATTCCTATAATGGGAATCAACACCGGGCATCTTGGTTTTTTATCTATGTATAAACTTGAAGAGACTGATGATTTAATCAAGGCTTTGATGCGTGGTGATTTTATAACGGAAAAGCGTTCATTATTGCAAGTTATTTCATCTGAGTTACCAAACGACATGTGGCCATACGCACTCAATGAAGTGGCTATTCTTAAACAAGACACTTCATCAATGATATCAGTTAGAGCAGAAGTCGACAGTTTCTTTTTAGCTGATTATCTTGTTGACGGCCTTGTTATTTCCACACCTACCGGTTCAACAGGATATAATCTGTCGGCAGGAGGTCCTATCCTACAACCGACAATCGATAATTGGGTGCTATCACCGATTGCACCTCATACATTAACTATGCGTCCACTTGTAGTGAGTGGTGAGTCAGAAATCAAAGCCATCACTACATCTCGTGTCGACACCTATCGATTAAGTTTAGATGGACGTTCGGTCAGTTTACCTTGTGAGACAGAAATCAGAGTTCGCAAAGCTCCTTTCTCTATTATAGTGATGCGTCAAGCAAATGATAATTTCGCCAATACGATGCGAGACAAATTACATTGGGGGAAACGTTGATATTCCTTTATTTGATACCTAACGCTCTGGCAACACCACTGTATGAAACCATAAACCCTATTTGCCAACCAGACATTTTAGGTGTGCAGTTATCATATATTGCACGAACAACATAGGGAGTGAAGCGTAAACTTGAGATATATTCTTCTCTCAATGCACCGAAGAAAGGAAAGTTTGTAACAACAGAGTGTAGATGCCATTCAAAATTAATACCAAACGTCAGATTAAAATCTGATAAATCCATTTTTTGTTGTGCTCCATCAATTATCAGACCATCTTCAGTTTCATTCATTGGTTTTGATGTCCAACTATTTGATGTCCACATTCCACCGATATAGGGTGAAATGGACAGATATCTATTGTCGATTATTGAAAAGCCACCATTGAAGCCAACGGCTAAATAATTTGCATTTTTAGTATTGGCATAATAATTCATGTCGGCAAACTGAGGATTTGTCAATTTAGGATTTTTAATCGATGGATTACCATACGTTATTAGGGCTTCTAAGTTAAACCTACGATATGATGCTTTTAAGCCGAATGTAAAATCCCATGTCCATGAAAATGCGTCATTAAGTTCGCCTAAAGACCATACAGCACCTGTTCCGACAAAGAATCCATATTTGAAGTGGCTTGGGACAACGTTTGGAATCGGAGGTGTACCTATATTTTCAAGTTGACTGCGAATTTCATATTCAAAAAATTGAAGGGCCGTATCATCGGTTCCTTTATTTGTTTCAGATTCCAAACGTTTAAGTTCTGTCACATACAGATTTGAATAGAATATTTGTCGGCGATCGGCCTCTATTCCTGAAATTCCGTTGGCCAACTCCTTTTGATACCTACGTCGCATCAATTCAAGCAAATCAAATTGCAACTGAAAGTATCTTAACAACTGCTCACTTCTCACTGCTGTGTCAGCATATGATTTTGATGGATACATGATTGCTTTCGCCGATATAGAAAAAGACTCTCTGTTGCCGGCAGTTGTTATGCTATTATTTTGCAATAGTTCAGCCACCATATAAGCAGGTTCGTTCTTTATTAAAGAATTTCCCCTAAAATCATTCCATGTCAGAGGGCCCTCTTCCCAAGAGCGTTGATCTAAAACTATTGTTGCACTTGATTGCAGAATGAATAATAAGAGTATTATCAGAGTTGTTATTCGTGTCATAAAATCTAATCTGTATGGTTTGCAACGATAAAATTAGTAAATTTTTCTGAATATTTCGTATTTTATATCCAAAAAGCCTTTTTTACTTTTCTGCAAATGGATATAATATTGAATATTGAAATTGCAGTAGCCAGCATCATTCCGACAAATACTGACAACCAAACACTACTATTATCTTGCACCATTGCTTGAATTTCTGCATAGTAGATTATTCGGAAAACAATCATCGAAATTGCAGAAACAATAAAAGCAATGACATTTACTATCACCACAATTTGTATGTATGGCCGACTGACTGTTGCTGTATTATATCCCAACATCAGTAGCGAATGAATTTTATCTTTATTTTTTTGCATTAGCAACGATATTGACAATAGAAGAATAGCAAATGACAACAGCAAAATAACAGAACCGATAATAACAATACTACCTGTAATAATTCTCAAGAAATATGCTGCTTCGGCTGTGTCTTGTTCGCCGGAAATCTCATAATTATTTGCCGACATATATTCGGCTATTCTGACGTCTCCCGGACTATTAACATCTATAATCAGACGTGATGGGGATTGGCTCTTATCAATATTACCATACTTATTATTACTCCAAGACATGAATTCTTCAGGTACAAGAATTGTATTCAACCTGTTGGAGAAACCCACTACTCTACCTTGCAATGTGGTTGACAAACCATTACCAGATATTTGTAGATTCAATGGTATGCTGCCAAGCATATTTTCCGACATTTGAGGTAACCCGACAGATGATGCAAAACCGAAATTATACAGGTTTAAATAATCTTTAGAAATTATAATCGGAACAAACATATTGCCCGGCTGATAGTCCCATTCTTCTTCAGCCACATCAATAAAATCTTTCGGCAAGGATTCAAAAAACATAAAGGTCGACATTGACCTGCCACTACCGCTTACCGATGCATACAACTGATAGTTTGCAGATTGAAACTTTCCTACTTTTCTTACCCAATCTTGCGATTCAATTTCAGCAATTTCACTTTCAGAAAAGACTTTTTTCTCTCCCGTAATCAGGTCTGAGCCACTCACTTTCTTATTAATTACAATATAGTCTTTTTTTATAAATGAATCCTCATCGCCAATTATCGGTTCTACGTCTGTATATATTTGAACTCCAACAATAATTATTGTCAGTCCGACAATGTTAGCAAGCATAAAGCCGGCTAATTGAGCTATACTGATATTCTTACGCAAAAGTGTCCATATCATTTTCATAGTTTATAGATTTTATCGACATTAATCCTAAGATTGTTACCAACAGATGTCGCTATGACTGCAGCTCCTTGTCGTTTTGCTTCTCTGAGAATAATCTCAGACACAATCAAATTATTAGCTTCGTCAAGATGACTCACCGGCTCATCAAGCAATAAGAAAGAAAATGGTTGACACAATGCTCTGATTATAGCAACACGTTGTCGTTGTCCAATCGACATTTTACCCACAGGATAGTCCTTACGATTATATATTCCTAATTCTTCAAACCATTGACTGATTTGCTGCGATGACGCATATCCGGTGAGAGAGTTTTTTAACTCCACATTCTGTAGAGCTGTCAACTCGGGAAACAATGAAAGTTCTTGTGGAAGATATGCTATTATCGAGCGTCGCATTCGTTGCCAAACGTTAATTTTAAATTGTCGAATATCTACTCCATCAAAATGTATTTCACCTAAATAATCAGTTCTGTTTCCATAAATATATGAACACAATGATGATTTTCCTGTCCCACTTGCCGCTTCGATAATATAATATTTACCTTTCTCAAATTCGACATTCTGATTCCACACTTCAGACACCACCTCCTCCGAATCAAAAACTTTTGGCAAAGTGTTGAATAATTCTATTTTAGCTAATTCATCTGTTGGCATCGGATATTTCTATTATTGGTTTTCGAGCATTTCAATTAATGCGGATAAAGCATTCCCTCTATCTGAGATGTTGAGATATAAACGTCCGGTTGCCGAACTTAAATCTTCACATGTGATTTCGATATGCTCGAATAAATCAGTTTTTAATTCTTTATTTAGAAGATTCCCTTTAATATATAATCCCATATATTTCCCGTCGAAGAGTTCAGTTATTTGTGGCATTCCTTTCTCTTCATCTGAAACACCAACAGTGAATTCCACAACATCATCTGAAGAATTGATTTTTATATTTTTATCATCTTCTATTGTAGGAAATAATGTGCGAACTTCGATTAATATATTTTCTGCAGATGTTTCATTTTCGGTTTGCAGCAATAGTGTAGCTTCTTCTTTAAATTCTCCTGTTTCTTTATATTCTCTTGTTTTCAAACCAAGAGCAATCCCTTTATTTATGTTTGTTACTATTTCCATGCTCTTTTTATATATCTGCAGCTCGAATGGTTGCATTGAAGAAATGACAAATGGTTCAAATGCAGCATTAAGAGTTTGCCAAAGTTCTTCAGTCAGACCCAAAGCGACAACCATATCACTATTGCTCGGCAATCTATTAAGTATTTTTGAATCTATTGCTGAAAGAGGTAGCGTAAGCTTTGCTTTTTCACCTTTTGTTGTCAGACAATGATAATCGAAACTCACAACATCTTTTTCAAAATTAATACCTCCCACCGCATAAGCTAAATCTTTTATGAGCATATCTTTCATCACACCTATAGCCATAGATGTTTCCAAAGGCATATCTTTAAGCATCATTGACAACACTTTATTATAATTGATAAAGTATTTCACATCTTTATCCAAAGGCAACAAATCGGCAACTACTTCATTTGAAAATACAGTTTTCTTTTCATTGAAGCATATCATCGAATCATAAAAATCCTCCTTATTTTCAACTATCCAAAATTGATTTCCTCTTATAATCGTATTCCCACATTCTTGGAATTCGTCAAGAAGAATCCATTGTTCATTTCTTTGCTCTTCGATAACACTTTTAAATATGTCTTCATTGTCGATAAACCCTGTTATGGCAATCGATTTCCCGACAGCATACAGCACAATCACAGATTGTTTGACTCCACTATCAGCATCTATAAATAAAGTTTTCAAATCTTTACTTAAATCTCCTTTTAATGTAATCTGACCATCAGTTGATTCTTCTCCGATTTTATTATTTAATGATTTGATGTCAGCTACAGTGATAAATGTCACTTCTTCAGGAATGGTTTCTAACAACTTTTGACAATCGTCATCATTGTTTAAATTCCCCGAACATGAATAAAACAACATTGAGAACAACAAAAATAATGTTGCCACACTAAATAAAGTAGTTTTAATACGCATAATATATCTCTATTTTCATTTTCGAAGCAAAGATACAACAAACAAATGAAAATAAGAACAAAACATATAAGAGAATATCGTCTGTCTTTATTTTAAGATATCAATCAATATTTATCCAAATTTTTATCTTTCGAAATAAAATCACATATCTTAATCATATTATAAAACAATAGGACCTTTCTTACACTAAATTATATTTTTTGCAACTATCCATGTAAAGCTATTGCATAAATGAAATAATCGTATTATCTTTGCACTCGCAAATCGCAATTGTGATTAGCCGGGCGAATACCAGAGTGGCCAAATGGGGCAGACTGTAAATCTGCTGGCTTATGCCTTCGGTGGTTCGAATCCATCTTCGCCCACAAAAAAAGTCATCGTTTTTCAACGATGACTTTTTATTTTCTCTATTCTTTCACTCCAAAAGCGAGGTCTCCTGCATCACCAAGTCCGGGGACAATATAGGAATGAGAATTCAATTCATCATCAATTGCTCCTACCCAAATTGTTGTTTTATCAGCCGGCAGATGCGTTTTAATATATTCAATAGCCTGACTCGAAGCAATAACCGATGCCACATGGATATGTTTCGGCTCCCCTTTTGACAACATTACTTTATATGCCAATTCCATTGATAATCCGGTTGCAAGCATAGGGTCAATAAGCATAAGCACCTTATCATCAATTTTTGGAGATGCTAAATATTCAACAATTACATCAAAGTCATTCCCTTTTTCCTTATATTTTCTAAAAGCACTGATAAATGCGTTTTCCGCATAATCAAACACATCGATAAATCCCTGATGCAATGGCAAGCCGGCACGCAGGATTGTTCCTAACACTATTTTGTCGGCAAACGTATGGCATGTGGATTCTCCTAAAGGAGTTTGAACTTTGACTGTTTCATAATTTAGCCGTTTACTTATTTCAAATGCCATCATATTACCGATACGTTCAAGATTGCGTCTGAAACGCATTGAGTCTTGCTGAATCTTTACATCTCGGAGTTCAAGCATATATCGACTGATTAGCGATGGACAATCTGCAAAATTAATTATTTCCATTTTTATTATTTTTAATGGTTTATTTCCCTATTTTTGTATTCTCTAATATTTTTTTTGCATTTTCTCTGTCAAGACTAAGTTGGCAACGAAGGTCGTCTATTCCATTCATTTTTCTCTCTTTACGCATAAAATCCACGAATGAGAGTGAAATCTTATTGCCATAAATATCAGCACTGAAATTAAAAATATTTATTTCTATGGTTCTTGACCTACACTGGCTATTGACAGTTGGACAATGACCTATATTAACCATTGCTCCATATTGTTTTTTGTCAGGCATTTTTACTATTGCTGCATATACACCATTAGCAGGAACTAAACGAAGATTATCAAGCAACCGTAAATTAGCTGTAGGGAAACCTATTGTCGTCCCAAGATGTTTGCCGTGTTCCACTATCCCTTCTATAGTGTAAAAATATCCCAATTTATCGTTTGCATGCCTTATATCTCCGGTGCTGATAAGATTCCTTATTATCGTTGAACTCACATTAGGCAGTGCCGGTGCGGCAATCACATCTATTCCCAATTCTTGGCCATAGGATTTGTATTGTTCTATATTCTCATTCCGATTACTACCGAAACGATTATCGTGTCCTACAACCAACATTCTTACATCATACTCGTTTCTAATGAACTCCATATATTGAAACGCCGACATTTTTCGCATTTCTTCATTAAAATGAATCGGAACTGCTTCTACGCCAAGTTGCATAAACATTTCAAGCTGACTATCAAAACTCATCAACTTTGCCGGCACTCGTTCGGGAGCAATAATTTCTAATGGGTGATTAGCAAACACAAACACACAGGGGCTCATATCCTGTTGATTAGCAATATGTTTCACCATATCAATAACCATACAATGACCACGATGTATACCATCAAAAGTCCCTATCGTTGCGACTCTACTCATAATATTTATTGATTATATCGATGAATTCTGTGCCGGGAGCGACCAAAGCTGATTTGATTCCACAAGCCACAGCTGCATCACAATTCACTTGAGAGTCATCGAGGAATAGAGTACGCGAACCTGCCAAATCATAGCGTTGAAGCAATGTATTGAAAATATCACGCGATGGTTTGCAACTATGCTCAACAAACGACACAACTATTCCATCGAAGTAATCATGTATGCACAATCCTTCTTGTCGAAAAAGTTCATCAATTACAGAATGAAACATAATTGCATTCGTATTTGACAATGCATATATTTTTTTACTTTTTCTCAATTCTCGCAACGCCTTCAGACGATTTAAAGGCAAGCCGACAATAAAATCACATAATGCTTCTTCCAGCTTTTTGTCGGTTACATCTTTATTGTTACATTTCGTTCGTAAATAGTCAAAGAAATCTGCCGCAGTTATTCGTCCCTCTTCCAATTCAAGAAACATTCCTTCCTGCTTATATAGATCCAACAGATTAGCGGCATCATTAAGTCCTAAATCGAGCAATGATTTCACACATCTATCCCTATCAATATCAACAATGACACCACCTAAATCAAAAACTAAATTATCGATATTTGTCAACATAGCAAATATTTTATTCCCTTATAATTAACGGCAAAGATACAATTTTTTTTGAACAGCCACAACCATCAAATAGGAAAGCTTTCGATTCCTATTATATCAAAATCATTTTTTTCTTTAATTTTGATATTTTTCGCTCACTCTTTGGATAGTTTTTATTAATTTTGCACTTACAAATAGTTTTTATGGTCAAATTAGACAAAATACAGAATATTTTACAGTCAGAGCTAACGGAACTCAATCAAATAATTTGCACTTCTTTGCAAACAGACAATGAATTGATGAACCATATAGTTACGACTTACTTGCAAACGAAAGGGAAACAGATACGTCCGATCCTTGTGTTGCTCAGTGCTAAAATGCTTGGTTACATAAATAGCCATGTATTGTATGCCGGTGCAGCATTAGAAATGCTACATAACGCATCATTAATACATGACGATATTGTCGATGAGACAAAAATTCGTCGTGGCACACCAACAATAAATGCAACTTGGGATAATCATATTGCTGTGCTGGTTGGAGATTTCTTTGTCTCTAATGCTCTTGCAGCCGGATTAAAAACCAACAACATATCTATTCTTTCTGCTCTTTCAGCTCTTGGTAAAGAGTTGGCATTAGGTGAAATTGACCAAATATGCAATGCACGCAACCATTTGCTCGATGAACAAAAATATTTCAACGTAATAAGAAAAAAGACAGCATCTTTGTTTATGGACTGTGTCAAGATGGGAGCTGAAGCCGGGAATGCACCAAAAGAGGATATTCCATCTATGATTAAATATGCTGAACTTCTTGGCTTGTGTTTCCAAATCAAAGACGACATCTTTGACTATTACAACAATGACAAAATCGGCAAACCCACCGGCAACGATCTTCGCGAAGGAAAAATCACACTACCTCTCATCTATGCTTTAAACAACTCATCTGCCGATGATGCTGATGCTATGCGACAACTTATTGCGACCGACAATTTGACCGAAACAGACATCTGTATGTTGATTGAATTTGCAAAACGTGAAGGAGGTATTGATTATGCTTATGAACGTATGCGACAGATGCAACTTGAAGCAGATGCAATTATCAGTGATTATCCTGAATCTGAAGCAAAAGAAGCGTTCCGTCAGATTTTCGATTTCATAATCCGTCGCGACAAGTAATATGCTACTTAATTATCTTGAATCAGGAAGAATTGAAGCAGGTTGCGATGAAGCCGGCAGAGGCTGTCTTGCCGGGCCTGTTGCTGCTGCAGCAGTGATTCTACCCCCTGATTTCAAAAACGAATTACTTAACGATTCCAAAAAACTCTCCGAACGACAACGCAACATTCTACGTCCAATCATCGAACGAGAAGCCATTGCCTGGTCTGTTGTTATGGTTAGTCCACAGGAAATTGATCGAATTAACATACTCAATGCGTCTATAATTGGTATGCATCGTGCAATCGACGGTTTATCGGTCCGTCCTGAACACCTACTTATTGATGGGAACCGATTTTATTCTTATGCTGGTATCCCTCACACCACCATAGTTAAAGGTGATGGCAAATATATGTCGATAGCAGCCGCTTCTATATTAGCAAAGACGCATCGCGACGAACTAATGCTACGGTTAGCAAACGAATACCCCCAATATAATTGGCAAAGCAACAAAGGATATCCGACTAAAGAGCATCGAGAATCACTTCTGAAATTTGGGCTATCACCTCATCATCGTCGATCTTATGGTCCTTGTATGCAGCCTTCGCTTTTTGATTAATCAATTTCTGCTACTATTGCACGTTCTGTAGAATAGAGAAGTGTTACGATACGATTTAGCCATCGACTATCAATGTCGTCAAACATTGATAAATGTTGACTATCAATATCCAACACTGCTGAAATCTCCCCTTCTCTCCATACAGGAACCACTATTTCACTCTTTGACAGATTGCTGCACGCTATATGTCCGGGAAATTGTTCTACATCAGCAACTACAACTATCCGACGTTCTTTCCATGCTGTGCCACATACACCCTTACCATATCTTATGCGAGTGCATGCCAACGGACCTTGAAATGGCCCAAGCACAAGTTCATCTCCAACCACACGATAAAATCCCGTCCATAAAAAATTAAATGTCGCATGTATCATTGCCGACATATTTGCCATATTTGCTATCTCATCAACTTCAACCGCTGCCAACGCTTTTATCTGATCATAAAGCAATCTGTATTTCTCTTCTTTATCTCCTTCTGCAATTAATAATTCTTCTGACATATATTATACTATAATTCATTTAGTCGTTTAATTATTTGCAAAATTAACACTTTAATCAGTTTTTAACATTTAAATTAACATAATTTAACAATTCGGGGAGAGTAAAATCACTTTTACTTATTAACTTTGCAACGATATTACTCTCATTTGAAAGACAATTATTAACCTAATTTTTTGCCCTATGAATTTAACCAAATTTACCCTTAAAAGCTCGATGCTTATCGTATCTTTATTATTTATCAGTTTAAACATATCTGCACAAGTTCGAATTTTTGAAGAATCACAAGCACGCATTGTTGAACCTGAATTGAAGGTATACATCAGACCATTGATTGCCGATTTAGAAGTATTGAATGGACAAGAACGTATGCACTACGGACCATACGAATTTACAATCAAGTCGATAGATAATTTCACTGAAAACGACTTGGAGAATTTCAAAGCCACTTCAATGCAACGAGCTGCATTGCAATCGGAAGCCGATTTAATTATTGGGGCAACATTCAACACATATATTGAGGAGACCAACCCCAAAGTTGTCAAAATCGAAATCTTCGGTTTCCCGGCAAAATATGTCAATTTCCGACCTATTGAAAACAACGAACAAGTCAATGACTACGACATGATTCGAGTGGTTTATCCTCCGACAATCAAAGAGGTGGAAGAAAATATGAAAACCAGAGCTATCAACTAAGTATTGCATATATAAAATCAATTAACGACATAAGAAATTAACAGAATAATTTTTAACCATAAATATTTATCGTATGAAAAAACTTATTTTAATATTCACCCTCGTTGTGATAGCATTCACTACTCAAGCTCAATTGGTTACGGGACGTACACGAACAACTATCAATCAACCAAAAATAGAAAAAACAGAACCAGTGAATAAAGTACTTGTTGAAGTAGGAGTTGGATACGAATATCTATACGATGAGACAGTAACTTTATCTGCTGCTTTAGGTTGGAGAAGATTAATGGCACCTCATCACTATTGGGATATTATTAAAGCTAAATTTTCATCTAATCTATGCTGCATGAATCTATTATCATTTCAGACAGGTTATCACTTCAACTATAATAGATTTTTTGCAAATGCCGGCATTGGTGGAGGTTTAGACATTGAAGGTAGTGCTATGTTTGTTTATGAATTAGGCATAGGAGTCAAACCATTTTCGTGGCTGTCAATTGGGTTGAATTGGGACGCTCAAGTATTCTTTGACTACGAGACTAAAGAAGGAGACGGACATGGTGGCATCATTGGTGCTAAATTTGGATTCGAATTTTAAATCTTATAAAAAATAATAGGAAATAGAATTATTAGAGTTCGAGAAGAGAAAATATTTCGACATAAATTATTAACCTACTATTTAAATTCATAAAAACTAAGGTCGCAATCTCTGCGACCTTTTGCTTTTCCTAATGATTGCTCATTAGCGATTCAATAAACTATTAATCCTTAATTATTAACCATTATGAAACGATTATTACTATGAGAAGAAATTATTTTTACACTTTTCTTTTTATTAAAAAACGTAACGTGTATTAGATTTATTATACTCTGAAATCTTAAAAAATCTTAATTTATCAATATTGGATTTACTCCAATTTTTTGAGATATTGCAATTCGGTAGATATTGGAGCTGTACGATCAAGTTTCACAGGCACAATAGAGACTATCCCTTTAGCAAGGCAATACTCATCTGTATCAGTGGCTTCCGGTTCTTCGTTGGTAAACTTACCCGTTAACAGATAAAATGGTTTGCCTGATGGGTCGACATAGGGTTGATATTCATCGCTCCAATTTCCTTTGCAAGCACGCACAACACGCATTTTCGTTGGAGGAATTTCGGAGTTTGGTATATTGACATTTAAACAGATGTCGGCAGGGAGACCATTTTCAAGAACCGCTTTAGTAATTTTCTGCACAAATGGTTTGCAAGGCAACATATTGGCTTGTGGATTATGATCCGTTAAAGAGAATCCAATTGAAGGTATTCCAAAAGCACACCCTTCAAAGGTCGCTCCCATTGTTCCACTATATACGACATTAATGGCTGCATTCGAACCATGATTAATACCGGAAAGCACGAGATCAGGCTTTTGATTTAGAACATAGACGGCCAATTTGACACAATCCACCGGTGATCCATTCACTTTATACATTTTAGCACCATTATAATCAGGCAATTGACTTATTCGCAAGGCACTATTAACAGTTATAGCCATTGATTGTCCGGAACGAGGTCCATCAGGACATACACATACAATATCACCTAATTCAGCGACATAATCGATCAGAGCATGCACTCCGTTGGCATCTATTCCGTCATCGTTAGATATAAGTATAAGAGGGCGTTTATTTTCTTTCATGTTATATTTTTTTTCTTTTCAGATAATAGTCTATAATTATATTTCTATCTGCTCCGGGCAGAGTCGGTAAAATATTTTGTATCGGGTGAGAAGTATAATACTTTTTCATTTCTCGAAAGTCGCAATGTGCCTTAAGAATAGCATTTGCATTTTTGAAATCGCATTTTAAAACATACATCAACCAAGCGAGAGTGTCGTAGAGACGACGAACAAAGAGTTTTCTTCGACCTTCTTTAAGAGGCATATTTTTATACAACAGAAGCAAATTGTTGCGAAAATTAAGATATGTCTTTTTGGGGTTTCCTTGTGCCAAAGAAGCACCTCCTACATGGAACACATGAGAATCAGGCACAACAACCACTCTATATCCTGCCCCATGAATACGACAACAAAGATCAATTTCTTCCATATGGGCAAAAAAACGAGAGTCTAAACCTCCAACTTTCATATATAACTGTGTATTCACCATAAGAGCAGCTCCGGAAGCCCAACAAATATCGGCAACACCACCATCATATTGTCCAAAATCCTTTTCTATGCTATCAAACAAACGCCCACGACAATAAGGATAACCCATTTTATCCAAATATCCACCTGCAGCACCGGCATACTCAAACGATTCACGATTGTGCCATGAACGAATCTTTGGTTGCAAAGCACCTACTTTCGGGTGCTTCTTCGCATAATCAAGAAGTGGCAAATACCACCCTTCAGTTACCTCTACATCTGAATTAAGCAAGATAGTATATGGATATTTCGTTCGCTCAATAGCAAGATTATATCCTTGTGCAAATCCATAGTTTTTATCCAACCTGATAATCTTCACTTCGGGAAAGTTATCCTCAAGCCATACAACAGAATCATCACTTGATCCGTTGTCGGCAACTATCAAATCGGCAACTTCTGATATAGAATATTTTGCAGCTGTCGGCACAAACTGTTTCAATAAATTCAGCCCATTCCAATTTAATATGATTATTGCTAATTCTTTCATTTTCTTTTTCGAGGTAAACGCCAACGATTATGGCTCCATAAATATGCTGCCGGATATCGTCGGATTGTGGTTTCTAAGTTCTGTGCATATGCTTGTGTAATTGCTCCTGGCGACATTTTACAGGCATCATCGGTTATCAATCTAATTATCGAAGAATAATACCCCCGCTTGATACGTGTCGTGTCGAAATATAGAACAGCAAGATTAAACTTGCGTGCCACCTCCTCTGTGCCACCGATAAACTCTGTCTGACGCCCCAAGAAATCAATTAAATACGTCTGATTACTTCGGCGTGGTCGCTGGTCACTGAGGAACCCGGTTATAAATACAGTGTTTTCACTTCTCCATGTCGCAAACTGACGCAACACACGCTTCATCGGTATAGAAAAACTAAACGTATTTCGAATATGAAGGAAAAAGCGATCAAACCATTTATTGCGTAGTGGTTGATAGACATGAGAATACTTTGCATTGCGAGTATTGCACCATTCAGACACAGAAGTTATCCACTCCCAATTACCATAGTGAGAACAATATATTGCAATAGATTTCCCTTCAGAAAGCAATTTGTCGATCAATTGAGTATTTTCAAACCTCATATGCTGTCGCATCTGCTTTTTGCTCATACCTCGCATTTTAATTGTCTCCACAAAATAGTCGGCAAGCGAATGATAAAAATCTTTCTCTATCTTCCGGCACTCGCTTTTATCCCTTCCCGGGAAAGAGTCTATTATATTGCTATGAACTATCCGTCTGCGATATCCGATCAAACGATATGCAACAAATGCAATTACATCAGCAAATAGATACAATATGCAGAAAGGGAGTTTCGACATCAGCCATAACAACACCCCCAATGGAGCGTATATAATTTCTTGAAGAAACGATATGTCAGATTTCTTACTCATCAATTATCTCTACCATTATTGCATCATCAATATATTTCGACAATCTGACTTGCGAAATCCTATTTATCAGCCCTTCCTTGTAGGGAGCCTCTACACGCAAATAGTTATCTGTAAAGCCATGCATCGGGCCATTATCATGAGGCTGTTCCCAAAGGACCGTTCGAATGCTGCCCAATGCGTCTTCTACAAATAATCTATACTTCTGTTCACTTATTTCAACTAATTGCTGCACTCTACGATGTTTCTCACTTTGAGACACGACATAGCCAATATTTAATGCTTTAGTGTTTGGGCGTTCGCTATACGGGAACACATGAAGCTGAGTTATGTCGAGACTTTTAATGAATTCACGACTCTTCTCCCACTCCTCATCTGTCTCACCTCTTGCTCCGGCTATAACATCAACACCGATAAAAGCATATGGCATCTTCTTGCGTATCATCTCAATACGATCGGCAAACAATGCTGTATCATAGTGTCTATGCATCAATTTCAAAACCTCATCAGAGCCACTCTGCAATGGGATATGAAAATGTGGCATAAACGCTCTCGATTCATTGGCAACCCAATTGATAATCTCCTCACTGAGCAGATTCGGCTCTATAGAAGAGATCCGATAACGCTCTATTCCTTCAACCTTATCAAGAGCCTGTATGAGGTCAAAGAAATTATCTTCTCTCCCTTTTCCGAAATCACCAATATTAACTCCGGTGATTACAATCTCTTTACCCCCTTCGGCAGCAACCTTTTCAGCTTGCGAGACTAATTGTTTGATACTACCCGAACGACTACGTCCTCGAGCTAATGGGATTGTGCAATATGTGCAAAAATAATCGCACCCATCTTGTACTTTAAGAAAATAGCGAGTACGATCACCCTTTTCACATGAAGCGTGAAACTCTCGTATCTCTTTCGTAGGAGTAACGGCTACACACTGCTCTCTCTTCGCAAGCCATGCATCAATATACTCCCCTATTTTCAACTTCTCATCAGAACCCAAAACAATGTCAACACCATTTATTTGAGCAATCTCTTGAGGTTTTAATTGTGCATAACACCCCGTTACAACAATCGTCGCTTTAGGATAACGTGAAACAAGACGACGAATCAGTTGTCGGCCTTTCTTGTCGGCCACCTCTGTTACGCTACATGTATTGACAACACAAATATCCGAAATTTCATTCCCTGTTGCCCTCACAAAACCTCGTTCAGAGAGGATCTTCCCTATCGTCGATGTTTCGGCGAAATTAAGCTTACACCCAAGCGTATGATATGCAACTTTATATGTAGCTTCTTTAAGCGTCATTTTTTTACCTTAGTTAACAGACGGCAAAGATACGTATTTTTTTTACAATACCTCGCGAATAGCATACTTTTTTCACTCGCAACAATATTAAATCCATATAAACGAACAACTCCAAAATGCTGGTTTGGCAAGCAAATCTATAATAAGAAAAATTTATTATTTGGGAAAACAGTTTCAATACGTTAATTTTGCAATACAATATTTTTAAATTAGTATAACATATGAAAAAATTTATTCCAAATTTTCTATTTTTTGCTATCGTTATGATGAGCACTTTTGTAGTTTCGGCACAAAAATATTATGTCGAGGCTGATGGTATTGGTCCGGTGAGAGTTGGTGCAATTTACAGCACTTTGCCGAAGACAGTAGATGGGCTTTACGATAAATTGACTGTTGTTGAGGAGTATAATGCAATGGAAGACTACAACGAAATCTATTGTACATTCTCTCTTAATGGTCAAGACAGATTTTATGCTTCAGCAAACCAAGAGGGTGATATTTGGAGTGTAACTATGGCCACATCTGAATTGCAAACGAAGTCAGGAGCATACAATAGTATGCCGGCAAGAGAATTTATAAAATTGGCAGGAGTAAAAGTAACACTTCACCCGGAAGCAGACTATAATCAAGTGAGATTTGAAATTGACGGAGTCTCTGTTGGCATCGATGAATATTCCTATACAAACGCAGGGACCAGAAAATCCAAAAAGCTCTTCGTTCAAACGTTGCCCCTAAATTTGTGGAAACAGACTTTACGACAGAAGCACAAATTGTGTTAGGAGGTTTTAATTACTAATCAAAATCAAAATCAATATTTAAAAAGGGTTGGCACTATGTCAACCTTTTTGCATATAATGTCTTATTTTACTCTTCGTCAAAATCAAAACCTTCTTTCATAACATCACAAAATAAAAAATTATCGGAATTTCTAAAGATCTCCTCGTTTTAGCAAATTGCTTTAATTGAGAGCTACCAACACCATCACTTCATTATGACAGAGAGAACACTTTTCTTATGAATAATAGGCAAAAAACTAAAAAATATCAAAAAAGATAATTCACTATAATACTAAATATGTTAGCAATTTTGTTATATATGAAAAAAATGCGTTATATTTGTATTCAAAAATTAACTATAAATTCAATACAGCTATGTCAAAAATAAATTCTATAGGTATTCTTACATCGGGAGGAGATGCTCCGGGCATGAACGCAGCAATTCGTGCCGTTACACGTTCAGCCATTTTTGCAGGATTTAAAGTATATGGAATATATCGTGGCTATAAGGGGTTGATAACCGATGAAATAGAAGAATTTTCAACACAAAACGTATCAAACATCATACAGCGAGGAGGCACTATTCTAAAGACCGCCCGATGCAAAGAATTCCAAACAGAGGAAGGGAGAAAAATTGCTTATGAAAACCTTAAACGACATGGCATCGATGCCCTTGTTGTTATTGGAGGCGATGGTTCACTCACTGGAGCAAGAATCTTCGGCAACGAGTTTTCATTCCCTATTGTAGGTCTTCCCGGCACTATCGACAACGACCTATACGGCACAGACTCAACGATAGGATACGACACAGCTCTAAACACAATAATGGAATGTGTCGATAAAATACGTGATACAGCAACAAGCCACGAACGCCTCTTCTTCATTGAAGTAATGGGTCGAGACGCAGGTTTCTTAGCTCTCAATGGTGCCATAGCAGCAGGAGCTGAAGCAGCTATTATCCCCGAAATATCCACACAAGTTGACCAACTCGGAGAACTCATACAATCAGGATTTCGCAAATCAAAAAATTCTTCAATCGTCTTAGTGGCAGAAAGTCCAATAACAGGTGGTGCTATGGATATGGCAAAACGCGTAAAAGAAGAATATCCGGACTACGACGTCAGAGTAACAATACTCGGACACCTTCAACGAGGTGGTTCGCCGACAGCCTTCGACCGAATTTTAGCTTCTCGAATGGGAGCAGCCGCTGTAGATGCACTACTCGACGACCAACGCAACGTTATGATTGGAATAAAAAATGACGAAATCGTTTATGTCCCATTCACAAAAGCAATCAAAAACGACAAGCCAATAAACAAGGATCTGCTATCCACTCTTCGAAGATTATCCATTTAAAAAAATAACAACACCGAATGAAACATTTTCATCAACTCTCATTCACAATAGTAGCGTTAACTATTCTATTCAGTAGTTGCAAACCACTCTCCGACAGCACTGCATCGGGTGTTGCACCTGTTACATCTCGTTTTGTGCCTAACGCTGTTATCTACAAAACAAAAATGGACTATTCCCAATATGTTCCAGTCAACCTTGATGCCACAAAATCAAGAATCGTATCATACCCTCACCCAACCGATTTGACAAAAAACTCGACCCCCCTTAAATTAATCAATGATTGGTGGCTTGATAGACGAGGAATAACCATCAACAGTGTATTCACTTCATTCACGTATGACGACTATTCCAAACTATCAAAAGCACCAAACATACGGATACTGCAAGAACGCATCATCGATGACGACCCCTTCATTGCAATACTACAACTGCCTATTACTGCCCACGAAGCAGCAACAGACACAGCCAAATGCAACCAAATCATACGCACAGCCATACAATCGTGCAAACGCGTATATCCATCTGAACAATAATTCAATCACACGAATAATTTGGTCATATGCCTACAATTTTGTAACTTTGACAACATTATATGTATTTAGACAGAATCAACATACTTAACTTCAAGAATATTGCCGATGCGACACTCAACTTTTCGCCTCGAGTAAATTGCTTCTTAGGTCTCAATGGAATGGGTAAAAGCAATCTGCTTGAAGCAATCTATTATTTGAGTTTCTCTCGCAGTTTCTCAGGAGTGTCAGATTCTGCTCTAATTCGTCATAATGAAGAGATGATGCTTATTCAAGGGCATTACCAAACAACTTTGGGAAGTGAAGAAAATATTAGTTGTGGAATAGTCAAAGGGAAACGCAAAACACTCAAACGAAACGGAAAAGAATATGGAAAATTATCCGAACATATCGGACAATTCCCTGCTGTAATTGTATCTCCTCAAGACAATAACTTAATCACCGGAACAGGAGAAGAACGTCGGAAACTTATCGACATGGTCATCTCTCAATCCGACAAAACATACCTATCACTCCTCATACGCTATAACAAAGCATTGGAACAACGTAACAAAATGCTTCGTATCGGATTTCGCGACAAATTGCTCTACGAATCCATTGAAGCTCAAATGAGTGAAACAGCAACACTCATTCATAAGACACGTAGCGAATGGGTATTACACATCTCTCCAATATTTACCAAATACTACTCACGCATTGCATCAACAGGCGAAATCGCCTCTATCGCATACAAAAGCATACTTAACAACCAATCGACAAAAGAAGTATTTGAACAATATCGTGCTAAAGACGAAGTCTTGGGATTCACTTCTCAAGGCATACATCGCGATGACCTTGAAATGAAACTCGGAGACTACAATATCCGACGTCTCGGCAGTCAAGGACAACTCAAAACTTATACCATAGCCCTGCGATTTGCAATCTTCGAATCTTTAAAAGAAAAATCGCCAACTACACCCCTATTGCTACTCGACGACATATTCGACAAATTAGATGCCGATCGTGTCGAACGAATAATGGAGATTGTCAGTCAACAAGGCACTTTCGGTCAGATATTCATCACTGATACAAACCGAAAGCACCTTGACGAAATACTCCAACACATAGGCAGTGAGCATAAACTTATCAGTGTAACAAATGGTCGTTTCTTACCTATATAACTTTTAAGCCTATGAAACGAACAGAACCTAAAAAAATCGGCGACATTCTGAACGAAGTCCTTTCAGAGCAAAATCTTGACAACAAACTCTTGGAACTCCAAATCCTCGACCTATGGCCTAAAATAGTTGGTCCAATGATTAATCGCCGAACCGTAGAGCGAAAAATCAACAATGGAATTTTATATCTACGAATAGCATCGGCTCCCATACGACAAGAATTATCTCTAAATCGCACAAACCTTATTGCAACACTCAACAAAGCAGTAGGGAAAGATGTTCTTAATGAAATACATTTCATATAAAACAAAGAAAAACGATGACTACACAATTACCCAAAATAGAAGATTTCCGACATCATAACGATGTTCAAATCAGATTCAATGACATTGACATTCTCGGACACGTCAACAACACCGTCTATTTCTCGTTTTACGACACCGGCAAAGCATACTATTTCAATGCCGTACGTCGAGGTCAAATGAATTGGCAAGAAGTGGACACCGTAATAGCAAACGTCAATTGTGCATATATAAGCCCTATCCTATTCGGCGAAAAAATTGAAGTATATTCCAGATGTGAATCCATTCACGACAAAAGTTTCATTATCCGACAAATGCTTGTCAACAAAGAAACGTCTGAAATAAAATCAATCTGTGAAACAGTGATGGTGAGCATTAATCGCACCACAAAAAAATCATGCTCAATCCCCGATGAATGGAGACGACAATTTTGCGAATACGAAAAACGCAACTTACAAATAACCAAACCTTCAGATAAATAACCTAAAAACATAAATTATGCCACGCATCGACATACCTCTTCAAACATCATCATTCAGCCAAGAGTCGAAAGACTTGTCGCTATTAATTGATGCCCAAGCGTCTCGCAACACCGTTCACTTGTTGCTTGAAGAAAACCGATATATGGACGCTTTCGAACGCACTATTCAATCATTGCGAGAAATTCGCCAATTTTCTGATTTCAACAATACTGAGTTCCAAGCAATCCTTGTAGCTTTGCTGTTCGACTTATCTACAATACATTTCAACCTCAAAGACTACAAACAGTCTGAACACGAATTGGAAATTCTATTCAAAGTGCTTGCCAAACTAATCGACAAAGACTCCGAACGATTTGGCAAATATCACTTAATAGCAATGGAGAAATCAACTCAAATTTTACGAACTCGTAAAAAAACAATCGAACTCCTTAATAAACAACAAATCACCACTTCGGAATTGTTCAAAAAAGTAAATGCCGGTATTGTTGAAGCAACCGATAAGCTTGTTGATTCCCTAAGAAAAGTGGCTCAATTAAATGCCTCTACAGGAGACTATCGTGTCGCACTTAAATTCTATGCAGAAGCAATCAAATATTCAAAACGTCGCACAGGGAAAGTAACACGCAAAGAAATTAAAATGACCATTGAAATGGCTGAAATAATGGTAAGAATTCGCACAATGCGTCCTCGTGCCGCCCGACTTCTGAATGCCGTTTTGCCTCATGCTATAGCTCTCGAAACAATCGAACTTGAAGAAGATATTCTCGCTCTTCTTGAAATCATAACCATCGACTTATCAAAAGAACCGAGATGGAAAGCATTTATAAATAAAATTACGTCCCCTCTTAAAGGCGATTCTAATAAAAAAATATAAACTTTTAAAACATATACTAAATTGTCAACAATATTAAACACCAACAAAGCAACACTCGAAATACCTCGTCCGATTGCAGGCGATGGTTTTGTTTGCTCAATAGTGGTTGCCGAATGGAATTCGCACATCACAGAAGCTCTCTTAAAAGGAGCCATCGAAACTCTGCAAACTGCAGGAGTAAAAGAATCTAATATTCGCGTCATGCATGTCCCCGGTTCTGTAGAACTGACATATGGTGCTTGTATGGCTTTAGACTTTCACGCTCCTGATGCTGTCATAGTCATCGGTTGTGTCATTCGTGGAGACACTCCTCACTTTGACTATGTCTGCCAATCTGTAACTCAAGGAATCACAACCCTTAATACAGAAGACAGAGCCCCTATCATTTTTGGTGTATTAACTGTTAATACCGAACAACAAGCACTCGACAGAGCCGGTGGAGCATTAGGAAATAAAGGAGCGGAAGCAGCTGTCGCTGCTATAAAAATGGCTAATATTCAAGCTAAACTCGTCGATAGATACTCGCCATTCGACGAAGAAAGAGACGAAGAAGACGAACCAGACGATAATTTATTTTGAATATATGTAAATTACCCCCCCATTTTTATGTATTGAAATACATAAATTATGCATTTATTTAGTAAAATTCACCTATTATTGGTCAAATTAGAACCAATCGTCAAATTTCAATACAAAATATTTTGCTAATATTCCAAAATGCCATAACTTTGCAATATAATTATTAATAAATTCATTTATACTAACGAATAAGTTTAAGTCAGTAATACAATAAAGTCAGTAAGGTAATGAGACGTTGTGAAACGGCTCATTTCTTTTTTTTATAAAATCAGCATCAATCTTAAGATATAAACGCAATGTTTATTAAAAAGAAATTACTAACTTTGCTTCATGAAGAGAATTTGTGCAATTACAATGGTCCGTAACGATGAATTCAATCTACGCAATTGGGTTGAATATTACGACAATCAATTAGGTCGCCAAAACTTACGAATATACTTCGATGGAGAAGATCAAACAATTCCCCCTTTCTGCGAAGGTATTCACACAGAACTACGTCCACGCAATCCCGGGCAAGTTGTTAAATCGGAAAAATTGCGACTGACATTCTTATCGAACATAGCCAAACGACTAATGACCGACGAAGGCTATGACATCATTATCGGCGTAGACGCTGATGAATATCTTATTGTAGATCCAAATGTAGGAATGAATCTGACAGAATACCTAAGCCATATCAACATCAACACCAGCGTTTCAGGATTAGGCATTGATGTAGGTCAGCATTTGAAAGAAGAGCAACCAATCGACATTTCTCGTCCGATACTCTCTCAACGCAACTATGCATACCTCTGCTCACGCTATACCAAACCATCTGTAATTACAACTCCGGTGATGTGGGGGTCAGGATTTCACCGAATCAAAGGGCATAATTTTCATATCGATAAAAATTTATTCCTATTCCACTTTGGGAGCATTGACCTTGATATGATAAAACAACGATTGGGAGATTCCGACCTATTATCAACAGGAAGACTGCATCACATAAAAAAACGAGCAAAAACAATCTATGTTGTAACAGAAAACAAAGCTCGCGATTGGGACAAAACAGTTGGGAAGATGCTCAAAGTTCAACAAACTCTTCGCCAACTCTTCGCTTGGAATAAACCATGGAATCCCATCACTAAAGTAGTGGTACGCATTCCTGAAAGATTTAAAAACATATTATAACTTATAATACAACAAAAAATACAGAAGCAATGACTGATGTAGTGATAGCATGGGTAGATGGCGATGAACCTGCACACAAACTGAAAAAAGCACAATATCAGACCGGAAAACAAGAACTTGAATTCAACGATGTTGCCGGAGAAATGCGTTATCGTTCAACAGGAGAAATATACTACTGTGTTGCTTCAATCTTGCGATATGCTCCATGGGTTAATAAAATATATATTGTAACCGACAATCAAAACCCTCACGTCGATGAATTTGTAGCCCGTAATTTCCCCGATAATAAAATCCCCATAAATATTATTGATCACACAGTTATTTTCCGAGGATACGAACAATACCTCCCCACATTCAATTCTTTATCAATCGGACAGATGCTATGGCGAATACCGGGTATATCTGATAATTTTCTTTATTTCAACGACGATGTATTTCTCGCCAGCGAAAACAGAGAAGAAGATTGGTTTCATGATAATAAAACCGTACTTTATGCTTCCAAATTTTATGTCTGTATTGCTGAATTCTTGCGTTGGGCAAAACATTTAGGGCGACATCACAAAACATTTGGGCATAAGGACCCGATGTTGAACGCCGCCAAAATGATGCACTCCAATTTCTTTTTCCTATATCCTCATGGGCCTGTACCTATGAATAAAAAATGGTATGAACAATTCTATGGAGAAAATCCCTCTCTCCTTGAATCCAATATTAAACACCGATTTAGAGAACCTTCTCAGTTCAGCTCCCTCATATGCTACTATTTAAGTGCCTATCGAGATAAAAAATTAGACCTTCGCTCTCCAAAAGGCACATTTTGTTTTCTAAAACCATTTGCTCATAAAAAGGGATATATCGCACGCAAAATTTCAGAAATGGAATCAAACGATAAACTCAAATTCGGTTGTATAAACTCTTTAGGAGAGACAACAAAAGAGGAACAATTATTGTTTCATAAATGGATTAGCAATCGTCTAAAAATCGATTTATAACAATAGTCAATTGTTTGAACAATAAGAAAAATAAAGAACTTTTGATTATTTTTCTGCTTATAATTGCACATTATTAAAAAAATTAACTATTTTTGTAATCTAATAGTTAGTTTGATGAAACCAATATTTCTAATAGGATATATGGGCAGTGGAAAGACAACCTTAGGCAAGGCTCTAAGCAATCGTCTTGGCATTCAATTTATAGATTTAGACATCTATATCGAAGGTCGATTTATGCAGACAGTCAGACAATTATTTATTGAGCGAGGAGAAGAAGGTTTCAGAAAAATAGAGCGTAATATGCTACATGAAATTGCCGAAATTGACAATGTCATAATAGCATGTGGAGGTGGGACTCCTTGCTATTCAGACAACATGGAATACATGAACAGAAAAGGGCAAACCATCTTCCTTCAGACATCACTTCAAAGATTATATACGCGATTGGCTCGCAATCGAGAGAAACGACCTCTCATAATGCATCTTAATGACCATGAGCTATACGAATTTATAGCCAAAAACATCACAGACAGATTGCCTTATTACTCAAAAGCTCAACACATCTTTTGTGGAGAGGAATTAGAAGATCGAAAACAAATAAGCAAATCTGTAGATAAGTTTATTTTTACATTTCTAACAAACAACCCCTAAAATTGCAGACCATGACAGCAAAAGAAAAAAGCACAGAAATTAATCCTCAAGAGTTTCCTTTTCTTGAATCAATGGCAAGCCAAAAGATTAAATTAGGCCTTGTCGGCAACTATGAAAACTCTGAAGAGACACGTTTCTTACTCACACCGGAAGCATGTGGCATGCTATCTTCAATGGGATACGATGTTCGAATGCAGACCAAAGCAGCTATCAACATTAGCTACACAGATGAAGACTATCGCAACAACGATGTAAAAATAGTCAGCCGAGACGAAGCTCTAAAATCAGACATTATCATCAGCATGCACCCTCTTAAGTCGCGAGATATTCGCAAGATGAACAAAGAAGCCGTATTACTATGCTTCTCCGACAAGAGCGTGTTTGAAGACAAAATCGTCAAAACGATGATAGAAGCAAAAATAACTTGTATCTTCCTTGAAAATATGCAGAGTGGCAACGGCATACCTATCTTCTCACAAATCATCGATGAAATCGATGGAAGAGCAGCCGTAATATACGCCCAAGAAGGGCTATCATTTGTAGGGGAAGGCAAAGGAGTATTACTCTCAGGTGTTGCCGGCATAAACCCATGTGAAGTTCTTATCATAGGAGAAGGGTGGCGAGCTGTCTCTGCCGCAAAAGCAGCATTAGCGGCAGGAGCCAAAGTTACTCTTATGGATAATGATGTCAGTGCTTTGCACGAAGCGCAACAAATATGTGGCGACAGACTGACCACTTGTGCCATTCACCCACGTGTCCTCTTTAATGCTGTCAAATCAGCTGACGTAATCATGCTCGATAGTTGCTCTCGAGATTTTGAATTCCCTGAACAATTATCAAGCATTATGAAAAAGAATGTCTATATTTTGGAGTTAGATTCAAGTCCTTCATTGGCAGTACCCCGTACAGTTGCAATGGCAATTTCCAACGTTATGATAAACTTTCTCAACGAAACTTTAATCAAAGGGGGCATGTCAAATCAAATAGCATCATTAGTCGGCGTACAAAATGGAGTTGTGGTATATAAAGGACAACTTGTAGATCCTCTTATTGGCATATATCATGGATTACCATATACCGACATATCCATGCTTACCACTTCCATAAACTAAATCAAAGCCATGTCAAACAACTCTGCTCGACGTCTGATTCATATTATTTCATCAAATTCATGGGGTGGAAGAGAGCAATATGCTCTCGACTTATGTCGAAGCCTACTCCAACGCAAGTGGAGCATTAGTGTTTACACTCGCAATGCCTTAGCTGTAGACCAACATTTTATAAGTAATGCTATCGATCTTCGACATATCCCTTTAGGCGGATTTTTTGACTTAATTTCAATATGGTCGTTAAGTAGAGATTTTCTTAAGGAACAGAAATCCACAATCGTTCATGTACACAATTACAAAGATGCTTTGATTGCAATATTAGCTCGCAAGCTTTGTCGACGCACGTCTGACATTCGCATTGTAATGACTCGCCATAAAGCCACTGCCGGAATTGATTCATGGCTATTCAACAAGATTTATCGAAATTTAGATGCTCATATATTTGTATCAAAATTAGCAAAACATCAATTCCTTACAACTTGGCAAAACAAGCAACTCCCATTCTCTGAAGAGAAATTATTTATGCTACACAACAGCATTTTGTCAGCCCCCACCGCCCCGGATTCCGAACCTGTGGGGGGACCTAAAATAGCTATGTTCCATGGAAGACTATCTCCGGAAAAGGGGGTTGAAACAATCATTGAAGCCCTTCCTAAATTAAGAGATAAAAAAATCCGATTATGGATTATTGGTTCAGGAGATCCTGATTACGTTGACTCCCTAAAGCATAAGGCTTTAGCACTCGACGTTATGGATATGATTGATTGGAAAGGATACGTTGAAGATGTGCATAGTTTTATTTCACTTTGCCATTATGGTATTCTTCCGTCTATTTGGCAAGAGCCATTTGGATTATCTAATATAGAATATATGTCGCATGGCAAGCCACAGATATGCACTAATAACGGTGCCCAATCAGAATATCTCACCGAAGACAAAGAGGCTATTTTTGTCTCTCCCGGAGATTCTGATGCGATGGCAGATGCCATGATACTCCTTACAGAAAATGCCGATTTGAGAAAAGAGATAGGCAATGCGGCATTTCAAAAATTTCAGTCAGAACTATCATGGGATAAATTCTGCAATAAAATTGAACATATCTATTCTTCCCTGCTTGATTAAGAAATTATTAGCTTCGATATCTGTAGAATAAAAAAAACGCCCCATAAGTATTTCGCTTATGGGGACGCATTGCTTTCTCGTCTCAACTATCTCTGTTGTCAGAATAGTTAATGGCAACCACCACAGCCACAACTATCGTAAGAGCAATCACAGCCACCATCTCCACAAGAGCCATGATCATGACCACAACCACAGCCACAACCATGCTGAGGCTGAAGTTCTTCAGGTGTAGCATCACGAAGTTCGACTATTTCACCATCAAATTTAACTGTCATGCCGGCAAATGGGTGATTAAAGTCCATTCTGACATCTTTATCATTGATTTCAATTACTCTTCCTTTTACCATATAACCTTCTTGAGTCATCATCGGCAGTTCGGCTCCAATCTCAACCTCTTCTGCCAATTCCCCTTCACGCATAAAAATTTCTTTTTCAAGGGAAACTACATTTTCTTCGAATCGTTCACCAAAAGCAGCTTCAGCAGGTAGTGTAACTGAAAATTTATCACCTTTAGAAAGGCCTTTGAGAGCGGCTATAAGTCCCGGAATCACTTCAGTGCTTATACCATAAATCATCACATCGGGAGCATCAGCTTTTGCTTCAAAAAGGAGTGTATTGTCGGCTGTGTTATAGAGTTTATAGGCAAATGCGACAAATTTGCCATCTCCTACGATTTCTTTATTCATATACCAATTTATTATTCTGTTTCGATAATATATTCTTCATTTTGTATTGAGTCGTTCCTCTCAGAAGTTTCTATAGGCTCTTCAAAAGTCTCATTATAATAATCCTCCGGTGGGAATTTCCGATTGTATTCTTCTTGTAAATTCACTACATTGAAAAAGAAACCTTCATGCACTTTGCCTCGCTGGCGTTGTCCTTTAGGTATTTCCATTTTTACTGTTATGTAGTCTATCCCCGGTATTGAGCCGTCATAGCCAACGGCTGTATAGTTCATGGCATTTATGAGAGCATATTCATGTTCAGGTGAGATAACATACCATGCACTATCCGGGCTTTCTCCCGTACCGGTATTTTTTATCGTATTTAGGATATTTTCCAATCTATATTGCCATATTTTGGCACGCATATGTTTTTTCTTTGTATTTAATGCATATATTAGAAAAGACATTTGTTTGAGATCAAACGGATTGTCTTTAAGCGACATTTCGGCATATTTTATTATTGAATCACATTCTTGGGGTGTATGATTTTGCTTGAACGACAACGAATCAGGAATTGCCGAAAATTGAGATACTCGATAAGGATTAAAATCTTCTTGGAATAGATAGCCTAAATAGAAATATCGATATTGCTCAGCTGTCATTATTGTATCGTTTTGCTGATACATTTCTCTCAATTTGGGATAGTAAAAATCATCGTTAACATCAGATACACGATGCCTGATTTCCTCCAAATCAGGAACTTCCATTTTAGCTTTTTGACGTTGCGAACCGGTTGCTGATGCAAGTGTCGCTACTGATGCTATTGTAAGAGTAATTATTATTATAGTTTTTTTCATAAATAAGTCTGATTATTAATGGCAACTGTTATTGCCAAACTAATACCTATTTGCATAACTGTAATAGCTGTTGGAAAGCCTTTTGCCAACAGATATTTGTAGAAATTACCTGATTTTAAGTTAACTTGTCGACCCGCGGGAGTTTGAGTAAACATCAAGAAACCTATATAGGTGCCTACAACAACGCCCAAAATCATAAAACCATTGAGCAAACTCGGCATTGAGGTCGTTGTGAATGCTACTAATCCTATTGCCATTCCGGCAACAGCCCCGACCGTCATATATCCCATGCCTCGTCGTTGTTGCTGTATGCCTATCGGTTGCATATATGTTGCTGAGCTGACAAGCAAAGCCATACACAACCAACCTAAAATCATTGCCGTATTAATTGGCAAATATTCCGACATACTCATAAAAAACAGCCCTATGAATGAAATAATAGGTGCAAGATATTGCAATCGGAATAATAATATGATTGCTCCGACATAGCAAATGATGCTCAATATGAGTAGTAATGTGGCCATTTACATCGTTTTCTACATTATTATAAACTCTAAATCTAACGAAATATTTCGTTATTATTATTTTTTAACTCATTTTAAGATTGTTTATTTTTTAAGTCCGGATATTCCACACGCGAATGATATATCGTGCTTAAACGTTTTTTAAACGTCTTTTTCACGACCTCAATTTCTTTCAAAGAGATAGGAGATTCTTTGAACATACCATCAGCTATTTGTGAATCAATTATCTTATCAACCAAAATACTGATTGACTCATTCGTATATTCCTTTAAGCTTCGAGATGCTGCTTCGATAGCATCTGCCATCATTAAGATGGCTGTTTCTTTACTTTGAGGATTTGGACCCGGATAACTATATGGAGCAGGATCTATCGTTTTATCCGGATTATTGTTGCATTCTGTTGCATAGAAATATTTAGCCACCCCTTTTCCATGGTGTTCGCTGATGAAACTGCGTATCACTTCAGGTAATTTTTCTTTAGATGCTCTTGCCAATCCGGCTGCAATATGACTAACAATCTTACGAGCACTCGTTTCGGGCTCAAGCCCGTCATGGGGGTTCACTCCATGCTGGTTTTCTGTAAAGAAGATTGGGCTATCCATCTTCCCTATATCATGATATAATGCTCCGGTTCTGACTAATTGAGTATTTGCTCCTATTGCATGAGCAGCTTCAGCAGCAAGAGTTGACACCTGCATTGAGTGTTGGAACGTGCCGGGGGCTTCTTCTGCAAGTTGACGAAGCAATTTATTATTAATATCACTGAGTTCAATCAGAGTAACAATTGATGTAAACCCAAAGATTTTCTCTATTAAGAAAATCAACACGTATGTAAACGATAGAATCACAGAGTTAATAGCAAAGACTCCTATTAATCTCCAACTAAATTCATTGAGATTACCCTCTTCAAGTATCATTGTAATAATATAAATTACAATATATGCAATAAGTGCTAATAATGCAGTGCGTAGGAGTTGAGAGCGACGTGTAAGTTGCTTTATACTAAACGTAGCGACAAGTCCCACAATTAGTTGCATCAACATGAATTGGAATTGATATGGAGCAACCAGCGTACAAACAAGAATTGTTGTTATAAGAGCAAAAATTGCCGTTCTCGAATCAAAGAAAATTACTATGATAATTGGAATAGCTGCAAACGGAGCCAAATATATGCCATTCGAAATATGCTCAGACAAAAGAATCGTTAGAATTGAAAACAAAGTTATAAAGCTAATCAAGAATGTCATTTTGCGAATATCGGCAAAGAAACGAGAACGATAAATAGAGAGGAAGATGTAGAGCATACTAAATACCAATATTAAATAGAGAGTTTGTCCGATAAAGAAACTATTTTCAATGTTCGCTTTATCGTTCTGCTTTTGCATCATATCCTCATATGTTTGCAAATTAGTGTAGATTTGAGGAGTAATAATTTCTCCACGATCTACAATTCGCTGCCCTTGCTTAATAATTCCTTTTGCTCCGGATATATTAAGATACTCTAACTTTTTATATTTATTGTCAGCAGCAACATCAGGAAAGATATTAGGTGTTAAGAAATCATTTAGTTTAGTTTTGCTTAAATCAGTCAACACATGAGTAGCATTGTAAAGAGAATCAATCAAAATAAATGCTTCTCTTGATGATAGCATTTGTGAAGCATCAATTGTTGAGATGGAGTGTTCTTGTTCTCCATTGTGGGTCGTACGCAAAACTTTATTCTGCCTGTCTTTTAGGTTTGAATATATTTCATTAGGTACAATTCCTCGATTATAAATATCTGTCATTGTGGCGATTAACCACTTAGAATCTATAAAATATTCTGTTGAAATATTTTTTTGATAGGCATCAATATTCTGTTGTGCCACTTTATTATCAATGACAACAAATGGCACAAAATTATTATCAATACTGTCTTTAAGGCTTTTTATTGTTGTAGAATCCGACATTATAGGCACATCAAATGCTGCTGTCAACAACGGATATCTCCATGGGTGATTGATATCATACACATATGAATGATGGTCTGTACGGGGCATTATCAACAATATAGCTATAATTGCAACAACAAACAGACTTGCCCTTATCACATTTAATTTTGAAAATATTTTTTTCATATTGTTAAGATATGCGTTTTGCAAATTTTACGTCTTTTATTTTCTTTAGAGCATTACATATCTGCTCAACCGTCTCAGTGCTATTTACTTGTACGGTCAAATCACAATGAAACACTTCTTGTTTTGCCACAATACTCAATCCACGAATATTCATTTTCAATTCAATTGATATGGTATTTGTAATTTCTTCTAAAATTCCATGCCTATCAATGCCATCAATGCCTATTGTCACCATAAATCGCTCGGCATTTCCATACCATCGTGTTGCGACCAAACGTGAGCCAAACGAGCTCTTTAATTTCATTGCATTCGGGCAGTCCACTTTGTGTAGAATCACATTCTCATTGTCATCAACAAATCCAAGCACATCGTCTCCGGGAATCGGCGAACAACACGTATCAAGCGTATAGTTTGGGGTTTCCTCTTCGGGGTGAAGGACATAAATTTCCTTCCTGTTTATTTTCTGCTTTGGTTGCTCAACTGAAGCCTCTTTTTTCATCATTGAGAATGGATTGCGAAGCAGTTTACCTAAAATAGTATTTTTTTCTTTAGATACGGTCTCAAGGTTTTCAGTCGATAGGCTTATCTCATCATTAGCAAGCATCATATATAGTTCATCTCTGTTATTGAGATGATACATTCCTAATATTTTTGTGATAATCTCATTTGTAGGTTCGATATTAGCCTTTTTCATAAAATCTTTAAAAAGGATTTCTCCAGTCTGAGTCAAATGGCGTTTATCTTTTTTCAAATAAGCCCTAATTCTATTTTTAGCCTTTGCCGTATGGCAGAATTGAATCCATTCATATTGAGGCGATTGAGCCGACGATGTTATAATTTCCACTTGGTCGCCACTTTCCAATTTATGCGACAATGGCACTAACCGATGATTTATCTTTCCTGCAATACAGTGCATCCCCAATTCTGAATGGATAGCAAATGCCAAATCAAGAGTTGTCGCACCGGAAGGGAGTGTAATAAGATCCCCTTTAGGAGTAAATACATAAATTTCTGACGAGAACAAATTAAGCTTAATTGTATCCAAGAAGTCAATAGCATTAGGCTCCGGATTAGCAAGAATATCTTTAATAGTATTCATCCAATTGTCGAGCTCTGTATCATCATCAGAATCGCCTGTTTTGTATTTCCAATGAGCAGCATATCCGAGTTCTGCTATTTCGTCCATTTTGCGAGAGCGTATTTGCACCTCTATCCACTTCCCGTTAGGGCCCATTGCAGTCAAGTGTAATGCTCTGTAACCATTCGCTTTAGGTGTGCTTATCCAATCGCGAAGTCGGTCGGGGTGTGTTTTATGTCCATCAGTAAAGAAGGTATATATCTGCCAACATCTGATTTTCTCTAAATCGTCATTGTTGTTTTCAAAAATTACTCTTACAGCATATATGTCGTATATCTCATTGAAAGATATATGTTTGGTCTCCATTTTTTTATATATGCTGTATGCACTTTTTACCCTGGTCTTTATTTCATACTTAAACCCTGCTGCATCAAGTTTTTCTCTGACAGGTTTGACAAATTGCTCAACAATATTCTCACGTTCCTGTTGGCTTTGGCTCACCAGCGACATTATCTCCTCGTATTTCTGTGGGTGTTCGTATTTAAACGCCAACTCCTCAAGTTCCGTTTTTATCTTAAACAAACCCAATCGATGTGCTAATGGAGCATATACATATAGCGTTTCACCCGCTATTTTATATTGTTTCTCCGGACGCATTGAACCGAGAGTTCGCATATTATGCAATCTATCGGCCATTTTTATCAAGACCACTCTTATGTCGGTTGACATCGAAAGCAAAAGTTTTCTGAAATTTTCTGCTTGCAACGATGCTTTATCTCCAAAGATTCCACCTGATATTTTTGTCAATCCTTCCACAATATCGGCAATTTTTTTGCCAAAATGTGTTTCAATATCCTCTTTTGTATATTCTGTATCTTCTACCACATCGTGAAGGAATGCCGAGCATATTGATGTGGAGCCAAGTCCCAATTCAGAAATTACTATTTTCGCAACAGCTATAGGGTGAAGAATATATGGTTCTCCACTCCTTCTTCTCACCCCTTTATGAGCTTCTTTTGCAAATCGAAATGCTCGTTCTATAATCTCAACTTTTTTGCGATGATTAGAGTTGAGATATGCTTGCAACACTTCTTGATATGCTTGTTCGACCATTTGGTCTTCTTCTTCCGGGCTTAGCTGAATATATTGGTTCATAGAATTGTTCTCTTTGGAATATAATTATAACTAAACTATATACAAAGGTAAGGATAATTTGCGATAAATGCAAAAAAATCTTACACCCCACATATAAATCCCTTAATCAACACAAAAAAAAGACAAGATTAAACTAACTCAACTTTATTTTTTATTGATGCCATAATTATTTTCTTGAAGTTTGACACATCACTTTACTTCGCTGTTTTATGCATCTCATTGCAAACACACATGATATAATACCATTATTCAATTGTTATTTTATAATCGGGCATATACCAATAGAATATCTTGTCATTTTGAATATTAACAAAGGGGTATAAATTAGTGTTTAAACATTATTTGCTTTTTCGTTTCTTTATTGTAACTTTGCAATTAAATGATACCAAATATGAAAAAACATTTATTTCTGCTTGATGCTTATGCTTTGATTTTCAGGGCATACTACGCATTAATTCGTATGCCAAGAATTACATCATCAGGATTCAATACTTCTGCAATCTTTGGATTTGTCAACACTCTTGAAGAATTGCTAAAAAAAGAAAAACCAACACATATTGCTGTCTGTTTTGATCCCCAAGGCCCGACATTTCGACATGAAGCGTTTGAAAATTATAAAGGAGAACGTGAAGCCACTCCTGAAGACATCAAATTATCTGTTCCCATCATTAAAGAAATTGTCGAAGCTTATAATATCCCCATTTTAGAAGTTCCGGGCTTTGAAGCCGATGATGTTATTGGGACAATTTCCAAAATAGCCGAAACTGAAGGATTCATGACATATATGATGACTCCCGACAAAGATTTCGGACAGTTAGTATCTCCATCAGTAATTCAATATAAACCAGGCTATCGGGGAGGGGAATTTGAACTAAGAGGCGTCGCAGAAGTGTGTGCCAGATATGATATTTCTGATCCATCGCAAGTGATTGATCTATTAGCCCTTATGGGCGACAAAGCTGACAACATACCGGGGTGTCCCGGGATTGGAGAAAAAACGGCTATTAAATTAATTCATGATTACGGCACAGTTGAAAATCTAATCGCAAATACAAACTCACTTAAAGGGGCTTTAAAAAATAAAATCGAAGAGAATAAGGAACAGATTTTGTTTTCAAAATTCTTAGCTACCATAAAAACTGATGTCCCTGTCGATGTATCAATCGATGATTTACGTCTTCGTTCGGTTAATACGAAAAAATTATTCGAAATTTTTCAACGTTTAGAGTTCAAATCTCTAATCGACAGAGTTTCCAAACGCCTAAATATTAATACTGAAGAGTCCTCCACCTTTATCGAACAATATAAAAATGAGAAACCAATACAAGGCTCGCTCTTCGATATGATTGAGACAGAAAACATATATTTAGAAAATGAGAAACCAACACATTTTGAACAGGGAGACCTCAACATTCTTATTATTGATGATTCAACCGGATTGAAAGAAGCAAGAAAAGAGATTGAAAATATTGATAAGTGTGGTCTGACAATAGTTGCTGATGGAGGAAATGCTATAACGGCAAAATGGATAGGCACCGCTATTGCTCTTGAAAATGCCAAGACTTATTATCTGCCGGCTTCATATAAAGAATCAACCGGCTTCGTCTTAGATTTGCTACAGAATCCTAATATCATGATTGTAAGCAAACAAATTAAATTTGACTATATTATCTCTTACAATCCAAACATACACAATAATACCCCCATTGTCAACTATTATGATATTTCAGTTGCACATTATCTTCTTCAACCTGAAACACGACATAATATCGAATATCTTGCATCTATCTACCTGCATGAAGATATCCAAGAACTGCCTATTGCAGCAGGACAAAAAGGGGCAAAACAAATACCATTCTCTCAACTCAAGTCTGAAGATATTGCCGAATGGGCTTGCCGACAAGCATACGTATCACTTCGATTAATGCCGATATTAAACACAAAAATAAAAGAAGAAAACCTTTGCGAGTTACTACATAACGTAGAATTCCCTCTTATCCGAGTGCTTGCAGAGATGGAAATATCCGGTGTCAGAATCGATGAATTTGCTTTAAACCAAGCATCTGACACATTGACAGCTCGATTAAAAAAACTTGAAACAGAAATTCATGAACTCGCCGGCGAGAATTTCAACGTATCATCTCCTGCGAAAGTTGGTGAAATATTATTTACAAAACTACAACTTGATTCCAAAGCAAAGAAAACTAAAAGTGGACAATATTCGACAAGCGAAGATGTGTTAGAAAAAATTGCTCATCTGCACCCTATCGTAGGAAAAATTCTGGAATTTCGCCAATTAAAGAAACTATTAAGCACATATGTAGATGCATTGCCGGCTACAATAAATCCACTCACCGGAAAAATTCATACAACTTATAATCAAACAATTACAGCCACCGGACGAATATCATCTTCAGAGCCCAATTTACAAAATATACCCGTACGCGACGACCTCGGAAGAGAAGTCAGACGAGCATTTATAGCCGATGATAATCATCTTTTCTTGTCGGCAGATTATTCACAAATTGAACTTCGACTTGTTGCTGACTTTGCAAACGATGAAACAATGATAGAAGCTTTCCGAGAGGGCAAAGATATTCATGCAATAACAGCATCAAAAATATATAAAGTTCCTCTTGAAGAAGTAACCCCTGAACAACGACGCAATGCAAAGACAGCAAATTTCGGTATTTTATATGGAATTTCTGCATTTGGATTGGCTTCACGATTATCCATTTCTCGAGCAGAAGCAAAAATGTTGATTGATGGTTATTTCTCCACATTCCCGAAAGTTAATCAATACATGAATGATATTATCGAGAAGGCTCGAGAATTCGGATATGTAAGCACTATCTTAAATCGCAAACGCATGTTGCCCGACATCAATAGTAGAAACGCCGTAGTGCGTGGATATGCCGAACGAAATGCAATCAATGCTCCAATTCAAGGATCTGCTGCCGATATTATCAAAATTGCAATGGTTGCCATCGATGCAGAAATAAAACAACGAAATCTTAAATCAAAAATGATAATGCAAGTCCACGACGAACTAAATTTTGACATAGTTCCCGACGAATTAGAGATAATGAAAGAACTTGTAGCACGAAATATGGAGAATGCATATTCGGGAAGAGTTCAATTGACTGCTTCTTGTGGAGTTGGCAATGATTGGCTTACTGCTCATTAACCCCACTATTGACTAAGTTTTACAAACGATGCCGACATTATCTTAATGCCGGCATTTGATTAATATTTAAAAAATTGTCAGTCTGATTGGCAATTCGGAAATAATGTCTTAGTTATAATCATTTCTTTTATTGCCATAACGTGTATGAAGCTATAAATAGTTCTTTATATGCAAAAGCACAAATGTTATACCTAACAAATAAATCATAACTAATGAGAAAGGGATACGCTTTGTCATTTCTTTACAGTCAAAAAATAGTTTTTTCATAATTCAAATATTTTAAGTTATCAATTATTTTTCTGACACAAAATTACGACACAAGCAATGCTATATTACAGCAGTCAATTCTTAAAAAATATTAATTTTTTGAATATCTTATTTTCACTTCTATAAGGAATATGTAAAAAAAAGCGACGATTCATTTGAAATGAATCGTCGCACTAAGTCAAACTCAAACAACTTATTCTCAGATGTTTTAATCTCTGCTTCCTCCTAATAAACGTAGCAAGAATAAGAATAAGTTTATAAAATCCAAATATAGATTCAAAGCCCCCATTGTAGCCAACTTATCGGCAAGAGCCGGTTCAAGATTTGCTGCTGCCATACGTTTGATTTGCTGCGTATCCCAAGCCGTTAAACCTACAAATATAAGTACTCCGATAATTGAGATAATCCAATCGAGTCCAGAACTGGCTACAAAGATATTTACTACACTTGCAATTATTAATCCAATTAAAGCCATGACCAAATATGTTCCCATTTTAGAGAGATCAGATTTAGTAAAATATCCATATACACTCATTGCCCCAAAGACTCCGGCAGAAATAAAGAATGTGTATACGATAGTTCCTAAGTTATAGATCATAAATACAGATGCAAGCGAACATCCCATAAGAGCTGCAAAAAGGCAGAACATAAGCAAGCATGTCGATGTCGACATTTTGTATATGCGTGCCGGCAATGTCCATGCCATTGCAATCATAGCTATAAACATTCCCCAATAAACCAATTGGTTTCCATAAATAAAATTAATTGCTGCAGGTGAACTTGCCACACCTAAAGCACAGAATGCTGAAATTAATAGTCCTACAAACATACGCACATATACACGCTTGAGAACAGCATTCATCTGATCGACTACCGAACGTGCTCCATAATATGGTGGAGGGGTAGTCATTTGATTAGGATTATTGATATTCATTTTAATTAAGTAATTTATTTTTCTCTTATTTGACAATATATCGTTTTAAGAGTTTAATACAAATACTATACCAAACTCCAGATATTACATTCTATTCGGCATCTCAATTCCTAATAATGCCATAGCCGTTTTTAATGTTTTAGCTGTAAGCGATGAAATCATCAATCTTAATTGACGAAGCGAAATATTCTCTTCTTTCAATATAGGATAATCATGGTAGAATTGATTATATTCCTTAGCAAGATCATAGCAATAGTTAGCAATAAGAGCCGGGCTATAGCTTCGTCCAGCTTCACTGACAACCGAAGGCAGATCAGCTATTTTTTGAATGAGTGTAATCTCTTTCTCTGATGGCTCTACCGACATATCCACTTGAGTAACGACCTCTTCCGATCGACGCAAAATAGATTGAATTCGTGCATAAGTATATTGAATAAACGGACCTGTATTACCGTTAAAATCTATTGATTCCTCCGGATTGAACATCATATTTTTGCGAGGGTCAACTTTTAGCAAGAAATATTTCAAAGCTCCCAAACCAATAATACGGGCAATTTCAGCAGCTTCTTCAGCCGGAATATCTTTCATTCTATCAGCAGATGCGTCGGCAGCAGAGCGTATCATTTCGTCCATTAAGTCGTCTGCATCGACAACTGTACCTTCTCTACTTTTCATTTTCCCGGAAGGGAGTTCAACCATTCCATATGAGAAATGAGTTAAATCTTTACCCCATTTGAATCCTAATTTATCAAGCAGGAGTGATAGAACTTGGAAATGATAGTTTTGCTCATTACCTACGACGTAGATCATTTTATCGATCGGATAGTCTTGATATCGAAGTTTTGCTGTGCCTATATCTTGTGTCATATAGACTGATGTACCATCGCCTCGAAGCAATAGTTTATGGTCAAGCCCGTCGCCTGTAAGGTCTGCCCACACAGAGTTATCCTCTTTGCGATACATAATCCCTTTCTCAATGCCACCAAGCACTAAATCTTTACCTTCGAGATATGTGTCAGATTCATAATAAATCTTATCAAAATCCACTCCCATGCGTTTGTATGTTTCGTCGAATCCGGCATATACCCATGAGTTCATAGTCTTCCAAAGTGTGCGAACTTCTTCATCTCCTTGTTCCCATTTACGAAGCATTTCACGAGCTTCAGACATTAATGGTGATGCTTTTTCTGCTTCTTCATCTGTCAGACCTTGAGCAACAAGCTCTTTCAATTCTGCCTTATAGTGCTTATCAAACTCTACATAATAATCTCCAATGAGATGGTCTCCCTTCTTTCCTATACTTTCCGGAGTCGCTCCATTCCCCCACTTTTGCCATGCCAACATTGACTTACATATATGTATGCCTCGATCATTGACAATATTGGTTTTGACAACTTTATGCCCATTTGCTTTTAGTATTTCTGACAATGCATATCCCAAAAGATTGTTTCTGACATGTCCAAGATGCAAAGGTTTATTTGTATTTGGAGAAGAATATTCTACCATGACAAGGTCAGAATCTTCAGTCGCCTTCTTAATTCCATAATTTTCTGTACAGAAAATATCGTTAAGTATTGAAATCCAAACAGCCGGATTAATACTGATGTTTAGAAATCCTTTGATTACGTTGAATTTTGAAACTGATGATTCATTTTCTTTCAACCATTCTCCTATTTCAGTGGCTGTCGCTTCAGGAGATTTGCGAGATGCCTTCAAAAATGGAAAGACCACAATTGTTAAATTCCCTTCGAACTCCTTTTTTGTTGCTTGTGGGATTATCGATTTTGCATCGACATCTACATCATACAATGCCTTGATTGCTTTCGCTGTTGCTTCCGATATGATATTATCTATTGACATACTTCTTTTGTTATCATTAATAAAACGATTAATTTAGGCACAAAGTTACAAAAAAAAACTTACATCTGCTTTGTTTCAGCAGAAATTGCCATGAGAAATGTCATCTGCTGTTGGTTGTATAAGAAATTTATTGTAACTTTGCAATCCGATAACCAATTGATATATTATTTTGGATACAGACCCTTTACCTACACCATCGCCGATGGTGAATTTTACGATACTTCTACAAAAAGCAATCGAATTTCAAACTCCTGAATCATGGGCAAGTTGGATAACAATTATTGTTATTGCACTGCTATGTTTGTCAATTTCGGCATTTGTATCAGGTAGTGAAATTGCCTACTTTTCGCTAACTCCCTCTGAAATTGACGATTTGGGAGACGATGACAGTGATGATGCAAATAAAAAAGCTTATCATCTACTTAACAATAGCGAACAATTGTTAGCAACTATTCTTATAGCCAACAATTTAGTCAATGTTACAATTGTCATCTTATTGACTTTTGCCATCAACGAAACAGTTATTTTTAATAGTGCTGTATTGAATTTTTTAATTCAGACAGTATTCTTAACATTTCTATTACTGCTATGTGGCGAAATATTTCCTAAATTAGTTGCTAAAAATCGCACTTTAAAATGGACTAAAGTTACTGCTCCAGGGCTTACTTTCTTATTCAATTTTTTTGCTCCGGTTTCTAAGGTGCTTATGAAATCATCGTTCTTTGTCAACAAAGTAATAACAAAAAAGACAGAAAGCATTTCAACAGATGAATTATCGCAAGCACTTGAAATATCCGATGTCAAAGAGGGAAAAGACAAAGAGATGCTGGAAGGAATTCTGACTTTCGGCGAAACCCAAGTTGCAGACATAATGATTTCTAGATTAGATGTTACATCTATCGAATATCATGCGAAATGGAGCGAAGTTATTAATACAGTCGTTAATTCCGGCTTCTCTCGCATTCCGGTTTATGACACCACACACGACAGTGTTAAAGGAGTGCTCTACAGCAAAGACTTGCTTCCATACATTGGCAAACGCGATGATTCGTTTAATTGGCAATCCCTACTTCGTTCAGCTTATTATGTGCCGGAGACTCGCATGATTGATGATTTAATGGAAGATTTTAGAAAAAAGAAAATTCATATCGCTATTGTTATCGATGAATATGGTTGCACTCAAGGGATTGTTACTTTGGAAGATATTTTGGAAGAAATTGTCGGTGACATTGATGATGAATACGATGATGAAGATAAACTATACCAACAATTATCTCCCGATACATTTGTATTTGATGCAAAAATATCATTGAACGACTTTTGCCGAATTACCGGAACAGAAGAAGAAGAATTTGGAGATATTGGCGAAGCTGAAACTCTTGCCGGATTATTATTAGCTATAAAAGGCGATTTCCCGGCAAAAAAAGAACCTCTTGTCGGAGGGCGTTGTCGCTTCCTGGTCCTTGATATTCAACGTCATCGCATAATTAACGTTAGAGTCAAAGTGATGCCTGAAATTCAGACTATCAACAAAGACTCTGAAGATTAATTTATATTAAATTGGAAACCGAATTTATATATTATCGACATACAACACCTGTAGGTATTAAAATTGAAGAAATTTCTGGATATGAACAAAAATCCGGAAAGATTTGGTGTGAATTAGCTCGACAAGTTTATTGTGAAAATGGGAAAAATGGTTATCGTTTTATTAATCATTATCCATCAGGTGTCCCTTTTTTAGAAGGTGAGTCTTCAAGAATTTCTATATCTCACACTAATCATATGTTTGTAGTGGCATCATTACCAAGCACTCCGGAAGCGAACCTTGAAGAATTCAATGTTCGCACTGCACTCGGTGTAGATGTCGAAAGAAAAAGTAGAGAACAAGTTCTAAAAATAAGAGACAAGTTTCTGTCTGATGTTGAATTGAACAGTATTGATTCCGAAGATGTCGAAAAAAACATTATCGCATGGACATCTAAAGAAGCACTTTACAAAGCCTCTCTTATCGAAGGAATCGAATTTAAAAGTCGAATAATAATTACACAACTCCCAGACTTGCACTCCGACGGAAAAGGGAAAGCTTATATAATTGACAACGACAAAAACAAAATAGATTTTTTACTATATAGTTATATCTCCGATGATGAATATATCATCACTATAGCATATTCACAAAAGTCGTCTACGTTCAAGAAACACCGGTAAAAACACTCCCAATATATAACCCCAAAAATCTATTGCTTTTCATCAAAAGCAAGCAATAATTGAGCATGAATCATTTCTGCTTCTATATTATTAACAACGGTTTTTCTTTCACAAACTTTCTATTCTTTATCATCGCCTTTTAAATTTGCTTTCTTGGCTAATGCAAATAATGAATGTGGAATATGACAATACCCATTAGGATTCTTATCTAAATAATTTTGATGGAAATCCTCTGCTACATAAAAATTTTCCAAAGGCATCACTTCCACAACTATTTGTCTGATATATTGTCGGGAAACTTTCTTAATAACCTTTTCAATAATTTCTATATCAATATTATCGACGTAGTAAATTCCGGTTCTATACCTATTGCCGATATCAGCTCCCTGCCGGTCTTCGGAAGTTGGGTCAATAGTTTCAAAATAGAGATTAAGAATCATTTCCAAACTCACCATATCCGGATTATAACAAACTCTAACAGTTTCGGCATACCCGGTCTTATCCGTATAAACTTGCTGATATGTTGGGTTAGGCACATTTCCATTTGCATAACCCACCTCCGTCTGAATCACACCATTTATTTGCTTCATAAAATGTTGTGTCCCCCAAAAGCAGCCACCGGCTAAATATATTTCTTTCATATATTGATTATTCACAAATTAATAATATAACAAACAACACTCCTGTTTTTTTCGCACAGTCATAAATTTTATTCCAATTCTCTTATTCTTGAATTTGTATAAAAAAAGCGAGGAAAGCTTTTCAACTCTCCTCGCTTGCGGTACTCAGACCCGTGGATTGCTTCCAAATTTTTATAGTATTATCAGCATATCTCTCTCCCTCATATGTTCGTGCTTCCCCAGATACAATTTTTACTATATAATCCTTGACCCAAGTCTTTACGCTCTTGTTCTGTTTGTCGGATATATATCGTTTTAGGTCGTCTTGTTTCTTAATGCGTTCTATTTTTTCTACCAAGACGGTGTTTTGGATTGCCTCCCTTATCGCTTCGTCTGTCAAGCAGTTTCGTTGTCTCAAATCCTTTATCGCAAACTCAATATCAGCAATCTTCTTACTATATCCTAATTTGTCCAGATAGTTAGTCTGTTTTTTTAGAGAAGTGCTGACTTCGTTCCATTTTTTGATATTTACAGGAAGATGTAGGTTAATCCATTTAGCCTTTCCGTCAATTTTTATTCTAGAAATCCAACAACAACTAACCAATAATCAATTATTATATATTGCATGTAATACATTTTTTATTACCTTTGCACAAAATTTATTTCTTTAAAGTCATAATGACATGAATGAGATATTAACAGTCAATGGACTCCGATTTAAACCGTTCCTACGTGTTGACACCATTCAAGAGCAAGTGCGAAGAGTAGCGGCTGAAATTCGCAATGACTACGAAGGTAAATCTCCGATTTTTCTTTGTGTGCTCAATGGTGCTTTTGTCTTTGCGGCAGATTTATATCGTGAATTAGCAATGACTAACTCAAAAATTCAGTTTGTCAAATATTCAAGTTACGAAGGCACAAACACTACTGGAGAAGTCAAGCAAGTCATCGGGTTATCAGAAAACGTTGAAGGCAAGGACATCATCATCATTGAAGATATCGTCGATACCGGACTGACAGCCGTAAAAATGATTGACGACCTTCGCAAGCTCAATCCGGCATCTATCCGTTTTGCCACCCTTCTTCACAAGCAAGAAAGCAGCAAGACTGGTTTTGTGCCTGACTACATAGCATTTTCAATTCCGCCGCTATTTGTTGTCGGCTACGGACTCGACCTCGACGGCAAGGCTCGCAACTTGCCTGAAATCTACATCAATTGTGACGAAGAATAAAAACACTCAATGAAATAATCAAAAAATCTAATATAATGTTGAACTTAGTAATTTTCGGAGCACCGGGTAGCGGTAAGGGCACTCAGAGTGCTAAATTGATTGACGAATATGGTTTGTTTCATATCTCAACAGGCGAAGTGCTTAGAGCTCAGATAGCACAAGGCACAGAACTTGGCAAAGTGGCAGACAGCTATATTTCAAAGGGTCAGTTGATACCTGACGAGTTGATGATTCAAATCCTTGACGACGTCTTGGAACAAAATGCTGCCGACGTAAAGGGTGTGGTGTTTGATGGTTTCCCACGCACTATCCCTCAAGCTGAAGCACTCAAAGGTCTTCTCGAAAAACGTGGTACAGACTTGCACGCAGTCATAGGTCTCGAAGTGCCTGAAGAAGAACTTGTGGATCGTATGATCAAGCGTGGTCAGCAGACCGGTCGTGCCGACGACAACATCGACACCATCAAAAATCGTCTCGAAGTTTATCACAATCAGACTAAACCTCTTCAACAATACTACAAAGAAGAAGGCAAATACATCGCTATCAACGGCCTTGGCATCGTTGATGAAATCTTCGACAGCATAGCTGAAGGCATCGAAGCGAAGACAGGCGCAGTACGTCGCACAAAGAAATAATACACATTGTTCCGCATAGTGATATTGCTATGCGGAACAATTGTATCCTCCAAAGAAAAAGTATTATTACGGCATAGTCCGTTTGAAAAAACACATACGATGTCAAGCATAAATCAAGCTTAACGCTTGGCACAAAGAAAAAGTATTTGTAATGTATATAGATAGGATAGAAAGCATTTTGACACACCCCCCCAAATTTTGCAGCAAATTTCTATTCGATAAAAAGTATTTACTGCAAAATTCTTTATTTGGGATAAAGAGTCTCAGACTCGTTTTAGGTGTAGCAATAATATTACTCAACCTATTGCCGGCGAAGGCTCAAGACGTCGCTTTAAAGACCAATTTAGCCTACGATGCGACGGCAAGTGTCAATTTAGGGTTGGAATTTGCCATGTCCCAAAAGTGGACCATGGATGTCTCGGGCAACCTTAACGCATGGAATATGCCCAAGGATATGAAATGGAAGCATTGGTTTGTTCAGCCGGAAGCCAGATATTGGTTTTGCGAGAAATTCGGCGGTCACTTTTTGGGTATTCACGCTCAAGCCGGGCAATTCAATGTCGGAGGCATCAAGAACAATATTAAGTTCTTAGGAACTGACTTTTCCAAACTCACAGACTCTCGCTACCAAGGATGGATGATAGGTGGAGGCATTTCCTACGGATATGCTTTCATCTTAGGTCGGTCATGGAACCTCGAATTAGAGATCGGCATCGGCTACAACTATACTCTATATGATCGTTTTGAATGTGCAGGTTGCGGACGCAAAGTGGAAGAAGACCAAGAGCACCACTATGTCGGTCCTACCAAAGCAGCCATAAATTTAGTCTATATATTCTAAAGTCTTAATCAATATGAAGCACATCATTATACCTATATTAATAATAGTTGCAATTTTCCAAGCAGCAAATGCTCAGACCCTATCAGACATCTCTGTCAAAGAGATAGAACTCAATCGTGTCGGCAAAGATATGTCGGTCTCTGTAGTGGTTAATATTGAAAACTTGCGTATAAAAAGCGACCAAGCAACACTTATTTCATTTGTATTGGTCAATGGCTCCGATAGTCTTGACTTGGGAGGAGTGGCCTACTATGGTCGCAATCGCTACTACCAATATGTGCGTGGCAATTCGCCATTGGTGACAGAAGGCAATGGGCTTAACATTCGCGCATCAAAGAAGCCGAAAAACTTGCACTATGAGATTGTCAAGCCATATGAGAAATGGATGAATGGTGCGCACGTTTCTATCGAACGCAAAGACTATGGTTGCTGCCACAAACTATTGCATGAGGAAGCAATGTCGGCCGGCTTCTATCAAGTCGAGCCATTCAAGCCTGTCTATCGCTATGTGCGACCGGAAGCAGAAGTCATCAAGACTCGCTCTCTTAGTGGATCGGCATTCATTGACTTCCCGGTCAGCGACACGAAAATTCACCCCGATTATCGCAACAACAGCATCGAATTGACCAAAATCCTTGCATCTATCGACTCTGTAAAGAACGATAAGGACAACACCATCACTGAGCTATCCATCAAGGGCTATGCTTCGCCTGAAAGTCCTTATTCCAACAATACGCGCCTTGCCATGGGGCGTACTCAATCGCTCAAAGAATATGTGCAGAAGTTATATCATTTCGGATCAACGTTCATAAAGACGTCATACGAGCCGGAAGATTGGGAAGGTCTGCGTGCATACGTCGAAACATCGACTCTGCCTCACAAGAAAGAGATTATCAGCATAATTGATTTAGATATGGACCCTGACGTCAAGGAAAATCTCATCAAAAACTCTTACCGTGATGAGTACGACTTCTTGCTCAAGAATTGCTATCCGGCATTGCGTCACTCCGACTATTACATTGGCTATAATATACGCACCTACACCGATATCGAAGAGATCAAGCGAGTGTTTGTCGTAAACCCACAGAAACTCAGTCTGAACGAGTTCTACCTATTGGCTCAAGCATATGAGCCGGGAAGCGACGAATTGAACTATGTCTTTGAAACGGCTGTAAAGATATATCCTGACGATGAGGTTGCCAACCTTAATGCGGCTATCTCTGAGATGCAACGCGAGGATTTTGAACAAGCCAAGCGTCATCTCGACAAAGCCGGGCAGTCAGCCGAAGCGATATATACTCGTGGCATTTATGCCGCTCTGCTCAGTCAATATGAAGAGGCATTGCAACTTCTTCGCCAAGCCAAAATATTGGGTATCAATGAAGCTGAAAATGCAATCAATCAAATTGAAAAACTAATTTAATACATAATATTACTAATTTTAATTTTTTATTTTATGAGAAAATCATTATTTGCCATGCTTACGGCAGGTTGTTTGTTGGCAAGTTGCAACAACGACGAACCTGGTTCTAATGCAGGAACAGGCGAACTTGAAACATCTTACATCGCTGTAAGTGTCAACAGTGCAAACGCTTCAACTCGTGCTGAAGACGGTGGTTACGAAGAAGGCAACACAAGCGAGCAAAAAGTCTCTACAGCTCACTTCTTCTTCTTTGATGCATCAGGCAATCCGTTCAATCTTAACTCGGCGTCTTTGGTCGGTGTGAGTGACAAAGCAAACTACGTTGTGAAAAGCATTACAGATGCAAGCAACGAATTGCCTAACGTAGAAACTATCACCAACGTTGTATTGACAATTCAAAATCTTCAAGGTGAGTATCCTGCTCAAATGCTTGTAGTGCTCAACTGGGACTATGCAGGTGAAGCTATCTCATTGACAAACCTTCGCAACACACTCGCAGATTACACTGCTGCAGTAGAAAACACCAAGGGCTTCCTTATGAGCAACTCGGCATACGTCAAAGGCACTAACACAGTCATCACAGCAACTCCTATCACTATCGAAAATATTGCTTCATCTGAAGCTGCTGCTATGGCTGCTCCTGTGCAAGTGTTTATAGAACGTGTTGCCGCAAAGGTTACTCTCAAGGAAAACAAGAGTGCATTAGATGGCACATCTGGCAGCTTCGACACAGGCATCACAGGTCCTGATGGCAAAAAAATCTATGCTCGTATCGTAGGTTGGGATGTCAATACAACTCTTGATCGTTCTTATCTCGTAAAGGAAATCGATGCAACATGGCAAAATGCAACATTAGGTTTTACATGGAACGACGAGCCTTATTATCGTTCATATTGGGCTAAGTCAGTAGCTGCTGACGGTGTAAACGTCAACTATGACACTGATTTCTCTTACGCAAGTCTTACAAACATCATTGACAGAAGAGTTTACTGCTTGGAAAATACAGGCGAAAAGCACACTCAAGTTGTGATTGCTGCTGAATTGATGGATGAATTGCAACACCCTGTACAAGTGGCTCGTCTTTATTCTGAAATGTACACTTTCGACGGCATTAAGAATGTCATTGCAAATGCGTTGAAGGATCACTACTACTATGGTGATGGAACAACTAAGCACACTATTCTTCCTGAGCATATCGATTTCTTCGTTGTAGGCAATTCAGGCAAAGACAGCTACACTGTAAAATATCGTTTGACAGAAGATGCTGCACTGCTTAATTGGTATTACACAATTGACGCAGGCAACACATTCACTGCTAAGACAGCTGATGAAGTGAACCTATATCTTGCTTCTCTTGAAGGTGCACAAGCATGGAATGGCAGGTCATACTATACTGTAGATATCGAACACCTTGGTACAAACAATATCAAGGGTGTGGTTCGCAACCACAGCTATGTAATCACAGTAGATGGCATCAGCGGCTTAGGTACTCCTGTTTACGATCCTAACACAGTCGTTACAGAGCCTATAGTTCCTGAAGAAACAACATCATACGTTTCTGCACGCATCAACGTTCTTTCTTGGAAAATTGTAAATCAAAACGTAACTCTTCAATAACACTCTAAATTCGGTGGTGTGGGCAATCGCTCACACTGCCGAATTACCTATTTTTCTTACGTGGGCTTCCCGTAAAAGCATCTGCGTATCGATGAAAAGAGTGATACGCAACCTTCGAGACAAAATAGTTTCGCACTAAAATAGAAAACAATATTGCTCCCGAGAGCAACCTATATATAAATAAAACAGTATGAACAAATTGAGTCAACTCGTTGGCATAATAGCCATAGCAATACTCTCCTCAGTCATGTTCTCGTCGTGTGATGAGAGCTTCATCTACGACTATGAGGGAGACTGTTCGGTCAACTACCGCATACAGTTTTGCTACGACATGAATATGAAGTATGCCAATGCTTTTGCTCACGAAGTGACTTCGGTGTCTCTCTACATTTTTGATGAAAAAGGTGTCCTTGTGTCGCAAGTGCATGATAAAGGCGAAGCCCTTGCTTCGGATGGCTACAGCATAGAAGTGGAATTAACTCCGCAAGAGACCTATCGACTTTTGGCATGGTGTGGCATTGGTGACGAGGAGTCATTTGACCTGCCTAATGTAGAAGAAGGCAAAACCACCATTGAGGAGATGAAATGTCGCATGAATCGTGCTTATGTCGGAGAGCATGCCATCGTAAACGATGATTTGCACCCTCTGTTTCATGGCATGAAGACGCTGACTGTCACAACTGAGCCGGGTACTCACTGCGAGACAATCAATCTGACCAAGGATACCAATGTGGTGCGTGTCGTATTGCAACACCTGTCGGGCGAAGATGTCAACCCCGATGAATTCACATTTGAGATTCAAGACTATAACGGCTTCTTGGCTCACGACAATACCCTGCTTGAAGATGAACTCATCACTTATCAGCCATGGAGTGTGACCAGTGGCAGTGCCGACATCAATGCAGATGTCTACGGTGCGCCGATGCGAGAAACGACAACCGTAAATGTCGCATTGGCTGAACTTACCGTCAACCGTCTTTGTGTCGAACGACGCCCGATATTGGTGGTCAGACGAGCAGAGGATAACGAATTGGTGCTTTCTATCCCTCTGATAGACTATGCACTATTGGTCAAAGGAAATTATAATCACAGCATGGGCGACCAAGAGTATCTCGACCGTCAAGATGAATACAATCTCACATTCTTCCTTGATCGTTCGGGTAATTGGGTGTCAAGTGTCATTATTATAAACTCGTGGAAGATAGTGTTCAATAGTGGTGTAATAGAATAAGATAGCAATAAGAAGACAGTGATAAGTAGGCTTGAACATATCATGCTGATGCTGATTGCGATGATCGCAATGACTTCATGCATCTACGACTATCCTCATGGAAATGAAATCATTGATGAGAAGGGGCGTCGTGTCGTCTTATCACTGCGCATCGATGAAGAGCTCGCTACTCGCACATGGGGCGACGATTATGATGCCGACTTGGGTACTTCATTCGATAGTCGCATAAAAGATGGTGCATTGCAGGTGCTCTTCTATGACCACAGCGATCACTTAATGGGTAAAGCCGAAAGCATTATGTATTGGAGCGAAAGTGCCTATGTTTATACATTTGTCGGCGATATTTCTCACATCAATCTTATTGCAGGCAACACCTATAAGGTTGTCGTTCTGGTCAATTGTCCGGAAACAATCGAAAAAGTCTCTTCGCTAATCTATAGCATTGACGATATCAGCTATCCCGATGGCTACATTCCGATGGTCGGATTTATGCAACACACTCTTTCGACGGATAATTTACAACAATTAGGCACTATCGATGTCTTGCGATCTGTCGCAAAGACGGTGGTCAGACTAAGCGATGCCATGTATAATAACGGCTATCGTCTGACATCTGCATCAATCGATCATCACAACGCAGAAGGATATTGTATGCCTAAGGGATGGGAAAGCGTCTCACGCACTAAAGACCTAAGTCAAGAGGAATGTCACAACTCGCTTCATAGTCATCACAATCATGGCGACGGATTGAGTTTTGCATCGACCATTGCAGGCAAAGAGATGACTATTTATCTCCCGGAATTCAATGTGCTTCACACAGCTGACAATAGACCAAGCATAAGCGTGACACTCAATAGAAACGGAGCAGATATGATCTACAGCAATGCCATCTCTTTCTGTCAGTATGACTCGAATGGCGAAGCGATCCCCGGCAGCGAATACAACATCACTCGCAACCATTTATACAACTACACCATTTCGGGCATAAACAGCAACTTGTTGCTTGAGTATGAAGTGGTCGAATGGGAGGACGGCGGCACATGGAATCGTGGCGTGTTCCAATATCCGACCTACCACAATCCTGTCATTCCTGACTTGCAAGAGTATCTACACAATCCGGAAAAACCGATTACTACATCGCCGGTGATGACCTACAACAATGTCAATCCGGAAGCAGGAGCATTCTCTGTGTGGTTCAGAATGACCGAGCCTATAGGTCAAAAGTGGATGCCGGTAGTCGATCAGTCGGATATGGACTATACGATAAAGGTGTATGACCTTTCTCATCGCGAACTCACATCGCCTTCGCAGTGGGTGGCTGCAGACACTTGGTATAACATTAAAGTGATACCTCGCAATGCCGACAAGGCGGGCGACATCGTCAATTTTGGCATCACCTACACTCAAGATTGGATGCCGTCGGAGATGTCGATGTATCTGCTTATAAATGGCGAAAGCAACAAGATAGCATGGCCTAACAGCGGAAATAGTCCGCAACGAATAGCAATTTTGCAACAATGATGAAAATGAAAAAGGTGTTCTACCACATATTGATTTTGGTCTTTTGTTCAGTGCTCGCTTGCACAAGCGATGACGTGAACAATGGATTGTCGTATGATGCCGAATACATTCAATTGCATGTGGTCACACCATCATTAGATATAACTCGTGCCGAGACATCTCTCCTTCCGGCTGAAGAAGCAGTCCGGCATCTTGATGTGATGATTTTTGATTCGCAAGACGAAAGCAAGGTCTATCATGAAAGAGTCCTCACTTCGTCTTCAAAAGGCGTTGTAAGCCTTCGTGTCAAGCGCAACGATTTGGTTGCTAATAGCAAGTACTATGTCTATGTCATCGCCAATAGTACCCATTCTACAAACACTTTTGCCGATATCACCCGACTTGAAGAATTGCGACGCATGAAGCAGACGGACTATAATATCCACATGACGGGACAAAATCTTATAGATGTGCCTTCGCATTTCTTGATGGACGGCATCGCATTTCTCAAAGGCACCAATCGTCCTCTCTTGCCGACACCTATAGTGCTGAATAATGGAAATGAGAACGATGAGACAGTGTTGCAAGTCATGTTGCGTCGTGCAGCCGCTAAAATCACTGTTCGTCTGCGTAAAGGCGATAATGTGACCTTCAACTATAATGAGCATATTGGATATTATATTAAAAACATGCCGTATAGCACAATGTTGCTCAGTGAAATGCCTCCTCATGAGACTCAACTACGAATCCCCAATAAAACGACAGGTCAATATTTCAGTTGGAGCGAGGAAGAGGTGTTGGTTAAAATATATGTGTATAGTCATAGTTGGGTGGGTGAAAGTTTCTTTGAGAATGGTACGTCGCTCATCGTCAATATCCCTATGACCTACAACGGAAAAGAATATGCCAATAGTTACTACCAAATTCTTCTCAATCCAAATAGTATGATTGAACGCAACAAGAGCTATGAGGTGACAGGCACAATCAATGCTCCGGGAGCTGAAGAGACATCTGACCCGATAGAACTTGATGAGTTAAAATATCATGCTGCTGAATGGACAGATGTCAATATTGACATCAATAGCAATCAGTCATTGCAATATCTCTCGCTCAGCCACGATACAATCCGTATGCATAACGTCGAACTCGACTCCACCACATTGCGCTTTTCATCTTCATCGCCTGTGGTGACAACAATCGAAGAATGCTATTTCACCGATAAATTCGGTATTCGCAAAGAATATTCGACGACAGGCATCAATGGTCAGCCTGATGGTGGTATTGCCGGCAAAATCGCAATCAATAGCCCGATTCCGACCAATAACACCATTCGCTACATCAAAATGCGTGTGACCAACGAAGACGGCATCTCCAGAACGGTATATATCGAGCAATATCCGTTGATATATATTGTCAACCAGCAGAGTTGGTACTCCTATCGCTCTGACTTCAAATCGAGCAACGCGCGTGCCACAAGCTATCAGTACAAAGGCGATAGAATAGTGTCGGTCGGCTTGAGTTCAAGCACATGGAACAATAATCATCGATATTCAGAAGACAGTTACTCAAGAAGTGTCAATTCAAGTAGCTTCTGGCACTCGAAAGTCGTGACATCGTATAATGAAAGGACTGGTAAATCGACCACTTCATTCTATGAGTGGGATAGATACAGTAGCAGCGCGACGGCAAAGACTGTCGGCACGTGCGAAAGCAACACTAATGCCCGACTTTACCACATTCGTGTCACTGCGACATCGCATGACTATATCGTCGGACGTCCTCGCATGGATGAAAACGGCTATACCGATAGCGGATCGGACAATGCATTGCTCGTGTCACCGTCGTTTATGATTGCTTCGCGCTTGGGTAGTATCTATACGACATACGGCAACTTGGGTAATATCAGCGATACAAAGGATAGCAACCGAAATGGTATTCCCGACCGTCGCGAAATCTTTAATATCCACTGTGATAACTATGTGGAAGTCTATAAAGACGATAATGGAGAAGCCGTCATTCTCGACAACTGGCGACTGCCTACAGAAGCCGAATTGAAAATCATCGAAACCCTGCAAGGTGGTAAAAACGACAATGCAGATGCAATCGACTACCTCCTTAATGGACAATACTATATGAGCGCAAGCGGACCGGTTAAAAACAATAAGGCTGACGTAGAAGGCAACGAGTCAGCTATCCGTTGTGTGCGCGATGCTTATTAACAACTGAATTATGAAAAGATTTGTCAACAATATCGTTCAATCGACATCGGCAATCATAGTCTGTCTATTATTGCTGCTTTCATCGTGTGTCGACGATATATTTATACCCACAGATAATGATGTGCCTAATGGATATGTCAGACTGCAATTCACGACTCATGTTTCCGACATGAAGCGTGTTGACACTCGTTCTGTCGACCCTGACGGAGTTGATATACAAAGTCTTACGCTGTTTTGTTTCAATCCCTACGGACTGTTTATTACGACCGTCGATGCGAAAATCACTCATGACGGACCGACCGAAGGCAGATTTCAAGCAGATATTCCGGAAGAAACGCACATAATACATTTCCTCGCCAACCAAAATAGTAACTTATTCAACAACAAGGACTTCCTAAACAAAAACGAAGAGGCTGTCATGGCCGACATGGAGGGTGCGTCCGGCATGTTGGTCTATTGGGCTCGCATAGTCAAAAATGGTCAGCAAAGTTTTAGCGACCAAATCTCTGCTATGCCAAAAGGTGTCGAGTTGATACGCAATCAAGCGATGATCAAAATTGACAATTGGACCACCCCATATTTTACGGTGACAGGATATGTTACAACAAATATCCATGCATTCGGCACAGTGGCTCCTCACCACCCACAAGACGGATTTGTCTGGCCGGGCAATGAGCCGTTCATAACACTGCCCCTCAATACCACCATGATGAGTAATATTGAGGATATCAACACCAAGCCCGAAGACTACGTTTTTGAACACGCAAACACCATTGACAACCCCATCAGTGTAATCATAAAAGGAAGAAATCAAGGCACATACGAAGACCTTTACTATCGTGTGTCGCTAATCGACAGTGAGGGCAATCAGATTATGATTAGGCGCAACCATGCATACACGCTACACATCACGGGCAAACTTTCTCACGGCAGTAAAACTTTTGAGGAGGCATTAAGTGCTCCTTTCTCCAACAATATCTGGATTTCAATTGATTCATGGGTTACCGAAATCGAAGATGAGAAATATCGTATGAGTGTCAGCACCACCGGGGTCGTATTAGATGCTGAAAGAGCCGGTGATAAATACACTTTGCGCTATACCCTTAAACGAATTGATGGCGGCTCACTCTCTCAAGCCGATAAGCCTGATGTGTCGTGGTTGGGTAGCAACAATGTGGCGGCTCACAATTTTACCCATAATTTCGACACCACAACGGGCAACGGTGAAATTATAATCAATCTCAACCCTTTGCACAACGACATTCAAGAGGGTATGTTGCTAATTAAAAAGGGTAAACTGCAACGCACCATTGAAGTAAACGTCATAAAACCTCAAAAATTCATACCATCATGGGTCGGTACACAGATTTATGGTGGTGTCATCGGCGAATTTGTTACACTCAAATTCACCATACCGGAAAGTTGCCCAGACATACTTTATCCGTTCCCGGTACTCATTTCGGTCAACACGCTCGATGTGCGTGCCTCATCGGGTATGACTTTGCCTGTCATTCGTAAAGGTGAAGATGGATGGTTTGGCGAAGATTATCCCGGCATCGAATACAAATACGAATACATAGTAACCGAGCCGGGACCTCAACGTATCTATTTCAAAAATATCCTCACATTCAACGAGGGTACAACAGAAAATATCACTATCGAGGCGAAACACTTCGAATCGCTCACGAAGACTTTCAACTTCACTAATCATCAACGTGCCATTATGACCGATGGCCTGAATGAATTTCACCCCACCGGATATGATGGAGAATTTGCACAAGACGAGCTCATATATTACGCATTGGTGCCTCAAAAAAAGAATGCCCTTATCACATTTAATCTCAAACTAATCGATAAGAGTACGGGACTAAGCATCAATGCCGGACAAAATGATGAGTTCCTGCTTTATTCGAAGACGCTCGACTATCTGCAAGATGGCGAAGAAAGCAGTGCAAATGTCAATCAATTTGATTGTAAATTCTATCCTGTCGATGAAGAGTATTGGAACACATCTTCCAATGGTCGCGTAATGATGTTTATGCCTCGCAATCATATAGCGACAAACACAGGCCACTACAACATCTATCTTCGCACTAACACGCCGCGAAGCTCCGACATTGTGAGAATCTCATCTAATCAACCGAACTCACTCTCTGCTCACCCGGACAAGAAAGGTCAAGACTATATCGGCAATTCTTATCGCTCATCAATCTTTGAACTCCAGACCTATCATCCATTCCGATTTGCAGCCCGCATCAATGGCATAGGCACAAACAAAAGTGATAGAGAAGAGGAGATTGTTGACGATATCGAATTGACCTATCTTCCTAACCAGAGCGTAGAAGTATCGTTTGAGATTACCAGTTTCTTGAGCGTCGATGGAAAAAGCGTCGATCCGTTTGGCGAGGAGTTTGAGGTCTATATAGATGCTCCGATGCTCGACATCGATTACGACAGACTTGCCGAATTTAATCTTACTCCGGACAAGTTGTATCCACATCCGACAATTGCCGGACGATATGTTTATAAAGTGGCGGCATCTCGCGAAGAAGAACGCCGTTATGGCAGCAACGACATCATCGTGACCGATGCCACCGGTGCCAACCAACGCGGCGAACGAAAGCATCTGCCGTTTATCACCAAACGCGTTACAACCGCCGGCAATATTCACATTAGTGCCGATGAGAATATGGTGGTATTCTACAACAAGACATTCAAACTGTCCAACCGACCGATAACAGGCCTAATCAGCTATCGAGGCACCGATAACATCGAACACTTTGTGCCTGCCAATTCGTTTGTCGTATTTGCCCGCACTTCCGACGGTGTGCGTATCGGCTCAATCATGATCACATCTGACGGTCGCTACAGCCTTAACCTACGCTCGGAATACACGTTCTCTTGGAATCTTGATGAAGTCGAGTTTAACTATACCGACCCTAACGGCGTAGTTTATGACTGCCAAATCAACAGTTTGGCAGACTTGTTTGATAGTCCGAACATAGTGCTAACCCCTGCTAATTAATCAGACTATGAGAGTGTTTTTGCTTGTCGTGTTCGCTTTGTCCGCTGTAGTTAATTCGTTAGGCTTAGAGGTATTTCCTTTGCCTTCTGTACCCGACTCGCTGGTCACTACCGAGAGTCGTGCCAATTATTTAGCTCTGCACTATTGGGATAATATAGACTTCAATGATTCGACTATCATTGGTAATATAGACATTTCTGAACAAGGATTCAGCAACTTCATCAGCATTATGCCATACGTGACACAAAAGGAGATTGCTTTTTCCGAATTTGTCAGCAAAATCAGCCTAAAACCTGATGTTCAAGACTATTTTATGGCTGTCGCAAAAAAGTATCTTGCCGAGTCTCAGTCGCCTGTATTCAATGATGAGTTGTATATCATGATGCTGCAAAGCCTATTGTCGTCGGATATGCTTGACTCTGCTCGTCGTGCCAAATATAGTATGATTCTTGACACCGAAATGAAAAACCGAGTCGGAGAAGTTGCCACAGATTTCGAGTTTATGCTACGCGATGGAGGAAGAGGTAGATTGTCTGAAATTAATGCTAAATATATCCTTGTCTTTTTCAGCGATCCTGACTGCGATAGATGCAACTTAGCCAAGGCTCAGATTGACGCTTCGGCTGTCGTACGCATCAAATTATTGCTCGGCGATCTTGCTTTGCTGTCGGTGTGTGTCGAAGGCGATACTGATGCATGGAAGAGAATTAAGACGCCCGATAAGTGGATAGATGCTTGCGACGAAAAGTGTGCGATTTACGACCAAGAACTATACGACATACCCGGATTGCCTTCGTTTTATCTACTCGATAGTTCGCATCGTGTCATATTGCGCGATGTCCATTTCCAATTGGTCGAAAATTTCTTGGACAACAACTGATTGACATTAACCATATACATCATTTTTCTCTATAATATAAATCTTGAGCGAAAATCATATTTCCGACATCTATGTATTACAAGGTAGAAATTCAACATACGGCAGCTTATTTCGCTTCTTAATGCAAAAAGTGACCAAAAGTGACCATTTTTGAGATTTTGATAAAAAAGAAAATCTCGTAAGTGCTGATTTTTCAACTACTTACGAGATTTCGTTGTACCCAGACCCGGGATCGAACCGGGATGGGTTGCCCCACTGGTGTTTGAGACCAGCGCGTCTACCGATTCCGCCATCTGGGCTTTTGCGAGTGCAAAGGTAAGCAAAAGTTTTTATTCTACAAACTTTTTTTACTATTTTCCTTCATTTTTTTCAAAAAAACAGAGGATTTACGGCTGTTTTTAGATTTAATAGTTGTTAGGGTTGCTCGTAGATTGTGAAACAAGATGGTAACCGCTATTATTCCAAAGTATATTTTATGCTTAATACCTAAACTCAGAGAATTAAGAATCCTAAATTCCGAAAACTACATTTTCTCCAACCACATAAATTATCAAAAACGCACTCCAACATTAAAAGCAAAACTTTGCATAAAGTTTATGAAGTCGTAATTGGTATTAATATACCAGTGTCCATCAATTTTACCTATCAGACCGGCAAAGAAATCTCCCAAATTATACATAAACGACATCTTCCCTTTTATTTTCATGGAGAACATTTCCCCCCTCCCATCGACAGAATCTGCAAACGAATGTTTGAAACCGATTGCCGGCAATGCCGTTATATTAAAGAGCCAATGCTTGCCCATCACACAATTATAACCATATCCGACCATAAGACAATAGTCATTGTAGTGAAATCTGAATTGGCGTTGCTCTGTAGGGATATATTGTTGCATTTCATTGGGCAAAGTAGAAAAATCCATAAAGATGTCTTGATTAGAGATTGTAATTCCGGATATCAACGAACCGGCACTTTTTAACTGCAATTTTGAAAAATTGTAGGCTGCTCCCTGTGCATACTTTTTGTTATTAAAAAAATAGTAGGCATCAACACCAAACGATTTTAGCTTAAGACCGGGAAAATCGTATGTGATCCATTTGCCATTTTCATAATCACCAAAGTGTCTGATTTTTGAACCTCCATTATTTTCTGAATAATATGCATCTACAGAGAATAATGCACAACTGAAATTGAATTCAAACTTTTTAAGATTAGATGGCTTATTACCTATGATATTACTAAAATCGAGTGTGTAACCGACACTGACAGCCATATACGAAAGATGAGCTCCGACAGTACATGTGATATCTGATAGCATACGAATAGGTAGACGATCATGGAAATGCATAGCATAATTGTCGCTAAAATTATCGTTTTTAATAAATGCTTTCCAACGTCGTCCGGTTCCAACCACATATTCCGGATTGTAACTATTAAATGTTCGGTCTGCCCAATTATATGTATCAACACAAAATTGCAGAAATTTAGGATATCTAATTGTTGTATCTTTGATATCCCATTTCCCACTCAATATTTCTTTCTTCCAATCATACTTAAGGCTTATTGGTCGCACAGAGTCGGGTGATATAGAATCGGAGAAAAGTTGAGGTGTTTGAATTTGTTGATTGACATTTGGAGCGACAGAAGCACTATCACAAACTTCTGCTGCTGAGATTTGGCAACAGAATAAAGATATTACTATTATTATTAAACTGATAATGTATCTCACGTCAGAGAATTATGATTAGTTGCTTTGTCAAAAATTAGTAAAATAGGTTTATCTCAAAAGAATCACCGCAAACATATGCGGTGAAATTATTTGTGCAAAATTAGTAAAACTTAAGGAATAAACCGATATTCAGAACTCGAATAATCTCTGTATTCTCTTTTTATTATAAATTATCGGAGTTATTGAGCAATTCCTTACTGATTTGCAACATTCCATCAGAAACATATAATTTAATGCGTCCTGTTACAGAATCGGGGGTTGGATACAGCGTAGAGAGAGCATCTTCGGTAACCACACAACTAATGCCGTTTTCTTCAAGTAAGCCCTTGTCGATATAAGCGTCGGCTGCAGAGCGATATTCTTTTAACAATTCCATATTATAAAATTTTAGTTACTTACATTAGTAACATTCTGCAAAAGTAAAATGTTTAAAATCAAACTAATAGAATTTCTATTTTATTCCTCGCTGATCAAGTGCCTTTTGATATTTTCGAGCATTCTGTTGGTGCTCACTATATGTTGATGCGAAATTATGATATCCGGAGAAATCTTCTTTTGCACACATAAATATATGCTCAGACGGCTCGCTGTTGAGGATTGCATCGACAGTTTGCTTACTTGTTGTTCGTATAGGTCCGGGGGGCAAACCCTCGTGAATATATGTATTATATGGAGAGTTGATCCTTAAATGCTTACTCAATATTCTACGAAGGGAGAAATCTCCGACCGCATATTTAACTGTAGGGTCTGCCTGCAACTTCATTCCTTTATGCAGACGATTGATATATAGACGTCCAATCTCATCTTTTTCCGATATTTTATTCGATTCTTCATCTGTTATCGAAGCCACAATCATCACTTCAAGAGGAGACAGATGCAATTCTTCTGCCTTCTTCTGTTTAGATTCATTCCAGAACTTATAGTAGTATGAACTGATACGGTCAACTATTTTATCTGCAGAATCAGACCAATAGGCTTCATAAGTATCTTCCATGAAAAGTGCAATTACGGTTTTCTTATCGACATTATTTTCTTTAAGGAATGTGTTGTCGAGTATTGCATTCAAAATATCTTTTTGAGATGCATCAACTTTATGCGAAATTTTACGAGCCAACTCTTCAAGCGTACGGGCATGCACGAAAGTAATTTTAACCGTTGATTGAGATCCCCGAGTAAGTTTTCGAGCAGCACGAAAGGCACTCATATTTTTTGATATTTTATATGCTCCATATCTTGATGCAAGATCGCACTTCTCCACCTTGATTACATTTACCACTTCAGATGCAAAACTTTCTCCGAGATATTTCTCAACAGAGTCTTCCACCATATCTATAGTTGCATTTTTAGGAATCTTTATCAGAGCATCATTGTTTGCTCCTCCTATAAAATATGGAATAATAAGTCCGATTGCTATTCCTATAACAAGGAATGCCGTCGCAATATATATCCACCAATGCTTTTTTTTATTTGCTGGCTTTCGTTTTCGGCGTGAATTTGTTGTTTTTTGTATTTGTGTCATAGTTGATTTATACAAGAATCGCCGTAAATCCATGATTTACAGCGATATTTTGCGGAGAGAACGAGATTCGAACTCGTGGTAGGATTTAGTCCTACGACGGTTTAGCAAACCGTTGGTTTCAGCCACTCACCCATCTCTCCAAAACGGTTTATCTGTTTTTGCGAGTGCAAAGTTAGTTATATTTTTTTATTTCTGCAACATTTCAGCCATAAATGTTGCAGAAATTATTTTTATATCGGATTATTAAGGATTATATAGATCCTTATTATAGTAGTCTAAAATATTGTAAGTAGCTTCAATAGCAAGTTTTGCTTTGCTATCCGGATTGATTGATATCGCAGAGTGATAGTCGTTGATTGCCAATGCTCGCTCTCCACAACCCCAATACAACAGTCCACGTTCGATAAATGCTTCCTCATTTTGGGAATCTGCATTTATTATTTCTGTAAGATATTCTATTGCTTTTTGATTTTCGCCTCCTTGGCTCAAAAAGTCTTTTACTTCAGCAAGTGTTTTCATTATGATATATTAAAAGTTCTACTTCTTTGGAAGAGTGGCTTTTATTTCCAATCTGTCGAGCCCAATATAGGCGGGAGTATTCATTCCCCATTGTCCCGTATCGGAAGATTCCATTGTCAAGAAAATATCTGTCACTTCTCCAAGTGAACGCAGATCTACAACTTTCCACTCATCAACAAACCAATCATTTTTGTCTTCACCTCTACAGTCGGCAAGATAAGCAATGACCGGTTCTGTTGTTGTGCCATCGGCACATATTCCATAGAATTTAACACAGAAATAGTCATTTTGTTCAAATTGACGACAATAAGGGTCGCCGTCACGCATTGTATAGTATCCGTAACAACTATTGGTTATATATACACTTTGAGGGAAGAACAATTCTTTTTCTCCTCCGATTGTTTTACTATAATAAATTTTACAAGAGCGGCCATCAAGGGGAGTTTCATCTGTTTCTTGTGAATTCCAGAATACTACAAAATAGGGTGTCCCTTTCCCATCAAGTCCACCTCCCGGCATTATATTGTATTGATGGTCTAACCATTCATTCGGATATTGGTTTGTATCGGAAGAACGAGCCGGGGTGAAACCACGCCAAATCAAACCCCATGGACTATCTTCGCCTTCATGACTAAAAACCATATATTGTGATTGAATCGGGTTGTTTGTTGCGACACCGGTCCAAACTCCCTCTGAATCATATTCTATGGCTGTTTGATTAAGCTTTACGGTTATTTCCACCATATCATCGTCTTCCGAACAAGACGAAAGAATTGGAATAAACGCTACAAATAATGCTATTTTTAAAAATTTTTTAATTTGATTTTCCATTTTTATCTGTTTTATTGTTTTAGTTCTGATAGATTAATATGTTTCGCAGATATCGTTGTTTTCAAAAATTGAGATGCCAATTCTTCAAATTTTTCACTATTCTCAGTCGTCAGAAAAGTGCATCTTCCATTTTTCGTACATTTGTATTCAATTTCAGGGTGTCTGAACAGATAATCTTTCAGACTCTCGGCAACAAGGTCCCCCTGACTTAAGATATTTATATTATTGGGTATCGCTTTTCTTATTTTGTTTAACAACAAAGGATAATGCGTACAAGCTAAGATGATAGTGTCGATTGCCACATCACTTTTTAATAGTGTATCTATATATTTTCTCACAAAATAATCAGCTCCGTCAGATTCATGCTCTCTATTTTCCACTAAAGGCACCCACATGGGGCATGCTTGCCCTATTGTCGTGATATCAGGGAATAATTTCTCAAGTTCCATATCATAGCTATGGCTATTGATTGTCCCGGGCGTGCCGAGTATGCCTATATGACGGGAAAAGGTTATCTTATCTATTTTTTCAACGGTCGGTCTGATAACACCTAATACTCTTCGAGTTGGATCTATCTCAGGAAGATTCTTTTGCTGAATTGAACGCAAAGCCTTTGCCGACGCCGTATTACATGCCAAAATCACCAAATGACACCCTTGAGAGAAAAGATATTTAACAGCTTCGAGAGTAAAATCATATACAACATCAAACGAACGTGTCCCGTATGGAGCTCGAGCATTGTCTCCCAAATATATGTAGTCATAATCCGGCAGACAGCGTCTAATTTCAGAAAGTATGGTCAATCCTCCATATCCAGAATCAAATATTCCTATTGGTCCGGGTTCTGTTGGGAGCTGCTTCATAGTTGTCTTATACCTGATTTACCTATGTTTTTGTTTAATCTGAAAATGCGAGGCAATCCTCGCATTTTCAATAATAGATATGTGAATTTAAATTATTGTATTCCAAGTTTTGCCTTCACTAATGGAGTGATATCTTCGGCAGGAGCTCCAAAATAAAGCACTGCTGCAGTTTCTTGAATAATTGTATAATTTCCTTCTTGTCCGACAGATTTGATGGCATCGTTTATTTTACTGATAATCGGAGCCATTAATTCTTGCTGTTTGCGATTAAGTTCTTGTTGTGCATTTTGATAGAAAGTTTCCAATTTTGCTTGATAATCTTGAATATCTTTCATTTTCTGTTCTTGAATAGTTGTCGGAGTATCTTCTCCCAATGCCTTAAATTCTTCAACTTTTCTATTCATCTCATCTTGAAGCTGTTTCATTTGGTCTTCAAGTTGTTTAGAAAGATTTGCAAGACTTTGTTGTGCTGTAGCTGATTCCGGCATTGCCGTAAGGATTGTTTCTGAATTCACTAAACCAATTTTTATTGTTTGTGCAGAAACAAACATAGGTAAAGCAAGAATAACTGCTAATAAAATTTTCTTTAACATTTCTACTAATTATTTAAAAAGTGATTATTCGTTTATTATTCTAAATTCGGGTGCAAAATTAATAATTTATTTTGAATATCCCAATTTAGTTAAAACTTCATTACTTATATCAATACGTGGTGATGCAAACACAATGCTCTGAGATGATGCACGATCGAAGATAACTTGATAACCTTTCTCTTCTGCTACTTGTTTGATTGCATTATACACATCTTCTTGAATCGGTTGCATCAACGATTGACGTTTTTTATACAACTCCCCTTCCGGTCCAAAATATTTGTAGCGAAGGTCGGCCACTTCTTTTTCTTTTGCAACAATCTCTTCTTCACGTTTTTTCTTTTGGTCATCTGTTAAAAACACCATGTCTGATTGGTAATTCTTAAACATTGTCTCTGCCTCTTTAGCAAGTTCTGTTACCTCTTTTTCCCAACGTTGCGAAACTTGATTCAACTGCTCGTTAGCCATTTCATATGCAGGAACATTTTTTAAGATATATTCCATGTCAACTAACGCAAATTTTTGTGCTGAAGCGAAACTTATTGCTCCAATACATAGAACTAATGTTAGAATTAATTTTTTCATATTTGTTTCTTTTTTTTATTTTTTTGACAATATATTTAAACAAGAGTTTAATTCTTTATAATAATTAAAATTCTTGACCGAGAATGAAGTGGAAGTGTGAGCCGCCCTTCTTATCCCACACCTTATCGAAACCATATGCCCAGTCAATACCCATAAATCCGACCATTGGTAAATAGATACGAACACCGGCACCTGCACTTCTCTTGAGGTCAAATGGACTAAAATCTTTAACTGATGTCCACGCATTGCCGGCCTCGACAAATGCAATACCATAAATTGTCGTAGATGGTTGAAGCATAAACGGGAAGTGGAGTTCGAATGTAAAACGTCCATACGCATAGGCTTCTTTTCCCCATGGTGTGAATTGTCCATTATCATATCCACGCATACCTATTGTTTCTGTCGCATACGTATATCCTCCGGTCATTCCATCTCCTCCCACGTAGAATGTCTCGAATGGTGTTTTGAGATACTTATTGTAATATCCCAACAATCCGAAATCGGCACGAGTCATCAGCACAAGTGTCCATTGACCGTCGGGGTCTGTAAGTGGAGTAAATGTTTTACTCTTGAATTTTATTTTCCAATATTCGATCCATTTATACATCTCTTTTTTTGCATCAGTAGAGCCATCATAATAAAGAGACTTCCAATCTTTCTTTCGCAATAACGACATCGGAGGTGTGGCTGCAACACTGAATGTAAACGTACTACCTCGACGAGTATATAATGGATTATCTATACTTGAACGTGAAAGTGTAAATCCTAAAGTCAGACTATTTGACGTACCATTTTGCATATAATACAAGTAGTCCCAATTCTTCAAATAGTACCATTGATAAGACAATTCAGCCTGGAAGGTGAAATAGTCATCAGGCCAACTCAAGCGTTTTCCAAAGCCCAAGCTTACTCCTGCCATCTGCAACACTTTATTTGGGTCATATGCATCTTGATATGCATAGGTGTTATATGAATCATATCCATAATTCATTCCGTAGATATTGTTCATATATGCATTTGACCAGTTGTCGTTATAATAGCTTGAGTTAATACCTGTTTGGCGACTATAGTATGCCGAGAAGGATAACGAATTCGGGCGTTTACCTCCAAACCAAGGGTCAAGGAAGGAGATAGAATAAGATTGATAATATTTAGCATTTGTCTGAACTGAGACAGAAAATGTCTGTCCCTCCCCTTGTGGTATTATCCCTTTAAAAGAACTCGGATAAAATAGGTTTTTTAGAGAGAAATTGGTGAACTTGAGAGCCAATCGCCCCGTAATACCTGTCTGTCCCCACCCTGCTGAGAATTCGACTTGGTCGTTTGCTTTAGATTCCAAATTGAATAGAATATCAACTGTCCCGTCATTTTCGTTTGGTTGTGGACGAATATCCATGTTTTCAGGATTGAAGTGTCCGGTTTGAGCTATTTCACGAGCTGAACGCATAAGGTCGGATTTTGAGAATAGTTCTCCCGGTTTTACACGTAATTCACGTCTAATAACTTTTTCATATAATCTATCGTTACCATTGATTATGACTCTGTTGATTCTTGCTTGAGGACCCTCAATGACACGCATCTGAATAGCAATACTATCGCCATGTATATTTTCTTCTATCGGAACAATTTGAGAGAACAAATATCCTTGATCCAAGTATAAATTGGAGACAGCATCATCATCTTCAAGGATTCGCTTTTCCAATAATGTCTGATTATAAACATCTCCGGGATATACGCCTAATATATCCGACAGAGTTTCTGTGGGATATATCGTATTCCCTACCCATGAAATATCGCTGATATAGTATTTCTGTCCTTCTTCTACTGTTATGAATACGTCAACTTTACTTTCGTCATATTGAACGACACTGTCTGACACTATTTTTGCATCACGATAACCTAATTCATTATATTTTTTTATAATTCTGTTCAAGTCATCTTCAAAATCAGACATCACAAACTTCTTCTGCTTAAACAGGTTAAGTATGTTGCCATTTTCGTTAGTTTTTTTCATCGTACGCTTGATTTTTCCATCTGAAAGAACTTCATTGCCGTCGATGTAAATTTTGTGCACTTTGACCTTGCTGTTTTTGTTTACTTTCACCTCAAGTATAACTTGATTTTCTTTACTCAAATCATTGTGTTGAACAATTTTCACTTCTGCATTTTTGAAACCTTTTGCAGCATAGTAATTTTCTACAATCTGTGTAGCACGAGCAAGAATATTAGGTGTGATTTGTTGTCCGGCAACCATTCCGAGTCGTTCGATTATATCTTTGCGTTCTCCTCCTTTGACACCAGTGAATGTCATTTCCGACATTCGGGGTTGCTGACGAAGCACTATCTCGAGCCACGCTTTGTCGCCCGCTATTTTCTCAACTTTAATTTGCACCTTTGAATATAGACCTTGACGCCAAAAACGTTTTACCGCATTAGTAATCGCATCTCCCGGAATTTCGATTTTTTCACCGACAGACAGTCCGGAATAGCCTATAATTACATAATCATCGACATGATTAATCCCGGTTACTTTTATTCCGGCTATTTCATAAGATTTTGGTATTGGCGAATATATAACATTCGGTTCATATATCGTGTCTGTTTCGAAAACTGTTGTTGGCTCATTAGCATTAGCCATCATTGTCAAGCTCCATATAAATGCCAACAATAGTGAACCGATTCTTATTTTTTTATTTATCGCTATATTCATTGTATTGAATGCTTTATTCTATTTATTCTTTTCTGATTGAACTTGTTCGCTCGTCTTTCCGTAGCGACGCTCACGTGATTGATAATCAATAATTGCGTCTGCATACTCCGATTTCCCGAAATCCGGCCATAAAATATTTGTAAAATAAAGTTCACTATAAGCTATTTGCCATAGCAAATAATTAGATATTCGCTCGTCGCCTCCTGTTCGAATGAGCAAATCCGGGTCCGGAATGTCATGAGTAGTTAGATTCTTACTAAACACCTCATCATCTATATCGTCGATATTCAATTGTCCATTCTTTACCTCAGCTGCTATCTTCTTAGTCGCATTTATTATTTCCCAACGAGAAGAATAACTAAGAGCGAGTGTCATTGTCAACCCATTGCAATGAGCTGTAGCCAATTCGCATCTATGTAGCCTATCGTAAGCCTCTGCCGGCATTCTTTCAATATCTCCGATGAGATTTAGATGCACATTATTTTTTATTAAATCGGGTGTTTCACGTTCTATAGCCCACCCTATCAGATGCATTAGCGTATCAACTTCCTGTTTCGGGCGATTCCAATTTTCTGTCGAAAAAGCATATAAAGTTAGATATTTTATCCCCAAATCTGATGATAGCTCCGTAACTTTTCTTACGCTGCTTACACCCTCTGCATGACCGAAACTACGATCTTTGTTTCGCTGTTTTGCCCATCGTCCGTTACCGTCCATAATCATTGCGACATGAATAGGGAGACGCGACATATCGATTTGTTGAAGTTTTTTACCTAACTCTTTCATCTGCTATTATTCTTTATAGTGGCACACTGCACATCGTTCGCTGAATTCATAACTGATTGTGAATGTCATTGTTGAATACCAATCAGTATTTTTCATAAATGAACTTTGAATCATATATGGGTCTTGGAGATTAGTTCCGTCTAATTTATCGGAAAAACATTTTTTCATCAGGAACTCAAATCCGAGATTTATTCTTTTGCTGAGTTTGTATTTCAAGCCAACTCCTAACGGTATATTGACAGAAAAATTTGATTTGCCATCTACATTCCAATACATTAAGCCTAAACCTGCTGTTATATAAGGTGTTATCCTCTTCAGTTTCTGATATGATTGACCAATTCCATAGTTGAAAAAGTTGAATTCAAATGATTCTCCTAATTCATAGAATGTAGTAGAAAATTTATATGTCTTATTGTCTGGAAACACATTAGTCATATCTGCAGAATTTCCACTCAATGAGCCGATATAGAAGTTAGTTTTTAATGCAAATCGTGGATTAATAATATAGCGAAGGAGTGCTTCTGCATTCCAACCCGGATGTTGAAAAAGATTACTTGTATTTGCATCACCCAAATAGCCTGTCATTCCCACACCTCCACCTATGTCAAAGCGATAATCTTCCTGTGCCTTCAATGTCAGCGAAGATATTCCTGAAATGACAATGACAATCAAAATTAGCAATATGTGCCTGCTCTTTTTCATTATTCTTTTATACTATTGGTATAAATGCAAGTCTATTGATCACTCCTCTCCAAATCGTATCATACAGATTGTTTTCTGCATCTTCTCCTCCGATGAGATAAATGTAGGGACATTCCCATGTCACATCATATCCATTGATGTTTGTTTTTAACTTATACCATGACGGCAATTTGAGTGAAGGCATTGCCGACCAACCTTTAGGTTCTATATTTCCGGATAATTTAACGTTTACAATTACATTATCGGCATTTTTCATACACGGAATATATTCCGGCATTTGAATAAGAGATGAGCCGACAAACCAGTTAACACCATTATCGTATGACAGGTATAAATCGTGGTTTAATGAACCATCAGACTTGACTCCTCCGACAAAAAAGCATACACTGTATTCATCAGTAATCCACATTGTTGAAGTCTGCTTATGAATATAATATGGTATCAAAGTTCCTCCCTTAACAGCCGGTGGAGTATGATTACTTAATTTTGCCCAATTATTCCCATCAAAGCCCCATGTTTGAGAGATTAGCGTGCCATTCTGTGTCTCTCCTCCACATATGATTCCAATTGGAGCAAGACTCCATTTATTTTTAGATGTATAAAAATTCGAAAATCCCGAAATTGGAAAATCATCTTCTATAACTGTCTCTGACAAATCTGACAATAATGGATAATGAGTATGAACAATCGATCCTTCATCTTGACGTAAGCCAAGCAACATTTCGGAATATCCTCCTATAATTGTCAACCATTTGCTTCCTGTCGGCTCCCAGTTTTCAGCATCGTTTGACACATATAGATTTCCTTCTCTGTCAAGAATATAAAGGGCATTGTCCGTAGCAGAGAAAGATCTTATGTCAGGGATAAAATTTAAATCTACTCGCTGTTTGCTCCAATCATTATTAGCCGGATTCTCTGTTTTTGAAATGGTGTATGACCCATCAGATTCTTGAATCAGAGATGTTACATAATCATTAAAAGTTATCGTACGCTGATTAACCGGATTCTCTAATCTCGATGGTAACTTTGTAATTGCCATCTTATCCCACCATAAAGAGTCCGGCTCCATTTTATGGACATTAACTTTGATTTGATAGTCTTTAGTTGTCATTCCGTCTTGAGCCACAAGTTTCAATATGACTTTTCCGGAAAAATCTACTGAATCACTCGGATTAGACTTATAATCAATATCTCCCGTTTTGTAATCACCGTCTGTCATTGTGATTATTGCCGAACTAACACTCGACGGATATGATATAACAGGTATTAGGCGAGTTATATCTGTGCCCTTTGGTAGAGAATCGGCATTAAAAATCAAACCTCTTTGAAGATCGATAGAAAAAAACACTGAATCTATTCCTGTGAGAATTTTAGCATCTTTCTTCAACGACATTGAAGTAACTGCTACATCTGTAGAAATTTGATATGGTTCTTCATTTGAATCTTTGTTGCATGCAACGACAAGTATCATTACAAATATTGCAACTATATAAGAAAAAACAATCTTATTTTTCGTTTTTGTCATTTATCTTTTCATTTATATGTCATTACTACGACTAACGTATATTAAAAATATAACGCACATTATTTCAAACTGCAAAGATAGCATTTCTTATTAATATAGCAGCCACAAAATTGACATAAGAGTTGAAATATTTCACTTTTTAATTTTTTTTAACGGATTTTAAGCAGAATTTTGTTGTTTCTCACCTGCCGACATATCAAATTTTCGCAATTTATTTGTGGAGCCTCAACACCATCATATAGTTCAATTGGAGAAATCTCTACTTGAATCTCATTCCAAATATCTTCTTTTAAAAAACTATTAAGCAACCGACTGCCTCCTTCAACCATTAATGATGTAATCCCATAAGTTTCATACAACACATTTAAAAGAGTTTTCATTTGGAATTGTTCTCTAATGACGATCGTTTCTTTATCAAGCGACAATTTTGCATTCTTTGGCAAATTGCCATGCAAATCAAAAGTTATTCTTTTAGGATTACGCCCGAACCATCGTCTGACTGTCAACTCCGGATTGTCTGCTATCACTGTACCGGTACCCACCATTATAGCATCGAATAAACTACGTTGACGATGCACAAAAGTTGAAGTGAGTGTATTGGAAAATTTCACCGGTTGTCTGTTTTGGTCAGAAATGAAGCCATCTGAACTTTGAGCCCATTTTAGAAGTACATACGGCATTTTATTCTTATGAGCATAGATGAATTTTTTATTCAATTCATCACATTCTTGTTTCATAACACCGGCGACAACCTCAACTCCTGCATCTCGAAGCATTTTAATTCCCTGCCCGGACACTTTCTCAAAAGGGTCGTCGGAACCAACTACAACACGAGGAATATTACTATCAATAATTAATTTTGAACAGGGTGGAGTCTTTCCATAGTGCGAACATGGCTCCAAAGTAACATAGATAGTTGATTTCGAAAGTTTGGATTTATCAACCACTGAATTGATTGCATTTACTTCTGCATGAGGGCCGCCCCACTTGCGATGATATCCTTCACCTATTATCTCCCCCTCACATACAACAACAGCTCCCACCATAGGATTTGGCGATACATTCCCCTCTCCTTGACGAGCAAGTTGCAATGCCCGACGCATATATTTTTCATCGATGACCATAATTCCTCAAATGAATGATATGCAAATTTAGCAATAAAAGATGAAAAGATAAAATCTAATCTAAAAAGTTTTATTCATCGCTTCTTATTTCAAAAACTTTATTGTAATTTTGTAGTCATAGCATAAACGAAGATTCTATGACAGTCAAAGAAGCAAAACTACATATTTATGAGGCTTTATCTACTCAATATCCCAAGAATGAAATTGAAGGTTTTATTCGTATCATTTTCGAATATCTCAAAGGGTGGACGCCTGTTGACATTGTGATGCACAACGACTATGAATTAGGTGAGTTCATTGAAGATAGAATTGAAAATATTATCACCCGATTACAAGTTTTCGAACCAATTCAATACATCATCGGGGAAGCCAGATTTTATGGTTTTGTGTTCAAAGTTACTCGCGACACATTAATCCCTCGACAAGAGACAGAAGAACTTGTTGAATTGATTATAAAAGAAAACAAACAATCCGATTTGCGAGTACTTGATATCGGCACCGGGAGTGGGTGTATAGCAATTGCCTTAAGCAGATATTTGAAATTCCCCGAGATTGATGCAATAGACAATTCTGTCAATGCCATTCAGATTGCTATTGAGAATGCCAAAACTTTAAAGGCTCATATCAATATCTATAATGCTGATATTTTCATAGATGAGCCAAAACATAACCACTATGATATAATTGTCAGCAATCCTCCATATATAACAGAACAAGAAAAAAAGGATATGGAGCGAAATGTACTCGATTATGAGCCTCATTCCGCATTATTTGTCCCCAATGAAACGCCGATAGTCTATTATGACCGAATTGCAAAATATGCTCAAAAGGGGCTACGAAATGGTGGACGATTGTATTTTGAAATCAACCCATTATATGCAAAAGAAATAAGTCAAATGTTAATAACTTATGGCTATTCTAATATTATAATAACAACCGACATTCATCACAGAGAAAGATTTGTAAGTGCCTCAAAAATCAATAAACCATGAAAAAGAAAATACCAATCACCAGAGAAGGAGCTTTCTTGATGGCTGCGAATTTATGTGCTAAATCGGAATATTGCGAAACAGAAATCAGAAAGAGACTTCATCGTTGGGGCATTAATCCCATTGATATAAATCATATTATCGACGAGTTATATCGAAACAGATTTCTTGATGAATATAGATTTGCCTCTTCTTATGCCAAAGACAAATATCGGTTCAATGGCTGGGGAACACGCAAAATAAGATTCTATTTAAAAAATTATGGCATCAACACCGATGCTATAGAAACCGGTATAGACTCAATTGATCAAGACGAATACAAAGAATGTCTATTCAACCAATTAATCAAGAAGAATTCAAATCACGACTTGACCAACTACGAACAACGAGCAAAAGTCTTTAATCATCTAAAAAACAGAGGGTATGAGACAGAATTGATATGGGAAGCAATAAACAAGTTAATGAATAGCGATGCGAGTGATTAACGACATTTTATCGATTATATTCCCTCGCACATGCCATGTATGCCATGAAAAATTGAATTCTCAAGAAAAATTTATTTGCCAACATTGCATAGATGACTTGCCTCGCACATTATATCATCGACGGCAACTTAATCCTATGGAAGAGCGTTTTGCCGGGAAAATACCTTTTGAACGAGCCACCGGATTCATTTTTTACGAACGTTCTTCAAAATATGCATCAATAATTCATGATTTCAAATATCGTGGCTATTCACATTTGGCAACATATATCGGAGAATTAATGGCCAAAGAACTCTACACAATCGGATTTTTCGACGATATTGATTGCATCGTACCTGTTCCTCTACATAAATTCAAGGAAGCTAAGCGAGGATATAACCAAAGTTTGAAAATTGCAAAAGGAGTAGCCAACATCATTGAAAAAGAGGTAATCAACAATATCAAATTAACAAAATGGCGACCTACACAAACTCTAAAAAATTCTATTGAACGATGGTTAAACACACAAAATTCGTACGCAATCATCGACAATAAATTATTCGATAACAAACATATTTTAATTATCGACGATGTCTGCACAACAGGTGCTACATTAAAAGATATAGCAGAAATAATTTTAAAGACAAACCCCACATCGCGTGTATCTCTACTTTCGTTTGCCGTAACAGCATAAATTCTATATTTAAGAAAAGAGAAAAGACCGACATTGCCTCACTATTGTTATCCTTTAGCATATATCATTGCATAGAAAAAATGATCTAAACATAGGAATATCAATATTTTTTAGTAATTTCGCACAATTAATAACTTAACAAACAGATAAAATGAAACAACCAGAACGATTACTCGCTGAAAAATTACTTCAAATCAGTGCCATAAAACTTCAACCCAATAATCCATTTGTATGGGCATCAGGATGGAATTCACCGATATATACAGATAATCGAAAGACATTATCGTATCCGGATATCAGAAGTATGATTAAAGTTGAATTATGTCGAATGATTCTTGAGAACTTTTCTGATGTAGATGCTATCGCCGGTGTTGCAACAGGAGCGATTGCAATGGGAGCATTGGTTGCTGATGTGTTAGGTCTACCTTACGTGTATGTTCGTTCTGCTCCTAAAGATCACGGATTAGAAAATCTCATCGAGGGCAATTTAAAACCGGGACAAAAGGTAGTTGTAATTGAGGACCTGATATCAACAGGAGGCAGCTCATTAAAAGCAGTAGAAGCAATTCGCAATGCAGGTTGTGAAGTTGTCGGAATGACAGCAATCTTCACATACGAATTCCCTGTATCAATCGAAAGCTTTCGCAAAGCAAATGTTAAATTGTTAACCGTATCAAACTATTCAGCAATGCTTGATGCCGCTGTAGAGACAAATTATATCCAACCATGTGATTTAGACGCTCTAAAAGAATGGAGAAAAGATCCTGCAAATTGGGTACCTAATTGTAAAAAATAAAAAAATATAGATATGGCAGATTACAAAAGTCAAGAGATACGTTTGGGAGTATCAGCTGAAAGCGTATACGACAAGTTGTCAGATTTAAATAATTTGCAATCTTTCCTCGATAAAATTCCCGAAGACAAGATACCGGCCGACAAATTAGAACAATTTAAAAATCTGACAATCACCTCAGATTCAATCAGCATACAAGGGGGCCCGACAGGATCTGTAACACTTGAAGTTGTTGAACGCATAAGACCGACACTCATAAAACTAAAAGCAGCCAACATACCATTAGACCTAACCTTATCATTGGCAATCTCCACAACAAGCGAAACAGAATGCACAACACAGGTTATCATAAATGCAGACATTCCTGCCATCTTGAAGCCAATGGTTGGAGGCCCACTTCAACAAATAGCCGACCAATTTGCATCTGTGTTATCTGCTATACCATTTTAAAATAGCATAAAGTAAGACCGCTTTAAATACGGTCTTACTTTAAATAAATCAATCCGATTCCTATAAATATATTTATGAAAAACCGATATATCAATATGATCTCTGTTTTATTGGTTGCTCTTGTTTTAGGAAGTTGCAACACAATAGACGATTCGAGAATACCTGCATTAGCTGTAAACATAAAGCTAAACAACATTGGTCTATGGAACACATACGGAATAGCAGGTTTTGGTCAATACAAATATTTTATTAAAGAGAATCGAGAACCTTCAAATTTCCCATATACCCAAACCACCTACACCGGATATGGAGGAGTTTTGCTTATTGGAGGAATGGATCCATTTACAGCAGAGACAAATATCCCTTTAGCATACGATTTATCATGCCCCGTAGAATGCAAACAGACAATTAGAGTATTTATTGATGAATCGACTCTCGAAGCTGTATGCCCTCAATGTATGTCTCGATATGATGTCGTTACCGGAGGAGGGGCTCCGATTGAGGGACCTGCATTAACAGGGAATGTAAAATATCGATTACAACCATATCATTGCCAACCATCTCCCTACGGAGGATATACAATCACAAGATAATAACGAGATCGGAATCACGGCATTAACGATATTTGAATTTGAATCATATTTTCAAAGTTTTCTGAATCTCAAATTCAGAACAATCAAACTATTATTCCAATTTCGGTTGATTATTCCAACGTTTTTTTGTAACTTTGTGAAAATTTGTTAATCAAACTTATCGCATGGAAGCGTTAATATACATGATTCTCAAAGGATTGGCTATCGGAGTTATTATCTCAGCTCCGATGGGCCCTATTGGTATATTATGCATTCAGCGAACTCTGAATAAAGGGAGATGGGCTGGTTTTTATACAGGAGTTGGGGCAGCTTTATCCGATATATTTTATTGCCTACTGACCGGTTTTGGACTTTCATTTGTAGAAGAGTTTATCGAACAGCATCAAGACACTATTCAGCTCTTAGGCAGTTTGGTACTTATTGGATTCGGAATATATTTATTTAAGAAAAATCCTACCAAGCAACTAAAAAAACCTGATTCACCGGCAATCTCATTAATTAAGAAGGACATTCTGACCGGATTCTTATTCACATTCTCTAACCCTTTAATACTCTTTCTTATCATCGGATTATATGCACAATTCAATTTCATGCACCCGGATTTTGCATTTTACCATTATATTATTGGTTTCTTGTTTATCTTTTTGGGAGCATTAATATGGTGGTACGTCGTAACTTTCTTTGTTGACAAAGTCAGAGCACACTTCAATTTACGTTCTATGTGGCTGATTAACAGAGTTATTGGATCAATAATATTGCTTTTTGCTGCTGTTGCAATCGCTTCAAGTATTAGCTCACTCCTTTAAACATGAGATTATTTTGCTTTTTATTTCTTTTATCCTTTTGGCCAGCAATCTTTGCTGACACATTTCTATGGAACAATAATGTGGGCTATTCTGATTTCGCAATTTATCCGAGCCAAGAATTTATATTTGAGAACAAAACCGAAAATCCAATTTATAAACAAATCTCAACCGATACTCTGAATGCTGATTTTGTATTCAGCACCTACATTACCAATATTCATTGTTCGGCCCACTCAAAATATGAATATTTCGATTCAATAGGGAAATCACAAAAATGCACATCACCGGCTTGGGGAATATATTGCACATCGACCGATGGGTCAACATATATTGCAAAGTTCAGTAACATAGAAACCGGAGACGAATACACTTCAGAGATATGTATTAAATCAGAGATTATAGAAATCACATCGCCTACAACCTATAAAATACTAAATGAACAATTAATAAAGGCTACAGATGCAAACATCTATAACAAAGAAAACTATTTAGCCCTTGACAAAAGAGGTAATATTTTATCGTTCAAAATTGCAAAAAAATATGAAACGGAGATATTTTCATTTTTTATAGACAAAGACATAAATTCTATCGGATTAGTTACTTTCCCCGGATCTAAAATAAAATTTAACGATACTCAAATATCTATCAAAAATAATGATAACCATTTTATTTCCACTTTCCAAAACACTACGGAAATAGACGAATATTTAAGATTTTCAACTGATCCTAACGAAGGATATTGGGTATATCTTGATCGCATATTTGATGAATCGAAACTTAAATTAGGAGGAAACTATCGTTTAGCAATTATCAAAAGCGAACAAGGATATGACATATTATATCTCGACGGAGCAACAATAAATAAGAAAAAATGGAAATTAGGAATGTTAAAAGGCAAACTAATATTAACAGAGATCACAAACGTTTACGATGTGGTTTGGTATGATTCTGAACAACGTCCACTGCATAAAGACATAAAATGCCAAATAGAAAACGGCAACATTCTGACAATATCTTTTCCTTATCAAAAATCTGAAATAAGACTTTATAAAGTTACGAAATAAGACAGATTGTATTTTATAGGAATTTATCAACAATCATTGCCGCACCCCTTCCACCAACTGATACATATCGATAAACAAAGGGCATTAGCAAAATCATTCTAAAATCAGATTTTAATCGAGACATTGTAGACTGATATAATTCTTTTGCCAAATCAGCTTGACCTTCTTTTAAATAGTGAGCAGCTAAAACAATCCTACGATAGTCTATTAATCTATGCAACGTTGTTTTATCGTCTCGTCTACAATTATTTATCACCTCATCTGCGACATCAAGAGCATATTCCCATTTCCCGGACTTTGATGAGAAGTCGAGTCCGGTTATCGACTCTGATTGCATATAAATATCAACCAGCGTATCACCCGTAGATACGACTTTGGGATTATCAATAAGCAAGCGAATACCTAATTCCCAATCGTCCCATACCCTGACAGAGTTGTTCCAACCTCCTTGTTGACGCATATATGCTGTTTTAACCGCATAACCTAGCGTTCGAAGCGTCGCATGATATATGTGGTTATGTAAAATATTACCTTTACGAAAATAAAACAATCGTGTTCTATTATCATCAAAATGGTACAATGAGTTGCTGCATACTATATCTGCATTCGGATTTTGTCTAAAGGCATTTACATATGTTTGCACGCAATGAGGACGCATAGAATCATCACTATCAAAAAATGCCATCAACCGGCTATCCACATATTCCAAACCCTTATTTCTTGCAGCAGCCGCTCCGGGAATGGTCTCAGATGAAATTGTTATCTTAAAATCCGAAGATTCATTTTGTGTTTTCCAATTTTCAATAACTTCAAAGCTGTTATCAGAAGAATTATTATCAATCAATATAAGGTGTATCGGGCGATATGTTTGTGCTTTTATGCTATTTAGTGTTCGACAAACTATGTCTGCTCGATTAAATATTGGAACAACGATCGAAAACAATTCTTTCATATATGAATATAATTTGGTGTAAAATTACACTTTTTTACTCATATTTTCCTATATTTGCATTATGAAATTTTTATTCATAGGTGATTATTCTAATTTTCATGTCTCTTTAGCTGCCGAATTAAGGCGATTAGGGCATGAGGCATTGGTCGTGTCGTCAGGTTCAAGATGTATGGACACTCTTCGAGATATTGATCTGCAACGAACACCCGGAAAACTGGGAGGAATCAAATATTTATATAAACTATTCTCTTTATTACCTCAACTATCGGGATATGATGTAGTGCAACTTATCAATCCTAACTTTTTGGACCTAAAACCGGGTAAAATCAAATATTTCTTTCGAGAGTTAAAATCACACAATAGATCAGTTTTTCTATCGCTTGCCGGTAATGATCCTTTCTATGTAAAAGCGTGTTGCAATTCCCGAGATTTCAGATATTCTGAATATCGCATTGGAGAAAATCTTGCACCTTTTGCTAAAAAATTTCCTAACGATGAAAACGAATGGCAAACACCTTCAATGATGAATTTTTGCCGGTATATATACGACAATATTGATGGAGGGATATCCTGCCTTTATGAGTATCAAAAAGTAGGGGCAAAATATCTTGAAAACAAAATTGCTTATACAGGGATTCCTATCGACACCAATCATATCGAATATCAACCTTTTAACATCGACGACAAGATAAACATTATCGTTGGTATTAAGAGTGAATATTTGGAATTTAAAGGGACAGATCGTCTTTTGTCTGCAGCACAAAAGTTAGAATCTAAATACTCATCTTTATGTCGCGTAATGACACTCGAGAATCTCCCTTATGAAGAATACATGAACAAACTACGTGCATCACATATCGTTCTTGACCAGATTTATTCCTACACTCCGGCAACAAATGCACTTGGAGCTATGGCTATGGGTAAAATCGCTGTATCGGGAGCCGAACCTGAATTTTACGACTTCATTAAAGAAAAAGAGAACCACCCTATTGTCAACGTATTGCCCGATGATGAGGACATCTACTGCAAACTTGAAGAATTAATAAAAAACAGAGAGGGGTTAATTACCCGGTCTATCAACAGCCGAAAATTTGTTGAAAAACATAATTCTTCAGAAATAGTTGTAAACCGATATTTAACACACATAAATAATATATTGAGCGTATGACACAACTTCAAGTATTAATATGTACGATTGGAGAAGATGGTATCAATCGTGTTATCAACACATATCGTCCGGAAGTGGAAGGAGTGGAATATTTAATCTCTTGGCAACAGCCTGACAAAAAAATTGAAATTCCGGAACAATTGAGAAATAGAGATGATTTTCAAATTTGCATAACCAATAGCAGAGGTATATGCAAAAATCGGAATCATGCTATTCAGTGTGCAACATCACCATATTGCCTAATGAGTGATGATGATGTGTGTTATCAAGAAGAAGAACTTAAAGCGTTAATTTCTGCTTTTGAGAAAAATTCTGATGTAGATATAATCACGGTGAAGTTTCAATCAGAAAATTATCCAAAAGAATATGTTGACTATTCCTTTGATTTGAAAAATCCCCCGAAAGGTTACTATGTGACTTGCTTTGAAATCGCATTTAGATTAGCTTCAGTTAAGGACAAGGTTAGATTTAATGAAAATATAAGCATAGGGACTCCTGTGTTGCGATGTGGTGAAGAAGATGTTTTTGTTTATGATGCCATGAGGGCTAGATTGAAATTGCGATTTATTCCTATTGTAGTGGGTACGCACAATCATTCGACCACGGGCGATAGAGATTGGTATGAACCATATTTTTGGATGGTGAAAGGTGCTATATTCAGATATATTCATCGCAATTCATGGTTGCCGAGAATTGTTGTTAATGCGTGGCGTGCTTCTAAAAAAAGTGGCAAACCAATGTTCTTTTTTCTTAAACATGCCTTTGCTGGAATGACGTATGCAAAAAAGAACAAAGTGTTTGAATCGTGATATTTCTCTGATATATTGGTGAATAGGAAATTTTATTGTAATTTTGTAGCATAATTTCTAATTAATGATAAGAAAGGCAATAAATTGGGTTATGATGTTGTTTGTGGTAATGTTGACTACATTATCACTCTTGCCACATCATCATCATGAATGTTCTGATTCTGCAATATGCATGTTGCCCTATAATTGTGGGCATGAAGAAAAATGTGCCCATAATCATGATACTCCCCTATCGGATAAAGAGAACTGCATGCTAAAATTGATTGACATTTCTGCAATTAACAAGGCAGAAAAAAATTCTATGCATGTATTGATTCCTTTCATCGTTTTCATTGTTTCATTAACCCAGATTGAAATTTTTAATAATCTATCATGTAATAGATTAATCATATATTTATCTGAAAAGATATTCAAAGCCGATTACACCCCTTTTAAGAATCTCAGGGCTCCACCGGCAAACTGACAAAATCATTAATTAACACAAAATATTTAATAACCGGCGAATTGACAAAACATATCGCCAAAATACCATTATATATATGAATTTAAAATATCTTATTATAGCAATAATATCTATTGCAACAGCATTATTTTTTAGTTGCTCCAATGAGCACGACCATTCAGGGCACAACCACAGTCATGGACATTCACATGATCATTCGGGACACAACCATTCAGGACACAATCACGATCATTCGGAACACAACCATGGTGGTTCTCAATCGGAGAAACACAAAGATGGCGAAATAGTATTTACCAACGCACAAGCCAAAGAAGCCGGAGTGCAGATTGAAATTGCAAAACCATCAGACTTCAGCGAAGTAATTAAGACTGGAGGAGAAGTATTATCGGCACAAGGCGAAGAACGTCAAATAGTAGCCACAGCAAGTGGTATAGTAAATTATATTAATAAAACTTTAACCGATGGAGCACCTGTTTCGGCAGGGCAAGGATTATTCACTATATCATCAAAAGGCATCGTTGACGGCGACATTTCAGCTGCAGCAAAAATTGAATATGAGGCAGCAAAACGCAATTATGAGCGTGCAAAAAAATTAGTTAAAGACAATATCGTATCACAACGAGACTATGAAGAAGCGAAATCACGATTTGAACAAGCGGAAGCTGCCCTTCAGACAGTAAGTGGCACAGCAGCTGTAAATGGTGTCAGCATAAGCTCGCCAATCTCCGGATATCTTATTTCTCGATTAGTGAAACAAGGAGAATATGTATCTGTCGGTCAACCAATAGCAACTGTATCGCAAAACAGACGCTTACAACTTCGTGCTGAAGTATCAGAAAAATATTATGACAGATTATCGGGTATTTCAAGTGCTAATTTCATACTCCCATATCGTCAGGAAGAAGTGATTAAGCTCTCCGAGCACAACGGTAGAATGCTATCATTCGGCAAATCGTCAGGTGAGAACTCATATTATCTGCCTGTTATCTTTGAATTTGACAACATAGGTAATATCGTACCGGGATCATACGCCGAAATTTATTTATTAGGCACTCCACGCAAAAATGTCATCAGCCTTCCAATTAGTGCAATTACAGAAGAACAAGGACTCTACTTTGTATATTTGCAGTTGAACAACGAACATTACAAAAAGCAAGAAGTCAGACTTGGAGCCAGCAATGGCGACCGAGTGGAGATAATCAGTGGATTAAAGGAAGGGGATAAAGTTGTCGTTGCAGGAGCCGGTCATATCAGATTAGCATCTCACGCAGGAGAAGTGCCTCACGGACATAGCCATAGTCATTAACTAACTGAAAAAAGAGAAAATTATGTTGAATAAGATAATTCAATTTTCACTCAATAATCGGTTGATTATTTTAGTGGCATCTGTACTTATAATAATCGGAGGTTGCTTCACCATAAGTAACATAGAAGTCGATGTATTTCCGGATTTAAATGCACCAAAGGTTGTCATAATGACCGAAGCAAAAGGAATGGCTCCGGAAGAAGTCGAACGAATGGTTACATTCCCTATTGAAACAGCGATGAATGGAGCAACAGGAGTTCGTCGAGTTCGCTCATCGTCAACGACAGGATTTTCAATCGTATGGGTAGAGTTTGATTGGGGAGCAGATGAATATAAAGCTCGACAAATCGTATCGGAGAAATTGACAATAGTCATGGAATCCTTACCTGAGACAGTAGGTAATCCGACACTCGGACCTCAATCATCTATTCTTGGAGAAGTCATGTTTGTCGGTTTGACTGCCGATTCCACATCTAACATGGATTTACGAACAATAGCAGATTGGGTCGTACGTCCCCGATTGTTGTCTACGGGAGGCGTAGCACAAGTTGCCGTATTAAGTAGCGATGTCAAAGAATACCAGATACTGCTCAATCCTGAAAAAATGCGTCATTATGATGTAGGGTTGTCTGAAGTAATAGCCGTAACTTCGGGCATGAATCAGAACGCATCGGGAGGAGTTTTGTATGAATATGGCAATGAGTATATTATCCGAGGAGTCCTACTTACAACTGATGTTGAGGCACTTGGCAAAGCTGTCGTTAGATCTACTGATGGAGCACCTATATTACTTGAAAATATTGCAGAAATCAAAATTGGTCCCAAGGCACCAAAGATAGGCACTGCATCAATAAATGGCAAAACCGGCGTACTGCTGACTGTTACAAAACAACCTCATACCAGCACATTAGAATTGACAGAGAAACTTGATCAAGCGATTTCTGACATAAAAAAAGAACTACCAAAAGATGTAGAAATTAATACCGAATTATATCGCCAACAACACTTTATCGACAGTTCAATAAGCAATATACAGCGTTCACTTGTTGAGGGAGCAATATTTGTTGCATTAGTATTATTTATCTTCTTGATGAATCCTCGCACAACGCTTATTTCACTTGTAACTATACCATTAGCAATATTAACCACCATATTAGCTATGCGTTTTATGGGATTGACTCTCAACACAATGAGTATTGGAGGTATTGCAATTGCTATTGGTTCATTAGTAGATGATGCAATTGTTGATGTCGAGAATGTGTTTAAGCGACTTCGAGAAAATAGATTAAAACCAAAAGAAGGACAAGAAACACCGATAAGAGTAGTATTTAATGCATCGAGAGAAGTGCGAATGCCAATCTTGAATTCTACATTAATTATTGTCGTAAGTTTCATACCATTATTCTTCCTTGATGGAATGGAAGGACGAATGTTAATACCTCTTGGAATAGCATTTATTGTATCATTGTTTGCGTCAACACTTGTGGCATTAACATTGACTCCTGTGCTATGTTCATATTTGTTAACTTCGCCAAATGGCACGACATCAGAGCCAAAAATTGTTACTAAATTAAAAGGCATCTATCAAAAAGCCTTAGACTGGTCATTAAATCACAAAAAAAGTATCATAGGAGCGACCGCAACTTTGTTGGTCATTACATTAGTAATATTCTTCAATTTAGGCAGAAGCTTTTTGCCTCCGTTTAATGAAGGTTCTTTGAATGTAAGCGTCAGTCTATTACCCGGCGTATCTCTTGAAGAGTCGGACAAAATGGGGCGTCAAGTCGAAAAAATTTTGTTGTCTATTCCTGAGATTAAATCTGTAGCGAGAAAGACAGGTCGTGCGGAATTGGACGAACACTCATTTGGTGTTAACACATCAGAGATCGAAGCTCCATTTGAATTAGACGGAAGAAGCAAAGATGAAGTTGTTGCGGAAATTAGAGAGAAATTGGAAATTATTCCCGGAGCAAACATTGAAATAGGACAGCCTATTTCACATCGTATTGATGCGATGTTGTCGGGGACACAATCAAATATAGCGATAAAAATCTTTGGTTCGGATTTGAATCGAATGTACGCTCTCGGCAATGAGATTAAAGAAGCAATATCATCAGTAGAGGGTATTGCCGACTTAAATGTTGAGCAACAAGTGGAACGTCCACAATTGAAAATAACACCACGACGTGAGATATTAGCTCGCTACGGGATATCACTTCCTCAATTTGCCGAATATGTTAACGTACTCATTGGTGGAGAAGTCGTTTCCAACGTCTTTGAGGGGAATCGTTCATTTGATTTAACATTAAAATCCAATGATAGCAGTCGCTCCACAATTGAAGAAATCAAACGATTGATGATTGAGACTGCCGATGGCAAAAAAATTCCATTAGAATATGTTGCGGAAATTCGTTCGGCGTCAGGGCCCAATACAATTAGCCGCGAAAATGTATCACGCAAGTTAGTTGTATCAGCAAACGTCGCAGGACGAGATTTAAGAGGAGTCGTCAATGACATTCAAGACATCATTGACCAAAAGATAACATTACCGGAAGACTATCATATTGAATATGGAGGACAATTTGAAAGCGAACAAGCAGCATCTAAAACATTATTAATCGCATCAATATTCTCTATTTTAGTTATCTACTTGTTGCTTTATAATCAGTTCCGAAATATTACACAATCTGCAATAATAATGATTAATCTTCCTTTGGCATTGATTGGTGGTGTTATTGCTATTGCACTAACGTCAGGAGTAATCAGTATTCCTGCAATTATCGGATTCATCTCACTATTTGGCATAGCGACTCGTAATGGAATGTTGCTCGTTGAGCGATATAATGATCTAATGGCAAATGGTTGTTCATTGCATGAAGCCGTTATAAAAGGTTCTCTTGACAGATTGAATCCAATTATAATGACTGCTTTAACATCTGCACTCGCTTTGATTCCGTTGGCAATAGGTGGAGGATTACCAGGAAATGAAATTCAAAGTCCTATGGCAAAAGTAATTCTTGGGGGTCTGCTCACCTCAACATTCCTTAATGGTTTTATCATTCCAATAATCTATACTTTAATAAAACCCAAAATAAAAGATATTAAATCTGTCTAACGTTATGAAAAAAATCATATTATTTTTATTTTTAATCAGCATATGCTCTACTGCATTCTCACAGTTGCCTTTTGACAATGTATTGCGTGAGATTGAATCTAACAATACTTTATTGAAAGCATACAGAGCTGAGAATGAGGCTTTGCAATTACAGAATCTTACCGGACTGAATCTTGCAGACCCTGAAGTCTCGTTTGCTTATATGTGGGGACAACCATCTGACGTGCCAAACAAAATTAACATTGGAGTTACTCAATCGTTTGATTTTGCCACTCTATCCGGAGCGAAAAAGCGAGTTGCAAATTGCCAGAACAATATCGTAGAACTCGAATACAAACAGAATTGTCTGACTCTAATATTAGAAGCGGAAAGTGAACTGATTGGAGTGGTCTATTATAATGCATTGATTGAAATGCTTAATGAACGAATCGACCTATTAACAAAAAAATCACACTCCCTTCATGATGCCTTAAAAAATGGAGAAACGACTATCTTGGACGTTAATATTGCAGATATCGAGCTTCAATCTTTAGTAAGTGAACATCGTTTGGCTGAAATCGAACGCAATGCATTGTTGGTTGAACTTAAACGATTGAATGGTGGAAAGGATCTGTTGTTTCATTCTGATGAGTTCCCTGCTGTCAGAGGATTGGCAACAACGTTTGATGAATGGTATATTGAAGCAGAAGCTCGAAACCCTTTATTGCAATCTTTACGAGCTAACATTGAACTAAGCAAGGAAGAAGTTAGTCTATCCAAATCTCAAGGGTTGCCTAATTTTGCAGTTGGATATGTAAACGAACTTGTTGCCGGCGAGAATCATCATGGCATAAGCGTAGGAGTTTCATTACCATTATGGAGCAATTCCGGCAAAGTAAAAGCGGCAAAAGCGGCTTTAAATGCATCTCAAGCAGAATTGGAAGATGCTCAATTAAAATTTTATGCTGAACTACAATCTCAGTATGAAAGAGTTATTGCTTTAGAATCTATGATGAACGAATACAAAAAGGCTTTAGCTGATTTAAACAATAAAGTAGCCTTAGACAAATCGTTTGAAGCCGGCAATATCTCAATTCTTGAATATGTTCAAGAATTACAAATGTATTATGATTTGAAAAGTAAAACATTATCAGCAGAGCGTGATTATCTTGATGCTTACTGCAAATTAATGATTTATACGTATTAACCCCCATCAATTCTCAAAAATGAGGGCCTAAAACACTGAAACAAACCCTAAAGTTGTGTATCCAAACTTTAGGGTTTTACTTATTATGAAATGTATTCTCTATAGTTTGATTATTTCCGGATTATCCGGATCGGATATATAACATATATATCCCTCTATCGTATAGCCTCTATACTCATCGACATTATTCAATAAGTTAACATAGTTTCTTATTTGATTAGAATATCGCTCAAGTTTTAATACACCAAATTTGTAATCAATAACGGCAATCTTATTATCAGGCATTATCACAATTCTGTCGGGACGATAATTAATCGACTTCCCATTTGATAATATAGGTCGCTCATTGATAACTTTTAATGAAGGATCAAACCATTGTTTCATCTCTGTCTTTTCAATCATCGTCAGCAATTTCTGTTCATACTGTTGAGCTTGAACAGGGTTTATTAATCCTTTAACCATAGCTTCTAATACTGACTTATGCAGATCAGAAGAGACAACGACATTCGACATTATCAGATGCAACACATTCCCTTCGGAGCGAGGATCGGGATCCTCTTCCTCATCAAAAATTGAATCATCTTTATCAGATTTAAATTTCAACAAATCTAATGTCGTGTTTATTTTATAACCTGTGATTCTTCCAATTTTATTCTTTTTATCTTTGCAATCATCGTTATTGTCTAAAATAGTTGGTTCCCCATATTTTATAGTTATCTGATGATTCTCTTGATCAAACTCATATTTTGAATATATTCCACCATCTTTCACCACTTTATTGATATAATAACCCATGTTATCAGCTTGCTTGACATTCTCTTCTTTTTCTTCAATAGTTTTAACTGAAGAGAATATGTATAATTCTTTTTTAGCTCGGGTAAATGCCACATAAGTTTTATTTAGCATATCAACCTTTATAGTGTCGAGATAGTCTTTATATATCTTTTCATATGGCGTTCCGATAAGTTTTGTTGTTGCATCAATTGGTATGTAGGGTGGCATTAATGTAGTATTAATATCTTTAGAATAATTTGCCACAACCGGTTTCACCCAAAGCGTTTCATTGAAAAAAGAATTTGGTTTAAATCCCCACCCACAAGTAGGCAATATGACACAATTAAATTCTAATCCTTTTGATTTGTGAATAGTCATTATACTGACAGCATCTGTCCCTTCGGGAGAAGACAACGACATTTTTGAACCGGTGTTATCCCACCAATTAAGAAACGATGGCACATCTGTCGGAAACTTTTCACAATAGTCAATTATCATATCTTGAAAAGCCGCTATATAACAAGCTTCTTTTATTAATATTTCTTCTGGAATAAATTCTTTTGCTACAGCTTCGACTATAGCCGGAAGAGCCACCGTATGCATAGAGGAAAGCATTTTACTTATCGGCAATTCCTCGCATTTCTTATTTAAAATCATTTCAATTGCTTCGATAGGCTCAAGATTCGAATCTTTTGCCATATGATAATGATAGATTCTTGTAAAGTCTACTAAATCAATCACCTCCTTACTATTGACGTCGCTGGAATTGTTCTTTGCTATTGAATGAAGAATTGAGATAATAATTTTCACTCCATACGATTCAGATATGCATAGAGTCTCTTCGCTTATAAAATTTATTTTCTGATCGGGCGATAAGAGATTCTTATTGTATTCGAATAAGGCTGCTATCAAATCTTCTGCATCTTTATTCTTATCAATTAATAACACTATATCTTTTTGCTTATAACCTCGATATAATATGTTTGTGATTAATTCTCCAATCTTATCGTATGCATTCTCCTCTGATATATTGATTTCGACATATCCGGATTTTTCTTTATAGTGAATTTCTTGCTCCACATTATCATACATCTTTGCAAGAGGAAGACAGGAAGGCATTGTTTCGTCAAGGAATGCAACAAATTTTTTGAAAAATATATTATTGAATTCTACAATTTCTTTAGCACTTCGCCAATTCATATTCTCATCTGGAGTCATTCCATGCAAACTGACATTTAATGCCTTGTCATTTGGCACTTCGCGATCAATTAAATCCGGCTCTGCATTTCTAAATCGATATATACTTTGTTTCACATCACCAATAATCAAGTTATCGTAATCTTTCGAAATACTCTCTAAAAGCAATGGTCGCAAATTATTCCATTGCAATTGCGAAGTGTCTTGAAATTCATCGATAAGGTAATGGTTTATGAATGTGCCGATTCGTTCATAAATGAATGGAGCATCTTCCTCTCTAATGATTTTTTGTAAAAATTGATTTGTATCGCTAAGCAGTATCAGATTGTTCTCTTCACGAAACTCTTTAATATTTCCCAAAATCTCCTTCAAAATACCTAAATAATGCAACTTTGAGATATTTATACTATTGAGTTTAGCAACTTTTACCCACTCTTCTGCTTTCTCTATCATCTCAAATGCCAACTTTGGAAGCTTCGGCATCAAATTGGTCAATCGGTTGTTTTTATCATAAGATTTGGCAAACAGCGATATTTCATTGTTTAAAAATTTACGCGTATTTCCCCCTGACAATGATTTCGATATTGCCAACAAATCCTCTCCCACGATTATATGCTTTAGCAATGTAGAAAATCCTCGATAACAACAATCAGAGTTTTCTCCATAACTTGCTAAAATATTTTCAATCTCTTTAGCGTCATCTTTGCATCTGTCGCGACAAGTAGCAACAAGAGCATTGCCTTGAGCATTCAAACTATTAATAACATCAAATATATCAACATTTTCTTCGAAATATTGAAGTAATTCATCTTGTATGACCTTGAATGTCTCTTTATATATAATTTTTGTGAATGATATCAGTTCTTTATATACTCCTCCTTTTGCATCGATATTTTTATTAAACGGATTCCAACTTTGTCCCTTTTGTAATTTTTCAGCAACGATCTTATTTATCCAATGAATTATTTTTTTGTTATTAATTGATTTTTCATCATTGACTGTCGTTAGTGTGGCATCAACACCCATTTGAGCAACGTAAGTATCATTCAATTCAATCTGATAGTTGTCGTTCAAATCAATATCATTGGCAAATGTGCGAAGAACTGTTTGAAAAAATGAATCGATTGTTGATATTTGGAAAAAGGAATAAGAATGAAGCAATTTTTTCATACCCTTCATTGCTTGGTTGCGTATGCATTGTTCATCAACCTTAAATTCCTTCATAAAATCATACAAATAGTCTGTCTTTTCTGCCGGCTTATTCGTTATTCCTGCAAGATCAGCAAGTTTATCAACAATGCGTTGTTTCATTTCATTTGTCGCCTTGTTCGTAAATGTGATTGCTAATATCTCACTATGAGAATCACCAATATGCTCTCGTAAGACATATTTGCCATTCTCATCTTTTTTCGCCAAAAAATTACGTATAAATGTTTTGGCCAACATAAATGTTTTTCCCGAACCTGCCGATGCTCGCTGAAGATGCAACATAACTATCTATTTTATCCTTTTACTTTAAAACCCATTTCTTTGAGCAACTCTTTTGCTCTATCTTTCCAATCGCCTTGCAACAATATTTCTCCTCCTCGAGCCGAACCTCCGGTTCCAATTCGAGTCTTAATTCTTTTTGCTATATCTTTCAACTGATCATCATCACAGGAAAACCCTTCTATAATCGTTGCTGTCTTGCCATTTCTACCTTTTTTTTCAATAAAGACATGAACTATCTCTTTTTTAGAAGAGATAGATTCATCAGACGAAGATGATTCTATAACTGATACTTCTTCTGAATCAGTTCCCTTGAATGAATCTAATGCCTTACCTAATATATCTTTCCAATCTTCCATATTTTTAAATTATCTTATATGGCAAAATTACAAAAAACCATTCGTAATCACAATACATAAACCATATAATAACATACAGAAATCGAATATTCTATAAAAACATGCTTTATGCAAAAAATATCCAACATCTCTGAATTTATGATATAAAACAGGTAGACTCTATAAAACAGATTTGTAAAATTCTGAGATTCTAATTGTGGATTTTTCAAGTTTGAGAAGCGAGTTTAGCAAACTGAACAACAGACAAAAAACAGAATTAAAAGCGTTATGCAACTAAAAACCTTCACAACAAATCAACAATATGAGAAATAAAAACATAAAATAAGGGAGCGACTTATTCAGCCACTCCCCTATAGTGTTTTTTAAAATTTATTTTCCAAGTTCTGAACCAGCTTTGAATTTGATTGCTTTGCGAGCCGGAATTTCAATTTTCTCTTTAGTGCGAGGATTTATACCTGTACGAGCACCTTTCTCAACTACTGAGAAAGTACCAAAACCTATAAGAGCCACTTTTTCATTTTTTGCAAGAGATGCAGAAATTGCTCCAAGAGTAGCATCAAGAGCTAATTTTGCTTGTGCTTTAGTAACACCTGCTTTTGCAGAAATTTCGTTGATTAAATCTGTTTTATTCATAATCAAATTATTTAGAAATTTATAAGTTGTAGAATTATGTGGCAAATATACAATAATAAATGAAAATAGCAAAAAAATCTTTTAAAAAATTACAATAATGAACTATTTTTTTTATTTTGGAACGAATTTTGACGTACTTTGTTAAGAAAAGTAGTAAATTTGCATCATGTTTAACAATACAAGATTTAATATTGGAGCTGGGCTCCCTCCGGTAACAAAAAATTTGATTATAGTAAATTTTTTGTTATGGTTAGTTGCTTTATTCATTCCCGGTTTTGGCAACACATTGGAAAATATATTAGGGCTTCATTACTTTGAATCGGAAAATTTTAACCCGGCTCAATTAGTAACATATATGTTTCTGCATGGAGGCTTCACTCACCTATTTTTCAATATGTTTTCACTATGGATGTTTGGAAAACATTTAGAATCTATTTGGGGTTCTAAACGTTTTGCTCTTTTCTATTTTGTCTGTGGCATAGGGGCGGCTTTCATTCAAGAATTGGTATGGTATTTTACTTTAGAATCTGAATATGTTGCCTTATTAGCCAACCAAATTTCAGAGACAAACGGAATAACCGTAGGCCAACTGAAAACTGAAATATGGCAACAAATACAATCTATGGACAGCCAACGACTTGCCGATGTGCAAAGATATGCCGGAATGCTCTGTACAATTGGTGCATCGGGAGCTATATTCGGCATTTTGCTCGGATTTGCATTTGTGTTTCCAAACCTACCTTTATATCTAATGTTTATCCCGGTACCTATTAAAGCAAAATATTTTGTAATGGGATATGCAATAATTGAATTAATGTTTGGAATAAACGGAACAATGGATTCTGTCGCACACTTTGCTCATTTAGGAGGCATGCTCTTTGGTTTGATAATCTTATTATATTGGCACAAGAAAGGGACTTTGAGAGGTGGTTTATTTTAATAATCGATTATCACGACAATTTAAAAATTACAGCCCCTTAATCAAGTTGATAATTATCAACGTGGTAGTCTTTATATTTTTATTCATAGTCGAATTATTCGGCATTTCATCAGACTATCTGAATCTACCTTCTTCATTTAGGGCTTTTATAACTCAGCCTTGGAGCATATTCACATATATGTTTGTACAACATAATTTCTTGCATCTCCTCTTCAATATGCTGTGGTTATATTGGTTTGGACAAATATTTATGCTTACACTTAATGAATATCAACTTCTCTCACTATATATACTCGGGGGGATCATTGGGGGGATTCTATATTTGACAATTAATATCTCCACTTCTAATTCAATGCCTATTTTGGAAGGGTCTTCTGCATCTGTGCTTGCTATAATGATTGCAACAACACTCCGTTCGCCCGACTATAAGCTCAACTTATTTTTATTTGGAGAAGTAAAATTAAAATGGTTTGCCTTAATATGTATCTTCCTAATCCTCATAGGCTTTTCTCAACAAAACATCGGTGGAGCAATCGCCCACTTTGGTGGATTACTTACCGGAGCAATATTCGGCTTAATGCTACGAAATGGTCGCGACATTTTAAAACCAATATATACTTTATTTATCAAAAACGAGAAAAAAGAACTTCATATTCGCACTAATTCATTGAAAAAATCGTTAAATAAAAGAAGACTTGACATCAAACGATTAAATGAACTGTTAGAAAAAATTAAACAATCCGGCTACGAGTCTTTAACACAAAAGGAGAAGAAAGAATTAGAAATTCTTTCTCAAAAATTGAAATAGCATTAATGATAAAGTCATTCTACGACATATTTTGCAAAATCGGAGCTGTTTTATCAATAGTTCTATTCCTCTTGCTTATCATATCGGCCTACAACAAATATTTTACTCCATCTGAATATAGCACTCTATCCATAGTAGCATTGGCATTCCCTTATTTAGTTATTTCCGTAATCGTCCTATCCTTGTGCTGGCTGATTCTACGCAAATGGATATATTCAATTTGTGGAATTATTTCACTACTAATTTGTCTGCCACAATTGACAATATCATTCCCTTTAAACATTAACGATGCGATAAAAAACGATAAAAACAGACAAATCAAGATAATGTCGTATAACATATATTATGGCTATGATGTAGAAAAGCCCGATATCGACTATAGTCGTAGCATTAGCGAAATTCTGGCATCAGATGCCGACATTGTCTGCTTGCAAGAATTAACTAAATTGAAAGCATACAAGCGTTCAAAAATCACCAAATCCCAATTTGACTCTCTTAGAATAGCATACCCACATATTATTGAAACAAAGGGTATTGATGTCATGTGCCTATCTAAACACCCCATAGAATACATTAAACCTAAAACAAAACGAAATCCTTTCACAAAGCGTTTCGATGCATACAAAGTTAGGATCGGCAATGATTCGCTCACAATCATTAACGTTCATTTGACATCGTTCAAATTGAAAAACGAACAACTCGACATGGTAGAGAACCTAATTGACAAGAATATCGAAGCCTACAAAAAAGATGTAACCGACAGCGTATTATTCAAACTTAAGAATGCTTTCAAACGACGCTCCATATCATCAGAAATATTACGAAATTATTTAGACTCTATTCAAGGAGATATAATCGTATGTGGAGATTTCAACGATGTAGACAATTCTTGGTCATACCACAAAGTCAAGGGGAACGACTTCAAAGACGCTCATAGTGAAGTAGGTTGTGGTCCACTAATCACCTATAACTTCAATCATATGTGGTTTGGCATAGACCATATCCTATATAAGGGTTCTTTACGTCCGATAAAATTTGAAAGAGGAAATCTTTTGAGTAGTGATCATTACTCAATTAGTTGTACATTTGAAATTAATAATAAATTAAATAAATAATTAACAAAAAAAATTAAACAATGAAACACAAAATTTTAACTTTGGCGACAGCCGCATTGTTGTTCACCTCAAATTCGGAAACAATGATAGCACAAGAAACAAATCCATTCTTGCAGCCATACACTGCAAAGTATGAAATTCCACCATTTGAACAAATTAAAACTGAGCATTTCAAACCGGCATTAGAAGCAGGGATTGCAGAACAAACAAAAAATCTTGAAGCAATCATCAACAACCCTGAACCTGCAACTTTCGAAAACACTATCCTTCCGTTGGAAAACATCAACCCTATTTTCGAACGTGTTGTATCAGTGTTCTTCCACTATGATAATGCTATGAGCACTCCTGAATTTGCTGCAATCACTGGAGAAATTATTCCTATGATTAATGATGCAAACAATCAAGTGATGCTTAATGATGCTCTTTTCCAACGCATCAAAACTGTTTACGACAATCGTAACAATTCTAAATTAGACAATATTCAAAAACGCTTGATAGAGAAATACTATCGTCGTTTCGAGCAACAAGGAGCTGCTCTTCCGGCAGATAAAAAAGAAGAACTTGTAAAAGTAAACAACGAATTATCTAATTTATTCCTTCAATATAATCGCAATTTGCTTAAAGCAACAAATGATTTCTCAATCATTGTTTACGATGAAGCAGATTTAGCTGGTCTTCCGGCATCTTCTATCGGCACTGCTGCTGAAGAAGCAAAAGCAAGAGGACTCGAAGGTCTATGGGTATTCACTTTGCATGCTCCAAGCCGCCTACCTGTGCTTCAATATGCCGACAACAGAGGTCTTCGTGAAGCAATGTATAAAGGATACACTTCTTTAGCATCATTCGGAGAAACAAGTAATATTCCTGTCATCGAACAAATCGTCAAACTACGTGCTCAAAAAGCTGACATCATGGGATTCGACAATTTCGCTCAAATGATGACTTCTCGTGTAATGGCTCAAACCCCTGAAAATGCAGAAAACCTATTGCTACAAGTATTTGCTCCGGCTGTAGAACGTTCTCACGAAGAAGTTGCTGATATGCAAGCATATGTCGACGCTGAAGGTGGCAACTTTAAAATTGCTCCTTGGGACTACTATTACTATGCTGAAAAGGTGAAAAAACAAAAATTTGATTTAGATGAAAATGAAGTACGTCCATATTTTGAACTCTCTAATGTGGTTAAAGGTATGTTCTACTGTGCCGAAAAACTATTCGGAATCCGTTTCACTGAAATTCCTGATGCTCCAAAATATATGGACGAAGTAACTGTGTATGACGTAACAGATTTGAAAGGAAACCATGTTGCTGTGTTTATGACCGACTTCTTCCCTCGTGCTTCAAAACGTCAAGGAGCATGGATGGAACAATTGCAATCAGCCGGAATATATGCTAATGGCGAAATGAAACGCCCTATCGTTTACAATGTATGCAACTTTACTCGTCCTTCTGGCGACACTCCTGCTCTTCTCACTCTTGACGAAGTAGAAACAGCATTCCATGAATTCGGACACGCATTACAAGGAATGTTGACTACAGCTACATATAAATCCCTTGCTGGAACAAATGTTGACCGCGACTATGTGGAACTATGCTCTCAAATTCTTGAACACTGGGCTACTGAACCTGAAGTACTTAAAGTATATGCAAAACATTATCAAACAGGTGAAGATATGCCTGTAGCACTTATCGACAAACTTGTTGCAAGTGGAAACTTTAATCAAGGCTTTGTTACAACTGAATTAGCAGGTGCTTCTTTACTTGACTTATACTGGGGTAAACACAACGGCGAAAATATCGACGTATTTGAATTTGAAAAAGAAGTGGCTCAACAAATCGGATTACCTAATGAAATCACATATCGCTATCGCAGCCCTTATTTTAAACACATTTTCGGCGACGACGGATATGCTTCAGGATATTACACTTACCTTTGGGCTCAAGTTCTCGAAGCTGATGGCTGGGAACTATTTATGCAAAAGGGTATTTTTGATAAAAAAACTGCACAAGATTTCAAAAAATACATCATGGAATCAGGTGATACTGAAGATCCAACCGAACTATTCGTAAAATTCAGAGGACATAAACCTGATGCAAATGCCCTTCTTCGCCTTCGTGGTTTCACAAAATAATTAAAAATTATATTATCATTTATGAGAGGTCTTCTTCCACTTGAAGACCTCTCTTTTTTGTCTAATTATTTTAACTACTCTATAATAGTACTGGAAATATCTTATAATTAATATGGTGGCTAATAAAACTAAATGTGATCATCTCACCTATTTTTTAAAAAGTTAAAATTCTTTAAAAATTTGTGTTAATTAAAAAAATTACATTATATTTGCAAAAGAAATGAAGAATAGACAACAAGCCACAAATACGAATTATAATTATATCTAAATATTAATAACACAACTTAATAATCAATTTATGCTGAAAAAATTTTTACTCTTAACAATTGCCGGAGCAGCAATATCCCTTCAAGCCGCTCCAAGAATCCTTAGCATTACTGCTAAATCTGCAGAAATAGATGAAACTTCAATTTCAAAGCAACGCGAAGTCATAACTCCTGCTCACGATTTCAACACTAGAGCAACAAATGTTACTGAGACTCCTATGCGTATGACGGCTGCAGAAATTGGTATAGAAATTGAACCTCCTGCTCTTTTTGAGGATTTCTCTAAAATGGTAACCGGTTCAATTGAAAAACCTGACATCTCAAAAGAACTAACTGCCGACGATTATGAATATATGTGGGCAAACATGTCGGACGAATACACTCTTGAACCACTATGGGGCTGCGATTACGTATATCCTGCTGGGGGTGTTGCTTATATGGACGCAAGTGAAGAAACTGGTGGAGCATCTCGCCTAACCACACCTCGAGTTAACGTTGAAGGCAATGGTGGTGTCGCTGTTTTGTCTTTCAAAGTAAAAGCTCCTAAAGGAATGGTTTGCGAATTCTTCACTGTTGAATCTGCTGAAACAAATAATTGGGGTCCGGAGTGGGATATCTTAGCTGCTGTTCAATGTCCTGAAATCACAGATGAATGGCAAACAATGGAAATAGTAATTCAAAATGGTGGTCCTACAACTTTATTTAATTTTGTAGCATACTATACACCGGTATTCATCGACGATATCAAAATTTCTCAATACGATTTACACGTTGGAATTCCTGTCCTAAATAATCACACTAATTACACAGGTGAAAGTTTCGACATTAGTTGGAGTGCTATTGATGGAGCTGACTCTTATCTTGTAAACGTTTACGACGAGCAAGGTGTTTACCTTTATGAAGACGAAAATGTTCAATCAAATAGCTGGACTGTTACAGGCATCAAATCAGGTAAAACATACTACTATACCGTACGTGCCGTTAAAGGAGAATACAAGTCTATTGAGACTCTACCTGTTGAAATATATGATCTTGAAGCTCCACGCATTTTAGATACTATAATCATTCCTGAAGAACAAAAATTAGTGGTTACATGGTCTGAAGTACCTTCTGCTGAATTATACAATTATTGGCTATATGCTGATAGAGTAGCCACTGCTGATGGCGAGTTCGTAATCACAAATGAAATATTTGAAGGATTAAAAGAATCTGATGGTGTTACACCAACAGAACGCTCAATAGAGAATCCTGATTATATGCACTATGATGAATATTTTCCACAAACACAACAAGGTGGTTGGAAAGTTTTAATGGGAGTTCCTTGTGTAGGCTATATAGCTCTTGATGGTTGGATGTATGTCAACGCAGGTAAAGATGCCGGTTTAATCTCTCCTGAATTAGACCTTTCAAAAGATGGAGGTAAAGTAAAAATTGATTTAAGCCTATGTGGCGAATTAACAAATGGTTGGAATTGGAATGACGAATGGGTTGAACAAGGCGTTACTTCTCAATGTGCTATTGCTCTCTTTAACTATGATGAAGAATTAAACGATTATACTCAAGCAGAACTTGTATATGTTAAAGAAGTTAATACAGATTGGAAAGACTTTTCTGTTACATTGACAAAAGGTTCAGAACGTTCTGTAATTGGAATATATTCCGTAAGAGCTGAAGGATACCTTTATCTCGACAACCTAAAGATCACACAAAACTACAAAACTGACGAAAAATTCCGTGACCCAGTATATACACAAATGCGTTATATTAATGGATCAGAATTAGAAATTGTAGTTCCTGACCGTGCTTGTGGTCTTGACCTATGGCATAAAGTTTGTGCAGGAAAAACTCGCACAACATCTGAAGATGGAGGTCTAACTGAAACATTAAATGTCAAAGAATCAAACTACTCTGAACTAGAATTCATCGGAGTTGTTCAAAGTGGTATCGAAGAACTAACATTCGACGGAATATCTGTAAAAGTAATCAACAATGTATTAAGCATTGTAAACCCTTCTGCAGAAAAAGTTAATGTATACAATATTGGTGGTACAATAGTATACTCAAACAATGGCGAAAAAGAAATCGAAGTATTACTACCTGCTGAAGGAGTATATATCGTTCAAATTGGCAACAAAGCAGTAAAAGTAATTCGCTAATTAACTTTTCTCCTATAACTCTTTAAGGTGTTTCAATATAATTTGACACCCAAAGAAAGACAAATAATCAAAACATTGGAAAAGAGCTCGGTAATTATATCGGGCTCTTTCATTTTAATATGTCTCATCAATACCTACAATCATTATAAGCCAACGAACACACATTCTTACTTTACTTTAGACTCATTCCCTCATCTGCATTAATAATCATACTCTATAATCACATCTTCGCTTTCTGAAAACGACACACACAGACAGAGCAAAGCCCACTGACAGACTTAAGACCACTTCCTCACTATCTTGTGTAATTATCCAACTGCATATTGCGTAAATTTCAGATTGTATATTACGTGGATATTAGAATGTATATTGGGAGAAACACCAACTGCACGGGGTGCGAAAAACCGAAGAGCGAAGCAATTCATTAACCGGTAGCTGAGCGAAGTGATACCCTCGGATAGCAAACACCCACAGACACAGCGTCTGTAAAGACGCGAAACACAATTAAAACCTTTTTTCATTATCGGTCTAAACTCGACAGACATCTGATAATGTCCACACAGATATTCCCTACGGCATAGGGTGCAAAACACCGAAGAACAAAACAATTCCTTCTGCCTACGTGTGTGTGAATCAATCAATATATCTCCAACTTTCATTGCTTAAACCTCCGAATACACTCCCTCTCCATTTTGTGTAAGTATCCGACTGCTCATGGCTTGAACCTCCGGAATTGGAAACTATAAACACGCACTCATATACACACTACATATATCTCCCGACATACATATACAACAAAAAAAAGACAGACACTCTTGTTGTAAGTGTCTGTCTCTTTGCTAAGTTGGCGATGACCTACTCTCCCACTTTCGCAGTACCATCGGCGTGATAAGGTTTAACTTCTCTGTTCGGAATGGGAAGAGGTGGATCCCTTATGCTATCTTCACCTTAGTCTTTTTCTTTTTTTAATATCTGTTCTCAGATATCAATATTCCTTTAAATGAATTCCGACATACTGTAGCTTTCATATATTCGCTTCATATCTTATATATATATCGTATACTTTTTTCTTCCCGAAGTGTTCGGGCAATTAGTATCGCTCGGCTATATACGTCACCGTACCTGCACCTGCGACCTATCTACGTCATCGTCTCTGACGACCCTCTTAGAGATCTTATCTTGAAGTTGGCTTCGTGCTTAGATGCTTTCAGCACTTATCCTACCCAGACGCTGCTACTCGGCAATGCACCTGACAGCACAACCGATACACAGGAGGTCTGTCCAACACGGTCCTCTCGTACTAGTGTCGGGTCTCCGCAAATCTCTTACGCCCACAACAGATAGAGACCGAACTGTCTCACGACGTTCTGAACCCAGCTCGCGTGCCACTTTA
>CALDPR010000031.1 GCA_937911575.1 uncultured Porphyromonadaceae bacterium | reverse complement strand
GTGAAATAATTATCGTAATATTTCATTTCTTCTTTGGATATATTTCTTATTGTCATACAAAAAGTACTATAGTACCGGTGAAACGTTACTTCCAAAATTTCTCTATCGAAATCTAATTGGTTATGCATTAAAATATTATTCGTTATAATCTCTTTTATTTCACAATTTAACTCAACTTTATGAATTTTATTTTGATCATATCTTCGCAGCTGTGATTTTTGATTAAGGCATATATCAACTAAAATTTCTTTATTGAGTGTATCACAAATCAAAGTATAGTTTCGCACGTCATCCTTATTGACTTTGACTATATCATATGCATTACTACCATATAAGAATTCATCGTCGAGGAAGTATTTTATGGTATAGTCATATAATTGACGGTTTAACAAGTAATTTGTTATTGAATCATTTATTTCCAAAAACTGTTCTGATGCATAAGCTGTTATAAACTTCAATGCATCAGTGTTATTTCCATCTGCTACTCGTAAATAATAATATATATGTGGATTTGATTTACATACATACCATCCTGTAAATACATAATTTTCCATATAATAAGTCAATAATTGTGGCGTATGATAAAATATATTAGTTATCGGATAATCTGTTCCATTTATCATTGGCACATATAAATTATCCATATATATATTATAACCTCTTCTTTGATTTTGAGAAAAGAGACAAAAAGAAATTGAAATGACAATTCCAAAAATTAAACTATATTTAAAAATAACCCTTTTCATATAAATCTACTATTTGATAGTTGGACGTTTTAAAGTTTATCTGAGAAGTTCTGACTTAGATTTTATTTTTATCGGACAGTAATAATATATTAACAATCATTTTTAATAGTATTGCCATTTAATCGGAGACGAGTTTGAGTCCGATTATGGAGAGGAATAGAGTGGTGATAAAGAATATTCGCATGAATGTAGCCGGCTCTTTAAATATGAATATTCCGATCAATACTGTTCCTAAAGCACCGATGCCTGTCCAGATGGCATATGCAGTGCCGATAGGGAGTGTTTGCACAGCTTTGGCAAGGAGTCCCATGCTTAATATTGTAGAAATCACGAATCCGAGAATCCACAGGTATAGTTCTGTGTCGTGAGCATCTTTTGTTTTACCGAGGCAGAATGTCATCGCAACTTCGAATAGCCCGGCAATGAAAAGTATAATCCAATTCATTTTTTATGTTTTTAGCAATTTAGTCGGAGTTATTTTTTTCTGCTTTTAGCTGCACGTCTCTCTTTTTTCCCTTTGTTTTTTGAGCGTTGTTTTTTGCTTTTTTCTTGTTTGACAGAATGCACAGATTCTTTTTGTGGTTGAACTTTGGTTTTTATTGGTTTACCGTTTGAACTGACAAGAGAGAAGTCGAGTACTTTACGTTCTAAGTCGGCACGAGCTATTAAGACACTGACTTTGTCTCCGAGTTGATATTTTCGTCCTGTCAGACGTCCGGTGAGAGTGTAATTTTTTTCATCGTAGTCGTAGTAGTCTTCTTCGAGGTCGCGAATAGGGACAAGTCCTTCGCATCTATTTTCGTCGAGTTCGACATATATTCCCCATTCGGTAACGCCTGAAATCATGCCTGTATATATTTCACCGAGATGGTCGGTCATGAATTCCACTTGTTTGTATTTGATACTTGCACGCTCGGCATTAGCAGCAAGTTGCTCCATATCAGAGGAGTGTTTGCATTGATTTTCAGTTTTTATTTTATCGACACTTTTGCCTCCATTCATGTATCGTGCAAGGAGACGATGCACCATCATGTCGGGGTAGCGACGAATAGGGGAGGTGAAATGAGTATAGAAGTCGGCAGCAAGTCCGTAGTGTCCGATATTCTCAGTTGTGTATACAGCTTTGGCCATTGAGCGTAGGGTAAGAAGTGTGATTAGGTTTTCTTCCCCTTTTCCTTTGATGTCGCATAGGAGTTTGTTGAGAGAGTTGTTGATTTCTTTACGTCGACCGTCGGTTTTTACTTTGTGTCCGAATCGACTTGAGATGATTGATAGATTGCTGATTTTTTCGGGGTCGGGATTGTCGTGGACACGATAGACGAATGTTTTTGCTTTTTTATTTCCTTCTGTGCGACCGACGAATTCAGCGACAATACGATTTGCCAGCAACATGAATTCTTCAATCAGTTTGTGAGCATCTTTTGATTCTTTGAAATATATGCTTACAGGTTTGCCTTTTTCATCTATGTCGAAACGCACTTCTACCCGATCAAAATCTATTGCACCGTTGTCGTAGCGATATTGACGCAGTTGTTTGGCAAGTTTGTCGAGGGTGAGCAGTTGCTCTTTGAGTTCGCCCTCTTTGGTTTCTATGATTGTTTGTGCTTCTTCGTATGAGAAACGGCGACAACTGCAAATCACAGTTTTTGCAATTCGTGAGTTGATGATTTTTGCATTGTCGTTCATCTCAACGATAACGGAGAATGTGAGTTTTTCTTCGTTTGGACGAAGCGAACATATTCCGTTTGAGAGGTGTTCGGGAAGCATCGGTATCGTTCTGTCGACAAGATAAATGCTTGTTGCTCTGTTGAATGCTTCTTTGTCTATGTTTGTGTTTGGCAAAACGTAGTGCGTAACGTCGGCTATATGCACTCCGATTTCCCAATTTCCGTTGTTGAGTCGGCGTATCGAAAGGGCGTCGTCGAAGTCTTTTGCATCTTTAGGGTCGATGGTGAATGTCGAAACATTGCGAAAATCTTCTCGTCGGGCAATCTCTTCATCAGTGATTCCGGCATCTATTTTTTCGGCTGCTTTTTCGATATTTTCGGGATATTTATATGGCAATCCGTATTCAGCAAGTATTGCATGCATCTCGGCATCATTTTCGCCATTCAGTCCTAAGATGTCGACAACTTCACCTCGTGGATTCATCTCATCGTCGTTCCACTTTGTTATGCGAACGACTGCTTTATCGCCCGTTTTACCCCCTCGAAGTTTTGATCGAGGTATGATTATGTCGGCAGCCAAGAATCGTGAATCGGTGATGAGAATCGAATAATTCTTTTCTACACGTAAAGTCCCGACAAAAACCTGCTCTTTGGCTTCGATGATTTCTATTACTTTAGCTTCCGGCTCGCAACCTTTGCGTTGTGCCGATATTATAACTCTCACTTTATCTCCATTGAGAGCATGCATTGAGTTGCGTTCGGCAACAAAGATTTGTTCGTCGTCGACAAGAACTGCATTCTTACCACTTGACCGACGAATGAATATGCCCTCTCCTTCTGTGCCACGATTAGATATCGATTTATATTTGCCCATGGAGACTTCGATGAGCATATCGTCGGCGACAAGTTCATCAAGTATGTTTATTATATCGTTGCGATTCGCCGGGTGTGTCGCATCGATGGCAAATGCTATCTGTTTATGGTTGAATGCTTGTTTATTTTCTTTTTGAAGAAACAGAAGTATGCGTTCAGCCAATTCTCTTTTTCTTAATTTTTGAGGAGCTTGTTGTTTGCTTGTCTTTTTCATATTTTGTATATGCCGTTATTGGGTAGGATAATAATTAATCGAGTATACTCTAAATAATATAACGCTAAATTACTAAAAAATATCGTTCCACATCGCGATTGCATCAAAAAATCTAACTATACTCCTACCACTAAAAGAGAAATCATCAGTAATAATTCAATTGTAAACAAAAGCTTGTGCTTTACAAACTTTTTGATTATAACATGGTTAAGCAGAACATATACCAAATACATCAAAATAGTTACGCATATTACAAAAAACCATCCTAATGGACGAGAGCTTTCATTTATGCCTGCCTTAAAATATTCCAACATATAAATATATGACCCAATTAGATATAACCACGATAATATCCTCATAACATATACTGTCTTTTCTTGACAAATCCTATGATTAAATATTTTTATCAAACGTTTAATATTTCTTGAATCGATTTCCATCTATTTTTTTATATATCGCCCATACGTTTAATTGATACTGAGTCTTTTCCATCTAACATTGAAGCAATCTCTTTGTATGCAGCTACATAATAATCTTCAGGATTCAAATATTGAGAAAAGATACTTGATATATTAAAAAACACAAAGACAATTACTACTATAATTTTTTTTCATAATGCTAAATTACTAAAAAATATCGTTCCACATCGCGATTGCATCAAAAAATTTGGTCCTCAATTAACTTGCAATCAAAAAACTGACAACCACAAAAAGCAAAATCAGCCATTTACAAAAAATGTAAATGGCTGATTTAGTCGGGGTGACAAGATTCGAACTTGCGACCACACGCCCCCCAGACGCGTACTCTAAACCGGGCTGAGCTACACCCCGCGACAATTATCATATCTCCAACCGGTATTTTTTTTGCCGACATATAGCATCACTGCTTTATTCGAAAATACTATCGTCGCAATCACGTTCGACGGGGATATGAAAAGTATTTGCAAAATTACTACTATTTTTTTATTCTGCAAAATTTAGTAGTTTTTTTGAATGTCCGAACTCTGTTCTACTCTCAACTGACACGTGCAAATTAGCAAATACTTGTTTTTGAAAAACAAACTTAAAAATATACTAAATTAAAAAGAGATCGCATGGCAGGTATTAAAAAAAGAACACTTAAGTAAAGAGGATTTTTAGAATGTTGGGAGATTTCATTGAAGCAACTCCCGGAATATGAATATCGTAGTATTTTATGATAAGGTCTAAAATTCTGTTACGGTCGAGTCTCGAAAAGCGATACTTGTGAAAGTTGGCAAAATTCATTCTGTCGAGCAACATCGGCAACATAGCATCATTGCCTTTAATATACTGATTATGAGGAGGTAAAACCAAAGAATAACAACCGGAACGCATATCAAAGATTGCAGAAGGAGAGTATGCCGAGACATCGGGCTGCACACCTAAAAATGCACTTATAGAGTAGAGAAATGCAATATGAAAATTAGCAATTCCCCGATTTGTGATGTCGAGAAATTTCAAAGAATCAACTATATATTGCCAGAGATTTATGTCGGGAGAGGATTCTCGCAACACATGGTTAAGAAAATCAGCCACAAAAACGCCTACTGCATTCTTTAATGGATTGAAATACAAATCTTTATATACATATAGAGGCGTAATCTGTCTGATTTTTTGCAACTCGGTGGTTTTATTTATGTCGCAAATGATTTCGACTATCGACAATGGCTGATAAAGCACATTTTTTATTTTTTGAGTTTTCGCTCCCCCTGCTGAAGCTATAAATGCCATTCTGCCATGCGTGCGTGTATATACAATCAATATGTTTGCTTTGTCGCTATGCTTTATTTTCGATAATACGATTGCTTGCAGTTTCTCTATCATAGGTGGCTTCCGAAATTATTTTTTAGAGTGTAATGCCTCAAATAATATTTTTGCTTTTGCATTTCCGACAATAGATGCTAAATCTGTTTCCGACGCCTCTTTCATTCGTTTCACACTTTTGAACTCACGAAATAGCATCTGAATTGTTTTCGGTCCAATGCCTTTAATTTCATCGAGCGAACTTTTTATTTGCCCTTTCGAACGCCTATTTCTATGATGAGTGATACCAAAGCGATGGGCTTCATCTCGCAATGCTTGTATGACTCTCAATGACTCACTTTTTTTGTCGATATAAAGTGGTATGCTATCTCCCGGAAAATAGATCTCTTCGAGACGCTTTGCAATGCCGACAATAGCAACCTCTCCACGCAATCCCATCTCATCGAAAGCCTCAACAGCAGCACTTAACTGCCCCTTGCCTCCATCAACAACTACTAATTGAGGCAGCGATTCACCTTCTGACATCATACGAGTATACCGACGATGCAGAATCTCTTTCATCGACGCAAAATCATTTGCCCCAACCACAGTTTTTATATTGAAATGACGATAATCTCTCTTCGAAGGACGTCCGTTTCTGAACACAACACAACTCGCCACCGGATTAGTGCCTTGAATATTGGAATTGTCGAAACATTCTATATGACGAGGTTCAGTATTGAGCCTAAAATCAGATTTCATACGTTGCATTAATCGCTTGACACTTTGCTCCGGATCTAATTTTTCTGCCATCATCTCCTTCTCAAGTCGATATTGCTCGGCATTTCTGAACCCCATATCAAGAAGTTTCTTCTTTTCGCCCCGTTGAGGCACAACAAAAGAGACCGAATCAAAATCCATGTCAGGCATAAAGGGAACTATTACTTCATTAAATCTACGACCAAACCTATTGATAATCTCACCCACAGCCATACTCATCAACTCTTCCTTCGTTTCAGAAGCACGATGACGATATTCCAAAATAAGACTTTTTACCACTGCCCCATGACGCAAAAACATATATGAGACATACGAATTTTCACCGTTTTCATCGTAGGCAAACACATCAATTTCTTTTACTAAAGAATTTGCAATTACACTTTTTGCCCTATATGCTTCAACCAAATCATATTTCTCTTTTAATTTTTGAGCCTCTTCAAATTTCCATTCTTCACTCAATTTGGCCATTTCATCACGAAGAGCATGCACAACAAAAGAAGTCTCCCCATTCAATATCCTGCACACTTGAGACACATAGGCAGAATAATCCTGCTGAGAAATATTTCCGACACACACCCCATCGCATTTCTTAATATGATAATCCAAACATAAGCGAAACTTTTTCGCTTTAATGGAATTTTCATCGATGAAATGGCGACAACTTCTAATCGGGAACAACTCCCGAATGATGTTCAACAGATTTTTTGCAGCCTTAACATTCGAATATGGACCAAACAACCTGCCCTTCACTTCATTGGGATTGTGCGTCATAAACACACGAGGATAGGGCTCTCCCGTAACAATAATATAGGGATATGACTTGTCGTCTTTGAGCAGCACATTATACCTCGGCTTATACTCTTTTATCATTGCATTTTCAAGATGCAAAGCGTCTTCTTCAGTGGCAACTACCACATATCTTAAGTCACAGATATTTCTGACAAGAAGATTAGTTTTGCGAGAATCGTGAACACGATTAAAATACGACATTACACGACGCTTTAATCGCTTTGCCTTCCCCACATATATGATATTACCGGAAGAATCAAGGTATATGTATACACCCGGTTCTTCCGGCAAAGATAATATCTTTTCTCGCAATTGCGTGCCGGCACGATTCTTTGAAAGATCGGAAAAAGATCGATAAGCTTCAATTTCCAACTCCATCAAAGACTCTCCATCAAAGACTCTCTCCGAATGTTTCATCAAGGAGTCTTTAGACAAAAGAGCATCATAGCCTACGGATTCATCGTGTTTTTTTTGATTATCTATTGCCATGCCAACACGTCTGAGACAGAGAATTAAAACTTCAGAAGAGCTGTGGTTTCGCAATCAGAAGGAAGATTATCTCTACCTTTCAAAAACTCGAGTTCAACGATAAAATTCACATATACCTTTTTCGGATTCATACTTTTCACAAGATCACAGCAAGCAGCCATTGTTCCACCCGTAGCGAGCAAATCATCGTGAATAAGCACCACATCATCTTCAGTGATTGCATCACTGTGCAATTCAATTGTGTCCACACCATACTCTTTAGCATACGATTTTTTAATTGTAACAGCAGGTAATTTACCCGGTTTACGAGCAGGTACAAAACCACAACCAAGAGCAGCGGCTAAAATAGAACCGGCGATAAAACCACGAGATTCAATACCGACAACCTTTGTAATACCCTTATCTTTATACATCTCATACAACGCATCAGACATGGTTCGAAGAGCCTCGCCATCTTTAATTAAAGTCGTCAAATCCTTAAATACAATTCCTTTTGAAGGAAAATCCACAACATCGCGGATAGTTGATTTCAAATCTTCTACTGTCATAGTTATTTCTATTATTGTTATTTTAATTGTTTCACGTGAAACATTTTGCTTAAAATCGCCTATTATTAAGTTAGTTATGCAATGATTATCTATTCATCAACAGAAGCAACACATTAATATCTGAAGGCGAAATTCCGGGTATTCGAGATGCTTGAGCAATAGTAGCCGGTCTGATTTTAGATAGTTTTTGTCGAGCCTCAATAGATATTGATGAAATTGAGTTATAGTCAATCCTATCTCCAAGTTTGACATTTTCGAGTCTTTGGATTTTGTCGGCAATCAGGCGTTCTCTATCAATGTATCCGGAATATTTGATTAATATTTCCGCTGCCTCAACAATCTCATCTCTGCGTTCTTCTTCGATTTCCAAGATTTTATTTCTCAATGCCGTAATAGCCGGCACAAGATTCTCAAACGATATTTGAGGGCGAAGCATCAGCTCAAATAGACGCACAGAAGCCTTTAGTGGGGCTGTCCCAAGACTTATCAGATATTCATTAATTCTGTCAGCTTTGACAAGAAACGAACGGCAAAATTCAATAAGATCATCGCGTTGTTGCTTTTTCGAGAGCATAAGGTCGTAGCGTTCTTGAGTGGCAAGTCCCAATTCATATCCAATGGGGGTTAGACGCATATCGGCATCATCTTGACGCAAAAGTATACGATATTCTGCACGTGAAGTGAACATCCGATATGGCTCGTCGACACCTTTTGTAACAAGGTCGTCGATAAGCACTCCAATATATGCTTCGTCGCGATGAAGTATAAAAGGCTCGAGACCATTGATTAATCTATGAGCATTGATGCCTGCCACAAGACCTTGACCGGCTGCTTCTTCATAGCCTGTAGTTCCATTAACCTGCCCGGCGAAAAAAAGTCCGGCAACAAGTTTTGTTTGGAGATCGTGGGTTAACTGTGTTGGGTCGAAATAGTCATACTCAATAGCATAGCCGGGACGATAAATTTGCACATTTTTCAGAGCGTCGATTTTTTTCAGAGCATCGATTTGTACGTTCCAAGGGAGAGATGATGAGAATCCATTGAGATAGAATTCTTCTGTCGTTTCACCTTCCGGTTCAAGGAACAGTTGATGACTTTCTTTGTCTGCAAAAGTTACGATTTTTGTCTCAATACTTGGGCAGTAGCGAGGTCCAATGCTTTGAATCTGACCATTATAAAGAGGTGATTTATCAAGATTATCATGCAATTCTTGATGCACTTCCTTGTTTGTATGAAAAATAAAACACTCACGAGGCATCAGAGTTCTCTTCACAGAAGGGAGATATGAGAATTTGTGAAAATCACGTTTTACGACCTTTCTTGAGCCATCATCACCTACTTCTACAATGTCGTCGCCTGCCTGTGGAGTAGCAAACGAATAGTCGACAGATCGTCCGTCGATTCTAACCGGCGTACCGGTTTTCATACGTTGCGTTTCGAAACCGACATCAATGAGTTGTTCGGTTAGTCCCGTAACTGCGGGTTCTGAGATTCTTCCTCCCGGTATTTGTTTCTCACCAATATGCATGAGCCCATTGAGGAAAGTTCCGGCTGTGAGGACAACGGCTTTTGCTTTAAACTCTATTCCTAAAGCAGTTTTGACACCCTCTACCTTTTTTTTTCGGTCGTCGTTAGTGCTGAATATGAATTCTGAAACTGTATCTTGAAAGATATTTAAATTTGGTGTTTTGTCGAGGATTGCACGCCAGGCATCGATGAATCTGGAACGATCAGATTGCACACGAGGGCTCCACATTGCAGGACCTTTTGAACGGTTCAACATGCGAAATTGTATGGCTGTCTGGTCTGTAACAATACCCATTTGCCCACCTAATGCGTCAATTTCTCGCACAATCTGACCTTTTGCAATTCCACCGACAGCAGGATTGCACGACATCTGAGCAATGCGATTCATATCGGAAGTAATCAACAATGTATGCGAACCTAATCGAGCAGCCGCAACAGCCGCTTCGCAACCGGCATGACCACCTCCTATCACTATAACATCGTAGTCAAATCTCATATATCTAATTTTTCCTTAAAGCAAGTCCTATTTACAGAACTCTGCAAGTTTTTTTATTTCTTATTTCTTTTGTCTCAATAGGCCAACTTCATATCGCTTTCAGCGTTTAATCGAGATTTACACTCATAGCCTGCCTCTCCTCATTGAGCATTTTTAATGCTTCATTTTCATGCATTTCCATTATTTCTCGTTCTCCCTCACCTTTGTCGTTAATGCCACATAGATGCAAAACACCATGAATAATCACTCTATGCAATTCCTGATCAAAAGGAAGATGAAGCATTTCAGCATTTGACGCAACAGTGTCGAGAGATATCAGCATATCACCCGATATTCGATTTCGCCTCGTATAATCGAATGTAATAATGTCTGTATAGAAATCATGGTCAAGAAACTGACGATTCACTTCTATTATATGGGCATCATTGCAGAATTGATAAGTCAGAGGACCAACAATTCGATTATGATGGTCAACAACTCGTTTTATCCATTTTCGAATAATCTCAAAATCGATATTCGGCATTTTGACATCAAGTGATTGAAATTCGATCATACGTTTTCTTATTTTTTCTCAAACTTACAAAAATAGTAATTTTTTGCCAATTCTTCAAAAGTAGAAAAATTTTTTATCGAAAAAATTTTTCAGACCTATGAACATTGATAATTTTAAATTATTTGACAAAAAAATGCTAAAAAACCGATTGTGATTTATTTTACTGATATTCAATATGTTATGTAAATAATTAGACAAAATAGACTAATTGAGATTTTAATTTTTTCAGAATTCTGCATCTGTGTGTGCAATTTTTTATTTCTCAACCCGATATTTATTTTATTTGTGGACTACGTTAAGGAATGGGCGAAGTAGAGCAAAATGATAAATTTGTCGACTTTGTATTTTTTTTTGTAACTTTGCAACCGAAAAGGGGCATACAGTTCCTTCAGCAAATGAACTATACAATAACAAACATCTATCCAAATTTACATTTAATTCGAGAGTTCGCCAAACGAGCTTTTATTGTCTATAACCATTTATTGCGTATGGACGACTTCCATGATTGGGGTCGTGAAAATTCTGACTAAGTTTTCATTTGTTAATTTATCGATATAGAATTTCATCATTGAGGCTTTTAGAGTCTTGATGTTTGCTTATTATAATAGTTGCTGACACCCGGTTAGCAGTTAAAATCACCGAATTAGGAATTAAAAAATTTATAATTATGAACAATTACCGATTGCTCATGGTGCTACTATTTGTGTTGTTATGTAGCATCGAGGAGATTTCAGAGGCCAACGACAATGTTGTATTAGGCGTTGAAGAGATGTTTCGCTTGGCAGATGAGAACAGTAAAAAATTACAACCATTTAAAAGAGGAATAGAGGAGAGTGAAGCAGGCATACGATTAGCCAATGCTAACAAATTGCCGGATATAAACTTGTCTTTATCATTCAGTTATCTTGGAGATGGATTTACGACGGCACGAGATTTTGGAGATTATCAGACAGCACCGATTCCACATTTTGGAAACAATTTTTCACTTGAAGCAAAACAAGTTGTATATTCAGGAGGAGCGATAAGCGGGGGAGTTGAAATTGCTGAGTTAAAAAGAGAAATGGCATCGAGCCAATATGAATCGGCACAAAATTCAGTTCGATTTATGGTTATTGGGAATTATCTTGATTTGTATAAATATCGCAATTTGCGTATTGTTTACGCAAATCACATCGAACAGACGAAAAAGGTAATCAAAGAAATGGAAGCCAAGGAACGCGAGGGTGTGGTTTTAAAGAACGATATCACACGCTATGAGTTGTTATTATCGAATTTGGAACTGACGCTCACACAAATAGAGAATGGCATATCTATACTTAATCGCAACTTAACCAGCACACTTGGATTGCCCGAAAAGACAGATATAATTCCGGACGATAAGATATTGACAGAGACAATACCTTCGAGAGATGCGGGCTATTGGCAAGAGAGTGCAACATTGCATTCTCCGACATTGCGAAGTGCTACAATCGGCATACAAATGAGCAAAACAGAGGAAAAAATTGTATCCTCGGAGAGACTGCCACATATAGCTTTAATAGCCGGTTATCAGATGGACGGACCAATCACGATTGAAGTGCCTCCGATAAATCGCAATTTCAATTATTGGTATGTCGGTGTAGGGATAAGCTATAATCTCTCGTCGCTCTATAAAAACAACAAAGCACGCAATAGGAGCAAGATAGCCACCTATCAGGCAGAGGAGGAATATGCCTCACTAAGAGAAGAAATCAGCCTTGCCATCAATGCCGATTACACAAAGTATATAGAAGCATATGCTGAATTGGAACGCCAAAATAAAAATGTAGAACTTGCGAATGAGAACTACCGAGTGATTTACAATCGCTACACAAACGATATTGCATTGCTGACAGATATGTTAGATGCGACAAATGCCAAACTACAAGCGGAACAAGAATTGGTTAATGCACAAATAAATATCATTTATTATTACTATAAACTTCAATATATATCAGGATTGTTATGAAAAAAAGATTAAAACGCACAATTTCAGGAATTTTAGTTATTTTAATATTTGCTATTTCCATTATATGGATAATGTCAAAATTCATTCATTTCGGCAACGTTGAATACACGGATAATGCCCAAGTGAATCAGCATATCGTACCGGTCAATAGCCGGATACAGGGATTTATCAAAGAAATACGTTTTGAGGAGTACGGGAAAGTAAAAAAAGGGGATACTTTAATAATTATAGAAGACACCGAATTTCGTCTTCGATTAGCACAGGCAGAAGCCGATTATGAAAATTCAATAGTTGGCAAAACAGCAATGGGAACGACAATTAACACCACGAGTAATAATCTGGCAGTCAGTGATGCTATAATAGAAGAAGCACGCATCTTATTGGAGCATGCAGAAAAGGAGTTGGAACGTTATGGAAATCTGTTATCAGAAGAGGCAGTTACACAGCAAAAATACGATCAAATAAAAACCACCTACGATGCTCAAAAAGCGAAATATGAGATGCTTTGCCGACAACGTCAGACGACAGCGTTGGTTCGTACGGAACAAACACAGCGATTAAGTCAGAATGAGGCTGTCATAGAGGTTACTTCAGCAGCTCTTGATTTAGCAAGGCTTAATCTATCGTATACAATCATTACAGCGCCCTGCGACGGCTATACCACTCGCAAAGATATTCAGATAGGGCAGTTGGTTCAACCGGGTCAAACTCTAATAGAAATTGTCGACGATAGTGAAATATGGGTAATCGCCAATTATAAGGAATCGCAACTCAAACACATAAGAGAAGGAATGCCTGTAAGCATCAAAATAGATGCTATCGACGATGTCGTATATAACGGAGAAGTGGAGAGCATCTCAAAGGCAACAGGAGCAAAACTATCGCTATTGCCTCAAGATAATTCAGCCGGCAACTTTGTGAAAGTGGAGCAACGAGTTCCTGTGCGAATAAAATTCACCGATAATAATAAAGAGAGCATGGATTTTGTACGAGCCGGCTTGAATGTGGAATGTGAAATAGAATATTGATGGGATCAATGAAACAAGAACAGAGATTTGATATAGCCGATGTTCGAGATATGATTCCTCGGAAATTAAAGCCCTGGCTATTCATCTTCTTTGTTGTCATCATACAGCTATCGGGAGGTGTCTATTTGGCAGCAACAACCCATATGGTTGGAGATACAGCTCTCATGCAAGAAGATATCATGATGGCCGGCTACGCATCGCTGATTGGGCTATCGCTGAATTTCAGCGTTATGTTCAGATTGAAATTTCGATTTTCTCTACGCACATGTCTAAAGACAAGTTGCTTAATGATAATTGTTTGCAATCTGATAATCATACACACTGATTCCTTTCCTATACTTGTAGGGGCAAGTTTTATCGCCGGGTGGTTTCGAATGTGGGGCACTTTTGCTTGCAATTCAACTATACAGTTATGGATAACACCTAATCGAGACATGGCTGTTTGGCTATCGTATATTTATCTGCTTGTGGAGGGTGCTATTCAACTCACAGGAATAACGACTATTTATATGTCTGTATACCTGAATTGGGAATATATGCATTGGCTGATGATAGGGCTTGTAAGTTTGGTTTATATAATGGTTTGTCTGTTGATACGGCACTATCGTAGCATGCCCAAATTGCCTTTATTTGGCATCGATTGGTTTGGTTCATTGCTTTGGGCAATCTTCTTTTTCTCTCTTACTTTCATATTTATCTATGGAGACCATTACGATTGGTTTGAATCGGAATATATCATCGGAGCTACATTGATTGGCCTTGCATCTTTGAGTTTGAATATTTGGAGAATGACCTTTTTGCGACACCCCTATCTCTCCCCTATTGTACTTACAAACAGACGAGTCATCAAAGTAACAATTCTTTATCTTTTGGCATATATACTTCTGTCGCCGGAACATGTATGCGAGCATGCATATATGCACGAAATCTTGGGATACGATTCCTTGCATCAGATATCGATAAATTGGTATGTATGGAGTGGCATAATTTTTGGTTGTGGATTCATGTATGTAACCTTTGCCCGATTGCGTTGGCAATATAAAACAATGACAATCATCGGATTTTGCTTTATTGCTTTATATATAGCCTATTTTTATTTTTTCATCGACTACGGATTGGATAAAAGCATGCTTTTTATACCCTTATTTTGCCGAGGTGCCGGCATAGTGATTCTTTCCGTATGTTTTTTAGTTTCACTACTGCAAGCCGGACTCCCCTTCCCTCTATATGGACAATGCATTTCAATGAATGGCTATCTCACAGCCGTAATCGGAGGTTCAATGGGCTCGGCAGTGATGGGAGAAATAATGCAATACACAATTACCAAAAACGCTATGCTGTTAAGTTCGGAAATAGTCGCCACAAATGCATCAATTTCATTCATACCTATAGAAAAACTCTATGGCATGGTATGGCATCATTCATTAATTGTCAGCATTAAAGAGGTGTATGGGTGGCTGCTTATAATTGCAATTGCTTTAATATCAATGCTCCTAATGGTTTCCTCCGGAATGATTCGTCCATCAGCAATTCACCCAAAATGGAGTACTATTCGAAAAGAGTTTAAGAATGGTCTGAAAATCTACCGACATATCAAAGCGCCTTGGCTGGTAAACAACCATAGACAATAATCATCAATTTTTATCTTCAAATCCAAACACTATATTATTCAAAATTCATAAAGAAATATTAGTGCGTACAGTAAAAATTGAAACGTATCATCTTTGACAGAAGTCTCAATCGCTGATTTTATGTGATTGAGACTTCTTTTTTCGATTCACCGACCTACCCTCTTCAATGAAACATATTTAGAGTAATAAAAAGGTTGTTGATAAGTTTTTTGATGGTAAAATAAAAAAAGTAGAATTTTGATATGTAAACTGTTTACAATTTTAACTAACTTTACAGCAAATTTCAAAAAAGGGGAATAGAGGTCAAAATGGATAATACAGTTTACCACATACCGGCGATGCTGAATGAGTGTATAGAAGGTTTAAATATCAATCCTTCGGGCATTTATGTAGATGTTACGTTTGGTGGAGGCGGACATTCGCGAGCGATCATGGAGAAGTTGGGTAAAGGGGGAAAACTATACTCATTTGACCAAGATATAGATGCCTATTCCAACCGAATCGAAGATGAGCGATTTACATTTGTACACAGCAATTTTCGATATATGAAAAACTTTCTTCGCTATCATGGGGTTGAGAAAGTAGATGGTATTTTGGGAGATTTAGGTGTTTCGTTTCATCATTTTGATGCAGTAGAGCGAGGATTTACATTCCGAAACGATGCCCCATTGGATATGCGAATGAATCAATCGGCAAGCATAGATGCCCGACACATAGTGAACGAATATAGCGAAGAGGAGTTGTGCCGGATATTAAACAGATATGGCGAGATAAAACGAGCTTATCCATTTGCAAAAGCAATCTGTAAGAGTCGAGAAGAAAAGCAAATAGAAACAACCGGCGAGTTATTGACAGCTATTCGCCCCTTAATCAATCCGAAACAGGAAAAGAAGGAGTTGGCACAGATATTTCAAGCATTGCGAATCGAAGTCAATGGAGAAATGGAAGTGCTTCGCGATTTCTTAGCATCGACAAAAGAGGTGTTAAAACCGGGAGGGCGATTAGTTGTGTTGACATATCATTCACTTGAAGATCGCATGGTTAAAAACTTTATTCGCAGCGGCAACATCGAAGGAGAAATAGAGAAAGACTTCTTCGGCAACAGCCACACCCCCTGGAGAAGCATCACCAAAGGAGTGGCAACCCCAACAGAAGAAGAGATAGCAATCAATCCACGCTCACGCAGTGCAAAACTGCGAGTAGCCGAATTGATAGGGAGCAAATAAATAGCAATCAGATGGCAGCAAAGAAAAGAAATAGAAGCAATCAGACGAAGTCTGTCAATATTATTCGAGAAGGGCGAATATTGTCGTTACAGTTTTTTAAGAATAATGCCGGATTTCTGTTGATAGGCATAGTTGCCATACTCTCACTTATCGGATTGCGTTACAGCACACAAACAAAGATGCAGCAAATCAAAAAACTACGCAACGACCTTGAGATAGCAGAAAGCGACAAAATCAACAGCAAAGCACGCTATATGAGCTTGATTCGCGAAACCGAAATGCGAGAACTGATAAAACGGCATAATTTAGATCTTGAATTTCAAGAACAACCACCCTACGAATTAATAAAATCAGCTCCATAAAATGGCGAAACAGAATAATAAAAAACATATTCTATTCCGATATGGATTGATAGTTATCGGATTTTTGATTTTCTCATCACTGATAGTGATGAAGATGTTTCACACAACTGTCATTGAGGCAGAAGAGTGGAATATACAAGCCGAAAAGACATTATCAAAAATCGATACAATCAAGCCGGAACGAGGCAGCATATTGGCCTACAATGGCAATATCCTGGCGTGCAATATGCGAGTCTACGACGTCAGATTGGATTTGCGACATTCAAAAGTATTGAAGCAAAATCCTATACAATGGGCATCAATCGACAGCCTCGCCGATTCGTTGGATTATTACTATCCACGCTACGGCTATCGAAAGTCGACTCACCCCGACTCGCTAAAAAAATATTCGTGGCATAGTCGTTTGAAACGACAAATGGAACTCGACGACACGCTACGCACCCGAGCATTGCGACTTGTGTCGAAAGGGACATTGGAAGATTTCAATCGGATAAGGAATTTCCCTTGGCTGAAAAATTTTGCAGGCAGAGGGCGACAAATTCCGATATATACTGAAGAGCGAAACATCAGAAAACGCCCTTTCGGAAGCATGGCAGGACGCAGCATAGGCCGAGTGAATGAGACCACAAACAAACTGACCAACGAGGCGGAGATTCATGGATATTCAGGTTTAGAGAAAGACCTTGATTCGCTTCTATATGGGAAAGAGGGGTACGCAAAACGTGTAGCACTAATGAATGGAGTAACAAACTGGGTAACTGTCGCACCTCAACGAGGATATGATATTCGGACCACAATCGACATCGACATACAAGATATGCTTGAAGAAGAATTGCTCAAAGTTTGCGACAGCGTAGATGCCGAATGGGGAACAGCAATCATCATGGAGGTATCGACAGGAGCCATACGTGGCATTTCCAATATTCAGCGATTAGACGATGGCACATACGGCGAATCGATGAATCGAGCAGTCAGAGGATATGAACCGGGCTCTGTAATGAAACCGATATCAATGTTGATAGCCTTTGAAGACGGATTGATACATTCAGTGAATGAGACAGTGGATTGTAGCCCTTTTCAACGCACATCAGACCCTCACGCCCCAACGATTAAGAATATGAAACAGGTGATAGAAATGTCGTCAAACACAGGAATCGCCAGAGTGATTTTCCGAGGTTATAGAGAAGACCCGTCGAAATTCTACGATCGTCTGGCTTCAATAGGATTTTTTGAGCCTATGCACACCGGTATTGCCGGCGAACAGATTCCACGTATACGCAAACTGTTGCCGAAGGATAAAAACGGAAACAACATAACAATGACAGCACGCCACCTTGACTTGGCACGTCAGGCTTATGGATATAACACCGAAATACCCCCATTGTATACTCTATCAATATATAACGCAATTGCCAACAACGGACGTTACGTACGCCCCCACTTAGTTCACTCGATAATAGATGAAAATGGCAATGATTCGGTTTTCCCTATCAGCTATATCAGAGATCGCATATGCAGCGAAGAGACAGCGAATAAATTGAAACAATGCATACATGAAGTGGTGTGGGGCGAACATGGCACAGCTCGCATGGTGAGAGACGACCGAGTGAAGATTGTCGGCAAAACAGGGACAGCCTATCCGATACCGGAAGGGGGAGGCACATATGACCACAGCAAACGAAGATATGCATTCGCAGGATTTTTTCCGTATGACCGACCAATCTATAGTTGCATGGCCTTGGTATTGGCAAAATCCGGCACAAGTGCTAATCGCACATCCGGACAAGTGGTCAAGAACGTAGCATTAAAACTCTATGCACGAGGAATGCTCAACAACAAAAGCACCTTCACATCTACACATAGTGGCAATAATACGCCGACCGTTTATGCATCAAAACGAGTGGCAGCATCTATGATAAAGACCTGCTTGAATCTGCCTTTCATCAAGCAACTGAAAGGGGGAGGCAACTATGCAGAAGGGGGAGTGCCAAACGTCGTAGGCTACGACATTTCGACAGCTTTGCAAATACTTGAACAATCAGGGCTGAACGTGGGCATCGTCGGCGAAGGATACGTATATTCACAAAGCATCGCAGCGGGGCAGCCGTATGAGCGAGGCGACAAAATAATTTTGAACTTAAAACATTAGCAAAATATGAAAAAGAAATTATCACGACTGATTTCAGAGATAGAAATAGAAGAAATAATCGGCACCACCGACAAGAATGTAGTCAGTTTAGAAAGTGATTCTCGAAAAGCTGTAAAAGATGGAATCTTTGTAGCCGTCAGAGGAGTAACTACCGACGGACATAAATATATTCCTGTTGTGGCAAGCAACCACGTAGCAGCAATCGTATGCGAAGAATTTCCTTCAAGTTATGAGAAAGGGATAACTTATATTCGAGTAAAGAATTCAGCAAAAGCACTTGGAGAATTGGCATCGGCATGGTACGACCACCCTTCAGAGAAATTGAAATTAGTGGGAGTAACCGGCACTAATGGAAAAACGACCACTGCTACCCTACTCTATGAATTGGCAAAATTGGAAGGATATAAAGCCGGATTGCTATCGACAGTATGTAATTATATTCATACGACAGCCATACCGACAACACATACTACACCCGATCCATTAACGCTCAACAGTCTGCTAAACGACATGGTTGAGGCCGGTTGTGATTATGCGTTCATGGAGGTCAGTTCACACTCCACAGAACAACACCGAGTTGCCGGATTACATTTTGCCGGAGGTATTTTCAGCAATCTGACACGCGACCATTTGGATTACCATGGCACAGTCGACAACTATTTGAAAGCAAAGAAGAAATTTTTCGACATGCTTCCTCAAGGAGCATTTGCACTTATAAACGCTGACGACAAGAATGGAAGTGTGATGGTACAAAACAGCAAAGCAAAAGTCTATACATACTCTTTACGCACAAATGCCGATTTTCGATGCAAAGTGTTGGAGAATCGACTTGATGGCACATTGCTGATGCTAAACGACAAAGAAATAGAAGTTCAATTTACGGGTAAATTCAATGCATATAATTTGACCGCAGTGTATGGAGCAGCCATATTAACTGGGTTCCCAGCGGAAGAGGTCTTGGTCAACATGAGCCGTCTTGTGCCTGTATCAGGACGATTTCAGACTATGCACTCTCCTACCGGCTTTACGGCGATTGTCGATTATGCCCACACACCTGACGCCCTTGTCAATGTGCTTGACACCATACGCGACATCGTAGGAGCCGACGGCGAGATAATCACAGTTGTAGGAGCCGGAGGAAATCGAGATCAAGGCAAACGACCATTGATGGCTCACGAGGCTGCAATACGCAGCAATAGATTAATCTTGACAAGTGATAATCCACGCTATGAGAATCCGGAAACAATCATAGAAGAGATGAAAGCCGGTCTGAATACAGACGAACTACGCCAGACTTTATGTATCAGCAATCGTCGCGAAGCGATACGCACTGCCTGCCAATTAGCACTCCCCGGAAGTGTCATATTAGTGGCAGGGAAAGGACATGAGACATATCAAGAAATTGAAGGCGTACGCCATCATTTCGATGATAAGGAAGTGATTCAAGAAGTATTCGACACATTAAAATAATAGATAAGCAAACACACAGAGATACAGAGAGATATGTTGTACGCACTATATGATTATATCAAGGATTTTGATATCCCGGGTATTCGATTAATGACTTATATCACATTTCGTACCGGTTTTTCGTTTTCACTGGCACTGCTGATAGCATTGATTTTCGGGCGACGTATCATTGATCGCTTGCAGATAATGCAAGTTGGAGAGATAGTCAGAGACTTGGGTTTAGAAGGGCAGATGCAGAAGAAAGGCACACCGACAATGGGTGGCATCATCATCATCATAGCCGTTTTGATTCCTTGTCTGTTGATCGGCAATCTTAGCAATGTGTATCTCTTGCTAATGCTTATATCAACAGTCTGGATGGGAGCAATAGGCTTTCTTGACGACTATCGAAAGCTAAAATATAAGAATAAAGACGGACTGAAAGGGAAATATAAGATTACCGGACAGGTCGGATTAGGTCTGATTGTCGGCATCACAATGTGGTTAAGTCCACAGATAGTGATGCGAGAAAATATAGAAAAAGAGAATGTCGTCAACCATGAAATAGAGGTTGTCCATATGCAAGAAAATATCAAATCGCCTCAAACGACTATTCCTTTTGTCAAGAACAATAACTTCAACTATGAATGGCTGACAGAGTGGCTTGATTCAGACAGTGCAGAGACAGCAGGGTGGATTGTATTTGTATTGGTAGTGATACTTGTCGTAACTGCCGTATCGAATGGAGCCAACCTCACCGATGGTCTCGATGGATTAGCAGCAGGCACCTCGGCAATCATCGGATTAGCATTGGCAATAATGGGATATTTGGGTGGCAATATCATCTATTCTTCATATTTGAACATTATGTATATCCCCGGTTCGGAAGAGTTGGTTGTATTTGCCGGAGCATTCATCGGAGCATTAGTAGGCTTTTTGTGGTATAATGCATATCCGGCACAAGTCTTTATGGGCGATACGGGCAGTTTGACTTTAGGTGGAATTTTAGCAGTCTTTGCCATATTGATACGCAAAGAGTTGCTCATACCATTGCTATGTTTGATTTTCTTCATCGAAGATTTATCCGTAATTCTTCAAGTCGGATACTTCAAATATACAAAACGGAAATATGGAGAGGGGCGTCGTATCTTTAAGATGACACCATTACATCATCATTTCCAAAAGCAGGGTAATTCCGGAATCGACGCACTAATTCAAACCCCGATAAGAGCTATTCCGGAGCCTAAAATAGTGATTCGTTTTTGGATAGTCGGCATCTTGTTGGCAGCATTAACATTTGTAACATTAAAACTACGATAATACAGAGCATATGAAACGATTGGTTGTATTAGGAGGAGGAGAGAGTGGAGTAGGAGCTGCAATCTTAGGGAAACAAAAAGGCTATGAAGTCTTTTTAAGCGATATGGGAACAATATCGTCAAAATATAAATTGCAACTTGAAGAGCATCACATCGAGTGGGAAGAAGGCAGACATAGCGAAGCGAAAATATTGTCGGCAGATGAGGTAATCAAAAGTCCGGGTATTCCACCGACGACACCTCTTATGCAAAAAATCAATAGTAAAAATATCCCTGTCATATCTGAGATCGAATTCGGAGGACGATACACCGATGCCAAGATGGTATGCATTACCGGGTCAAATGGTAAGACAACAACGACGATGTTGATATATCATATTTTGAAACGAGCCGGATTGAATGTGGGTTTGGCAGGCAATGTGGGTCAAAGCCTTGCATATCAGGTTGCTACAAAAAATCATGATGTCTATGTGATTGAATTGAGTAGTTTTCAATTAGAAAACATGTATGAATTTAAGGCAAACATCGCCGTCTTGATGAATATCACTCCTGACCATATGGATCGCTATGACTATAAGATGGAGAACTATGTAGCAGCCAAATTTCGCATACTTCAGAATCAAACCAATGATGACTATTTTATCTATTGGCAAGGAGACCCTGTCATTGCAGCACAATTGACGCAGATGCATCTGGAGTCTCAAATCTTACCCTTCAATGAGACCAAAATTGAAGATACGGCGGCATGGTTAGGTGGCGAATTAGTTCATTTCACGACAGCACAGGGTGAATGGGAGATACCACGTGATAAGTTGTCGCTAAAAGGGTTGCATAATTTATATAATTCTATGGCGGCAGGCCTGTCGGCATCATTGCTCGATATCAAGAAAGAGGCAATACGCGAAGCATTGGAAGATTTTGAGGCAGTGGAACACCGGTTGGAATATGTTGCAACAATCGACGGCGTACGCTATATCAATGATTCGAAAGCGACAAATGTAAATTCAACATGGTATGCACTCGAAAGCATGGTAACCCCCACAATACTGATACTTGGAGGGAAAGATAAAGGGAACGATTACAGCGAAATCGAACCTTTTGTGAAAGAGAAAGTCAAGGCAATAGTTTGCATGGGAGTCGACAACAAAAAATTGCTTGATTATTTCGGTGGGAAAGTTTCTATCATTCGCGACACACACTCGTTGGAAGAAGCAGTAGATGCATGCCATGAGATAGCAGAAAATGGCGATACGGTGTTATTATCACCCTGCTGTGCAAGTTTTGATTTATTCAAAAGCTATGAAGATCGAGGCGACCAATTCAAGGCAGCCGTAAAGAGATTGAAAAAATAAAAAAAGTTAAAGTAGGGAGATCAACGAAGTGCAAGAGACTAATAATTCGAACATAATCATAAATGAGACTATCGATGGAAAACCGATAGACGCTGTTTCCGACACCAAACCAAAAAATACTGTATCGAAAACAAAGAATTATTCCGATCCATATATTTGGGGTATATATATAATGTTGTTGATAATCTCAGTCATCGAGCTATTCAGTGCATCAAAAACAGAGGTAACCTCAGAGATGGTCTATGGTCCATTGATACGTCATGGAATGTTTCTTCTTATTGGGTTAGGAATCGCCATAATGTGTCAGAACATACATTATAAATACTTTCGGAAGTGGGCATGGGCATTTGCAATTATATCATTGATATTGCTCATATTATCGATGGTGATCGGAGTTAACTATAATAATGCCCAGCGAGCCATACGACTTGCCGGTGTAACTATTCAGCCGGCAGAGATAGTTAAGTTGGCAGTAGTCATTTGGTTAGCGGCCATAATGGCAAAACATCAGATGGCGAAGGGAGTAACGACACGAGGGTGCATTTATAGTGCGACAATAGTGTTGCTATTTGGTGGATTGCTTTGGAAAAACGGTTTGACAAATACGATTTTGCTGATGGGTGTTTCGATGGCAATGTTCTTGATAGGAGGCATTCAGTGGAAGAAATTGGGAGTTATCTTAATCGTTTATTTAATGTTTGGAGGGGTAGTCTATTTGATCAAATATGCAGATAAAGACGATAATGCTCCGGAGACGTATGTCGAACAAATAGAAAAGAAGACAGAAGTTGACCGTACGGGCACACAGATGAGTCGTATAAAACGATTCATAGAAGGAGTAAAGCCGGGAGATCCAATCACAGATGAGAATCGCCAAGTAGTGTTTTCAAATTATGCCCAAGCACATGGGGGTATCTATGGAAATGGACCGGGCAATTCACGCGAGAGTGCGAGATTGCCATTGGCATTTTCTGATTATATCTATGCCATAATCATCGAAGACACAGGATTCATCGGTGGGTGCATCTTATTGATCTTGTATTTGTCATTGGTGGCGAGAGCCGGACGAGTTGCGAGTAAGTGTTCGCGAGCCTTTCCGGCATTGCTGATAATGGGTTGTGCAGTGATGATAGTGTTTCAAGCACTTGTTCATATGGCGATAGTAACGGGCGTATTTCCGGTTTCCGGACAGCCGTTGCCTCTAATTTCAAAGGGAGGAACGTCGGTATTGGTGATGAGCATGGCAATTGGATTAATGCTCAGTGTGAGCAAGTTTGCCGTACAGAATGGCACTAAAAAAGATATTGCAAAAGAGAAGAAGGAATTGCCTGATGATATGCAATCGGCAAATCCGACACAAATAACATATAATTGATGAATATAAAAAAATGGGTACAAATAGGAGATATAAGATAATTATCAGTGGAGGAGGTACGGGTGGACATATTTTCCCGGCATTGTCAATAGCAAATGCACTTCGACGTCGTGTAGATGCCGATATACTTTTTGTGGGAGCAGAAAATCGCATGGAGATGGAGAAAGTGCCTGCAGCAGGCTATAAGATCGTAGGATTGCCGGTGGCAGGATTCAACAGAGGGAATCTGCTGAAAAATTTCGAAGTTTTGAAAAAACTCTGGAAGAGTCTGACTATTGCCAACAGACTAATCAAAGAATTCACTCCCGACATAGCCATCGGAGTGGGAGGGTATGCTAGTGGACCGATATTGAAAGCGGCACAAAAATCAGGCATACCTACATTGTTGCAAGAGCAAAACTCATATGCCGGCGTAACAAATAAGTTGTTGGCAAAGAAATCAAACAAAATATGCGTTGCATACGATGGTATGGAGCGATTCTTCCCGGCAGAGAAGATAGTGTTGACAGGTAATCCCGTACGTAAAGACATCTTGACCTATTCAAAAAGTGTCGGAGAAGCCCGAGCATCGTTCGGATTGAATCCGGACAAACCTACAGTATTAGTCGTCGGAGGGAGTCTCGGGGCTCGAACACTGAACGAAGCATTAGTAGACAATCTGGAAAAGATAACGGCTTCAGGCATACAATTAATCTGGCAAACAGGTAAGAATTTCGGTGATAAGGGTGTCAATGCGGCAAAAGGAATGAAAGGGATTGTAGTTACGCAGTTTATCAGCGACATGGCACAAGCTTATGCAGCAGCATCAATAGTGGTGTCGCGAGCAGGAGCCGGTTCAATCAGCGAATTGGAACTTCTCGGCAAGCCATCAATTCTTGTTCCGTCGCCCAATGTGGCAGAAGATCATCAGACAAAAAATGCATTGGCACTTGCAGAGCGAAACGCAGCATTGATGATAGCCGACGGAGAAGCAACTCAGCGACTTGTCGACACAATAATTCAGACCATTCATAAAGAAGAATTATTGGAAGAGATGAGTCGAAACATCAAAGAAATGGCACTTGCAGATAGCGATGAAAAGATAGTTGATGAGATACTAAAAATAATTGGTTAAGATGGAGATTCAACAAATATATTTCGTGGGAGCCGGGGGAATAGGCATGGCAAATTTGGTGCGATATTTCCTTGCTAAAGGGTGTGAAGTAGGGGGTTATGATCGCACACGAACCACACTTACAGAAGAATTGACAGAGGAGGGAGTGGAACTGACATATGTTGATTCAGTCGACAACATACCGACAAAGTTTCGAAATAAAGAGACCACACTTGTGGTCTATACACCGGCTGTTTCGGAAAGCAATCATATATTGAGTTATTTCAGACAAGAGGGGTTTGAAGTAGTCAAGCGTGCCGTATTATTAGGGAAAATCACACGCGAGACAAAGGGTTTATGCATTGCCGGCTCGCATGGTAAAACGACTACCTCATCAATGCTCGCTCATATTATGCACCAATCAGAAATTGGTTGTAACGCCTTTTTGGGAGGGATTCTGCGAAACTATAATTCAAATCTCATTTTGAGCGATCACTCTCCTTATTCAATCATAGAAGCCGACGAATATGATCGTTCATTCCATCATTTATTGCCATATTATGCAGTTGTAACATCGACAGATGCCGACCATTTAGACATCTATGGCACAGAAGAGAATTATCTTGAGAGTTTTTCTCATTTCACATCATTGATACGTCCGGGAGGCGTATTGATAGTCCACACCGGATTGAAATTTCAACCACGAGTTGATCAAACAGTAGAGGTGTTGACCTACAGTGGAGGCAGAGACGGAGATTTTCATTCAGAAAATATTCGCTATGATGACGGACATCTATATTTTGACTTTGTAGCCCCCAACGGGAGAATCAACAATATTGATTTAGGCGTACCGGTAGAAATAAATATCGACAATGCAATCGCAGCAATCGCAGTAGCATGGAAACTTGGTGTTTCTGAAGATAAAATCCGAGAGTCAATGCACACATTTCTTGGAGCCAAACGCAGATTTGAAATATGGCTTGATTCAAAAAAAGGGGAGGGTAGTGTACTGATTGATGATTATGCCCATAGCCCGAATGAGGTCAAAGCATCTATCGAGTCGGTCAAAAAATTATATAACGGGAGGAAATTGAGTGTAGTGTTTCAACCTCATCTCTACACTCGCACCCGAGACTTTGCTGATGAGTTTGCCACAGCACTATCGGGAGCCGACGAAGTGATCCTCTGTGAGATATATCCGGCACGCGAAGAACCGATTGAGGGGGTCAGTTCCGACATTATTTACAAGCAGTTGAGGTGTGCCGAGAAGACGATGTGCGAGCGAAAAGATTTGCTTGATTTGATAAAAAATCGTAACTTTGAAATTTTAATGACATTAGGGGCATCAGACATCAATGTGTTGTTGCCGTCAATAAAAGAAATATTGAGCAGGAAAATATAATATATCGATGATAAAATTAATTGCCAAATGGTTGATACTCATATTGTTGCTGACATATGCGACAATAGCAACACTGTGGGCAAATGCAGAAGCAGGAAAAGAAAAATGCAAAGACATCGAGGTTATTATTTTCAAAAATAATAATTCCAACTTTATCACCGAGTCGGGAGTAAGACAAGGATTGAAAGATTTGAACAATAATTTTTCAAGCTATAAGATATGCGAAATCAACATAGACAGCTTGGAGAAAATACTGTCGACCGACAATCGCTACGAAGAAGTTGAATGTGGGTTCACAAATCAGGGCAAACTGCGAATAAGCATCATTCCGATGATACCTGAATTGCGAATATTCAGTGGCGACAGCAGTTATTATATCAACAAAGATGGAAAACATCTGAATGCCGACATCAATTTCATTAGCGACGTACCAATAGTGAAAGGGGAGTTCAATGAGCATTTCACACCGACAATGTTGATGCCGGTCAGTCGTTATATCCAAAGCGACAGCATTTTAAATGGATTGATAGGCATGATAAGTGCCTCATCACCGACCAACATCATCTTACACCCTCGCATCAAAGGCCATGTGATTAATCTTGGCGACACCACCGATTTACCGACAAAATTCGAGAATCTCATGTTGATGTATCATCAAGTGATGCCATATAAGGGGTGGGACACATATGACACTATTTCAGTAAAATTCAAAGGACAAATAGTGGCTCATCATCGAAACAAGATAAAGAAAGAAGATATTATCTACGACAATGAGGAGATAGAAATAGAAGAAGCCTCATTAGTAGGTCAAGATATGGATATAAGAGAATAAATAACAAAATAGAAATAAAGATAAGATGGACGGAGAAAGATATCTGGCAGCGATAGAAATCAGCAGTTCGAAAATCATCGGAGCCGTAGGGAAAGTGGGCACTGACGGACTTTTGCATGTCATCGCCGTTGAACAAGAGCGAGTGGTTGAATGCGTTAAATATGGAATTATTCAAAATGTGGAGGATACCCACACTCGTATAGCCCACATCTTAAACAAGTTAGAGATGCGTCCAACCGTAGCACCACGCAAAATCACATCTGTCTATGTTGGCATAGCCGGACGTTCGCTTAGCAATATTACGCATGAGTTGACACATAACAATAGTGAAGAGATAGAGATTACCGATACGCTCATCAAATCGTTGAAAGCAGAAGCTATGCAAGCCGACATTGACAGTTCACTTGAAATCGTCGATGCCGTACCAAATACATATTATGTGAATCGCAGCGAAACGAAATCACCTATCGGAATGATAGGTACGAACATACATACGATATTCGATTTGATTGTCTGCCGACCGACAATTAAACGTAATATCACTCGAGTTCTACACGACAAATTGAATTTAGGAATCAGTGGATATGTCGTAACACCGATAGCGACAGCAAATCTTATATTGTCGTTGGAAGAGAAGCGACTCGGCTGTATGCTTGTCGACATGGGAGCAGAGACAACAACAGTGTCAATCTACAAAAATGCGTGCATGGTATATCTGGCGACAATCCCAATGGGTTCACGCAACATCACACGCGACATCACCTCTCTGAATGTGCTTGAAGAGCGAGCAGAAGAAATCAAAATCACTACAGGCAATGCTTTAGGTTCAGACAAAACAAATAGTTTGAATATCAACGGAATCAAATATTCTGAATTATCAAAGATCGTTGAATGGCGAAGCGAAGAGATTATAACGAATATCATACAACAAGTCTCATATGCAGGACTGTCGCTTGAACAACTGCCGGGAGGAATTATCGTCATCGGAGGAGGATTCAACCTCAACGGCATGGTTCAATTATTGGAACGCCAAAGCAACATGCCGGTACGCCGAGGTTCGCTACCTGCTGGAATCACACTTGAAGACCCGAAAGCACCAAAATTCGAAAGCATCGAAGTAATCAGCATCATGAATGCCGGCCTCAACATTAACAATGAATCATGCCTGACAACACCTGTGAGCCTACCATTCCCCGAGGCAACAAACACAGATGTAAAAATAAACGAAGAAACCGATGGAGAGGAATTAGAAAAATCTGATGAACAACACTATAAGAAACCAAGTTTCATGAAAAAATTGCGTACGAACATCGAAAAGATGTTTGTAACATCAGATGATGAAGACGACACCGAGTTTAATTAATATGAAATCCACAGAAAAATTTATTAGAAAGGGAAATAACATGTCAGACGAAAACATACATAATGCAACAGCTTTTGATAAAGACGAAATGAGTGCCATTATCAAAGTTATCGGAGTCGGTGGTGGAGGGTGTAATGCCATCAATTATATGTATAATCAGGGTGTTAACAATGTGTCGTTTGCAGTATGCAACACTGATAAACAAGCATTAAAAGATTCGCCGATAGACACTAAATTAGTGTTGGGCTACGAAATCACAAAAGGCTTGGGAGCAGGCGACAACCCGGAAGTGGGACGTTTGGCTGCCGAAGCAAGCACAGAAGATATCGAACAGATGATTAATGATGGCTCCACAAAGATGGTCTTTATCACAGCCGGAATGGGTGGTGGAACAGGGACAGGAGCCGGACCTGTTGTCGCAAAGATAGCCAAAGAGCTGGGTATTCTGACAATAGGTATTGTAACGATACCATTCCTGTTCGAAGGGGAGAATAAAATCTTAAAAGCCCTTGACGGAGCTGAAGAGATGCGTAAATATGTCGATTCACTATTGATCATCAACAACGAACGTCTGAATGAAATATATGCTGATTTAACATTTACGAATGCCTTTAAAAAAGCCGACGACACACTTGCCAATGCTGCACGAAGCATCGCCGGCATCATCACAAAAAGAGGATACATCAATGTGGATTTCAAAGATGTGGAAACGACGCTTAAGGATAGTAGCACAGCCATTATTTCAACCGGAGAAGGGGAGGGCGAAAATCGCGTAACAAAAGCCATTAATGATGCTTTGAATTCTCCATTGTTGAAAAACAGCGATATCAGCACATCGAAACGCCTGTTGTTCTTCCTGCATTTCAATCCTAATTCCGAAAATCCATTGACGATGAACGAGATGAGTGAAATCAATCAATTCTCGGCAAAATTATCTCGCAACATAAAGATTAAATGGGGAGCCTCTTTCGATGATGAACTTGGCGACAATGTCAGAATGACAATTTTGGCATCGGGATTCGACATAACAGTGAGAGAACGAGGCAATGGGGAAGTGATTACGTTCAGTGGTAGCCCCGAAGAGCCAACAACGAGAAAAGATAATGTAAAACCTATCGATCAACGTTTGAAAGAGGAATACGGGACAGAAAAAATCACAAAACACACTCATGAGTTAGCATGTGCAAAATATGTGGTTTTAGAGCCAAATCATTTCGATGATGATGAAATCATCAGCTTGATAGAGAGTGTCCCGGCATATAATCGAGACCCCAAATTTAAAGAACGATTGAAAAAGATAAGTGCCGAATCAGAGGCACCGGTGGTCATCAACGACAACAACACGATGCCGGAAGATGAGTCGACAACAACAATAGTGTTTTAAATCCACATCAGTAATAACGAAACAACAGATATAATGAGAGAAAAATTCCCGATGGTGGCAAAGACCTTTCAAGGTCTTGAAGATGTGCTTCGCGATGAGTTGATAGCATTGGGAGCAGAGAATGTAGAAATGGGTGTTCGCATGGTAACCTTTGAGGGGGACTTGGAGATGCTATATAAGGCTAATTTCTGTTGTCGCACAGCATTGCGAATATTAAAGCCAATAAGCAAATTCACAGCGACAAATCCCGATGAGTTGTATGATTTTGTACGCGAATTCGAATGGGACCAATATCTTACTCCACAAAAGACATTTGCTATCGATTCAACAGTGAACAGCAATGAATTCACACACTCTCGTTTTGTAACCTATCGCGTCAAAGACGGCATAGTCGATTATTTTAATGATAAGTATGGACAACGCCCGTCGATACGTCTATCTGGTGCCGATGTGTGTCTGAATGTTCATATTTTCGAAGACCGAGTAACGATTTCACTCGATTCAAGTGGCGAAAGTCTGAACAAAAGAGGCTATCGAGTGGCAACAACAGAAGCACCAATCAATGAGGTGCTGGCTGCCGGATTGATAATGAAAACGGGGTGGCATGGAGAGAGTGATTTTGTTGATCCGATGTGTGGTTCCGGAACATTTCTTATTGAAGCTGCATTGATAGCTGCTAATATCTATCCGGGAGTCTATCGTAAACATTATGCATTTGAAAATTGGGCGGATTTCGATAAGGATTTGTTTGAAGAGATATATAACGACGATAGCAAAGAGCGTGAATATGCCGGCAAAATATATGGTGGCGATATCTCTATGGCAGCAATCGAAGCGACAAAGAAGAATATCAAAATGGCAAGAGTCGACAACATGATTGAAGTGGCGTGCAAACCATTCTCTGCATGGGAAAGAGTGTCGGAAAAGGGCATTTTGATAACCAATCCTCCGTATGGAGAGAGAATAGTACCTTCCGATATTGAAGCATTATATGCTTCGATAGGGAGCAAACTGAAAAATACGTTCAAGGGATTCAATGCATGGATAATCGGATATAAAGACGAACATTTTCATCAAATAGGATTGAAACCATCGGTTAAATTTCCGATCCTGAATGGCAATTTAGAGTGTGAATTTAGAGAATATGTCTTATTCGACGGCTCATATGCAGAATTCAAGACCGGAGGAGGAAGCGTCCACAATGAAGAATTCAATCGCGAAGTTAAGCCCAAAGTGCGTCATATGAGCGATGAAGAGTGGGAAAGTGAGACACTCAAATACAATAACGGCAAAGAGCGAAAAATGCGAGAATCTCGCAAGGAATCTCGCAAGGAATCTCGCAACAATATGAAACGAGACGAACGCCGTTTCGATAGTCGCCGTCGTAACGACTACGAAAAAGGAGAACGTAGAGAAAACAATCGTGAAGAGAAAAGTTGGAAAAAGAGCGTAGAAAATGTGCATAAATCGAGAGAAGGGATTCGAATAATCGGCAAGAGCCCACGTCTGCCTGAATCATCGGCAACCATATTTTCCAAGACACCTATTCGTTCACGCAAGGGTTGGAGAAAAGTAATACCGTCTGATGAAGTTGAAGAATAAACACCAAATTTCCTTAAGATTTTATGAAAGAGAAACTAAATATATTACTATTGGGCAGTGGGGGACGAGAATGTGCCATTGCCTGGAAGTTAAGCCAAAGCAAACGCTTGGAACGATTATATGTTGCACCGGGAAATGCAGCTGAATATGGGGAGAATGTCGACATCAATCCTATGGATTTCGAAGCAGTAAGAAGTTTTGTCTACAATAAGAATATCGATATGATAGTTGTCGGTCCGGAAAATCCTCTTGTCGGGGGCATCTATGACTATTTTTCCGACCATACAGTCAAAGTCATTGGCCCATCTAAAGATGCAGCTCAATTAGAAGGTAGCAAAGAATTTGCCAAAGAGTTTATGTTTCGCCATCGCATACCGACTGCACGTTTCATGAGTGTAACGACAGATACCATCGAAGAGGGTTATCATTTCTTGGAGTCGTTGAAATCACCTTATGTGTTGAAAGCCGACGGACTTGCGGCCGGCAAGGGGGTGATTATCTTGGAATCACTTGCAGAAGCCAAAGAGACGCTTAACGATATGCTTGGAGGAATGTTTGGTGGAGCATCTGCCACTGTCGTTATCGAAGAATTCTTATCCGGCATCGAGTGTTCGGTGTTTGTAATCACAGATGGCGAAGACTATAAATTATTGCCTGTTGCAAAAGACTATAAACGAGTAGGAGAGGGTGATACAGGATTAAACACCGGAGGCATGGGGTCTGTTTCTCCTGTTCCATTTGCCGACGATGAGTTTATGCAAAAGGTCGTTTCACGCATCGTAGAGCCTACGTTGCAGGGTCTCAAAGAGGAAAATTTGGAATATAAAGGATTTATCTTCTTGGGATTGATAAATGTGGAAGGTGATCCTATGGTTATCGAATATAATTGTCGCATGGGTGATCCGGAAACAGAAGTTGTCATGCCTCGCATCGAAAGCGATCTTATCGACCTCTTGGAAGGTGTTGCAGACACTACATTGGGAATAAAGAAATTAGCAATCGACCCACGAGCAGCATCGGCAGTAATGCTGACATCGGCAGGCTATCCGGGCGACTATCAAAAAGGTCATATCATCAGCAACCTTGACAAAGTCGACGATTGTCTGATATTCCATGCCGGAACAAAACGCAACTCGGCAGGCAATATCTTAACAAATGGTGGACGAGTGCTTGCTCTTGTGGCTTATGGCGAAGATATTCATCAAGCAGCAGAGAAAGCAAAGGCAGCCGCTTTGACAGTGGATTTTGAAGGTAAATATTACCGTCGAGATATCGCCAATGATTTATAATAGAATCTAATGGCTTATTATACTACATCAACCGATTCAAATCGACTGATGTTCGGCACTCCGGGCATTGTCATTTCCGGCATTATAATGCTGGCAATGGCAATTCTCTCTTTTATTTTCGTAGACAATCATGCCTCTAACGATAGCCTTGGACTATGTCTGGCATCTGCAAACCTATGGAAAATTAATTCTGTTGTCTCTTTTCTGTTGAATATCGGAGTAATAGGGGCTATCGGTTTGGGGTTGATAATTCTCAACAAACGCTACAATGTGATCAATAGCCATACGGCATTGTTCACATCAGTCTTTTTTTTGCTGACCGGCAGCAATGTATGGCTGACGGGTGGTCTGACATCATCAACTATTTTTGCATTAGTAATCATCATTTCTCTCGATATATTATTCAAAACTTATGGTAGCCGAAATGCTACAATGGGAGTGTTTATGCTATTCTCCACTTTATCGTTCGGAACGATGATTCAATATGCTTTTGTGCTTATAATTCCGATATTTCTAATCGGAACGATGTATATGAACGTGTTGCGTCCGAAGGAGTTGGTTGCTGCTTTATTGGGTATGATTTGCCCGTATTGGATATTTATTGGCTTCGGCATTATCGATTTCTCTGATTTTTCCCTTCCTCGATTAACGAATCTGTTTACTCATATAGCATCGGCCATTGATATTCTTTGGCTAATGATTATGGTAGGGTTAACCTTTATTATAGCATTGTGTTTGGCTATTTTTAATGTTGAAAAGGTGTTTGCTACAAGCTCTCAAACAAGAGCTTACAATAGTTTTATCAATCTGTTGGGAATATCAATGGCTTGGTATATGGTGTTTGATTATAATAATCTTCTGACATATCTAACCATCTTCAATTGCATCACCGGCATACAAATAGCTCATTTCTTTGGAAATGGCAAAATACCCTATTCATATATCTATTTATTGGGAGGCGTATGTATTTATATTGCACTGTTTATACTCATCATCAATAACTAAACTGTGGTTATACTCATAGAAAATAAGATACCATTCATCAAGAATCGCCTTGAGAAGTTTGCAGAAGTGAGATACTTGTCGGCAGAGGAGTTTACTTCCGAAAATGTTCACCATGCTGATGCTCTCATAGTGAGAACTCGCACTCGTTGCGATGCAAATCTGCTTTCAGGTTCACGAGTAAGATTCATAGCAACAGCTACCATAGGCACCGACCATATCGACATCGAATGGTGCAAAGCCAACGGCATCAAGGTGGTCAACGCTCCGGGTTGCAATGCCCCGGCAGTGGCTCAATATGTATGGGCTTCAATCATTAGCATCAGACCGAAAGTTTCCGACATAACTCTCGGTGTTGTCGGTTGTGGCAACGTCGGACGAATAGTTGCCGAATGGGGCGAACGACTTGGAGCCGAAGTGCTGCGTTGCGACCCTCTGTTGGCAGTCCGAAGAGAAGATGAATATAATTATATGTCGCTTGAAGAGATGTTGCCTAAATGCAATGTCGTAACGCTTCACACTCCACTGACATTCTCCGGTTCTCACCCGACATATCATCTTATCGGCAAACACGAACTTGACTTAATGCCTCTCAAAAGTGTCTTAATAAATGCGGCTCGAGGGGGTGTTGTAGATACACCGGCTTTAATCGAAAAGGCAAAATCAGAAGACATAATACCGATAATCGACTGCTGGGAGGGAGAACCATTTATCAACGAAGAATTACTTGACCTGGCATATATAGCCACACCTCACATAGCCGGTTATTCGCTTGAAGGGAAACAACGAGCCACCCGAATGGTTGTGGAAGCAACAGCCTCTTTTTTTGATTTTCCAATCGACAAGGAGAATCTCAATGATTTGGCAGACACATATATCGGAAAATCATCGATCTGCGTGGAGGAAATAGTCGAAAGTTATTGCCCGATGAGTGATACGGAATGTTTGCGAACCAACATGAAAATTGTTGGTAATCAGGATTTGCGAGCCTCGCGTTTTGAGCATCTGCGTTCAACTTACAAATTTCGCAACGAAGCATAACGTTGCAGAAATTAATTTTACAAAAGCAAAGATTATGACCATTCAAAAACATTATATAGAGGGAGAATATCCGATAGATGCAGTGATCACATGGGTAGATGGCGACGATGTCGAACATCGACGCAAGCGATTATCATATGTCAGCAATAAGGGTGAAGATAAGCTTATCGACGTGGGTGGCGAGACACGCTATCGCTCGGTAGGCGAAATAGCCTATTGTGTGGCATCTATCAATCGATATGCTCGCTGGATTCGCACAATTTATATCGTTACAGACAATCAAAATCCAAAGGTAGAGACTTTTATTCAGAAGAATTTCGGCAACGATTCAATCCCAATCAAAATAGTTGACCACAAGGAAATTTTCAGAGGTTATGAGCAATATCTGCCAACGTTCAACTCGCTGTCGATTGTCAATATGCTATGGAGAATCGAAGGGCTGAGCAATCATTTCATCTGTTTCAACGATGATTTATTCTTGATAAGACCTGTTGAACCATCAGATTTTTTCAATATGGGGCGACCGATAGCAAACGGCTATTGGCACCTTCGTTGGACTGCCGAGTTGCTTCAGAAACTGCGACGTAAGAAAAACGGACACAAGGCCGTAACATTTCGTGATTTCATGATGCGTGCAGCTGCCGAATTGAAAATGCCTAAGTTTATTCGTATGGTCCACACTCCACACCCACTGACTCGAGACGGCTTTGTGGAATTATATTCAGATTATCCGCATCTGTTGGAACAAAACATTTGTTATCGCTTCAGAAACGAACATCAATTCAGTGCGTGTGCATTATTTTATTGCTACACTTTAGATCGCAAAAAAAGTCTGCTTACAGAACGAAAGAATCATTATCTATATCTCTCACCAAGTCGATATTCTATTGAAACAATACGAACCATTCTTGCTGATTTTGACAAGAATGCAGAAGCATTGTTTTGCTGCATCAATTCGCTTGATATGGCTTCCGAAGAGATTATTCGCGAGGTGGAACAATGGCTTCAACGGCGTATTTCAGTGCATTCATAATGCCTATTATAGGTTAATTATGAAAAAGCAACATATATATACTCAAGGAAGAAGATGATGGCTCACTTTCCGGTGAGAAGTGATTTCAATTTATTGAGCGTCGTAAGAGCCTGCAATGGCGTTAAGTTATCTATGTCGAGATTGATGATTTCTTGACGTATCTGGCTCAACAAGGGGTCGTCTAACTGGAAAAACGACAACTGATATCCACTACGTGATTGTGCCACATTTTCTACATTGACAGCATCTACTTTAGGAGCCGGCGAAGCATCGCTGTTTCTATTATCGCTGTTTCTATTTGCCTCTTCAAGTTGAGCAAGAACCTGATTTGCCCGATTGATTATCGATTTAGGCATACCGGCAAGTTTGGCAACGTGAATACCGAAACTATGAGCCGAACCACCACGTTGCAATTTACGTAAAAATACGACTTTCCCTTTCACCTCTTCGACCGATACATTGAAGTTTGCAATGCGAGGAAACGAACGCTCCATCTCATTGAGTTCATGATAATGAGTGGCAAAAAGTGTCTTAGGGTGAGCAAATTTGTTTTCATGTATATGTTCAACGATTGCCCATGCTATCGATATACCGTCGTATGTTGAAGTGCCTCGACCGAGCTCGTCAAATAAGATAAGAGAGCGATTACTCATATTGTTGAGAATGGCAGCTGCCTCATTCATTTCAACCATGAATGTCGATTCTCCGAGAGAAATATTGTCGCTTGCTCCCACACGAGTGAATATTTTGTCGACTATGCCTATTTTGGCGGCGTCTGCCGGCACAAAAGAGCCTATCTGAGCCATAAGTGTTATCAGAGCCGTTTGACGCAACAGAGCCGATTTTCCACTCATATTCGGACCTGTAATCATTATTACTTGTTGAGTGTCGTTGTCCAAGTGCAAGGAATTAGCCACATACGGCTCTCCGGGAGGCAACTGGCGTTCGATGACCGGGTGCCTACCTTCTGTGATATCTATCGTCAACGAATCATTGACTTCCGGACGATTATATTTATAATCTTGAGCTGCAAAAGCAAATGCGAGCAGACAATCCATTTGAGCAATCAGCATGGCATCAGTCTGTATGGCAGGAATATACTTTGCCACCTCAGCAATAAGAGAGGCGAATATCTCATTCTCGATGCTGTTGATACGCTCTTCGGCTCCTATGATTTTCTCTTCATATTCTTTAAGTTCGGGAGTAACGTATCGTTCGGCACTGACAAGAGTCTGCTTGCGAATCCATTCCGGTGGCACCTTGTCTTTATGAGTGTTTCGCACCTCAATGTAATAGCCAAACACGTTATTAAAACTTATTTTCAACGACGGAATTCCGGTTGCCATTATTTCTCTACTCAATATCTGATTGAGATATTCTTTACCGGAAGAGGCTATATTTCGAAGATTGTCAAGCTCGGCAGATACTCCCTGTTTGATGAAATTTCCCCGAGCAATTATTGCCGGAGCATCTTCAGAAAGAGTGTTGTCGATTTGACGTGCAATATCTATACAAGGATTGAGTTTCTCTGCCATGCGATTAAGATTTTTCGAATCCGAATCAACACATATTTGGCGAATTTGCTCAATTGTAAACAGAGCATTTTTGAGCTGCACAACTTCACGAGGCGACACCCTGCCGACAGCTGTTTTCGAGCATATACGTTCGAAATCGCCAAGTTGAGCGAAGAGCTGGTGCAACATATCTTTCAATTCCGGGTCTCGGAAGAAATATTCGACTGTGTCGAGACGACGATTAATCTCTTCTATTTCTCGCAAAGGAAACAGAATCCACCGACGCATCATTCTTGCACCCATAGGCGACGATGTCTTATCAAGAAAATCGATGAGTGATTTTCCCTCGTCGGTCATTGGAGCAATAAGTTCGAGATTGCGAATAGTGAATCTATCCAGACGCACATATCGGTCTTCTTCCAGACGTGATATTGTGGTGATATGACTGATATTTGTATGCTGAGTTGAATCAAGATAGTAAAGAATTGCACCGGCTGCTATGATGCCTTGTGGAATATCCTGAATGCCAAAACCTTTCAGATTTTTGGTTTCGAAATGCTTAATCAGACGTTCGGCTGCCGCTTCACGAGTGAAAATCCAATCATCAAGTTCGAAGAGAAACGATTTTTCGGAGAATGTAGATTCAAAAACGCGTTTCGTTCCATATTTGAGTAGTGTTTCTTTAGGTGCTATATTGGCAAGAAGCTTATCAATATAATCTGCCGAACCTTGCGAACAGAGGAATTCTCCGGTTGAGATGTCGAGAAAAGCAACGCCTATTTCATCATTGCCAAAGTGAATAGCCGCCAAGAAATTATTTTCTCGGTTTTTTAGTATGTTGTCGTTAATATTCACCCCGGGAGTAACCAACTCCGTAATGCCTCGTTTGACAAGTTTTTTTGTCAGTTTAGGATCCTCTAATTGTTCACATATTGCGACACGTTTACCGGCTTGCACAAGTCGAGGAAGATAATTATCTAAAGCATGATAAGGGAATCCGGCAAGTTCTACATATTGAGCCGAGCCATTTGCTCTGCGTGTCAGTGTGATGCCGAGAATTTCGCTTGCTGCAATAGCATCAGAAGAGAATGTCTCATAAAAATCTCCTACCCTAAACAGAAGAATAGCATCAGGGTGTTTGAGTTTCATCTCTTCATATTGACGCATCAACGGCGTATCGGCAATCTTCTTCGACATCGTAATTTTCTTATTTTAATCCTAAAATCAAATTAAGATTTTTTGCTGTTCCTATTTTTCTCGCATAAAGATTGAAATCGGGGTTCCTGAGAAATCCCACTTTTCGCGTATCTTGTTTTCCAAGAATCGACGATATGGTTCTTTAACCCATTGAGGAAGATTACAGAAGCATACAAACGTGGGGACAACCGATTCCTTAAGCATCGTAACATATTTTATTTTTACGAATTTACCTTTATTTGACGGTGGTGGGGTTTGGGCTATGATGTCGAGCATATAGGTGTTGAGTTGAGATGTCGGTATGATGCGTGTACGATTCTTATACACCTCAACAGCCGTCTCAAGAACTTTGAATATACGTTGTTTTGTCAGTGCCGAGCCGAAGATTATCGGGAAATCAGTGAATGGTGCAAAACGCGAGCGAATAGCATTTTCAAATCGTTTTTGTGCCTGGAGTGATTTGTCTTCAACAATATCCCATTTGTTGACACAAACGATTAGGCCCTTTTTGTTTTTTTGAATAAGTTGGAAAATATTGGCATCTTGTGCTTCAATGCCACGAGTTGCATCAATCATTAGAATACACACATCAGAGTTTTCTATTGAGCGAATTGAGCGAATGACAGAGTAATACTCTATATCTTCATTCACCTTCTGTCTTTTTCGTATGCCGGCTGTATCGACAAGATAAAAATCGAATCCGAATTTGTTGTATCGATGATAGATAGAGTCGCGAGTGGTTCCGGCAATGTCGGTAACGATGTGTCGTTCTTCCCCTATGAAAGCATTTATTAGCGATGATTTACCGGCATTTGGACGTCCGACAATAGCAAAACGTGGCACATTGATGTCGTGTGCATCGTCTTCGCTATCTTGAACAGGAAGTGTCTTAACGACATCATCGAGAAGGTCGCCTGTTCCCGAACCATTGATTGATGATATTTCAATAGGATCTCCAAGTCCAAGTGAATAGAACTCGGCTACATTAAAACGAGCATCGTTGATATCGGTTTTGTTTGCAAGCAACATGATAGGCTTTTTAGATTGACGAAGTATGACAGCAACATGATCATCTAAATCGGTAACACCTGTTGAAGCATCAACAACAAACATAATAAGGTCTGCTTCTTCGATGGCAATGGCTACTTGCTTATTGATTTCTTCCTCAAAAATGTCGTCGGAATTGACAACCCACCCCCCCGTATCGACAATCGAGAATTCTTGGCCACACCAATCTACTTTGCCATATTGACGGTCGCGTGTCGTTCCGGCTGTGTCATCGACAATTGCTTTACGTGTCTGTGTCAAACGATTAAAAAGTGTCGATTTACCCACATTCGGGCGTCCGACGATTGCTATCAGTCTGCTCATATATCTATCTGTGATTAATCCGTTTTTGTATAATATAGTTTTTATTCAATGTAGCCGAAAGCTCGCAACTTATTCTCCTTGTTTCGCCAATCTTTCTCTACTTTCACATATATTTCGAGAAATACTCTTTTATCGAAGAATTTTTCGATGTCTTTGCGAGCATCAATGCCTATTTGCTTTATTTTACTCCCTTTTTTGCCGATTAGGATTGCTTTTTGACTGTCTCGCTCGACATAGATGACTGTCATGATATGTATGTCGGTATCCGATTCAGTGAATTTTTCTACAAGCACTTCAGTGCTATAAGGTATCTCTTTATCATAATGAAGGAGAATTTTTTCACGCACAATTTCCGTTACAAAGAATCGTGCCGGCTTATCTGTTAAAGCATCTTTACCAAAAAATGGTGGAGAAAGAGGCAATAGATCAATGATTGTTTTTTTGAGATTATCGACATTGAAATTCTCTTTCGCACTTGTCGGGAAAATAGTTGCTTTCGGTAGCAATTCACGCCAACGATTGAAAATATCTTCGAGCTCTTTATTCCCTTTCAGAAGGTCGATCTTATTAATGACCAATAAAACAGGAATATCTTCTTTAGCCACCTTTTCAAGAAATTCTTGATTCTTCAGAGGGTCTTCGACCACATCGGTAACATACAATAATATGTCGGCATCTGTCAATGCTCCCTTAGAAAACTCAAGCATCGATTCCTGAAGTTTATATTTCGGTTTCAACACTCCGGGAGTGTCTGAATATACTATTTGATATTCCGGCGTATTTACAATTCCTGTGATGCGATGACGAGTGGTTTGTGCCTTCGATGTAATGATAGATATTCGTTCGCCGACAAGATGATTCATAAGTGTCGATTTCCCTACATTGGGATTACCAACAATATTGACAAAGCCAGCCTTGTGGTTTGCATTAACAACAGATTTATTGCTCTCGTCGCTCAAGAAACTGCCAATATCGATGCTATTTGAATCTCCTTTGACCACATCTTTGTCGTTCATTATTATATCTTTCATCTCTTTGATTCGAAGTTATAGGCACGTTATATTAAACACTGCCAAGTTTCTTTTTATTTCATTTTTTTACTCTGGCAGTCATTACCTGCCTATATTAAAAAAAGGGGAAGAACAGGCATCTCTGCTTTCTCGCCCCTTATAACTAAAAAAAATCTTCTGAAAATATAATTCTATTTAATCTCTATATCAATCAGATAGCCCAAACAAGATACATTGCTCCCCATGTGAATCCGGCTCCAAAAGCAGTCATCATGATTTTATCACCCTTTTTGAGCTTGTTTTTATATTCATTGAGACACAATGGAATTGATGCAGCACTTGTGTTTCCATATTTCTGTATGTTGACAAGCACCTTTTCAGGATCTATTTTTGTGCGGCCAGCTACAGCCTCAATTATTCTTAAATTTGCTTGATGAGGGACCAACCAATCCACATCTTCAACCGATAAGTTATTGCGTTTCATCACCGAAAGTGTCGAAGAGAGCATATCGCTGACAGCATGCTTATACACAGCACGACCCTCCTGATAGATGAAATGGTCGCCGGCTTCGACTGTATCGTGAGACGCCGGCAAGACAGAACCTCCCGCTTTCATAAGCAGATGAGGCAATCCTGAGCCATCGATATGAAATTCACCATCGATAATACCCACATTTTCTTCTGTCGGCTCAACGAGAACAGCTGCTGCCGCATCACCGAACAGTGGGCATGTGGCACGATCGCTATAATTGGTCATACTCGACATCTTCTCGGCACATACAACTATAATCTTTTTGTATAATCCCGATGTTATATAGGCACGAGCATTCTGCATCGCAACGATAAAACCGGCACATGCTGCCTGAATATCAAAGCCATAAGCATTTTTCAAATTGCAATTATGCAAAATCACTGATGCTGTCGAAGGAAAACGATAGTCCGGATTCGATGTCGCACAGATAAGCAAATCAATGTCATTTCTATCAACTCCGGTTTCTTCGATTAGTCGGTCGACAGCCTTTATGCCCAAAAAACTTGAACCTTTTCCTTCGTCGCGAAGAATACGACGTTCTTTAATGCCAACACGAGTGGTGATCCATTCATCATTCGTGTCAACCATTTTCGAGAGCATTTCGTTATCGAGAATGTCGCTCGGCGTGTATGCTGCTATTCCGCTTATTTTTGCATTCAACATATGTTGTTTATAAAAATTAAAAGTGAAAGGCATTACCGGGCATATCGCTATTGCGGTGCCAAGTCTCACCTCCTCACTTTTCGTGGTTGTTTTTATATAGCCTCTCCACTATCGGGAGGTGGCGTTAATTAAAAAACGCTTGATTAAACCTGCTTTTTCCTTCTTAGATAGCAGCTTTTTCAATAGCGACTTTGCCACGATAGTAACCACATTCACCGCATACTGTATGGTAGATGTGCCATGCTCCACAATTTTTGCATGCTACCAATGTAGGTGCTACTGCAACATCATGTGTTCTACGTTTTGCGGTACGTGTCTTTGATTGTTTTCGTTTCGGATGTGCCATTTCTTTTTATAATTTTATTTGTTTTTATTCTTAATTTAATACCTTTATCTATCTCTACTTTTTCTTAAAGCATATCATCATCGTCGTCTTCTCCTTCGATTGATGCAGCATGATTGCTTATTTTTGCCTCCATTTCGGGATTGCATTCGCCGGGAGCGTGTATGCGTCGGATTGGAAGTGTCAACACTATCGTGTCGTGAATCATTGAAGCTACATTGAGCATCGTCTCTTCTTGTGGCAATATCAGCAATTCATCAGAACTGTCATCATACTCATACCCATATTTTATTGTGATATGGTATTGCGTATCCACTGCATGGCTTATCGGCTCAAGACAACGATCACACATCACTTTTATCTCTCCGCTGACTTCAAATGTGCAGTCATATGCCGAATTCTTGTGAACAATGGTTAAACGAACATTGACGTCTGAATCCAAAATTTCATTATTTTCCAATGCTTTAAAGAACTCTTGCTTGCACACAAACACTCGCTCTATTTTCCCCTCCGGGATAGAAGCAAGCGGCACGTTGTATTGCGAAATTATTCCCAATTTTTCTGCGTTTTAATAAAAAGTGCCACAAAGGTAGTTAGTTTTACAGAATTTACCAAACGTTACGGCACTTTTTTGCATTTTTTTGACCGATTTTCATCGCTTTTATGTTCTCAACACCAATTTTTTCGGCTGATTTCTTTATTAGCCTCTCTTTATCTACATAGTTTCTCACCCAATATAGTCGGAATGGCATGCAAAATGTAGTCAGAATGGCACGAAAAAATCGAATGGGGTTGTCGTCGGTAAGTTTATATGTACTCGCGTCTGACAAATCTCCGGCTATACTCCGACAGCGAGAGGGGATAAAAAAACAGGGAGGGGCATTGCTGCCTCTCCCTGTTTGTCTGTTATGCTTGTTATTAACTCTTATTTGTTCAAGAACACTTTTTCTACTTTGTTGCCTTGACGACGGATATAAAGACCGTTTTCAGGATTTGCTACTCTGACACCTTGCAAATTGAAGTATTCAACCGGTGCATTTTCGTCTACTACGATGTCGCCGATTGATGATATGCGAGTAAGGTTTGCAGGCACAAATGTAATTATATTTGATGTTTCAGATGAAGGCAATTCTTTGCATACACGCACGTACGCTTTGAATTCTTCTTCCCAAAGATATTTTGCAATGTCTTCTATATCATAAGTGGTTACATTTCCAACGTTCAATTCATTGCAACCAGCAAGATACAATTTAGTGCCATCTTCTTTTTCGCGATAAACAGTAAGATAGTATGTGCTTGCACCTTCAGCTTCGTCCCAATATAAGCGAATGTTGTTCACTTCACGTCCACGTCCGTTGAGGAGTGAGTTTGGTGTACGCATAACTGTTGTGATATCGGGAGCTTCTGTTACGACATTGTATTTGAATGTAGATTTACCGTTTTCTGCGTCGAAAGCTATTGATGTGAAATAGTGGTCATTAACGGATCCGGAAGTGTAAAGGTCGAGTGTTACTTCTGTTTCCGGTGTGATAAATGTGTTGTTAGCTCTTGAACCCGGCCAAGTAGCACCTTTTGCTTCTCCGAAGTTAGATGTGAACGGATTACTAGAACCGTCGGCACTTACTAAATAGCAACGAGGGTGAGCGGGTGTAGAGTTCACTGAATTGCTTGTCCAATACATATTGTTGAAGTCGATATGCCAAATCAACATACCTTGGTCTTTCATACCGATATCCCATGCAGCACGTCGGCGAGATTCCAACAAGAAAAATTCTTTTTTGTTTTCTGATACGCCATCGCGACGATATACCGGCACTTTGATTGCACGATTTTCTTGGTCTGATGATAGCAATTCGTATTCTGTGTTGTCTACAATATATTCAGGTTCCAACCATTTGCAAAGCCATTTTTCATAGGCAGAGAATAGTGGAGGGCATGTTTTGTTTTCGTTATAGCAACCACCACACATAGTTGACCAATCGCCCGGAGTGATTGCGTTGTCGCGATAATTTGGGTCGTAAAGGTCTGGCAGACCGAGCACATGTCCGTATTCGTGAACGAATGTACCGATACCGTCAATTTTCTTTTCCGGTTTGTTGTAGCATAATCCTGTCAACTCATTTGATGTTGCATAAGGACCAAATGTTTTGCCATCGAGTGTGATGCCGTATTGTTTCATTGTTGATTGGTGAGGCCAGATTGTTGTCTCATCGAGCGTATCTGCCTGACCGAATCCGGCATATATGAAATAGATTGTATCAATTACACCATCTTCATCGTAGTCATATTTTGAGAAATCGACTGTCGGATCAAGGTATGCTACAGCAAATTCAAGAGCTTTGTAGAATTTACCATATTTGTTGTATGCGGTGTAATAAGAACTTGTTTCCGGCAATGGAACTACACCTTCAACGTCAAAAATCGGTTTGAACTGACCATGAGATGTTGCGATATAGTAATCACGAACAGACCCTACAGCATCGCCTTCTGAATAGTTTTCTTGATTAAGCCAATTTGAGAATGCTTCTTTAGGATTTTCGATGGTGAATTTAGTGTCTGAATATTCCATTAAGACAACGAGAGAGTGAATGTCGTCGCCGATTGTCGGATATGTGGTCTGACCGTCTGAATCAAGAGCTGCTGTGCGTTGCATCTCTACTTTTTGACGCATTTTTTGAGCACCACTACCTTGCATCATCGCATCGATAACGTCGGGATTTGCAATCATCTTAACTCCATCAAGCATGACCGGTTTCCAATATCCTTCAGCATTTTGCTCCATAATCACATTTTCGGTGTCGGTTACATAGCTGAAAAATTCGTCGCCATAAACTTTGAGTTCTACTGTTGTGCCATCAGGATTCGTGCGTGTAATGATTCCCGGATATGCAGGAACTGCCGATGCAGCCATTGGCAACATCATCACTGCGGCTAAAAATAAATGTTTCAATTTCATCTTTTACTATTTTTTTTGTTATTTTTCCTATTGTAAGTTTATATTCTGCAAGTTTATCGTACCTCCGAGGAGAATCGAACTCCTATCTAAAGTTTAGGAAACTTCTATTCTATCCGTTGAACTACAGAGGCCTTTGTGTATATATCATATAAGACCGAAATTAATCGGAATATATTAGTAAATATCCCCAAAAATCGCCAAGACACAATATATCGGGTGCAAATGTATTGTAAAATTTGCAATTGACAAAAAAAAACATGTAAAAAAAAGTTAAAAGCATTTCTTTGCGATTGAAAAAGTGTTGTTATAATGTAAGATTTATCTTAATTTTGCACTATGGATTATATTCTTAAATATCGAAAGCCGGAAGATACAGAAGGAATCGACCTTCCAGGCTCAAAAAGCATTACAAATCGGGCATTGCTAATTAATGCCATGAGCGAAACAGAAGCACGCCTTGAGGGATTGGCACAGTGCGACGACACATATGCAATCATCGATGCTTTGCGAAAAGCTGAATTAGGACATATCGACGTTGGAGCTGCCGGCACTGCAATGCGTTTTCTGACAGCCTATTTTGCTGCTATGCCGTCGATATCATTAACAATCACCGGGTCTGACAGAATGCTGAATCGTCCGATTGCTCCCCTTGTGGAAGCTCTTCGCAACATCGGAGCAAAAATCGACTACATTTCCGAGGAGGGATTCCCCCCTTTGCGAATCGAAGGTCGCAATCTGAAAGGTGGACACATCGGTGTGCGTAGCGACATCAGTTCTCAATTCATTTCAGCACTGATGATTATCGGCCCAACTTTGCAGCGAGGTCTCACTATTCATCTGCTTGAAGACACTGTTTCGAAAACATACATAGAGATGACCTGCCAAATAATGCGAAAATTTGGCATTAACGCTCACTACAACAACGAAACAATCAAAATACCCCGTCAGAGCTATCTGCCACCAATGAGTTTCGACATCGAAGCCGATTGGAGTGCGGCATCTTATTTCTATGAAATGGTTGCACTCAGCGACATCGACAAACTGAAACTCAAAGGGCTGCAACCACCCGGAAAATCTCTGCAAGGCGATAGTTTCCTTTCTGAGATATATTCTCTTTTCGGTGTTCAAACCTCTTTTTACGATAATTATGTGTTGATTCAAAAAAGTGATGATTCCCCCAAATCAGACACTCCTTTGGACTTCAACCTTACATGTTGTCCGGACCTTGTCCCTACACTTGCCGTTACAGCGTGTCTCAGTAATCGACAATTCCACTTCAAAGGAATAAGCAATTTGAGAATCAAGGAATGCGACCGTCTTCATGCTTTAGTTGTGGAACTGAGGGGGTTGGGCTATTTTTTGCGTTGCGATGCAGATTCCATTTCTTGGGAAGGTGAGAAATGCCAACCAAACCTACGTCCAATCATCAAAACATACAAAGACCATCGAATAGCAATGGCTTTTGCTCCGGCAGCCACAAAAATTGACAATTTGGTGATTCAAGATGCCGAGGTAGTAAGAAAATCATTCCCTCAATTTTGGAACGAAATGCGAAAAGTGGGAATCAACACCTCTCTTTACTGATTATAATTATGGAAGGAGCATTTTGGATATTGGTTGTAACAACTATTATTGGTGTCGTTTTATGGCTGACAGACAGGTTCTATTTCAGCAAAAAATTTCCTGAAAAAGAGACCGACACAGCCGACAACACCATCGACAATGAATGTTGTGGAACTCATGAAGTGTGTCAAAAATCATCACTTTCGATCGTCGACGATAAAATCGAATATTTCGACGATGAAGAATTGGACTCCTTCATCGGACGAACAGCCGACGAATATGATGAAGAGGAGATTGAACAATTTCGTGAAGTTCTCTATACGCTTCGTCCAAACGAAGTGGGCGAATGGGCCAAAAGCATTCAATTACGAAAAATCGAACTTCCGCATATCATTAGAGATGAAATGATGCTGATAATCAGTGAAAATCAAAAACAATAGTTTATGGAAATATTGAGTTATCCGTTTTTTCAAAATGCACTCATCGGATTAATCATCATATCGGTTGCTTCAGCACTTATAGGCACATACATAGTTACACGTCGCATGGTGTTTATCTCCGGAGGAATCACTCATGCCTGCTTTGGAGGACTCGGCTTAGGCTACTTTTTCGGCATCAATCCGATATTTATGGCAGCCATTTTTGCCATCGGCAGTTCGCTGGGTGTGGAATGGCTTTCCGAACGATGCCACGTCAGAAAAGACTCGGCAATAGCAGTCATATGGGCTTTGGGTATGGCTATTGGGATTATGTTTATATTTATGACCGATGGTTATGTCCCCGACCTGAATTCTTTTCTTTTTGGAAACGTACTGACTATCACACGCTCCGACCTATGGATATTTGGTGGGTTCACTCTGCTACTCATAGTGTTTTTCACACTGTTTCATCGCACCATCATTGCCGTATCATTTGACCCGGACTTTGCCCGTACACGTCGTTTGCCGGTTACACTGATCAACTACATTATGACCGTTTTTGTTGCAGTAACAATTGTTTTGACAATCAGACTGATAGGAATAATGCTGTTGATGTCGTTGATGTCGTTGCCCCAAATGATAGCCGAAAACATGACTCTCCGATATGTTGGAATGATTAAAATATCAGTTCTTGCGGCAGTGATTTGTTCGATAGGCGGGCTATTTATTTCTTATGGATTGGGATTTCCGGCGTCAGCTTCAATAGTGCTTCTGTTAGTGGTTTCATATGCCCTCACATCGTTAAAAAAACTTAAATAAAAGAGTAAATTTTAAAAGTAAAAAAGAAATGTTTAACTTTGCAAAACTCTCTCAAACATTTCTTCAATAAAATATATCCATTCAAAATCATTGATTGATTCCTACCCTTTTATGATCTCATTAGAAAAGAAATTATCCCATGTATATTTTTTTGCATTATTATATCATCTGTATCATAATATTTTAGATTAGTAGTTTGACTGTTTTGTTGTTGAATTTGACGATGTAGAGTCCACTACCGACTTCGATTTCGTTGCGACCGGCTTCGATGCGGTGTCTATCGACTATTCCGTCGATATTCACCACTTTGGCTTCTCCATTGACGTTGCTGTCAATCACTATCTTTCCGTTTTCAGAAAATATAATTATCTTATCTGTTGTTTCAATTCTTTCTATATTATTATATTCATACTCGATGATATTGAATTGGTTCCAGCCATAGGTTGCGGCATATAAAGTAGCACTGCCAACCGGGACATAAAGATCAACTGTTGATTTATCGAGTTCTTGATCGAAAATGCTTGTATCATATGCAGTAGGCACTTCGGCAGATTGTAAATATATGTTTTTTATATTTAGACACCAAAGAAACATAATGCCACCCACACTTTTAATAGATGCAGGAATAGTAATTCTTCTCAAGCCTTCGCAATATGCGAATGCATAGCGGCCAATCGAAGTTACCGAATTTGGAATTTCGATGCTTATCAAACCTTTGCAAGTGTTGAATGCCCAATCACCAATCGAAGTAACTGAGTTCGGGATTTCGATGCTTGTCAAACCTTTGCAACCGGAGAATGCACTCCGACCAATTGAAGTAACCGTATTAGGAATAAAACTATTTTTGCAACCATAAATAAATTTATTTGTTTCAGTTTCAATAATAGCATTACAATTTTCACGTGAATCATATACTGAATTACCTTCTTTAACAACTATACTTGTCAAACCGTAGCATTTATAGAATGCCGTATCACCAATCGAAGTTACCGAGTTTCCAATGGTTACGCTTGTCAAGCCATCGCAATCTCTGAATGCAGAACCACCAATAGAAGTAACCGAGTTTCCAATGGTTACGCTTGTCAAGCCATCGCAATCTCCAAATGCTCCATATCCGATTGAAGTCACCGAGTATTCAACACCTCCATAGCTTATTATTTCAGGAATCACAACAATACCAGAGTATTCATCATAGTAATAATAATTGTCACAATAAGTCACTTCAACTGTATATGGCTCTACTGAAGAAGTAATGTTGTAATAGATACCATCGGACTCAAAGTCGTGGGCGTTGGCACTGAAGCCAACGATGAGCGTCATCGCAATGGCGACGGCGACTCGCAATTTTCTTTTGAATTTGTTCATAAGTGAAATTAATTAGTTATTAATTAGTTAATTTATAATCAATTGAGAAGTAAATTGAATTATTTTTTTGTGTTCATCAACTCTCTTATGAACTGTGCTAACGTTTTTAAGTTAAAAATAAAAAAGCGTGAGAGTCTGTTACTGTTACTCGTCCCACACTTGGAGGCTCTGGATTGCCCATTGGAGTTGAACAAGCAACGCAGAAGCCTCACGCAGAATATGGTATATGACCAACGAACGATGCTCTCGCACCGAAATTCGTCGGAATACACGTATCCACAACAGGCATCTACCATTGCACTATTCTCGACCCCAATTGAAATTTTCCAGATTCCCAAGTGCCAAGAAAGAGCGTAAGTAAACGCTTTTCAATAAAATGTCTGCATACCCGCCCGCTGAACCCATATCGGGCTTCTGCTTGCGATATGCATCGGCAAAGTTAGTTAAAATTTATTAATCACAAGCGAATTTTCAAGAAAAAAGGCCATATGTTTGGAATCTATATTTTTATATATCAAAATTATTCGAAGGCTACATAATAAAAAAAGGAGCGATGCTCCTTTTCAGTTTGTTATGTTTGTTTATGGATTACTCGTCGTTAGACTCCTCAGGAAGTGCAAACTTTTCCTTTATAAAGTTTATCATCAAGGCGATAGCATGAATAGATGCCGCTTCAATGACATCATTACGTTTACCTCCAAATTTTTTACATTCACTATATATGTTGTCTTCGCATTTAACTGTAATCCATACTGTTCCAACAGGTTTAAGTTTGCTCCCTCCAGTCGGACCTGCAATTCCAGATGTAGCAATAGCACAATTTGAATGCATAATATTCATTATTCCTTGTGCCATTGCTTCTGTGACATCTTTGCTAACAGATCCATTTTGATCTATTAATTGTCTATTAACTTTTAATACTTCAGCCTTTGCATTGTTAGAATAACAAACAACACTGCCGAGAAAGTATGCCGAACTACCTGATGTTTGAACTATTTTATTTGCAATATTTCCTCCTGTACAACTTTCTGCAGAAGAAATGGACAATTCATTTTCTAATAGGATATCTCCTAAAATTTCAGATATATTTTTATTTTCAGTAGAAAGTAAACCGTCTTTGAAATGTTCACAGAATATGCGATGTGCTTTGTTTACATTGAATCTAAGTAATTCAATTCCACCATTACAACCCTCAATGTTTATTGTCGTAAGGTTGTATTTTGATTTAAACGTAACACTAACATTTGGTGAGAAATCGTTTTTTAAGGAATTAAGGGCATTTATTATCTCTTGTTCAGTATAGCCATAAACTACAAGAGAGCGTATTTCTTTCTTTTTAGAATTGCTTTTCATGTCATTATATATTTTAATTTCTAAATTTCTATTCTAGCATAAGGTGGCATATTCAGCTCACAAAAGTTTTTGTTAAGATATTTATAATATCCGACTATGGCAACCATCGCTGCATTATCTGTGGTGAAACGTCGTTCAGGAATCCATGTTTTGATGTTTTTTGATACTCCAAAATCATAAATTGATTTTCGTATACCGGAGTTAGCAGAAACACCACCTCCAATTGCAATTTGTTTTACAGGGTATTGATCAACTGCTTTAGCTAATTTATTAATAAGAATTTCTATAATTGTTTTTTGCAAAGAGGCTGAGAGATCTGCTTTATTATTTTCAATAAAGTTCTCATCTAATTTCATAGCATCTCTAATCGTATATAGAAAAGAAGTTTTAAGTCCACTAAAAGAATAATCCAATCCTTTAATATGAGGTTTGCTAAATTTAAATTTTGTTGCATCTCCTGTTTCTGCAAGTTTGTCTATGAAGGGACCTCCGGGATAAGGTAATCCCATGACTTTAGCACATTTATCAAATGCCTCTCCTGCAGCATCATCAATAGTTTGTCCGACTATTTGCATGTCAGAGTAACTGTTAACTAATATTATCTGAGAATTACCTCCTGAGATAAGTAAACAAAGGAATGGAAACTCCGGCACTTCATCATTCTCATTAGTTTTTATAAAATGAGATAAAACATGACCATGAAGATGATTCACGTCAATAATTGGTTTATTTAAAGCAATTGCTAATCCTTTTGCAAAAGATGTCCCAACAAGCAACGAACCTAACAAGCCGGGTCCACGAGTAAACGCAATTGCAGATATCTCTTCTTTCTCAATTCCTGCTTGTCGGATAGCTTCACTGACAACCGGGACCACATTTTGTTGATGTGCTCTTGATGCTAACTCTGGAACAACACCTCCATAAGCTTCATGAACCTTCTGACTTGCAATTACATTACTCAATAGAACACCATCTTTAATTATTGCTGCTGATGTGTCATCACAAGATGATTCAATTCCTAAAATTATTATACTCATTTTTTATCCTAAAATTATTGTACAAAGATAATCATAAGAAATTTCACTACAAAGCAATTATTTTATTAATTTTGCAATTCAAAGAAAATAAATGAGAAGATTTTATGCCATAATTCGCCATTTTATTGTTGCCACAATCTTATCGATTGTTGCAATATACTTGTTGTTATATATGGCATTCTCAATACCTTACGTTCAGACTGAAATTAAATCTATTGCTGAAGATGAATTATCAAAATTAATTGATTCGGAGATATCTATTGAACGTTTGTATTTTCAGCCCTTTAATCTACTAATGCTTTCTAATGTAGAAATTAAAGATAAAAATGATATTTCAGCCATAAAAATTGAAAAAATCGGGGCTGGTATAAATATATGGCGACTACTGGTATATCAACGAATTGAACTTACTTTTGCAGAAATTATAGGACTTGATGCTCAAATATATAAAAAAACGATATCAGATTCATTAAATATTCAGTTTATAATTGATGCGTTTGCATCGAAAGATCCCAATAAACCCAAAGCTAAATTTGATTTGACAATTCATAGTGTAATATTACGAAAATGTAATATTCAATATGATAATCTGTATGCACCAAGAGCTTCAAATGAAAATATATTTGATAAAAACCACATTAAATTATCTAACATAAGAGCTGATATTTCATTACCTAAAATTTCAAACGATGATTTTGAAATTAATCTTCGCAGGCTTTCTTTTAATGAAAAATCTGGATTTATTCTTAATTCCTTAAAGGGAAAATTTCATTTGACAAGTGATTTTATATCCATCTCTGATCTTCATGTTTTACTACCTAATACGACAATATCTCCAAATAAAATATTTCTTCCTATAAACGGTTTGAATAATATCTCAGATGTGATTAACAATGAAGTTATTCGATTCGAATTATATAAGAATAAACTGACACTTTCTGATTTTAAATCGTTTGTACCGGCATTTTCATATAACCAAGAACCATTAACAGTGTCTTTATCTGTTGAGGGTAATAAAAGAAATATAATTCTTAATCACTTGTCAGTAAATTCAAATCACGAAGATCTGTCATTATATATAAAAGGCAATTTTTTCAATCCCGACTCTATAAAAAAATCAAAAATTATACTCGAAAAAATAGAATTTAATGCAAAATCAAATTCTGTTAAAAATATCATAAATTCAATATCTCATATTCCTCAGAACTTTAAGGAAATTATTTATAGATGTGGTGATATCTCATTGCAGAGTTTTGCACATGGATCAATTGAAAATGTAAATTTTAATGGCACTTTAAATTCTTCGGCAGGATCAATTGATCTTGATTTAAGCTATTTAAACACCAAACAAAATAACAATATTTCAGGTTCAATTAGCATAAATGAATTTGCTTTAAACGAACTATTAAATAATCAAAAATTTGGTGTTTTGACTTCTGAGGTAAATATTGATCTATCGATAAGACATAAAAAAATTGATGGATCTATAATATTAAATGCACCATTGTTTACTTTCAATAATTATGGATATAAAAATATAAATATTGAACTATTTAAAGAAGACAATATAATTTCAAGTGATATTAATATTGATGACAAGAATTTAAATATAGGAATTGATGGAACAATTGATATTTCCAAAGACAAAAAAAGAGCAAATTTAAATATAGATTTTTCTGATATAAATTTAAATGCTTTAAACTTAATCAATAAATATGAAGACTTCATTTTAAATGGAAAAATAATATCTGAATTTGAAGGAAATAATATAGATGATTTAACAGGTTTTGTAGCTCTAAATAACCTAAATTTTTCAAATTCATCTTCAAATATCCATATAGATGAATTCTTATTAAAAGTTGAAGAGGAATTAGTTCTATTAAAAAGTGATATCATATCAGGCAGCCTTATCGGGCAATATAAATTAAAAAGATTGCCAATGGTTGTAAAAGATATTTTGTCAAGTGCATTGCCCTCTATTATTAATCATAATAATAAAACAATTAACCTAAATGTTGAGAGTGCTAATTCTACTTGCCAAATCGAACAATTAAATATGTTTGATTTTAATTTTACAATAAAAAATGACAATAGACTAACTTCATTTTTTAATCTTCCAATTAGGTTAATTGATGATATTGATATAGTTGGTCACTTCGATGAAGTCAATGGAAGTGCAGATTTGATGGTTAATATTCCTCGGTTTCAACAAGGTAAAGATAAAGTTATTCACGATTCATATTTGAATATTGAAATGGACTCTCAACGAGACATTTTTGATTTGAATTTAAGTACAAGACTACCAGGTAAAAATGGCGATATTTTTATTACTTTAGATGGAGCAATTGCAAATGGTATTATTGATACAAATATTTCATGGGCATTCGATAGAATGAAATTTTACAAGGGAGATGTTTCATTATCAACAATGTTAAATAGAGATACTCTGATTAATGAAATAGGTGTTGACTTGAATATAAACAGATCACATTTCTTTGTAAATGATACGATATGGACCATTGAACCAGCTAATATACATTATCAAAATAAAAAAATTAAGGTAAATGATATAAATGTATGGAGGACTAATCAGCATGTAAAAATTAATGGTCAGGCGTCGGAAAATTCTCAAGATACAATCAAACTTGACTTGGAAAATATTAATTTAAATTATATTTTTGAAACTTTGAAAATCAATCACGTTACTTTTGGAGGAACAGCAACAGGAAAATTTTATGCAACAAATTTATTCACAAGAGAACCTATTGCATTTACTCCGGCACTGAACGTGAAATCATTATCTTATAATGATGCTTTATTGGGAGATGCTGTTATCAAAAGTCGCTGGGTAAACGATGAAAAAAAAGTTGAAATATTAGCAGATATAAGAGACGGTGATTCAGCATATGCAAAATTAAATGGGGGCATTTGGGTAACAAAAGATTCATTATCAATGGATTTTGAAACAAAAAAAGTAAATATTAAATTTTTACAACCTTTCATGTCAGCATTTTCAACAGATGTTGAAGGTCGAGCATCAGGAAATGCGTTACTCTATGGTACATTTAAAGATATCAATTTAAAGGGAGATGTCTTTGCCGATACAATCTGTATGAGGGTAGACTATACAAATACATATTATTCTGGGTCAGATTCTGTTCATTTTAGACCAAATCTAATTTATATAAACGATTTTAAATTACATGATAAATATGGTAACACAGCAATGTTAAACGGATATGTTACTCATAATTATCTTAGAGATGCTGGTTTTAATTTCAAAATAACAAAGGTTAATAATTTATTGTGTTATGATACTAATCCTACAATTAATCCTGACTGGTATGGAACAATTTTTGGGAATGGCAGTTGTGATATAAGTGGAGAACCAGGCATTGTGTCAATAAAAGTTGCTATGTCAACAGCTCCTAATAGTGAATTTACATTTGTATTAAACGATAAACAAAATGTATCTGATTATAAATTTCTTACATTCTCAGATAAATCTAAAACATCTAAAGATAATAAGCTATCATTAACTGAAAATAATCTCATCGCTCCATCTATTTTTGATTTAGAATTAAAAGTTACAGTAACAAATGATGCCTTAATGACATTAGTTATGGATCCAATCGGAGGAGATCGAATTAAGGCATATGGAGAAGGAGGCATACAAATAGGATATAATTCATCGAGTGAATCAATGTCTATGGGAGGCTCTTACACGATTGATAGAGGTGAATATAATTTTACGCTTCAAGATATTATTATTAAAGAATTTAAAATCAAGAATGGGTCAAGTGTAAAATTTGATGGGAATCCATTTAATGCAAATTTAGATATTACTGCATTATATAGAGTAAATACTAATCTTTCAGATCTAGATAAATCTTTTTCCACTGATAAGGATTTAAATAGGACGAATGTACCCGTTGATGCAGTGTTGATGGTAAAAGGAAAATTACAATCTCCTGAAATCACATTTGATGTAGAACTCCCAACTTTAACACAAGATGTAGTAAGAAAAGTTAAGAGTATAATCTCTACAGAAGATATGATGAACCGTCAAATAATATATTTGTTGGCTCTCAATAGATTTTATACTCCTGAATATATGGGTAGCACTTCAAACAATAATGAATTGGCATCTGTCGCTTCATCAACAATATCATCACAGTTATCAAATATTCTTGGCGAATTATCGTCTAATTGGAGTTTCTCTCCATATTTTAGAACTGATAAAGGAGATTTTTCTGATGTAGAAGTTGATTTGGCTCTTTCTTCGACCCTATTAAATAACCGATTACTCCTAAATGGAAATTTTGGATATAGAGATAGATCGACATCATCAACAACTTTTATTGGAGATTTTGATATTGAATATCTACTAAACCGTCAAGGCACATTGCGACTCAAAGCTTATAATCACTATAATGACCAAAATTATTATCTAAAGTCTGCTTTAACAACACAAGGAATAGGAATCATTTTAAAGCATGATTTTAATAAATTATTTGATTTTAAAAAAGATAAATCTAAACAAAATGTTGAAAAAAATGATTCTATAATAGAACAAGACTCTATTAAATAGTTTGGCATTATGATAAATATATTCAATGAATACAATATAGGTTTAGCATTAAGTGGAGGAGGTGCACGAGGATTTGCTCATATTGGAGTATTAATGGCCTTAGAAAAATTTGATATGAGACCAAATATTATTTCAGGAGTAAGTGCAGGTGCAATAGTTGGAAGTATGTATGCAAGTGGAATGTCTCCGATTGATATTCTAAAACATCTTACTGAAATATATTCTTTAATAAAGCACCCAAACATATCATTGCCTAAGGAAGGCTTATTCAAATTGAATAAATTTGGAAAACTTCTTGATGAATGGTTGCCTATTAAGAATATTGAAGAAACACGCATTCCATTAATTATATGTGCCACTGATTTAGATAGGGGAAAGCCTATAGGTTGGTCAAAAGGGAATATTGCAGAGAGGGTAATGGCTTCATCTAGTATTCCAGTTGTTTTTAGTCCGATAAAAATTAATGGTGTAAATTATGTTGATGGGGGAGTACTACGTAATCTTCCTGCTTGGGCGATACGAAAAAAATGCAGAAAACTTATTGGCTCAAATTGCAGTCCAATAGAGAAAAACTACGAACATAAATCTTCAATAATTGATACTGCAACTCGTGCGTTTTCTTTGATGGCAAAATCAAATACATTACAAGATATTTTATTATGCGATTATATTATTCAGTCAAATGAAGTTTCTCGATATAAAATGTATGATATTTCTGCAATGAAAAAAATTACAATACATGGTTATAATAGTGCATGCCGTGTATTAGAAAAGATATAAATTATGATAAATAAAAACGAAAAACTAATTGTATATCAACTATTCCCTCGAATTTTTACAAATTCCAATTCTTCATGCGTACACAATGGCACAATTGAACAAAATGGGGTGGGAAAAATGAATGAAATAACAGATACTGTACTGCATTCGATCAAAGAATTAGGAGTAAATTGTATTTGGTATACAGGCATAATTGAACATGCAACAAAAACAGATTATTCCTCATATGGGATTAAACGTGATAATCCACATATTGTAAAAGGCAATGCTGGTTCACCATATGCTATTAAAGATTATTACGATGTTTCTCCTGATTTAGCAGAAGATGTAAATTCTCGCCTAAGTGAATTCGAAGCATTAATAGAACGCACACACAATAATGGATTGAAAGCAATAATAGATTTTGTGCCAAATCACACAGCCCGTGAATATTTTTCTGATAAAAAACCTAAAGGCGTGAAAGATTTTGGAGAAGACGATGATACAAATATGTTTTTTAGTCCAAACAATAATTATTATTACATTACTCGTCAACAATTCTCTCCATCTATATATCTGGGTTCGAATCAAGATTCATATATAGAGTTTCCTGCTAAAGCAACGGGGAATGATTGTTTTACTGCTTTTTGTGGAGAATATGATTGGTATGAAACAGTAAAACTTAATTATGGTAAAGACTATGGAGATGGTTCAGAACATTATACACCGATACCTGATACTTGGTTAAAAATGTTGAACATTCTTCGTTATTGGGCATCTAAAGGAGTTGATGGTTTTAGATGTGATATGGTTTTCATGGTTCCTTTGGCATTTTGGAATTGGGCAATTCCTGCTGTAAAAAAAGACTATCCGAATATTATTTTTATTGGAGAAATTTATGACATAAATCTATATAGACCATTCTTGTCATATGGTAATTTTGATTATCTATATGATAAAGTAAACCTATATGATACTCTTGTCGGAATACAGAAAAATAATGTATCATCAGCTCGCTTAACAAATTGTTGGCAAACTGTAGAGGGAATATCTAATAGAATGCTAAATTTCCTGGAAAACCATGATGAAGTTCGCTTTGGTTCTGTTGAATATGCTAACGATCCATCATTGGTTATTCCATCACTTATCGTTTCATCAATGATTAATTGTGGACCAATGATGATATATTACGGACAAGAATTAGGAGAGCAAGCTAAAGACAACGAAGGATTTGCCGGGGACAATAATAGAACAACAATTTTTGATTATTGGAGCCTTGATACAGTTCGTCGTTGGTATAACAATGGAAAATGTGATGGAGCTAAACTGACACAACAAGAAAAATGGTTGCGAGGGGTGTATTCAAAAATACTAAAAATGTGCAATGATGAAAAAGCGATATCAGTAGGTTCATTTTTTGATCTAATGTATGTTAATCTTCAAAATCAAAATTTTAATCCTCATCGTCAATTCGCATTTTTCAGACACTACAATGAAGAATCTCTGTTAATCGTTGTTAACTTTGATAAGAAAAAAGTAAATTTAGAAATAAATATTCCTAATGCAGCATTTGATATGTTAAATCTCCCTAATGGTGAAGGTCTTTGTACTGAACTAATATCAGAAGTTAATAAGAAATTAACTATATCAAGGGAGAAGCCATTTAACACAGTTGTTGATGCATCAAGTGCTGTTATATGGAAAATATCGAATAAAAATTTCAAAAACATATAAAAGATAACTTAAAAATTAGTGTAACCCAAAAAAAAGAACTACTTTTGCATAGTTAAAAAGTAATAATCATCATGAGTAATACATTGCCACAAATCAAGGTGTTTGCAGGAACAAATTCAAACTACCTTGGAGAATCTATCTGTAAAGAATTAGGAATTGAATTAGGCAAAATGAACATACAACGTTTTGCCGATGGAGAATTTGAAGTATGTTTCGAAGAATCTATTCGTGGAGCAGAAGTCTATCTTGTACAATCAACATTTCCAAACAGTGATAACTTGATGGAGTTATTGTTGATGATTGATGCTGCTAAGCGTGCATCTGCAGCAACTATTGTTGCCGTACTACCATATTTTGGTTGGGCACGCCAAGATCGTAAAGATAAACCACGCGTATCTATTGCAGCAAAATTAGTTGCAGATCTTTTAAGTGTAGCGGGTATTGATCGCTTGATTACAATGGATTTACATGCTGACCAAATTCAAGGTTTCTTTAACGTGCCTGTAGACCACCTATATGCTTCGTCAATCTTTATTCCTTATATTAAGAGCTTAAAATTAGAAGAAATGGTTATAGCTTCTCCTGATGTTGGTGGTGCTAAACGAGCTAATTCATATGCGAAGTACTTCGATGTTCCGTTGGTTCTTTGCCATAAACAGCGAGCTAAAGCTAATGTCGTTGAAAATATGACAGTTATTGGTGAAGTCGAGGGTAAAAATGTAATTATCGTTGATGATATTGTTGATACAGCAGGTACAATAACTAAAGCTGCAGACTTACTAATGTCTAGAGGAGCAAAATCTGTTCGTGCTTTATGCTCTCACCCTGTAATGTCAGATCCTGCAACACAGCGAGTTAACGACTCAACTCTTACTGAAATTATATTTACAAATTCTATCCCATATACAGGTAGTGAAAAAGCTACAATTTTACCTGTTGCCGGATTGTTTGCTGATACTATTCGTAGGATACATAACAATGAATCTATATCGTCTCAATATTTGTTTAAGTAAAAAAACGATATAAATTTAAATAGAATATAAAGAAATCTCAATTGCTAATTTAATGCGATTGAGATTTCTTTTATATTTATAATTACATCAAGCAAAAGTCCTTGATGTAATGTTTAGTTTTATACACTGTGCTATTAAACACAATTAGTATAAATAGAGTCAGTTCTTCGAAAATATAGTCTCCTCTATTTATTTAATCTAAGAAGTCTTAATAGTCAAGGAGTTCAATTGGCAATGCTGCAATTATAAATTTATGAGAACGGATAAAGTCAATAATTATTTGGCGTTCTTTACAGTCCAATACATCAACTTCAATACGTTTGATTGCATTAAATACTGATGTATGACTTTGATAGATTAATCTATAACATTTGGCAATTTCATCTATTATCTCTTCACTTTTTTTCGCTTCTCTTAGAATCACAGCATTTACTCCAAAATAAGAAATAGGATTATGAGCCATAATAACAAATGGAGGAATGTGATTATTAACTCTACAACCACCTTTAATTAATACCCATTGTCCAATTTCACATTTCTCATGCACCAAAACATTAGAAGAAAGAATAGAGTAATTATCAATTTTACAATCGCCGGCTACTTTAACTGCATTTCCCAATACACAATAGTCTCCTACTTGAGAATCGTGACCAATATGTGATTGAGCCATTATAAATGAATTGTTACCAATACGTGTTGCACTACCTTCACGTATACTTCTATTTATAATTACTTGTTCATGTATTCTGTTATTATCGCCTATGATACAGTATGTGTTTTCTCCTTTCCAACGAAAATCTTGAGGATCAGCACCTACTATTGCTCCATTATAGACTATATTATCTTTCCCCATTCGGGTTCCATTGATAATAGAAGCATATGGTTTTATATGACAATTATCACCTATCTCAACATTATTGTCGATATATGCAAATGCATCAACGATTACATTTTTACCCAATTTTGCATCAGGGTGTACAAATGCTAATGGACTTATTGTAGACATACTATTTATATTTAATTATTAGATTTATTATCGTCCTCCTCCGAGTGATTGATATAGATTGATTACTGCTGACATCTTTGAATACCAACAGTTCAGACGTGCTAATTGGGCTGACAATAGATTTTGTTCTGCTGTTAATAATTCAAGATATGTAGCTTTCCCCAGTTTAAACAATTCATTTGTATACTCCACAGACTTGTTTAATTGTTCAATTTGCTTTAGTATCAAAATGCTCTTCTCATTATTCTTATTATATTGCATCAATGCATTACTTACTTCAACACTTGCATTTAATATTGAATACTCAAAAGCATTAAGAGCCTGTTCTTGTTGTGCTTTAGTTGCTTCCAATGTCGCTATGTTTTGTCCTCGAGAGAAGAGTGGGGCACTTAAAGAACCTGCAAGTTGCAAAAACCATTCTCCCGGATTTGAAATAATTGAACCTAAAAGATTTGTAAATCCTCCTTGGGCAGAAATAATTAAACTTGGGTAAAAATTCGAACGTGCCTTATTTGTAGCATAATATGCACTTGCTAATCCTTGTTCTGCAGCTCGTATGTCCGGACGAGCGGCTAAATAAGTAATAGGAACACCTTCTTCAAACATACCAGGTGCTACAAATTCAAGAGAGTTAGTTACTTGCCATTCTTGTGGATATGTGTTTAAAAGAAGAGACATAGTGTTTTGAACTTCGTGAATTGAAGCTTCAAGACTTGGTATTGTTGATAATATATTATAGTAATTTGCTCTACTTTGCACCACAGCAGCTTCATTTGTCCTGCCAGCCTCTTTCATTAATTCCATTGTTTCAACTTGCTCTTTCCAGAGAACTGCTGTTTGTTGAGTAACATTAAGTTGTTCATTTAGCATTACAAGAGAATAGTATGTGTTGGCAACAGCTCCGATTATTTGAGATCTTACAGCTTGTGTGTATGCTTTAATTTGATTCAAATTCGCTTCAGCATAACGTTTATTATTCAGAGTTTTTCCAAACACATCAATTTCCCAACTAACAGCTAATGGCAGGGTATATGTCCAACTAAATTGAGAACCAGCATAACTTGAAGCTCCACCATTTGGATTTAGTGATACAGATGGTAAATAACTTAATTTTGCCCCTTTTAATTGAGCATGTGCAATATCAACATTTAGTTTAGCATTCGTATAATCTTTATTATTTTCTAATGCTTTGTTAATGAGAACTTGCAGTAACGGATCTGAAAACACCTCATGCCATTCTAAATTGCCTAAAGAAGTAGAATCAATTTCAGCATTAAGGGCTTCGTTATATGAGTTAATAATTTCATTATTTTCTGGCAACTCATATTTATTGTAGATGTGGCAACTACTTAATGTAGCTACCAACATCATTGCCATAAGTATTCTATTATAATTTTTCATGTTGTATTATCATTTAATGCTATATTGTTCAATTTCTGAACGAATACCTGAATTGTTTTTATCTTCCCATTTATATGGAGAAATCTTTTCTTGTATTTTTTGGAAAATTACAAATAATACAGGAACAATTAATACTTGAAGAATCATACCTATCAACATACCACCAACAGAGCCAGTTCCAAGTGCATTATAACCATTTGCTCCCGCTCCTGTAGCTGTCATTAAAGGGATAAGACCAATTATCATTGCTAACGAAGTCATTAAAATCGGACGCAAACGAGATGTCGCACCTTGAATAGCAGCATTTACGATACTCATTCCTGTACGACGACGCTCTAATGCAAATTCCACAATTAAAATAGCATTCTTAGCAAGCAAACCAATTAGCATAATAATAGCAATTTGCAAGTATACATTATTATCAATTCCAAAAATTTGAGCAAATGTGAAAGATCCCATTAGACCAAATGGAATAGATAAAATAACTGCAATTGGCAATATGTAACTTTCATATTGGGCACTTAACAAGAGATAGACAAACAAAAGCACCAATCCATAAATGAGTCCGGTTGAACTTTCAGCTGATTTTGACTCTTCGCGTGTCATACCTGAATATTCAAAACTATATCCGGTAGGTAATGTTTCTGCTGCTACTTCATTAATTGCTTTAATAGCTTGGCCTGATGATACTCCTGCTGCAGGGCTACCTGTTACAGAAATTGCAGTATACATATTGAATCTATTAATGATATCAGGACCATAAACACGTGTTAACTTCACAAAATTTGAAATTGGTGCCATTTCATTGCCATTGCGTACTTTTATTTGGTTTAAGGTTTCGGGAGATACGCGTGATTCCGGTGTAGCTTGCATCATTACACGATATAATTTACCAAATCTATTAAAATTGGATATATACATACCTGCATAATAACCTTGCAAGGCCGATAAAATATCATTTTGTCTCAAACCTGCTTGTTTCACTTTTGCTACATCAATTTCAACCAAGTATTGTGGATATGACGGATTGAATGTTGTATAAGCCATTTGAATTTCCGGCCTTTGATTTAATTGAGCCAAGAAGTTTTGGGCTACTTTAAAGAAGTTGTTCAAATCACCTCCAGTTTTATCTTGTAATTTTATATCAAAACCATTCGTTGCTGAATAACCACTAATCATAGGAGGCTTAAAAAACATTACGCGTCCATTCTTAATTGTAGAATTAACTTGTTGAGATAGGCTTTTTAAAATAGCATCTGCATTTTCTGTCTTATAATCACGATTGTCCCAATGTTTAAGCTTCAAAATCAACGAACCATATGAATTACCTTGACCTGCAATAAAACTATATCCAGTAATAGCCGTACGAGTTTCAATCGCCGGATATGTGGAGGCAATACTATCAACTATACTTACTACCTCTTGTGTTCGTTCTTGTGCTGTCGCAGGAGGCATATCAATAACTCCCATTATTGTTCCTGTATCTTCTTCCGGAACTAATGCCGTAGGAGTAATAGCCATAAGCCATACCATAAGACTAATTGAGGCTACAACAACACCCATACTTAACCATTTTCTTTTAATGAAAAATTCTGTTGCCTTTTTGTATTTCTTTAACAAGGCATCAAACATTACATTAAACCAATAAAAAAACCTCTTAAGAAATGTTTGTTTTTCTTTCATTTCTCCCGTTTCAGTTTTTTCCATATGTGGTTTTAGGAATAATGCACATAAAGCAGGAGTCAATGTTAATGCGTTTAATGCAGACAATGCAATTGACATTGCCATTGTCAAACCAAATTGACGATAAAACACACCTGATGTTCCGCTCATAAATGAAACTGGAATAAATACCAGCATCATTACTAAAGTAATTGATATCAACGCACTTGTGATTTCATTCATCGCATCAATAGACGCTTGTTTTGCCGAGTGATAGCCTTGATCTAATTTAGCATGAACTGCCTCGACTACAACTATCGCATCATCGACAACAATCGCAATAGCAAGGACAAGTGCAGCGAGTGTCAATAAGTTAAGTGTAAATCCAAACAACTTCATTAAGAAGAATGTACCTACAAGTGCAACCGGAATTGCTATTACAGGGATAATTGTCGAACGAAAATCTTGAAGGAATATAAACACTACTAAGAATACAAGCAAGAATGCTTCAATCAAGGTTTTTACCACTTCATGCATTGACGCATACAAGAAGTCGTTTGTGTTTAGTGAAGTTCCTATATTTATGCCTTCCGGAGCTTCTGCTTGGAATTGTTCAAGTTGAGCGACAATATCATTGATAACTTGTGTTGCATTACTTCCTGCTGATTGAAATATAATTGCAGAGCAACCTGTTTCTCCATCAATTTTATTGTTGAAACCATAACTTAGTCTACCTAATTCAATGTCTGCAACATCTTTCAACTTCAATATTTCTCCATTTGAAGATGCTCGAACTACAATATCTTCGAATTCAACTTCTTCAACTAAACGCCCTTTATATCGCATCACATATTGAAAGCTCTGATCTCCTTTTTCTCCAAATTGACCTGGAGCAGCTTCAATATTTTGTTCAGCTAATACAGCTGTGATGTCGCTTGGCATCAAGCCATATTGGGCCATTACATCTGGTTTTAACCATATTCGCATTGAATAGTCGGCTCCCAAAAGCATCGCTTCTCCAACGCCGGATACACGTTTGATTTGAGGTATAATATTTATCGACATATAGTTCTCGATAAACTCTTGAGAATACTTACTATTATCAGAGTTTAATGTTACAATCAACAACATTGATGATTGTTTTTTCTGTGTAATTACACCTACCTGATTGACTTCTGCCGGCAAATATCCTGATGCTTTTGCAACTCTGTTTTGAACATCAACAGCTGCCATGTCCGGATCTGTGCCTTGTCTGAAATATACACTAATCTGAGCTGTACCATTATTTGCAGCAGATGACAACATATAGTCCATATTTTCTGCACCATTGATTTGTTCTTCCAAAGGAGCAATAACTGAGTTTAATACACTTTGAGCATTAGCTCCTGTATATGTAGTCTGTACACTAATTGTAGGTGGTGCTATATCAGGATATTGCTCAATAGGCAATGATGTAAGACCTATTACACCGAATAAAACAATAAATATTGATATTACGGTTGAGAGTACGGGTCTATTTATAAATGTAGCTATTTTCATTGTCTTAACCTTTGTGCTTTAAAGATTATTTTTTATTTTCGTTTTTATTCTTTGGTGTAATAACCATTCCATCTTTTACAGATATACCAACCCCTTCTATTACTACTACATCTCCGGCATTTAAACCTTTTGTAACAATGTAGTTTTTACCGTCATTAATAGGGGATACCTCTATTGCTGTTGATCTAACTTTACATGAATCACCTACAACATAACAGAATTTTAAGTTTTGAACTTCATATGTTGCGTTTTGTGGAATCATAATTGCATCTTTTGTGAAATTTGGTATTAAAATCTGTCCTGTATTTCCACTTCTCAACACACCTTCTTTATTCGAAAAAGATGCTTTCGCAGTCGCACTGCCAGTTGACGGGTCCAATACTCCCGATATTGAAATAACTCTTCCTTTCAATGGATATATTTCTCCATTCGCAAGACGTAAAGAAACTTCCGGCATATCGTTCATCGCTTCAGTTAGTGTGCGTGCTCCGTTATTAGTTAGTTTTAATATATCTTTTTCATTTAGTGAAAAATATGCTTCTATATCGCTGTTATTTGATAATATGGTCAACAAAGTAGAAGGGGAAACCAAAGCTCCCTCTTTGTATGTAATTGTGCCTACAATGCCCGATGTCGGAGCTGATACAATCGTATATGATAAATTTTTACGAGCTGTTACTAATTGTGCTTCTGCTTGATTCAATTGTGCTTGAGCTGCATTTAATTTGTCGAGTGTTGTCTGAAAGGCCGATGCACTTATTATATTTTTGTCATATAATATTTTATCATTTTGCATATTTGTTCTTGCAGTATTGACATTCGCTCTTGCAACTTCTACTGCTGCTTGGGCAGAATTAACAGCTGCTTGCAATTCAACTTGATCGATTGTAAACAATGTTTGTCCTTTATTTACTTTTTGACCTTCCTTAACATTTACTTTTGTAAGAAATCCGGAGATTTGTGGTCGTATCTCTACATCATTTTTGCCATGTAATGTTGCCGGTATTGCTGTTTCAAGAATGGCATCTTCTTGACTAACTGTCAAAACCTCAAATTCAGGAATTTGTACTGTTTCTTGTTGCTCTCCACTACAGCTTGAAAGAACAACTACTGATAGCAATGCTAACGTGAGTTTAAATTTTCTGTTGAAATTCATATTTATTTTTTTAAAATTATTAATCTATACATAAAGGTAAACTATTGTTCACCTTTGCAAAGTTAATAAAAATCATAGAGATAACATAATTACATTATATAATTTTCTGAGATGACTATCAATTCTGACTTATAATATACTCTCTAATTTATTAGAGGCAAACAAAAATCCATAAATTATAAATTCTACTTATAGAGAATACAATATTTTAACAATATTCCCAAAAACAATATTGGCACAAAATTTGTCTATTGATTTTTAAATAAAATTTTATATTATGGTAACAGGAAAGATTGGGGTTACTACTGAAAATATTTTCCCCGTAATTAAAAAATTTCTTTATAGTGATCATGAAATTTTTCTTCGTGAATTAGTTAGTAACGCTATTGATGCTACTCAAAAGTTAAAAACGTTATCTGCTTTTGGTGAATACAAAGGTGAATTAGGAGAACTCAAGGTAAAAGTTAGCATTGATAAAGATGCAGGAACATTAACAGTATCAGACCATGGAATAGGCATGGACGCTGATGATATTGATAAATATATCAATCAAATAGCATTTTCCGGTGCTGAAGAATTTCTTGAAAAATACAAAGATTCTGCAAATTCGATTATCGGACATTTTGGACTCGGTTTCTATTCTGCATTCATGGTATCCAAAAAAGTTGAAATCATTTCTTTATCATACAAAGATAATGCTAAAGCTGTTAAATGGTCGTGTGATGGCTCTCCGGAATTTACACTTGTTGAAACTGATAAAAAGGAGAGAGGGACTGATATAATTCTTTATTTAGATGACGATAGCAAAGAGTTTTTGGAGCAATCAAAAATTGATGGCTTATTGAAAAAATATTGCCGATTCCTTCCTGTAAAGGTTGTAAGTGGCAAAGAACAAGAATGGAAAGACGGTAAATATGTTGATACTGATAAAGATAAGATTATCAACGATGTAGAACCTCTTTGGACTAAAAAACCAGCTGACTTAAAAGATGAAGATTATCTTAATTTTTATCATGAGCTGATGCCGGGTATGGAAGACCCAATGTTTTGGATACACCTCAATGTTGATTACCCTTTCACTCTAACCGGGATTTTATATTTCCCTAAAATAAAGAATAATATAGATATTCAGAGAAACAAAATTCAACTATACTGTAATCAGGTTTTTGTAACTGACCAAGTTGAAGGTGTAGTCCCCGAATTTATGATGCTTATGCAAGGAGTAATTGATTCTCCTGATATACCACTGAATGTTTCTCGTTCATATCTGCAATCTGATACCCAAGTAAAGAAGATTTCATCTTATATCTCAAAAAAAGTAGCTGAACGTTTGGATAAAATGTTCAAAGACGACAGGAAGTCTTTTGAAGAAAAATGGGACGATATTAAAGTTTTCATTGAATATGGAATGTTGACCGACAACAAATTCTATGACTCCGCAATAAAGTTCTCATTATTGAAAGATGTAGATAATAAATATTTTACTTTCGAAGAATATAAGACTCTGATAAAAGTTCAACAAACAGATAAAGATAATAATCTTATATACCTATATGCCAATAATTTAGAAGATGAATACTCTTTCATTCAAGCAGCTAAAGACAAGGGGTATAGCGTATTGTTGATGGACGGGCAATTAGACAATCACTTCATTGGAATGGTTGAACAGAAACTTGAAAAATCTCGATTCGTACGTGTAGATTCAGATATTATTGATCGATTGATTGTCAAAGAAGACAAAAAATCTTCTTCCCTCTCTGATTTTCAAGCAGAAATTCTTTCTCATCTGTTTAAATCTCAAATATCAAAAGTTGACAATGCTGAATTCATTGTTCAACTTGAACAAATGGAAGGAAATGACACACCGGCAACCATTATTCAAAATGAATTTATGCGTCGTATGAAAGATATGGCTGCAATGCAACCATCGATGAGTTTCTATGGTGAGATGCCCGACAATTACTCGTTAGTTATTAACACCGAACAATCATCTGTTAAGAAGATTATTTCAGATGCACTCAATAAGTTGGAAAATGAAATTTCTCCAATCAAGAATAATATAGATCAATTAAACAAAGAAATTGAAGACGCTAGAAAAACTGCTGAGGAAAAGAAAGAAACAATTGATTGTTCCGACAAAGAAGCGGAAGTCAAATCTCTAAGAGATAAAGAAGAAAAATTGATCTCTGAATATGCTTCTTCTAATCCATTGATACGTCAAGTAATTGACTTAGCTCTTCTTCAAAGTAATCTATTAAAAGGTGAAGCTTTGAATAATTTCATTAAGCGTTCAATATCACTTCTATAAAGGAGTTAAATTAAACTAATACTTAAAGAGGGCAACTTAATTAGTTGCCCTCTTTTACTATCTCTAATCATTCTCACTTAACAAACACTTTACAAGTATTGGTCCCCACTTTTACAAGATAGACACCTTTTATCTGTGCTGTTATGCTTGTATTAGTATCTGTAACCTCTTTTGCTGCTATCTGTTGTCCGTTAATAGAGTAGACAAATATTTGGCTTCCTACAGGTGCTTTGCAAACCACAATATCATTTCCCTCAACTTTAACGTAGAAATCAGCTGTAACAATATTTTCAATCTTCACTAATGAGTCTCCTGCTATCTGATATTCAAATGTTTCAGTTTCAATTGATATTGTCCCGTAAGTGATTCTGAATTTGAATCTGATTATGGAATGATCTGCATATTCCTCATAGGTTTGACCTTTGAAATATTTATTATCTTCACTTACTAATTCTGATATGTGTGATTCATTGACAATCGCTTCAATAGAGGTAAAACTACTTGGCAATGAACTCAATTCGGCCGTAAAGGCAGCATTATTGTTCTCGCTTGTATAGACTGTGAATGAAAATGTTTCTGCCCATGTGTGAACAGCTTCATTATAATTGATATATCCGTTCACACCACTTTCAACCACGCCTTTCACAGGGGCAGTCATTGCCTTAACCGTTACTTTACACTTTGCTGATAAGTTTGTGCCATCAAGTGTGGTTGCTGTAATAATAGTTGTTCCACGTCCTATTGCAGTTACGATACCATTCTGATCAATTACTGCAACTTCTTCATTCAATGATTGCCATTCCACTTTCTTATTGGTCGCTGTATTTGGCACCACGATGGCTTGAAGGGCAAACATTTCATCTGACAGCAGTGTGATTTCAGTCTCGTTAAGTGTAATTGACTCTGCAAGCGTCGGTTCAACGACTACCTTACATGTAGCCGATAGGTTAGTGCCATCGGTCGTTGTCGCTGTGATTGTTGCTTCGCCAACTGCGATTGCTGTTACTACGCCGTTCGTATCAACTTCTGCCACAGATTCATTTGATGACGTCCAGATAACTGATTTGTCTGTTGTCAACTCCGGAAGCACAGTCGCTGTCAATGTTGCTTTATCTGTCGCTTTAAGTGTGATTTCAGTCTCGTTAAGTGTAATTGACTCTGCAAGCGTCGGAGGAACTTGATAGGTTAGTTCAGTCTGCGATGCCATATTTACACTTGTTGAATTACTGATGACAATATTGCTGACCTTCAATTCCGTATTCACATAATCGCTGCCTATATATTTCAGTCTGAATATCTCTCCTTCATTGCCCGAAATTGATGTGTTATTAAGTGAATAGATAATTACTCTATACACACCACTTCCAAAATCTGAAATTGTTGCCGATAAACCTGCTAAACGGTCGCTTAATTGTAATTTAGTGGCATCGGTTGACATCGACGACAACCAGCTTATATCCATCTGCAAGGCAACAATATCCGTATAGTTATCAAGTGAGATTATCATATTGCACCCATCGGGATCTGCCTCGCTTCTGACGCTCAGATTATTCGGTTCGTAGATTTCTCCCTTGACAGTAACAGATTTCATTCGATTATTTGGGTCATTGGAGTAGATATTCATTGTTGTTGAGTGCTTGCCCCTTATTTGTGGCAGATATCTAACAGAAAGCTCATACGTTTCTCTTCCTCCGATTACTATCGGGAATTGATCTTCCGAACTATAACCTTCCGATAAGAATGCCACTTTTTCTATTGTCAATGGTATGTTACTATCGTTATATAGTGAAAATTTAGCTTCTGCAGGCTCGGTAATCGGCGAATGACCCATATCAAGTTCCGAACTGCATGAGAGTTTAGGGCTTTGGATATGGACATAGCCATTTGATGTGGCAGAAACCATATTTTCAATTGAAAGATTACTTAAAATCACATTTCGTGGATATAGATAATAATATCCGGTGCGTCCATTCAATCGAAGTTTAAACGTAGCTATCTCTCCATCGTTTCCACTTATCTCTGCATTGTTGATTGAATAGAGAATAAGTGTCAGTTCATTCCCTCTCAATGTCGCTGTTGGCGTAAGTCCTGAGCTGCGAACAGTAGTTGAAAAACTATTTTCCACATATTCCAATTCTTCCGGCAACATGAATGAACATTGCATTCCGACTATTGGCTCCAGATTATTCATTGTCAATGAGATGGTTACTTCTTCATCTGAAATGCCGGATACTTTGCCGACATGCAATTCATTGACCGAAAACGGATCTGCCACTAAACCAACTTTCTGTATTCCATTAACGGCATTCGACGCAATCTGCATCGTCTCTGAAACTGCTCCACGTGTGATAGGGTGGTAGTTGATTTCAATGTTTTGTGTTTGGTCGGGGTGCAGTGTGAATATTGTCGATTTTGCTGTAAATTCAGCTGCTGAAAAAATATAATCATTAAGTTCCAAATCAGTTGTACCCGTATTCTTTATTCTTACAGATGCCGAATAGTCGCTTCTGATCGGGATATGTCCGAAATCTATCTCCGGAGTGAGGATTGTCAACTCGGGAGCAAGGATTGTTACCTCACCGGCTGTTGTTGACGTTTCGAGGCTGTTGCCGTTAGCGTCGCCGACGATTGCTCTACATTCAAGTGGATATCTTTGTGGATCTTTTCCAAGTTTCAATTTAAAGCTTAAAAGTTGCCCACTGTTTCCGACAAATGGATTCAGCGACACACTGTAGACCACAATTCGCAGCCCTTCATCAGTCTCTGCTGCCTGCACTTGATGTCCGTTGATTCGCTCACTGTTGAGTGTGCATGAGCCGTCGACATATGTCAGTTGCTTATCTACAAGAGGAATCAGCAGATCGACAACCACTGCTTCGCTATCATTCTCCAATCCGACATCGATATTTATATGATTACCCGGCTCCCCACTCGATGTGGAGATGTTTATTTTATTTGTCGCAAAGGTGGTGAGCATTGTTCCCACCACCATTAGCAACGTTATGACTCGTTTTATCATAGACGTAGTTAGTTTTTGTTATTTCTTATAGATTACTCTGACTGTCTGCATTAATCTATCATCTACATAAAGTGTTACGAAGTAGATACCACTATTGAGATGTGATGCCGGACGCCATGCGTAATTATAGTAACCGAAATCGCATTTTGCTGTGTGCGTTGCCACTGTCAACCCATCAGGTGTGCTTATTCTGATTCCTACATCATGGCTTCCCTCTTGACCGATGACGTAAGGTATGTTCAATACGTCGTGGAATGGATTAGGATATGGCATTTGCATCTGCATTGCTTCTATTGCTCCGATGCCGGTTACGTCACCACTTATTGCCATCACATTTTGTCCTTTTGTATCTGAGAAGATTGCCTCAGTTACTGATGCTGTTCCTATTCTTAACAAAGCGTGTTTACCTGATTCGATGTTTTTGCCACTCATTGAGTAAGCCATGATCAGCCAGCCATTTTCTTCGTTGTAGTCTTTCACAACCTCAAATGCTTCTAATGCTTCAAGCACCGTAAACTCGGCTTCTTTTGTTGCTGCAAGTCGGAACTGAACACCACCGAGAGCAACCGGAGAGTCTACATATAGCACACCATCTTCAACCATATAGGTCGCTGTACTGTTGATTGATGCCATCTCTGCAACATTCGGGTTTCTGATGATATTCACTGTGCCGACAACGTCAAGCACGTTGATCGACAAGTCTACATTCACATCTGCCGCCTCAAAAATGAATGGCTGTGGATTTTGATTAGTCATATAAGCCACTTCTGTTACCACATCGGCAACATCAACACTCATCGAACCGTTGGCATCTCCTTTTGCAGCTGTTAATGGTGTTGCTGCCACTATCTTCGAAGGCGAGTTCTCAGTCATGCTTGTGCGTAGCACCTTATAGTAGTAGCAATATGTCTCTCCCGGAACGACGTCAAAGTCGGTGTATGTGGTCTCTTCAGGCATAAGCAGTGTGTTGTTAATACGAATTGTGTCTGATGCAGCCTCTCCGTTCAGTGAGTAGCGATAAAGATTGTAGCCGAGCATATCGTCGAAGTTCTCTTCCGGATTTTCCCATGTAAGGTTAACCTTACCAAGTCCTGCCTCTGCCATAAAACCTTCCGACATCGCTCCTGCTGATTGCACATTGACATTGAAACGATAATTTTCATATGGTATTTCGAAATACTCATCATCTTCTGCCTCGGCAACGTAGATACGATTCACTCCGTCGATAGCTTCATGCCCGTCGATTGTCAGATAAGCCGTATAGACTGTCCCCTCGTCATTCCATTCTCCCTCTTCTGAAATTGCCGTTTGAGTATATGGTGGGCGAACTCCCATAGCGATCATTGGTACTTTTCCCTTGTTCATTGGGCGATTGAAATATACCTCAAACTTATGTCTGCCCACACCAAGTGGAGGTAGCAACTCATATTCATCTTGTGCATCGTAGCCATTCACCACAACTTTCCAAACCACTCCGTGAGCTTCCGGATGTGGAGCCTTTAGCATATTTGATAAATCAACTTTCCCAAAACCATATGGGTAGAAAGGATTCTCCAGATCTCTAATTCTTTGACGAGCAATATCTTCACGTCCTGTTCCATAATAATTAGGTTCTTCAAATGTTAATAAATTAGGTGTTGAAGGTCTATACGTGCATGCTTCAATAAAATCTCCATTTTGAAAATTATAATAGTTATTTTTACAACTACGGCTATTTATTCTGGGCGCATCGCTTGCATCAAAATAAGTCCTAATGGATCTGTTATTTGCATAATTATTTTTTTGGTCTGTACAATTATTTGATATATAAATAGTTCTATCATCACTCCATATACTACAAATATTATTTATAATATTAGAATTATAAAAATAGATTGAATTTAGTCCAACACTAGGATTACAACTTTTTAATATACAATTATCTAGTGGGATTCTAAATTCAGAAGATATGGAATTTCCCTGAAAATCTATAATAACATATTTAATTGGATGATTAAAAACTTCTGAGGTATAACTTTCTGCATTAAACCTACAATAATTACCTTCAATTATGAATGAAATCATGTTTCCGGGTTCACCAACACACTCAAGGATAGCATTCTCTGCTACAGAAAGTCCGGTGTTTTCTCTGAATCTGAGAACTGTGCCTGGCAGTATTGTCAGTTTTACTCCGTCTGGCACTGCAAGTGATTTTGTTACAATATAATGCACATTTGGATAGAGAGTTAGATCTTTGTCTATTAATCCTCCGATTTCAACACCATTTTCTGCTGTAATGACGAAGTCTTGAATCATCTCTGAAGTAATGTTATCGCATGTGGCACGCAAACGTAGTTTTATATGTCTGCCATCTACCACATCGTCTCTGAGTTTAAAAACAATCGGATTCACACTCTTGCTTTTGGCGTAGCTGCTAAGGTTGTTGCCAAACTCTACATCGTTGGTTATGAACTCAATAAGTGAAGCATCTTCATTTTCTCCCATTTCGAGAGTGATACGAATGTTCATTGCGTTACCCCAGTCATTGCGAAGGGTAGGATAGAGCTTGATTGTCTCACCGGCATCGGCACGACCATCACCATCGCCACCTTCGACATCATCAAGAAGATTGGAGATATGATGGAGTGTAGGTTGACGATGCTCGTCTGATATATTATAAGCAGCAAGGAAATCGACATTGCCATTCTTTGTAGTGGAGTGAATCAAGTCTCCAAAGAGTATCTCTTTGTTGCCGTAATCTTTGCATTGGATAAGTCGGCTCACTGCTCCCGCAACCAATGGAGTAGCCATCGACGTGCCATTCAATTCACGATATTGACCATTTAGGAATGTGGATATTATTGTTTGGCCCGGTGCCATCAGCTCATAGTTATATAGTTTCTCTTCAGAATATGCAGAATAGATTGGACCATCTTCATCATAGTTGCTCCAAGAGGTGAGACCATTTTTACCTGATGCCATCACACCAAGCACAAAATTATAAGCTGCAGGAAAAGAAGGTGCTCCTATTAATATTTGTCCTGTTACCGGATTAGAACATAAATGATTATAGATGCATCTGCCATCATTGCCGGCAGCAGCCACAAGCACTGCTTTCTGATATGCTTTTGCAAGGGCTTGCTCCAAAGCCATTGATTCGGCATATGTGCCGAGACTCATGTTCAACACTGTTGCACCATTGGCAACAGCATAGTCGATACCTTTAATCAATGTCGCTATATCTCCGACACCATCGCTTTGCATAACTGTTACAGGCATAATCAATGCATCGGGGTTTGCTCCCGAAATACCTTTGCCATTTTTCCCCACTCCGGCTGCTATACCGGCACAGTGAGTGCCATGTCCGTTCCAATCACCGATGCGACCTGTCTGATTGACAAAATCCCATCCATGGAGGTCGTCGGTGAATCCATTGCCGTCGTCGTCGGCATCTTCAGCTCCTGATGCCTCCGTAGGGTTTGTCCAGATATTGTCGAAAAGATCGGCATGATTGATGTCGACACCGGTGTCGAGGATTCCTATGATTGGTCGTTCTTCTGTAATAGTAGGCATCTTCCATAATTGGTGCAAATTGACCTCTTGGATACCCCATTGCTGAGAGTAGAGAGGCTCTTCCTCAAAGTTGTTGCCATTGTTATTGCCGTTGCCGTTATTGTTACCGTTATCGTTGCCATTATTCCCTAACGAATAGATCAAATAGTTAGGTTCGGCATATTCCACATCTTCAGATTGCTTGATCAATTCGATCACTTCATGCACTGAACTGACTTTCGAAACATCGAAGCGAATGCGATAAAGTTTGGAAAGGTCGCTATTGACAACCATCTGACCTGATATAGCTCTTGATTGGCGACGTGACACGTCGGCACCTGTTAGTGGCATCAATTCGTCGACCGTTTCAGCACCAATTTGCTGCATTAACGCATCTACTCCATTCACACCCGATGTTGTAAATTTTCCTGATTTGCTTTTTCGCATCGAAACACCACTCGAAGTTTTGAATTTTATCAATACCTCGTTTTGACGATAGTTGAATCGAGATGCTCGGGAATCTAATTTTACAACTTCATCTTCATTGTTTCTATCGACAGCGACAGCAATTCCACTGCCGGCGATAAGGAGCGTAGCTACTGCTATTGCACCCTTTTGAAAAAGACTACGTCTGTTCATATTAAATATTTTTAGTTGATTAGAAGTCTTTCTTAACCAATATCCCGAGTTGGCATTTTTTTAATACAATAAAGAAAGACGCGGGACAATCTCGGTTTATCTTAACGGAGGCATCGCCAAACGCCCTAACAAAAATAAACAGCCACTCCCACGCCTTATCGATATATCGATACCCCTTGTCTGGGAGTGGTCAATATACGACAAGTATGAGCGTCTTTGCCGTTATTCCCTTTGTTATAAAAATTTTGGCGAATTTCCGCTAAAGGATCAAACGAAACGCTTTCTTTTTTTAATATTATATGCCACAAAACATTGTTGTGCAATATGCGGATAATGAACTCTATCATTATCTCTACAAATATACAAACATTTTCAGAACTAAACAATTTTTTACATATTATTTTTTAATTATCAAGAAATAGGAAGAAAAAGAAATTGGCTTAGGGCTAATTATATCAGTTGGCATATTGGCCTAATAATATAAAAAAGAGACTGCTTGACAATGAGCCAAGCAGTCTGCATATTTGATTTTTAGAAATATTATTCAATTGCAGCCTGTGCAGCAGCTACACGTGCGATAGGCACACGGAATGGAGAGCAACTTACGTAGTTCATGCCAAGGTTAGCACAGAACTTAACAGATGCCGGTTCGCCACCATGTTCGCCACAGATACCAACTTTTAATTCCGGTTTTGTTGCACGACCTTTTTCAACACCCATGCGTACTAATTGACCTACACCTTCTTGGTCAAGTACTTCAAACGGATCAACTTTCAAGATACCCATTTCTTTGTAGAATTTCAAGAATTTAGGAGCATCGTCGCGAGAATATCCGAATGTCATTTGTGTCAAGTCGTTTGTTCCGAATGAGAAGAAGTCTGCAACTTGTGCAATTTCGTTTGCTGTTAGAGCTGCACGTGGAACTTCAATCATTGTACCAACTTTATATTCAACTGTTTCGCCTCTTTCTTCAAACACTTTTGCTGCTGTGGTGTTGATCACATTTGCTTGGTTTTGAAGTTCTTTGAGCGTACCAACAAGAGGAACCATAATTTCAGGGTGAACGTCGATGCCACGAGCTTTGCAGTTGAGAGCAGCCTCAATGATAGCACGTGTTTGCATTTCTGTAATTTCAGGATATGTGATACCAAGACGGCAACCACGATGACCAAGCATTGGATTGAACTCTGCAAGGCTTTCTACTTTGTTTTTAACTTCTTCGAGAGTCAAACCTATTTCATCAGCAAGTTCTTTTTGAGCAACTTCTGTGTGAGGCACGAATTCATGCAACGGTGGGTCAAGCAAACGCACTGTTACACCATATCCGTCCATTGCTTCAAAGATACCTTCAAAGTCGCCACGTTGCATAGGAAGAAGTTTTGCAAGAGCAACTCTGCGTCCTGCTTCATCACTTGCAAGAATCATTTCACGTACGGATTTGATACGATCACCTTCAAAGAACATATGTTCAGTGCGGCAAAGACCAATACCTTGAGCTCCGAAGTGACGTGCTTGTTTAGCATCGCGAGGAGAATCGGCATTTGTGCGTACTAATGTTTTTGTGTATTTAGCTGCAAGATCCATGATTGCACCAAAGTCGCCATCAAGCTCAGGATCAGTAGTAGGCACTTGACCATCATAAACATCACCATTAGATCCATTTAATGAAATCCAATCTCCTTCATGGTAAACTTTACCATTCATTTCAAGAGTTTTCTCTTTATAGTCAATAATGATGTCGCCTGCACCAGAAACACAGCATTTACCCATACCACGAGCAACTACAGCAGCGTGAGATGTCATACCACCACGCATTGTCAAGATGCCTTGGGCAACTGCCATACCACGAAGGTCTTCAGGTGATGTCTCAATACGTACAAGAACCACTTTCTTCTTGTTTTCAGCCCATGCTTCAGCATCGTCTGCTTGGAACACGATTTGACCGGTTGCAGCACCAGGAGAAGCCGGTAGACCTTTAGCAGCCACTTTAGCACCTTTAAGAGCTTCTTTATCAAAAACAGGGTGAAGAAGTTCATCAAGTTTTTGTGGTTCCATTCTCATCAATGCAGTTTTTTCGTCAATAACACCGGCACGAAGAAGTTCCATTGCTATTCTTACCATTGCTGCACCTGTGCGTTTACCATTACGAGTTTGGAGCATCCAAAGTTTTCCATCTTGGATAGTGAACTCCATATCTTGCATATCTTTATAGTAGTCTTCCAAACGATTTGAAATGGCTATTAGTTCTTTAGCAAGTTCCGGCATTGATTCTTCAAGAGATGGATATTTTGAAGCACGTTCTTCTTCGCTGATGCCTTGAAGTGCTGCCCAACGACGTGAACCTTCTACTGTGATTTGTTGTGGTGTACGGATACCGGCAACTACGTCTTCACCTTGTGCATTGATAAGGTATTCACCTGTGAAGATGTTTTCGCCAGTTGCTGCATCACGGCTAAATGCAACACCTGTAGCTGAATTGTCGCCCATGTTACCATATACCATTGCTTGAACGTTTACAGCTGTTCCCCATTCTTCAGGGATTTGATTCATGCGACGATAAAGGATAGCACGTTCATTCATCCAACTGTCAAATACAGCACATATACCACCCCAAAGTTGTTCCCATGCTGAATCAGGGAAATCTTTACCTGTGAAGTCAAGAACTGCTGCTTTAAAGCGTTTTACCAATTCTTTAAGGTCTTCAACTTCAAGTTCATTATCGAATTTTACCCCTTTTTCTTCTTTTACTTTATCCATGATTTCTTCAAATGGATCGATGTCTGTTTTGCTCTTTGGCTTCATACCAAGCACAACATCACCATACATTTGAACAAAACGACGATAACTATCCCAAGCAAAACGAGGATTGCCACTCTTTTCGGCAAGTGATGCAACAGTGGCATCATTCATACCTAAATTAAGAACTGTATCCATCATACCCGGCATTGAAGCACGAGCTCCTGAACGCACTGATACCAATAGAGGATTTGAAGGATTGTCAAAACTTTTGCCTGTTAATGATTCTACGTGTTTAATTGCTTTTTCTACATCTTCTTTTATTGATGCAACAACTGCTTCACGACCTAATTTGGTATATTCAGTACAAACTTCTGTTGTAATTGTAAATCCCGGAGGAACCGGCATTCCTAAAAGGTTCATCTCTGCAAGGTTGGCACCTTTACCACCAAGAAGATTTCTCATTCCTGCATTACCTTCAGCTTTTCCATCGCCGAATGTATAAACTTTTTTAGTCATTGGATATAAAATTTATAATAAAACTTTTAATTTATAATCAAAATTAAGGTTGCCGATAGAATAATATATTTCGACTTTTTGATTTTCGGGTGCAAATATAGTGAAAAATGCCGAAAAAAACGTAATTTTGCACAAAATTTAGGTGATTCATATGGCAAGAAAACGTAAAATGCTACCTGAACTTCAGAATATTGAAATTTCAGGTGTCGCTGCTGAAGGAAAATCCATCGCTAAAGTAGCCGTAAACAATGATAATAATGATGAGCAACTTGTCATTTTTATACCATACGGTGCTCCCGGTGATGTTGTTAATATTAAGGTTGATAAAAAGAAGAAAAATTGGGCTGAAGCTCATATTACGTCTTTCGTAAAAGAGTCTGATATTCGGGAAATCCCTATATGCTCGCATTTCGGCACTTGTGGGGGTTGCAAGTGGCAACACCTCCCTTACTCCTATCAGATTAGTTGCAAACAGCAACAAGTCGTAGATGCATTGCAACGTATTGCGAAAGTAGAGTTGCCTGACATTTCACCAATTTTAGGCTCTAAAAATATTTGGAGATATCGCAATAAGATGGAATATACGTTTTCCAATAAAAAATGGAGAACTTGGGAGGAAATAAATAGTGGAAACGAATTTGCTGACAGTTGTAATGCTTTAGGTTTTCATATCCCTGGTGCCTTCGATAAAGTGTTGCATATTAATCAATGCCATTTGCAAGACGAGTTAGGTGATAAAATTAGAAATTGGCTCTATGAGTATGCAGAAAATAATGGACTCAGTTTTTATGACTTAAAAGCCCAAAATGGATTTTTAAGAACATTGATGATTAGGATTGCATCAACTGGTGAAATAATGGTATGTGTGGTCTTTGGAGAAAACAACAATAGAGAGATTGATAAATTGATGACTGAATTGAAGTCTGAGTTCTCTATGATTACGTCTCTTCTTTACGTTGTTAATCTTAAAGTTAACGATACTATTGGAGACCAAGAAATTAACATATTCAGTGGACGTGAATATATAAATGAAGAAATGGAAGGCTTGCATTTCAGGGTTAATGCAAAATCTTTCTACCAGACTAACTCTTTGCAAGCTTACGAATTATATAAGGTGACACGCAGTTTTGCCGGATTAGATAAAGATATTGACGAAGAAAACAAACCTTTGTTATATGATCTATATACCGGTACAGGCACAATTGCTAATTTTGTCGCAAAAAAATGTCGACAAGTAATTGGTATAGAGTATGTTCCCGAAGCAATTGAAGATGCAAAATTAAATTCAACAGTAAATAATATCGATAATACATTATTTTATGCAGGCGATATGAAAGATATTCTTACTGATGATTTCATTGCACAACATGGTCGCCCGGATATAATGATTATTGACCCTCCAAGAGCCGGAATGCACGATGATGTGATCAAGGTTATTTTGAATGCTGAACCAAAGCTGCTTGTATATGTAAGTTGTAATCCTGCAACGCAAGCTCGAGATATATCTCTTCTTGATGCAAAATATAGAGTTACCGCCGTACAACCTGTCGACATGTTCCCCCACACGCATCATGTTGAAAATGTAGTCAGACTTGAATTAAAGTAACTATATGCAGCCAAATTAAAATAAACAAAAAGAATCGGCATAAAACCGATTCTTTTTTTATGGTATTAATTAGATACAACTACTTATTTTTTATTAACTTGGAATTTGTTCCAACCATCTTTCAAATAAGCGATAGATTGCTCAGCAGCAGCAACACCTGCATTGAAGTTTGCTTCAGCAGTTTGAGCACCCATTTTCTTCGGTGTAAAGAACACACGTCCTGGGAATTTAGCTTCAAATTCAGCAGCAGCATCAGGTTTAATATCTGATACATAACGAATATCAGCACGTTCTTCCATTGCTTTCATCAAGCCTTCTTCATCGATAACTTCTTTACGAGCTGTGTTGATAAGTACACCATTCTTTGGCATCAACATAGTCAAATCATAACCTATAGATTTTTTTGTTTGAGGAGTTGCAGGAATATGAAGAGACACAAATTGATTGCGAGAGAAAAGTTCTTTTACATCGTGAAGAGGTTTAACACCTGCTGCTTCAATTGATTCATCTGGAACGAATACGTCAAGAGCTTCTACATTCATATCGAATCCTTTAGCAATACGAGCAACATTGCGACCAACTTGACCAAATGCATAGATGCCAAGAGACTTATCTTTCAATTCAGTACCTGATGTGCCGTTATAAAGATTTCTTACCATCATAACAGTCATTCCAAAGACTAATTCAGCAACTGCATTTGAGTTTTGACCAGGTGTGTTCATAACACAAATATTATGGTCTGTAGCAGCTTGGAGGTCAATGTTATCATAACCAGCACCTGCACGAACGATAACTTTCAATTTTGGTGCATTTTCGATAACTTCACGATCAATAACATCACTACGAACGATTAATCCTTCAGCATCGGCAACTGCTTTCAACAAATCATCGCGATTACCCTTTTCAACAAGTGCTATTTCATTACCTGAAGCAACTATTGCATCAGAAATTGCTTTTGCTGCAGCTGCAGCAAATGGTTTTTCTGTAAATACTAATATTTTCATTTCTTAATGTCTTTATTGTAAAATAGGAGCAGGGATTAACCTGCCCCTTATTATTTTATTGTTAATTTAAATTAATATTGAGCTTCGAACTCTTTCATGCAAGCAACAAGTGCTTCAACAGATTCCATTGGACAAGCATTATAGATTGATGCACGGAAACCACCAACTGAACGGTGTCCTTTAATACCAACCATACCTCTTTCTTTTGCGAATGCCATGAAATCAGCTTCTTTATCTTTATATTCTTCTGCCATAACGAAACATACGTTCATGATTGAACGGTCTTCTTTAGCAGCTGTTCCAACAAACATTTTATTACGATCGATTTCATTGTAAAGAAGATCAGCCTTAGCAACATTTAGTTTATTCATTGCTTCAACACCACCCATCTCTTTAACCCATTTTAATGTTTCGTGCATTACGAAAATAGGGAATACCGGTGGAGTATTGAACATTGATTTATTGCGTGCTTCTTCAGCTGCATGTGTGCGATAGTCTACCATTGTTTGAAGTGGACGTGTAACTTTTCCAAGAAGGTCTTTGCGAACGATAACAAAAGTAACACCTGCAGGTCCCACATTCTTTTGAGCACCACCATAGATAACAGCATATTTAGACACATCAACAGGACGGCTCATGATGTCTGATGACATATCTGCAACTAAATTGATTGGGCAATCAATGTCGTGGCGAATTTCTGTTCCGTAAATTGTATTGTTTGTTGTAATATGGAAATAATCTGCATCTGTAGGAATTACATAATCTTTTGGAATATATGAATAAGTTTTGTCTTCAGAAGATGCTACAATTTCAACTTCTCCATAGAATTTTGCTTCTTTAGCAGCTTTTTTAGCCCAAACACCTGTTTGAAGATATGCTGCTTTCTTTTCAAGTAGGTTTGCTGGCAAATGGAAGAATTGTGTTGATGCACCACCACCTAAGAACAATACTTCATAGTTTTCAGGTATGTTCAATAATTCACGCCACAATTCAACTGTTTCTGCCATAATTCTTTCCCAACCCGGAGTACGGTGAGAAATTTCCAAGATACCGATACCGGTGTTGTCAAAATCACGGATTGCTTCAATTGCAGATTCAACTGCTTGACGTGGTAGAACACATGGTCCTGCATTAAAATTATGTACTTTTTTCATGATAAAAAAATGTTGTTTATTTAGGTTATAATAAATTCTACGCAAATATAATACTTTAAATTTGAATAGCGAACAAAAATTGTGAAAATAATTGTTTTTTAATGGTTTTATTTGCTAAAACATACTTTTCAATACTTAAATTATTAAAATTCCCCCGGAAATTTGAATACACAAAAAAAGGAGGGTCTTAATGATTACCTCCTTTGATGCAATTATTATATCACAATGAAATAGAGTTACACAAAAAAATGAATCGAATTTTGGTCGACACTATGTCTGACCTCTTTATATATGTTGTGTCAAAAGTCCGATAGAAATACCACTCATCAGAAATCCTACAATTAATAATATAATAAATATCCATTTAATTGTCTCAGGCATATTAATTTTCAATGATGATTTAAGGATAACATAAGATAGAAATATTAGAGGTATCATAATGACTAATATTAATCCGACAGCGACTAATAGACTAAGTATAGGTTCAGGTCCCCAACTGATTGGTAGAGAATTAAAAACCATTGTTCCTTGTCCAACAGAAAAAATTATTAATGTAAAGATACAAACAATCAAAGCTAAAGCAAGAGCAAAGACAATAGGAATACATATGATTCCGATACCTATTGCAATAACTTTGAAAATTGACACAAGGACAGAAAAAAATCTGTTTGCCACTTTTTTGAATCCATTATTCTCTTTAGAATCGTTTGGCAATGATTGTTGAGAAGTATCAGATGTTTTTTCGAATGTGGTTTTAACAGTCTTTCCTATATTTTCAATCGTTGGAATTTCTCCTGTCATAGCCAACTTATCTGTAGCATTTTTTGCTTCGGGAAGAATAATCCACAAAATAATATATGCTCCAACAGCAAATGTTATTGTTAATAAGCAAATACATATAAAAATTAATCTAACCCATGTTGAATCAATATTGAGATATACGCCAATGCCCGAGCATACTCCACCAAGCATTTTATCTAACGGATTACGAAATAATTTCTTTGGTTTGCTTACAAACGGAGGTGGAACAACATTGAGGTTTTGTTTGTAATTTCCTTTATAAAGTGAATTTTCATTATCTCCGATTTCAAACTCTTCGGGTCTTCCCATACGAGTGATAATTTCTTCAATATCTTTCAAATTTATAACATTCCTATTACTTGTTATTTTCTCAGATAGAATTTCACATATTCCAGCTTCAATATCAGAGATAATCTCTTCTCTGTCTTCGTTGTTTGAGAATGCATGATTTAAATTATTAATATATTCATTTAGCAATGAGTATGCATCTTCGTCAATATTAAAAACAATACCATTAAGGTTGATTGTTAAAGTTTTCTTCATTATAGTTTTTGTTTAAAGGTTAACAATGTGATTTACCGTATTACTTAATTCGTCCCAACTTGCTTGTAGTTCATATAAGGCTTTTCTCCCGTCTGCTGTAATTGTGTAATATTTGCGAGGAGGTCCTTGCGACGACTCTTCCCATTCGTAAGACAATAAACCATCATTTTTCAGACGAGTTAAAAGAGGATATAGTGTTCCTTCAACTACAATAAGATGAGCATCTTTGAAATGACGTATTATATCTGATGCATATGCTTTCTTTTTACTTAAAAGAAGCAAAATGCAGTATTCCAACATGCCCTTCCTCATTTGTGATTTTACATTGTCTATATTCATCTTAGGTGTTTTAGTTATTTATGTCTATTCTGTTATAATCCAGTTGGAGATGTGTTTCTTTGCACATCATCATTATTAATAGATTTGTCTGTTTTCTTTACTGAGCTATTAATAGTCCCAAAACGATAGCTCACTGATATCCCAACTTTCCAATTTGATTCAGTCCATCTGTCATATGAACAAAAAGAATCAGTGTACGTTTTGCGAGTGATATCCGTATTAATAAATAAATTATTTAAATTTATTGACACTTCCAAACGATCATCTTTGAGAAATTTTCTTGTTAAATTAATACCATAATATTTGAACCAATCACTTTCTCCTTGTATTGACGTGCTTGGTGAATAAAAACCTCCATATGCACCCAATCGCAATTTCCATGGCATCTCATAGTTATAATCTAAGTGAACACCTCCTGACCAACCACTATTGGCTATATTCATTGGTTCATGTTTATAGTCATTATAATAAACGCTACCGGACAGACTTATTCTCATTTTTTGAGTGATCAAGTAATATCCATATAAATTTAATACTGTTGAATTAAATTTTCCCAAGTTATCATAAGTATCATATTGTACGCCATTTTCAACATACGAATAATTGCTAATATAGTTGTCAATTTGCATATATTTAAGTGATAAATTATAACCCAATTTACCAATATAGTTTGAATATGTAAGAATTATATCGTTTTGACGCATACTTGAAAGATTTGGATTGCCGTATGAAATTACTGACGGATTAATTGTAACATGATACGGGTTCAACATATCTACATTGGGACGTGAAATTCTCATTTGATAATTCAATCTCAAATTACTTGAACTATTAATATTATATGAAATCATTGCGTTGGGGACAACATCATTTAATTTTGTGTTAAAGTTTTCATAATTACTTTCTATAAAATCTACGCCCATATTTGTGTATTCATATCGCACACCTGTCTTTAGTTTCCAATCATTTAATATTAATGAGTATTGAGCATATATAGCACATACATCTTGATGTTGATTTAGTAATACAGACCTATTTTCATCATAAATGTATTCATTATCTAAGTAACTATAGTATAATGAATTATTCTTATTTCTTCGCATTATATATTTAGCTCCCAATTCAATGATGTGAAATTTATTTATAGGATTTGTATAGTCAATTTGAAATGTGTGTTCATTCGAAGGCACTTCTATATTATTTCGTTCATTGTTTAACATAAAGGGATAGTTCACGTTGTCAAAATTTTCAGAAATCATATCCATCTTGCGTTGTCCAAAATTCATAAGGTACGATAAAATTATATTATGCCCCTTTTTTTTGAAGTTATGTTGATAGTTTGCTGAAACACTCCCACTTAGAAAAGACACGTCTGCATTTGTCTTTTGCCGATATGACCATCTTGGATTAAATGCTATATCTGTCATTTGAAACATTCCATCAAGAGTTCCACTGCCATCAAATCCCATTACACTTCCACTTAGTGATAGAAGATTTAACGTGTCGGGCTCATAACTTAATTGAAAATTTGCTATATGCCCATTCATTGATTGCTTTATAATTTGTTGAGACTCATAAAACTTATTAATATCAGAAGTATAGTCTTCTCTTTCAAACATTTTATTGCTAACCCTGTTGAACTGATTGAAAAATGAATAATTTATACTAGCTGTAACTTTATTTATTTTTGTTAGAGCGTATATACTTGGTGAAATATCTCGGTTACTTGCTGATAATTCTATGTTTAAAGAGTAGCCTTGAAAGTTGCTTTTTGTATATGTAATAATATTAATTATCCCACCAAGACCTTCTGCATCATATTTAGCTCCAGGTTCAGTTATTATTTCAATCTCTTTGACAGAAGATGCAGACATTGATTTTAATACTTTAGACGCATTTTGAGAAATCATTGGATCATATTGCCCGTTAATGTATATTCTAAAGTCGTTGCTTCCATTAAGTGTGATATTGTCCTCTCCATCAACCATAACCATAGGTACTTTTCGAAGCATCTCTAATACATTGTTTGAATTATTAGACGGATCTTCTGAAGCATTATAAATCAATTTATCTCCGTCATTGATAATTATCGGTTTATTAACGCTAACAACAATTTCTTCAAGTATTGATTCATTTTCTTTAAGTGCAATTGTTCCTAAATCAATTAAGAATGATGTTGAATCTGTAATTGAAAATTCAATTTCGTTATCATTTTTACCAATTGAGGAAACAACAAGACGATAGTTTCCCTTTTTGTTTATTTTATAATTAAATTTGCCGTTTTCATTACTTATAAATGTAGATACAACTTTTAAAGAATCATTTTTAGAGAATATTCTTAATGTAGCAAATGGCTCTGCTTCTTTTGAAATGCTATCTACAACATTTCCTACTAATAGATATTCAGACGCACTAGCTGATGCACTAATAGCAATTAATCCTGTTATAAATACAAGGATTTTTAAAATTAAATTAATCATACTTTTTAGTTTTTGTTTGTTATTATTTAGTTTTTGTTTAGTTTTGCAATGCAAAGTTAGTTTATTTTATAATACTATGCAATACATAGTACCATATTTTTGTTGTTGATTAACTTTTATTAACATTATTTAAATATTTCTAACACTCCAAAAGCTCATAATTATGTTTATTTATAAAAACAATATTATACAATCCGACAAATAAAAATATTTTTTTTAATACGTATATGATAAAAGTAACAAAACAAATGGCATTGGAATATCATGAAAATGATAAACCAGGAAAAATTGAGATAACACCTACAAAACCATACGCTAGTCAATTTGATTTATCATTGGCATATTCGCCAGGTGTAGCATATCCTTGTGAAGAGATTGAACATACTCCATCAGATGTATTCAAGTATACAAATAAAGGTAATTTAATTGCCGTTATATCTAATGGGACAGCTGTGTTAGGACTTGGAAATATCGGTGCATTAGCAAGCAAACCTGTAATGGAGGGAAAAGCTTTATTATTCAAGATATTTGCCGGTCTTGATTGTTTTGATATTGAAATAGACGAAAAGGATCCTCAAAAATTTATAGAAATAGTAAAGACTTTGCAACCTACTTTTGGTGGAATCAATCTTGAGGATATAAAAGCACCAGAGTGTTTTGAGATCGAAGATGCATTAAAACGAGAATGTAATATACCTGTAATGCATGATGATCAACATGGCACTGCTATTATTTCTGCTGCAGGATTAATAAATGCTTTAGAGATTCAAAGAAAAGATATTAATGACATTCGACTAGTTGTTAACGGGGCGGGAGCAGCGGCAATAGCATGCACGAAACTTTATATTGCATTAGGTGTAAATCCACAAAATATTATTATGTGTGATTCCAAGGGGGTTATACGGAGTGACCGAGATGATTTGAATTCTCAAAAACGAATGTTTGCTACTAATATCGATGTTTTTACATTAGAAGAAGCAATGATAGGAGCAGACGTATTTCTTGGACTATCTAAAAAAGATGTCTTGACACAAAAGATGATTAAGTCAATGGCAGATAATCCTATTGTATTTGCATTAGCAAATCCTGACCCAGAAATATCATATGATGCTGCTATGAGTTCTCGTAATGATTTAATCTTTGCAACGGGGAGAAGTGATTATCCTAACCAAATTAATAATGTGTTGGGATTTCCATATATTTTCAGAGGAGCTCTTGATTGTGGTGCAACAACTATAAATGAAGAAATGAAATTAGCCGCAGTTAGAGCAATTGCAGATTTAGCAAAACTTCCAATTCCTCCGATTGTTGATCGTGCATATGGTATGAACAATATATCATTTGGTCCAGAATACATTTTACCTAAACCACTCGATCCTCGATTACTCCTTGTCGTATCACCTGCAGTGGCTAAAGCAGCAGCAGATTCTGGAGTCGCAAAACGTCCGATAACTGATTGGGAGTCATATGAAGCAAAACTACAAATCATCATGGGACAAGACTCAAAGATGATGCGAAGAATCAGTGATTTGGCTAAAACAAATATTAAAAAAGTAGTAATAGGTGAGGGGAATACTGATAATATGCTACGTGCTGCAGTTAAATTGAATCAAGACAAAATTTGCGTTCCTATTCTTCTTGGAAATGAAGAGATGATTGCAAAAAGGGCAAAACGATTAGGTATTGATATTAGCAGTATTGAAATAATTAATCCTCGACATGACAGGGAGGCAAATAGGCGAGATACATATGCAAAATCATTGGCTTTAAAGCGAGGCAGAGAAGGAGTTACATATAATGAAGCCTTGGAAAAAATGTTTAATCGCAACTATTTTGGTATGATGATGGTTGAAAATGGTGATGCTGATTCATTTATTGCCGGCATATACTCTTCAGGAAATATTTCAGCAAATATCGCAAAGGAAGTTGTTGGCATAAGAGATGGGTATAATCATTTTGCAACAATGCACATATTAAACACGAAGCGAGGCACTTTCTTTTTAGCTGATACTTCAATTAATGCTGTCAGTGATAAATCTACATTAATAGATATCGTTAGATTGGCACATGAAAAAGTCTGCTTCTTCACCCAACAACCTGTAATTGCGATGCTTTCATACAGTAATTTTGGCTCTAACAATAGTGATGATGCTCCAATGCGAACGTCAGATGCTGTGAAAGAGTTGCATAATTATTATCCGGAGATTTTAGTAGATGGAGAAATGCAAGTATCATATGCTTTAGATAAAAAACTAAGAGATGAAACATTCCCATTCAACAAATTATATAATAGAAATGTCAACACTCTGATATTTCCAAATTTAAGTGCTGCAAACACTGCATATAAAATGATGCTTGAATTTGGTCTTGCAAATGCCATTGGCCCAATTCAAATAGGATTAAATAAACCTATACATTTTATTAGTGTTAATGCATCTGAAAGAGAAATTGTTAATTTAGCGACAATTGCTGCATTAGATGCTAACGAACATTTTTGTAAATCACAAGATATTTAGCCCTTTCATAACTTTGATGGTAACTATTGTCAAAACCATTTAAATAAGTTACTAGCAAAAAGGGAGAGTAAACCATCTGGCTACTCTCCCTTTTTGTTAGTAGAATAAATATTACCAAATAATTACACGTTCATTTTCTGGGCGGAACATTTTATCGCCTTCTTTAATACCAAATGCTTGAAAGAATGGTTCAATGTTGCGTAAAGTACAATTAACACGCCATTCTCCAAGTGAATGAACATCTCCTGTAGTCAAAGAACGAATCTCTTCTGGGCGTATATTTTGAGCCCATAGGTTTGCATAGTTCATATAGAAAACTTGCAAAGGCATATATCCATCAATTTCAGAATCTTTATTATAGATATCAACACCTTTTTTCTTTTGAGAGTCTTTAAATGCTGTTAATGAAACACGAAGACCACCTTGGTCCGCAATATTTTCACCAAGTGTATATGTTCCATTTGCATTAAGACCAGGAAGGACTTCAATTTCATTGAATTGATCAACAAGTATTTGTGTCAACTTCTTGAACTCAATAGCATCTTCTTCAGTCCACCAATTTACCATATTACCATCAGCATCAAAGTTGCAGCCTTGATCATCAAATCCATGAATCATTTCGTGACCTATTACAACACCAATACCTCCGTAATTTTCAGCATCGCTTGATTGAGGATCAAAGAAAGGAGCTTGGAGTATACCAGCAGGGAAAACAATCTCATTAGCAAGAGGGTTATAGTATGCATTGACAGTTTGTGGAGTCATGCTCCATTCTGTTTTATCAACTGGTTTGCCCCATTTTGCAAATACTTCTGCTTGATGCCACATTGAAGCATTATGAACATTTTCGTAGAATGAAAGAGTATGATCGATATTCATTGATGAATAGTCTTTCCATTGGTCAGGATAACCTATTTTTACAGTGAATGCACTTAATTTTTCAATAGCTTTGAGTTTTGTCTCACTACTCATCCAAGGTAGTTCAATAATATGTTTTCCAAGTGCTGTTTTAAGATTATTGACAAGTTCAATCATATATTGTTTAGACGATTCAGGAAAATATTTTTCAACATAAAGTTGACCAATTGCTTCGCCTAAAAGGTTTTCTGTAACAGCTAAAGCACGTTTCCATCGAGGGCGTTGTTGTTGTACACCACTAATAACTTTATTAAATTCGAAAGATGCTTTTGAAAAGTCATCACTCAAATAGCCGGCTGCTTGACGAACATAATGCCATAAATAATAGTCTTTAATTTCTCTAACAGAGAGTTTACCCATAAGTTCGTTTGCACGAGTAACAGCACTAATTTCAGTTACAATAATAGTCTCTGGGGATTGAATACCCATTGTTTCAACGAAAAATCTATCCCAAGCCACATTTGGGAACATCTCTTTAAGTTGAGAGAACGAACGAGGATTATACATTGCAGGTAAATTGCGACTTTGTTCACGTGTCCATGCAGAATCAGCAAGTGCAGTCTCAATCATTAAGACATTTTTCATAATTCTATTAGCATCTTTTTTAGAGAAACCAGCATTTCGCATTTGTGAGACAATGAGTTTTTTATATGCCTCTCTTACTTTCTTATTGGATTCATCATCTAAAAGATAATAATCTCTATCTCCAAGTCCCATGCCTCCTCCGGAAACATACATAGCATATACGTTGCTATTTGCTAAATCTTCCATTGGCCCTGCTCCAAAAAATGGGCTTGCATAATTAGCATGCAACCAAAGAAAAAGGTCGGTCATTTCTTCCGGTTTTGTATTTTCAATTCTTTTAAGATCTGCTTGTATTGGAGTAGCTCCTTCTGCATTTCTACGAACACTATCCATTGCTAATTCATATAATGTAGCAACTTTATATGCAATTGTTCCTTGTTGTGGATTAGTTGCAGCAAGATTAATTACGATGTTTTTAACACGATTGTCGCTTGAATCAGACAAAATGTTGAATTGTCCATAACGTGAATGTTCTGGAGTCAACGGATTTGCTTCCATCCAACCTTTATTGACAAATTGATAGAAATCAGTTCCTGCAGATGTTTCAAGGTCGAAATATTCTGCATTTAAACTTTTCATGTGCTCTTCAGCATTGGCAATTGAGAAAATACCCAATGCCATCATTGATGTAAGTGCAATTTTAAATAGTTTCATTTTTATTTAGTTATATTGTTAATAAATATGTTACTTTATAAGTATGATATCATCATTTTCAATATGTTCTGATTGGCGATATTCTAAAATATCTCCAGGCTGACAATCAAGTTGTTCGCATATTGACTCTAATGTTGAAAATCTTATTGCTTTTGCTTTCCCTGTTTTCAGTATAGATAAATTAGATGGAGTGATGTTCATGCGTTCACTCAATTCACCAAGAGATATTTTTCTCTTAGCCATCATTACATCAAGATTAACGATTATTGGCATAAATTATACTCCTTTTAATTATATTGTAAGTTCTTGTTCTTCTCTCATTTGAATTCCTCTAGCCCAAATTTGTGCCATTAGTAAACCCACAAGACCTATTATAACATTGGTCCAAGGAATATTCCAATATGCACTTATGTCATATCCATCAAACTTATATGGAAGTGCAAAAATCAATATTTCAGTAGATATACCTAATGTGATCTGACTCAGAGCAATACAAAGGAGTAATATGCCTAATTGACGAAGGAGTTTTACGTTTATTCTTTCAAAAATCAGGTCTTTATTAATATTAATAATTAATTTAGCAAACTTTATAATAAGTATAAGGAAAAGAATATAAATTACAATTTCACAACATACACAAATTATAAAATACCAATTTGGGATTAGACTATCATGCACAATTATTGCTCCCTTTTCCCATACAATTGGCACAACTTTGTTTGTTGATGCATCTATTATAGAATCTGGATTAGACAATAATTTATCCATATGTGGTTCAAAATATGTGTTTATTGTGGTATTGTGAGTAAGAATAAATTCATTTTCAGAACCATTTTTTATAGAATCATACCCAGCACTAAATCCAACTCCGAAGGTATAACCAAGATTATATGTAGGATAAACGACACATAAGATTATAACACAAATTATAATTCCACATAGAATATTTATCTTCTTCTTCATATTTGTAAATTATGTTTATAAAATTATTTTTTCGATGCAAAGATAATTTATTTAATCTATTTTACAAAATATTTTTTATGTTTTTCGATAATTTATATTTTATAAAAGTCAAATTTAATATAGTAATGAATTAAACAATATTTATTTATTAATTAGATTGAGAAGTGTTAATGCTTTAATTTCTGTCTCTTCCCATTCTTCTTGTGCAATAGAGTTTTTAGTAATTCCCCCTCCAGTAAATAGAATATAATGAGAATCCATGACATTTATAGAACGTAAGTTTACAAAAAAAGAGAGATTCTCATTAGATGATATTGGACCAATATAACCTCCATAACATCTTCTGTCGTGAAGTTCAATTGATGATATTTTTTCTATTGCATAATTTTTAGGATAGCCTGCGAGTGCTGGAGTTGGGGATAGGTCTTCAAGCATTTCAAAAAAAGAAGTCGAAGACTTAACTGTGTTTGAAGTTATAATAGAACACAAGTGTTCTACCGGCCCGGCATTTTTCGTAAATCGTTCAGAAACGATAGGGTTATATCCATGTTTTCTGAATATTGAAGATATATAATCTGTTACAATCTTTTGCTCTTGAATGTTTTTAGCAGACCATTCTTCTTCTATATTTGCTTTGCGAGTACCAGCAAGAGACATTGATGAGATTGATTTCTCGTCAACACATATAAGTTGTTCAGGAGAAGCTCCAATCCATAGACCCGTTTCAGAAGTATAATAACAAAAGATAAATGCTTTTTGATAAGTACTACATAATGTCTTAAATAAAGTCGCAATATCAATATCAGATTCATTTACAATTATTTTACTAATTACAACCTTATTATCTATCTCTTTAGTCTTAAGTTCATCAATTAATTTTTGCGTTGTTTGTAAATAATAGTCTTTATTTGTTGATATATCAGACTTTGAATCATCTTTTGGTTGTTTTATTGGAATATTAGGAGGGAGATTGTTGTTATAATCATTGGGAATTATAATTTTCCTTTTTTTATCACTTTCTTGAAATGGGGAAATTAAAAAACCTGTTGTGTTAATATCGTATGAAACTATTAGTGATGCTCCAAAATATCCGACTATTTCATTAGGGAATCTAAAAGCGAAGAAGTTTATTTCATGCTTATTTGCATGATCAATAGCATCAGCAATATCTGATATATTACAAATATTATTATGAAAGTATTCCTTCAAGTTCATATGAATATGCTTTTGAAATACAAACATTTATGAAATCGCCACCTTTGAATTTTGCGACGTTTCCTTGAATTGAAACATGTATTTCAGGATCAACTTCAGGACTATCCCATTGACTACGACATATTAGTTTGTTATTTTCAATTCTATCAATGATAACCTTTATAGTTTTCCCAATCATTTGATTATGCAATTCTTGAGATATTTCTTCCTGTATAGACATTAATTGTTCGAGTCGTTTGTCTTTAACATCTTGTGATATATTATCAGGAAGATTTTTTGCAGCCCATGTATCATCTTCTTCAGAATAAGCAAATGCACCCATTCTTTCAAATTTTGTGTCTTTCACAAATTGAAGTAGCTCATCGAATTCTTTTTCTGTTTCGCCAGGAAAACCTACCATTAAAGTTGTGCGAAGTTTGATTTCAGGCACTTTCATACGAATAATATCGATAAGTTCTTTAGTCGCTCTTTTATCAATATGTCGACGCATATTGTAAAGCACTTTATCGGATATATGTTGAAGTGCAATATCAAGATATTTGCACACATTTGGATATTTTGCCATTACATCAAGCACGTCATATGGAAAATCTACCGGATACGCATAATGTAATCTAATCCATTCTACTCCATTTATTTTTGCAATTCGCTCTATTAGTTCTCCAAGTTTTTTTTCTCCGTATAAATCAATGCCGTAGTATGATAAGTCTTGTGCAATAACATTAAATTCTTTAACTCCTTGAGATACAAGATATCTTACTTCTTCTATTATATCTTCAATTTGACGAGATTTGTGTCTTCCTGTTATTATGGGAATTGCACAATATGCACAAAATCTATTACAACCTTCAGATATTTTAAGATATGCACTATATGGAGGAGTTGTTAATACTCTTTCCCATGATTTTATTTGTTTTATTGGTTGATTTATGGATATTTCATCGACTATTTTATCCCAGTTGTATTTACCATAGAATCTATCAACCTCCGGAAGTTCTTCTTTAAGTTCTGTCAAGTATCGTTCAGAAAGACAGCCCATTACGAAAATCTTTCCTATCTTATTAAGTTTTTTCGCTTCAATTAGTTCAAGAATCATGTTAATTGATTCTTCTTTAGCATCTCCAATAAATCCACAAGTATTGACTACAACGATTTCTCCACATACATTGCTGCTATCGTGGTGAACTTCAAAACCAATGTTTGCAAAACGTTTAATGAGCCGTTCAGAATCCACAAGATTCTTAGAACAGCCCATTGAGATAATGTCAATTCTATTTTTTACAAATTTCATAATCTATTTGCCGAATAATGATTTCACAAATTCTTCCTTTCGAAAAATTTGCAAATCTTCCATGCCTTCACCTATCCCTATATATTTTACCGGTATTTTAAATTGATCACTTATTCCAATGACAACTCCACCTTTAGCAGTGCCATCTAATTTAGTAATAGCTAATTCATTAACCTCTGTTGCTGCAACAAATTGTTTAGCTTGTTCAAAAGCATTCTGCCCTGTTGAACCATCTAAAACGAGAAGAATTTCATGAGGTGCATCTGGAACGATTTTTTTCATTACATTCTTTATTTTTGTCAACTCGTTCATTAAGCCGATTTTATTGTGTAAACGTCCGGCTGTATCAATAATTACTACATCAGCACCTTGTGCTTTAGCTGAATTTAATGTATCGTAAGCAACAGATGCCGGATCACTTCCCATCTTTTGCTTAATAACAGGAACACCAACTCGCTCGCCCCAAATATCTAATTGCTCCACTGCTGCTGCTCTAAAAGTATCAGCAGCACCTAAAATCACTTTATTCCCTGCTTTTTTAAATTGATATGCAAGTTTTCCAATTGTTGTTGTTTTTCCAACACCATTAACTCCGACAACCATAATAACATGAGGTTCACCTGTCTTTGGAACTTCAAAATCATCTAAATTTAGATGTTGATTATGATTTTCTGCTAATAAATCAGTTATCTCTTCGCATAAAAGTTCATTGAGTTCACTTGAATTAACGTACTTATCTCGAGCAACACGTTTTTCTATTCTTTCAATGATTTTTAAAGTCGTTTCGACTCCAATATCACTTGTTATAAATACTTCCTCAAGGTTGTCGAGCACATCATCATCAATTTTGCTTTTACCAGAAATTGCACGTGTTATTTTGCTCCAAACACCTTCCTTTGTCTTTTGTAGCCCACTATCAAGTTTCTCTTTCTTCTCACGTGAAAATATTTTTCCAAAAAATCCCATAGATCAACAATTTATTCTGCAAAATTAATAAATTTTACCGATATGTACAAATTAGATTATAGTGATGTTAGTTTACTGATTCAACAAGCTATATAAAGCGAATTCTAATACTAATAATACTTGATTATAAAGTAAATATTTATTGTTGAATGAAGAGATTAAATGATATGCGAATTTGTGATTTTTATGAAAATAACTATCTTTGCCTAACAAAAATTTAAACATACATGTCGTAAGAGAAATTATGTATTCTCATTAATGTTCTCTTTGTGACTTATTAATAGGATTTTGATATGAAAGAGATTATTGGAATATTAGCAAGAGAGTTTAATATACTACCTAAAAGAATTGAGAATATCATTACACTCAATGATGGAGGTGCAACAATTCCGTTTATTGCTCGCTATCGAAAAGAAATGACCGGATCTCTTGATGAAGTTGTCATAGGAGAGATTCTTGAACGTTTAGAAGAGTTACGAGAGCTTTCGAAACGTAAAGAGAGGGTGCTTTCTGTTATTGATGAAAAAGGTGAACTAACAGAAGAATTGCATAAGAAAGTTCTTTCGATATGGAATTTCACAGAATTAGATGACATATATCTCCCATACAAACCTAAACGGCGAACTCGTGCAGAAATAGCAAGAGAACGTGGACTTGAACCTCTTGCAAAAATTATAATGAGCCAAAAATGTCAACATATAGATATTAGAAATTTTTTATCCGATGAAATAACTAATCGAGAACAGGCAGTTTCTGGAGCTAAAGATATTATTGCCGAATGGATTAATGAAGATTCAAGAGTAAGAGAAAAAGTAAGAAACGCATTTAAAAGAAATGCAATCATTGAATCAAATGTTATTAAAAGTAAAAAGATTGAAGGAGATAAATATCGTAATTATTTCAACTACACAGAACCTCTCAAAAAATGTACATCTCACAGAATTCTTGCGATACTTCGAGGAGAAGAAGAGGGAATATTGCGTGTATCAATCAAAATTGACGATGAAATTATTGAAAAGATAGAAAAAATGTTTCTTAAGGGCTATGGAGAATGTTCTAATATCGTAAGTGAAGCAGTTATAGATTCTTACAAACGATTGATTCGTCCATCAATAGAGAATGAATTTCGCTCATTATCAAAAGAACGTGCAGATAAAGAAGCGATTGATGTATTTGCTAATAATCTTAAAGGACTTCTCATGGCATCTCCACTTGGGCAAAAAAGGATACTAGCAATTGATCCTGGATTTCGCACCGGTTGCAAAGTAGTATGTCTTGATGAACAAGGGACACTTCTTGATCATACAACTATATATCCACATTCGTCAATCAATGAAAAAGCTGTAGCAAAAATTGAGATTAAAGATTTAATATCTGAATACAAAATTGATGCAATAGCAATAGGACGAGGTACAGCTGGAAGAGAAACAAAAGAATTTATTGAATCAACAAACCTTGATTCAAAAGTAAAGGTTTATATGGTTAATGAAGATGGTGCATCTGTATATTCGGCATCAAAAGTAGCACGTGATGAATTCCCAAATCACGATATTACTGTTCGAGGAGCTGTATCAATAGGAAGAAGACTTATGGATCCACTGGCCGAACTAGTAAAAATAGATGCTAAATCAATTGGAGTAGGGCAATATCAACATGATGTAGATCAGGCATTGCTAAAAAAACGACTTGACACAATAGTAAAGTCTTGTGTAAACAACGTTGGAGTAAATCTAAATACGGCAAGTCCTCAATTACTATCCTACGTTTCCGGATTGGGCCCTCAATTAGCTAAAAACATTGTAGAATATCGCAATAAAAATGGTTTGTTTACAAATCGAGATTCATTAAAATCAGTATCACGATTAGGAGAAAAAGCATTCGAACAGTGTGCCGGTTTCTTGAGAATTCCTGAATCTAAAAATCCTCTTGACAATACAGCTGTACACCCGGAAAGATATTCTCTAGTGGAATCAATTGCTCAAGATGAAAATTGCGACATAAATACACTTATCCGAAATGATGAAATCCGTAAAAATATTAAAATAGAAAAATACATTTCAGAAACAATAGGCATTGAAACATTAACAGATATAATAAGCGAACTTGAAAAGCCTGGAAGAGATCCTCGTGAACCACTACAACTATTTGAATTTGATAACACAATAAAAGATATTTCAGATATTAAACCAGGTATGATTCTCAATGGGATAGTAAGTAATGTTACTAACTTTGGGTGTTTTGTTGACTTAGGTATTAAAACAAAAGGGTTAGTCCATATTTCGCAACTAAAAAAAGAATTTGTAAAAGATCCAAACACAGTTGTAAAAGTCCATCAGCAGGTACAAGTAAAAGTAATTGAAATTGACATAAATAGAAATCGAATCTCTCTATCAATGCGTGATTTAGACGATTAAAAATATAACTTGATTGACAAAATTTAACAAAAAGCAATTTTTCTATGAAAATAATTGATTAAATACAATTTTATCTGAATTATTTTATTACTTTTGCAACTAAATATAGATACACAAAACTCTAATGACTAATAAGAATAAAGACACCTATGGGTTGATTGGAATATCGTTAACACATTCCTTTTCACAAGATTTTTTTAATAAAAAATTTATTTCAGAAAATATAAATGCTGAATATATTAATTTTGAAATACCTAACATTGAGAATATTAAAGATGTAATTGCTTCTAATCCCAATATTAATGGATTAAACGTTACCATTCCTTATAAAGAAAAGGTCATACAATATCTTGATGAAATTGATGAAGGGGCAAAAGAGATTGGAGCAGTAAACGTAATCAAATTCTATACAGACAAAAAGGGTGAAAGGAGAATGAAAGGATACAATACAGATGTCATTGGGTTTTTAGATAGTATTCGAGATCTTCTTAATCCTCTACGTTCTCGTGCATTAATTTTAGGAACAGGAGGAGCAGCCAAAGCTGTGGCCCAAGCTTTGAAAATTGCCGGAATAAAGACCCAGTTTGTTTCTCGTTCAAAAAAAGAAGATTGTTTAACATATGAAGAATTAGACGAAAATATAATCTTAAAGAATTTAATTATAATCAATACAACACCACTCGGAATGTATCCAAATAATGATTCTTGTCCTAACATTCCATATGAACATCTCACATCAGAACACTTGTGCTACGATTTAATATATAATCCAGATGAGACTCTATTTATGAAAAAAGCAAAACAACAAGGGGCTGAAACAAAAAATGGATTAGAAATGTTGTTGTTACAAGCATTTGTGGCATGGCATATTTGGACTGACAAAGTGTGAATTCAATATCAAATATAATTACAAAAACACCATTTGCAGGACTGCTTATAGCTATTATTATAGGCATTTTTATTGGTTCTCATTTTCAAACTTTATATCTACCGGCCTTATTCTTTGCTTTTACAATTGCCATCTTAATTTTTACTAATAGATTTTCAAAATCACCTTTACATTCTTATAAAATTAAGAATCTACATTTTTTATGGTTAATTTTCGCTTTTATTGGCATAGGCAATTTATCTGCAACATTGCAATACCCTAAACATATTAATCTTTCAGATTTACAAAATTTTGGATTCGGAGAAGTAATATCTATCAGGCATAAAACAACAGGCGAACAACTAATTGTAAAGGTTAATAAACATTCAAACACAATCAATAGTCTTACTGATTGTGAAAATTTTAATTTGCTTCTCATGACTAATGGATATAATGTTAATGAAGGTGATGTAATTAGATTTCCATTAACAATAGAAGAAATTAGAAACAATGAAAATCAAGAAGGATTTGACTATGTGAAATATATGATATATCAAGGAATTAGATATAAATCATATGCGACTGCAGATGAAATTAAAACGATCAGCCATAATATATCTCTAAATTCTATTACAATTAAAGCAAGAAATAATTTAATTGAAACAATAGAAAAAACATCAATAAATAAAGAAACTCAAAATTTTTTAATTACAATATTACTTGGAGACAAAGACTATATAAATAGTGAAACAAGAGAATCATTTGCCGATGCCGGTATTGCTCATATCTTAGCCCTTAGTGGACTACATACGGGGATTATTGCTTTATTGATTTCATTTCTGCTTATCCCACTTAATTTTTTTAAAAGGCAAAAAATTAAGTATTGTTTAATCATCATTTCAATATGGATTTTCGCATTTATTACAGGAATGTCACCATCTGTGATGCGTGCTTCTGTTATGATTTCATTCTATTATTTAGCACTTATTCTTGAACGAAAAAATAATAGCATCAATGCCCTTTGTGGTGCAGGAATATTAATTTTAACTATATCTCCATTCGCATTATATGATTTGGGAACTCAATTGAGTTTTACTACTGTTATATCAATCCTTATCTTTGCAGATAAAATTAATTTTATAAATCGCAGAATACACAAATATACCTATAATATTGTTTCAATCATAATCATATCAATAATTGCAACAATTAGTAGTTGGGCTTTAACAGCTTTTTATTTCCATAAAATTTCACTTCTATTTCTACCATTAAATATTATAGTTATTCCTCTTATGCCAATATACTTGGCTATTGTCATTTTATATATTCTATTATTCTCATTTGGTGTAGAGATTGATATATTTGTATCAATTATAAATTTTTCATATGACGTATTAATGAACTCTGCTCAATATATTAGTAATCTTCAGTTTTCAACTATAGAAATTTGGCTATCTGAATGGAGTGTAACATTATATTATATTTCACTAATTGTTCTTGCTACTGCAATCCATAAAAAAAGCCGATATACTCTAATTGTTTCAATTAATCTCCTACTAATAACAATCATCTCCGTAATGGTTTTACCTAATTCAAAACCCTCTGATGGTTTTATAGTTCAAAATAATTGGGATAATTCTTATATTAGGATATATAAAGATGGTAATGACTTCTTAGTAACTCTTCAACAAGACACCACTTCCTGTTATTTTATACACAATAAAAAGATTATATTCGTAGATAATAATAGAATAAACCTTATAGAAACTCGTAGAGACAGATTGTATGCTATTGGAGATACTATAAACATCAATCTTAAACCTTTAAATTGCGACTATCTATTGCTTGGAGATGGCTATAGAGGAAAGATTCAGCATCTACTGCGACATTACAACCCAGATTTATTAGTTGTTATGCCTGAAATATATAAGTCAAAACAAATTGCATTAAAACAAGAAGCAACAAAAATAAATTATCCTATTTTTTTATTCAGCAAAAATTCTACTCTAAAGTATCTAATAAATAAGTAAATATTATATCTCTAAATTAGTTATCTCTCTCGTTTTTTGTATTTCTCACCAAGTTGACGATAGTGTTCTGCCTCATCGTCAAGACCTATCGCATCATATTCAACAGCAATTTTAAAATGCAGATCTGAATCCTTTTTCTTTAATTTCAATGCTGTCATATATGTCAACAATGCTTTGTCATGAACACCTTTATCAGAATATATTGTACCTAACAGACATATAGCATTAAAATGCTTTGGATTAAGTTGCCTAATTACAGATATCACTGATATTGATTCATCAAATTGTCCTCCTATTTTTAACGATAATGCTTGACCATAGAGAGCGTTCTCATTATTTGGGTCTAATTTCAATGCTTTTTTAAAATTAGCAAGGGCAGCCTCCCAAGTATCATCATATTGCAGACATTCACCACCCATATCAACATATTCTGACGCAAGTTCTTTTAGTTGTGCTTTCATCTGATTAATAATTTCTGCTTGTTGCCTTATGGTAGACAACTTTAAACCAATTAATCGTCGAACTTTTTTGTCAGATAAATCATTTCTCAAACTAATTGCTTCTGAAAATTTATCAACACTATTAGTAAATTCATAATTATTAAAATGAGTAATAGCTTCTCTATAGAGGATATCTGCTTTTGCATAACTGATGGCATTCAATATAGATTTTTGATCGTTAAACGATTTACTAAAATCAACAACTGATGGATTTACAATTATATCTCTTTTAGTTAATAGTGATTTTAATATGATTCCCTCAAGAGATGTACAACGGCTTAATGCAACATATGTTTGACCACATGAAAATGCACCATCTCCTAAATCTAAAATTACATTATTGAATGTTAGACCTTGACTCTTATGGATAGTCAGAGCCCACGCTGCCTTTATGGGGAACTGTATAAACTCTCCTAAGACTTCCTCTTCTATAATATTTTTATCTTCATTATATGTATATTTAATATTACGCCATATTTCCGGTGAAAGAGTATGCACATTCCCATTTTCAAGTTTTATCATAATATTATCGCTTGTTATTTTATAGACTTTTGCTATTGTCCCGTTTGCCCAACGCTTATCTTTATCATTTTTAATTAAAATGATTTGTGCATTATTCTTTAAAACTAAATCACGATCTGTAGGCAATAACTTTTCGGGAAAGTCCCCATGGATTTCTCCTTTAAATATATATTCTTCTCCAGGGAGAATATCCATATTCTTACTATTAATATTATCTACAATATCTCTTCGTGATGCTAGAGTAATTGTAAATTCTTTTTCATTAGATATCTCTTGATTGCAATATCTACTATTAATTATCTGTAAATCCTCTGACGATACGTTATTAATACGAATTTTATCTAATATTTTTACAAAAGATGTATCATTTTGGCGATAAATCTTTTTTAATTCAATCGATATCAAATCGATAAAATCATATACTTTTGCGTTAAAGAAAAAGAAATTTTTATAATATCTACTTAGTATATCACGAGTATCAGCAGTTATTACAGGCTCCAACTGAAATATATCACCTACAAATAGCATTTGTTTTCCTCCAAATGGTTCTTTCTTATTGTCTGAATAACTACGTAGAACTCTATCGACAAAATCAATAATATCTGAACGAACCATTGATATCTCATCAATAATGATTAATTCAACACTTCTAATTAACTTTATCTTCTCTTTATTAAATTTTAATTTTTTCCTAATTTTTGAAATAGAATATTCTGAATCGTCTGGTGGTATCGGACGTGTTGGAATCTGAAAAAATGAATGAAGTGTTACACCTCCAACATTCATTGCTGCCACTCCAGTAGGAGCTAACACTACATATTTCTTTTTGGTATGTTCACAGATATAGCGTAAAAATGTTGACTTACCGGTGCCTGCTTTCCCTGTAAGAAATACTGATTGATGTGTATGAGTGATCAGATTCCATGCTTGAAGAAACTCAGGATTTACTAAATCTATTTTTTTCGGTATTTCAATCATTTTATACTATGAATTAATATTAAATTCAATTTATACAAAGAACGGAAGACTTTTAATGCCTTCCGTTCTTTGTATACTATATAGTAATAATATACTTATCTCTGCTTCTAAAACGGAAGATCATCACTTTCATCAGATGTTGGTGCTGAAAATGGGTCTACTATCGGAGCACCTAATTCAATGTTTGGATTATTATTTGCAGTTGCAAATCCACCAGTTTCAGTAGCTGCTTGCGTAGCATTCAGTTTCTCTGCTTTCCAACCTCTAACATCTGTATACCATCGTCCATTAAATTCTCTACTTTCAAGATCAAAACTAACAACCACATCATCACCGACTGAAAGAGGGAATTGATCAACTCTATCACCAAAGAAATCAAACTTCACTTTTCGAGGATAATTTTCTTTTGTTTCAAGCACATATTCTTGTTTCTTCCATGCATTTCCAGTCTTTGATGTACCGGATTGAAGTGGTAATACCTGGATTATTCTTCCTGAAATTTCCATATCTTATATTTTTAATTTTATTATTTTGCAAAAGTACAAAAACGATTTTAATAAGCAAAAAAACTACATAGTAAATTATCTACAATTCAGACATTTTACCCCCAACGTTCTTTTCTTGACGCATCAATTCGTAAAAGAATTATTAATAAAATTGTAAATCCCAGCAATGCAGAACCTCCATAACTAAAAAAGGGTAGTGGTATCCCTATTACAGGACACAATCCTATTACCATTCCAATGTTAATTAGAATATGAAAAATTAAATACGAAACGACACAATAGGCATACACTCTACCAAAAACAGTCCGTTGCCGTTCAGCTATATGAATAAGACGAAGAATTAATGCTAGAAATATTGATAACACAATTAGAGAACCAATAAATCCTTCTTCTTCGCCAATTGTACAAAAAATAAAATCAGTATGTTGTTCTGGAACATATTTTAATTTAGTTTGAGTTCCCATAAGGAATCCCTTGCCTGAAAACCCTCCAGATCCTATTGCTATTTTAGACTGATTCACATTATAACCGACCCCTCGAGGATCATCAACAATTCCTAATGCTACTTTAATTCTCATTTGTTGATGTGGCTCAAGAATTTGTTCAAATACGTAATTCACTGAAAATAAGAAACCAAGTGAAATAATAGTAAATCCTATTGCTATAATATATTTATGAAATTTGTGATGAAGCATTACGACTCCGATATAAATTAAAGCAGCAAAGATTACAGTAAGAAAATAGAATCTTCCTGGAATTTCAATTTCTAAAAATGCTAATATGCTTAGAATAACTCCACTTACAATAAATGCAATTAATACATTTCGTCCTAAAATGTAATTTTTACAATATGTAAATAACATACCTACTAATACAAGCATAATTAAAATATAAACTATGAATTCCCCTTCAGTAATACCCATAATCATATTCGTACTGAATTTAACAGATACTACAAAATAGGTAATGGCACAGATAAAAGAAAATAGTATCATGCCACTCATTCCTTCCCTATACAACACAAACACAAGCGAGAAATAAACTAATGCTGAACCGGTTTCATTTTGTGCTAATATTAATATAATTGGAAGAAATATAATTATTAATGCACGCAAATAATTACTAATTTTCTGATTCAATTTAAAATTGTATGAACTGAATAATTTTGCCAATGCTAATGCCGTTGCAAATTTTCCAAATTCTGCCGGCTGTAGACTGACCGGGCCAAGCACAATCCATGAATGTGAACCATTAATATTAGGTGCAATAAATATAGTTATGAATAATAATAATAACACAAATAAATATATAGGATATGCATATGTCTCATATACTCGATAATCGACTAACATCATACACCCTCCCATAATTAGAGATAGTCCTATCCACATTATTTGCTTGCCTGAGAATTCTCTAAAATCAAAGATACTTGCATTGTCAAAATCATAACTTGCTGCATATATACTTATCACTCCGAATATCACCAGAATGAAATATAAAATTATCGTTACCCAGTCAATTGACCGGAACATTGATACATTTGTTTTAGTGTTTCTTGACTCCACTTGATATAATAGTATTTGAATTCAACATTCGTTGTTCCATATCTTTATGTTCAGATGATATTTCACCATTTAAATACATTTCCATCATTAATGTACCAATAGGCACTCCATATGTAGCTCCAAAACCTGCATTTTCAACATATACAGCAATTGCTATTTGAGGCTCTTTCATTGGGGCAAATCCTATAAATGCCGAATGGTCTCTCCCATGAGGATTCTGAGCAGTTCCTGTTTTCCCACAAACATCATAACCGGGAATATTAGCAATCCTACATGTTCCACCAGTTACGGCCATTCTCATTCCTTCTACAACAACTTCATAATGCTTCTTATCTACATTTGGACGATGTGGTATAGTATATTCTGACGGAAGAACTGTATCATGAATTTCCTTTACTACATGGGGTGTATAATAATAACCTCTATTTGCTATTGTTGCACATAAATTGGCTATTTGCAGGGGAGTAGCTAAAATCTCTCCTTGTCCTATTGATACTGATATTATAGTATTACCACTCCAGCGACTATACACTTTGCTATAATATTTTGCATTCGGTATAAATCCTCGACTTTCACTTGGCAAATCAACTCCCAACTTATATCCATATCCCATTTCAACAAGATAATTTTTCCATTTTTCAAATTGATCGGCCGTATTAGTTCCAACTTTATCCATCATATTTTTGAATCCCCAACAAAAAAATGAGTTACAAGATGTTTGCAATGCAGGTTTTACGGCTATTGGTGCAGCATGAGCATGACAACCTACATGTAATCCTCGATTATGATAGCCTCCTGAACATGGGAATAGAGTACCTGTAGTAATAATTTTTTCTTGAAGAAATATTAATGCTTGCGATGGTTTAAAGGTTGAACCGGGTGGATAAGATGCTTGCAATGCTCTATCAAAGAGTGGTTTATACTTGTCTTGAACAAGTGCTTTATAGTTTTTGCCTCTTTGACGACCTATCAATAAAGTTGGATCATACGTCGGACTTGATACAAGTGCTAAAATTTCTCCAGTTGAAGGCTCTATTGCAACTATGGCTCCGATCTTACCCCTCATTAATTTTTCTCCATATTCTTGTAATTTAATATCTATTGACAAGGTTAAATTGTGTCCCGATTCAGGAGCTATATCATATGTGCCATTTTCATACTTCCCTTTAATTCTTCCATGAGAGTCTTTCATAAGAATCTCCATGCCTTTTTTCCCTCTAAGATATTTTTCATAACTCTTTTCTACTCCAAGGTCTCCCGTATAATCTCCTGGGCGATAATATTCATCATATTCAATATCGCGAGCAGACACTTCTCGTATGTTGCCAAGCACATTCGCCGCAACAGCATAATTATATTGACGAATTGTACGTTTCTGAATAAAAAATCCGGGGAAAAGATATAATTTCTCTTGAAGACGCCCATAATCTTCTTGAGAAAGATGAGTAATAAATTTTTGAGGAGTATATGAAGAATAGCCTGGATTTTTCCTTAAATCCTTCATTTCAGCCCATTTTGAAACAAATTCTTCTTTTGTTATTTTTAAAACATCACATAATGCTATCGTATCAAGAGATGTTATATCACGAGGAATTATCATTACATCATAAGCCGGCTGATTAAATACCACTAATTCTCCGTTTCTATCATATATAATCCCCCTGGCAGGATATATCGTACGTTTAAAGAAAGCATTGCTATCGGCTCTTTCTTTTAGATTGCTATCAAGAATTTGAAGATTAAATAATCGGATAATATATATTAGAATTATTACAATAATAAATCCACCTATTACGTTTTTACGTTTCTCTAATTTATAATCTTTTCTCACGGCGATTTATAATTAAGCTGTCTATGCCAATTAAAACAAATGTTGTTAGCAATGTACTGGAAAAAATCTTTATACTCATTCTACCAAAATTCATAAATGAAAAATATTCTGCAACAAATGATATCACAAAATATATAAACACCATAGTGGTTAAATATTTAAAATAAGTAGCAAATCCTAACGTTTTCATCGTTGGGATTAGATTCTTATTGTAATTTTCACGTGAATTATATAATGATAGCACTGGACGACAACTCATTGCAACTACAACTGATGCCAAACAATTCACACCAAGTGTATCAGAAAACACATCAACAATTAACCCTAAAAAAAACGCTATTGTCAAAAGGAAATTCACACTAATTGATAATGGCATACTTATTATTAAATAAATAAACACCATTAAAGATGCCACATCAAATAAGATGATATGATTGCATATCAATACTTGTGAAAGAAGTAGTGTGATAAATACTAATATATAATATAAAACTGAACGACTCATTGTTTAATTATTTAATTCTCATTGTTTATTATCAAACTGCTCTAATGAATCCAATTCGTTTTTGATATTATCTTTAATAACTCTAACCATGCTGAGTTTCGGAAAGTCTGATATTAATTTTACTTTCAACGTAAAAAAATTATCATCTGTTGTCCTCACTTGTGAAATGATAGTCCCTACAGGAATACCTTCAGGAAATGTCGTAGAAAAACCACTTGTTATAATTGTGTCACCAACATGATAAACAACATGGCGTGGCATCTCTTCCACATATGCTATATGTGGATTCCCCTCCTTCCACATTAATGAACCGACGTAATCTGAGTCCTTTACTTTAACTGAAAAATGTTGGGTTTCATTTAATAGTGAAATAATTCGAGAAGTATTTTGTCCTACTACATTTACAATTCCAACTATGCCATTTTGATCTACAACGCCCATTCCGGGTTTAATGCCATCTGTTGCTCCCTTATTTATTGTAAAAAAATTACGGGGACGAGTCGTACTATTATTTAATACAGAAGCAATCACATAGTCAAATCTGTGGCTGATTTTATATGTAGGAATATTTACAGAATCAGTTGAGATCAACGTCGTGAAATATTTCAACTGATTCTGTAAATTAAGCACTTCATTTTCTAATTCTGCGTTTCTGCTTTGTAGATCCTCATTAATGTCGCGAAGATTAAAGTATCCTGTAATATTTGCCGACAATTTATTAAGATTACTACTTACGGCATTTGCTGATGTCAAATATACAGATTGCTGATAAAAATTACCATTAAACAGCAGACAACAAGCTAACACAACATAAAAAACGAAAACAAACCATGTGCTGTATTTTATTATAAAATTAAATAAATTACGCACGTTACCCTCCTTTTTATCTAATTAGGAATGAGAATCTGTTGATGTTTTTTAATGCTACACCCGTACCTTTTGCAACTGCTAATAGTGGATCTTCTGCAACATGAAATTTTATTCCAATTTTATCAGTCAATCGCTTATCTAAACCTCGCAATAATGCTCCACCACCTGCCAAATAAATACCATTTTTAACTATATCTGCGTACAATTCCGGAGGAGTTTGTTCTAAAGCTGATAATATCGCAGCTTCTATTTTTGAAATAGTTCTTTCTATACAATGAGAGATTTCTTGATATGATACAGGAACTTCCATCGGTAATGCTGTCATTTTATTTGGTCCAGTAACGATAAAATCTTCCGGTGGATTTTCCAACTCTGTCAATGCGGATCCAACATTAATTTTTATTTGTTCAGCTTTTGCTGGGCCTACTTTTAAATTATGAACACGACTCATATGTTCTTGAATATCTGCTGTCAAATCGGTGCCTGCTATACGAATGCTCTTATTACATACAAGTCCACCAAGAGATATTACAGCTATTTCTGTTGTGCCACCTCCTATATCTACAATCATATTTCCTTCTGGAGCTTCAACATCTAAGCCTATTCCTAATGCCGCTGCCATTGGCTCATATATTAAATATACATCACGCCCGTTAGCTTTTTCACTTGAATCTCGAACAGCACGAATCTCTACCTCCGTTGAACCTGATGGTATACAAACCACCATACGTAAAGATGGGGGAGCAAACCAACTCTTTTTAGTTACTAATTTAACTAACCCACGTATCATCTGTTCAGCAGCATTAAAATCTGCTATTACACCATCTCGTAGTGGACGAATTGTACGTATGCCCGGAGGCTCTTTGCCTTCCATTAAACGAGCCTTTGTCCCAACTGCTATTACTTTTTCTGTTTTTGTTTCTATTGCAACAACAGAAGGCTCGTTGACAACAATCTTGTCATTTTGTATAATGATGGAATTGGCAGTACCCAAGTCCATTGCTATTTCTTGCGTGAATGAAAATAATCCCATTTTAATAAATTTAATGTAGACCTATAAGATATTTTATTATTAATGTTTGAAATGACGAGTGCCTGTCATAACCATTGCAATTCCATTTTGATTGCAATAATCTATCGTTTCTTGGTCTCTTACCGAACCTCCAGGTTGTATGACTGCATCAATTCCCTCTTTATATGCTATTTCAACACAATCAGCAAATGGGAAGAATGCATCTGATGCCATTACTGCATTTGTCAAATCAAATCCAAACGATTTTGCTTTAGATATTGCTTGCTTTAGTGAATCAACACGTGAAGTTTGTCCGATTCCACTTGCACATAATTGTTTATTTTTTGCTAAAACAATAGCATTACTTTTACTATGCTTAACTATTATATTTGCAAATATCAAATCATCAATTTTATTCTCATCAACTGCTTTGTCTGTTGCTTGACGGAAATCTGCTATTCTTTCAACCTTATAGTCTCCATCTTGAACTAATATTCCGTTTAATGCACTTCTATATTTTTTCTCAGGCATCTTTAAATCTTTGCTGACAAGAATAATTCGATTCTTTTTACTCTTCAAAATGGATAAAGCTTCATCACTATATGCAGGAGAAATAATCACTTCAAAAAATATTTCATTTATTTTTTCAGCCGTTGATGCATCAATTTCTCCATTAGAAATCAGTACTCCACCAAATGCAGACACCGGATCACACGCCAATGCAGCTTCCCATGCCTCTTCAATAGTAGGACGCGATGCTACTCCACACGCATTGTTGTGTTTTAGAATTGCAAAAGTTGGTTCTTCAAAATCATTAATTAGACTAACAGCCGCATCAATATCGAGAAGATTATTATATGATACTTCCTTGCCATGTAATTTTGTAAACATAGATTCAAAATCTCCATAGAACACTGCTTTTTGATGAGGATTTTCTCCATATCTTAACGACATCGATCCCGTTGCTCCAACACGCAGTGCTGATGGTTCATCTTTATCAAACCAACTAAAAATTGCACTATCATACGCAGATGAAACAGCAAATGCTTCTTTAGCAAACCAACGACGATCTGCTAATGTTGATTCAGCACCTCTATCTTCCAACATTTTACGCAATGGCTCATATTGCGCTTTAGAAGCTACTATAATCACATCATTAAAATTCTTTGCTGCTCCTCTTATTAATGAAATTCCTCCTATATCAATTTTTTCAATTATATCCTCTTCATTTGCTCCACTTTTGACGGTCTCTTCAAATGGATATAAATCAACAATTACAATATCTATTTCAGGAATTTCATATTGAGAAATTTGTTGTTTATCGCCATCATTATTTCGACGATTCAATATTCCACCGAACACTTTGGGGTGTAAAGTCTTAACACGTCCTCCGAGTATTGAAGGATAACCTGTTAAGGATTCTACTGACTCACACTTCATGCCCAGACTTTCAATAAAAGATTGAGTCCCTCCGGTAGAAATAAATTTCACTCCATTGTCATTCAACAACTTAAGTATCTTATCTAATCCGTCTTTATGATATACGGAAACTAATGCTGATTTAATTTTCTTAATATCTTCCATTATATTTGATTATTAGAGTGCAAAGGTAACTAAAAATATTTAGAATATCAACATCAAAATATCATCATCTTCTAAAATAAATAATTATTGATGTAGTATAATATTTAAATGAGGTTGGCTTTCTCCTTATCGGATTTTAGCCAACCTCAAAACGCTCCTATGATTAAATATGGTTATGCCGAATTTCTTGGCATTTATTCCTCAACCGGCGTATACCATGATGGATTACTTATGCCTTTAGTTATGTCTAAGAGACAATTGACACTCGGTGTCTCGATCTCATCTTTACAGAATGTCAGGCCAGATGCAGAAGAAAGAATAGGCCAATCATTGGGATTTTCATATCGATAACAATCACTATAATATATCAATTCATCATTTAATTTTATAGGGAACAATCCGGATGTGTTAAGATATGTTGTAAATGACGAGTTTCCAAATCTAAATTGGTATGTATTAAAAAAGAACATATCTACTATTTCATCAATGAGGTAGAATGATTTTCCACCAAATTCATGGACTATTGAAATAGCCATATCAAATTCAAATCCTAACCATCGCCATGACAACAGTTGATCAAATATCTTGCTCACATTCTCATTCATTTCTGAACGCAAATACACAAATCTAACTCCAATATATTCTGTCTCAGGATACTCTCTCATGATTTTCTGACAATCTGAATAGTCAGTCGGATAAAATTCATTAATATCAAGTGCTTCAATATTAAAGATATAGTGAGCTCCTCCTGAAAATAATGAATGTAATTTTGAATCTTTTTTATTAAACCATACCTGTTTGAGATATAAACTTAAGGTGTCGTTCAACCAGTCAACGCTATTTAGATCTTCCTGATAGGTTGGTCGTACTCTATTTGAGACATTTTCTTCGCTGTCCCCTTTGGCATATATTGTATATTTCGTTATATTATACTCTCGCCATAAATTTTGTATATCTTTCATTTCATATACATCTGTAATTAACCAATTCCGAACAGCAAAGTCGGGATATTCATCATAGGGAATAGGATTCGTATTGATTATCCATACAGGGTGAGTCTTCGCATACTCTTCATTCACTAATACATCTTCCACTTCTTCTCCTTTAATCAAGTACCCGATATTCTCTTCTTGTGGAATCAATGGTGATTCTTTACTCTTGAAAGTAATCGTTGGCATCTCTTTGCCGTCCCAATTCTCCGAATAGGGCCAATAGATCTGATATTTCTGCAATACGCTATTATTTTCCGACATCTGATCAAATAATTGCTTTATATTATTGTCCTCCGGCAATGTCGCTAATTTAGATAGAATTTCTCGTTTGATCTCTGAACTTTTTGTTATTTGCTCACCTTTTCCAAGCATTTCCACAAAATAGTATGTCTCATCAAGACCTAACGATATAGCTTTTTGTGTCGCCGCATGCACTTCCTTGCACATCTCTATCGTTGGTTGCAATTTCACTAATGCAAATGCCACATCTTTTAGAGAATCAACACTATATTCATAATTATCATCCGGCAACTGAGGTGGTGTTGGCTCGTCGTTACTGCATGCCGAAAACAAACTAATTATTACAGCAAATAAAACTGTGATTTTAATTTTATTTTCCATATCTTTGTATTTAATTTGTTAGTACTATTTATTTTTCTTCAATAAAATATATCCAATCAAAACCATTGATAGATTCTCTGCCATTTATTATCTCGTTAGAAAAGAATTCTTCTCTTGTATATTTTCTCTGCATCAGGATATCGTCAGTGCTAAAATAATTTATCCTGAATAAATTGCTTAACATACGATTATTTAAATTAATATCTATATCATAACGCAATACTCCTGTATATAAACTATTGGTATCTTCTGTTGCACAACCGACTGTAACCAATAATGCCATATCTAAACCCTTAGGATCCCACGAATTTATTATTTCTTTGGGAATTTGTTGTAGATAGTTTATATTACTAGAGTACTCCCTTTTAAGAATATATTGAATACCACTATTATAACAGATATTCCTAGATTTATAATAAGCTGTATTAAATGTTACATACAAATCTCCGTCATCAAAATTATATGATAAATTTTGTGGCACATCAATTAAACGAACAGATACTTTATAAAACTTTGTATCATCTATTTCACTTTCATCTTGAATATAGTTATGACCGGGAGCACCTCCTTCTGTATTCCCATTAGTATCAATTGGAACTCTTTGTTGAAATTGCATAATCATATTATGAAATTGAATATTAAAGTCTTTCAACATTTTCGGTTTTGGATCATCATCTTCTTCCTCCTCATCCTCTATCAATCCGGAGTTTCCTGTTCCCGGAAAATCTGATTCGTCTTCAATAATAAGTGTCGGGAAACAACTATGAGGATATCTTGCTGAATTGATTATCCATACAGGGTGATCTTTAGCATACTCATCATTCACTCTGATTCTTCGCAATTGACCATTTGTATAGATATATGCGAAATTTGTTGTTGAATTTACTCGCTCTCCATACCATGTAATCAATGGCAATGTCTCTCCGTCCCAATTCTCCGAATAGGGCCAATAGATTTGTACTTTATCCAATATTTCTTGTGTTACATAAATTGAATCGCTGGATTGACCAGTAAAACTAAACTTTAATATATTATTAAAGAAATCTTTTGTCTGTGTCGACTCCGGTATCCACATCTTTGGATTGTCGTTAACAACCTCTTTAAGATAACAAGCTTCTCCCAATCCGGCTTCCATTGAATTTTGTATTATCTGATGAACATCCTCACAAACAGATATTGGCATATTCGACATCACAAGCTTTTGAGCTATTGCCTTAAATGCCGCTGTATCTATACCCAATGTCTCATCACCCCAGATCCTTGGCATTTTGCTTATGTTTTTTTGAACACTCGTGTTTTCTGAAACCGGAATCGGCTCGTCTTGAGTGCAACCTATCATTACTAATGATAGAATTGCTAAAATGATTGTCTTGTTCATTGTTTTATCATGTTATTTATTAATTAAATAATATTTTTTTTAAATTTGCTTGCAAGTTAGTTGTTTGTTAAGGAATCAGCAAATATTTTCTTATATTTTTTACTTTTTTTACTGTTTTTTTGACATAGGTAAAAAAATCAGACTTTACAAACGGATTATCACTGATATTAATGTAATAAATTTATTTTTTTGTTGAATAAATTAGGGCTGATTCCATTTGCAAGAATCAGCCCTTTTTAATTATTTTACTTTTCTTATCAGATTGAAATAAAATTATTATAATTGAGGTATAACATTAGATAGTTTCTCAAACAAAGAAGTATCATAACCTTCAGAAATAAATACAATTCTACCAAAACTATCAGCAATTGAAATTATAGGAAGATCTTTACGTTGGCTATTTATCCCATTGCGAAGCATATTGGCAATCTTCTCACTATAGCGACCATAGTTTAAGTTATTTATGCTTGAAAGTTCTTCACGTTGTATGTCTGAAAGAACTAATACAGGTCTATTCCACTTATTTAACAATTCAGTAGCAGCTTGCAATTCAAGAACTGCATGATTTGAAGGTTCGTTAGTCTTATCAAGTATTACAATAAGAAAATAACCTCTACCGGTAGTTGAAAGTATAGATTTTTCCACATCAGTATCATACGGCAGATATAATTCTTCAGGATTCATTTCTCCAATAACTGATATTTCTGTTTCACTATATCTCATTGTTAACGGAAATTCAGTTATCTTATCTCCTTCAATATTTAAGAATTCCATATGAGCTAATACAGATCCATTCGCCATTCGAGTTCCTGAAATCACTAAGTAATAGCCCTCATTAAGGGTAACTCCATCTTTCAAAATATTGCTCCATTTTGCACTATTCTCATCAAATTCAAGTAATTGAGGCGAACCACTGCTTAAATCTGAAATAGAGAAATGGCGAAAATATTGAGGGTCCGATAAATGAGCAATTGGGGAATATGTAGCTTTTAGAACCCCTTTTGGCAACACTTCTGCAATTATTGTTTCTTCTTCAAATTTCACATCAACCCAGTCATTCCCATTATGATATTGGGTGCTGCCATTCACACTATTTATCCTTGCAGGAATACCATTAGCACGACATGTAGCGACAAAGCAGATATTTCTTGACTGTCTATCAGAAACTTTATTTTTAATAACAGCAGACGGGATAATTGGAACATTATATGTGTTACAACCATCTACAACCTTAATATTATCTTTGATATATGAAATAATTTTGTCTACGTCAGATGTTGATAAATATTTTCTTATTTCTTGACGATAATCTGAAAGCATTTCATACGAAATTCGAGGATTTAACACATATGGTATATACAATTCATTAACTTGAGGAGTCGTGGATAGGAGAGTGCCCAATAACACTTCAGTTGGCACATCGCGAAGATCTTTTGCACTCACTGCATATAGCATACTGATTGCTTCTTCTAAACGATCAGATGGAACAGCATCTATAAATGCCTTAACATTTCTCCAGTTTCCCTTAGCAGCCGAAAGAATTTCTATAATTCTTTTATCGGTATAATCAGATGAATCAGGGGTGAAAAATGTATTCATATATGCTATACGAATTTCATCTTCCTCTGCAAATCTACGAGCATTTTCGGCTATTTGTTCGTCTGTTACCTCACTTGCTATGTTTCCATCAACAGGAGGTATAATATCAATATCCAATGATATTCTTTCTCCAACCTTATGACTAAGTTTCAATTCTGTTTCACCTCCATTAATTTTAGCAAAACCAAAATATCCATCTTTTGCAGCCCATACGAGCATATCACCTTTACCTGTCATTAATTGAGCAATACCATTTTCATCTGTCGTAACACGTGCTGCTGTATAAAATTCAGAGTAATTATAAATTTTAAACTCAACTGTATGATTTTTTAATATCTCACCATTTGAATTTACTAATTTTATATAGTTAATATGTGTAGGCACGTAGTTATCTACAACATTAATTTCTGTAATCCCATTTTGTCGGTCAATAATTTGTTCCTTACCATTATAATCACCAAACACTCGAGTATGCATTAACAAGCCTCTTGATACAGGGTTATTAAACCATGCTCTGTTTAGTTCCGGTTCAGGTTCACAAGCACCAAGAAAATACCATTGACCGTCAACCCATACTTCAACCCATGCGTGATTATTATCAGTATGAGCCCAACGAGGTGTATACACTTGGCGTGCAGGAATACCTACAGCACGAAAAGCGGCAACTGCAAAAACAGACTCTTCTCCACAACGACCTTTTGAAGTTCTCATTGTTGCCATTGGTGAAGATGTGCGAGGATCAGAGGGTTCGTATGTTACTTTTTCGTGACACCAATGATTTATTTCGAGTGCTGCTTCATAGAGAGAAAGTCCACTGACACGTTTTTTCAATTCCTCATAGTAAGTAGTTCGAAAATCATCTAAATATTCATTATTTCCTCTTACTGGCAATACAAAATGATAGAAAACCTCATCTGGAACATCTTTTCCCCATGCCATCTCTTTACGTGCTTTCAATGATGTGCGAACATTATTTAAATAATAATTACCATCCCACATAAATAAATCGGATAGAGGCATTGACGATATTAGAAAATTAAGAGCCTTTAACTCTTCATCTGTAATATTTGTAGTGTCAACATTCCAAACAGACGCTAAGGGATATTTTTGTTTTCTACTTTCCACCTCATTACTTATATCACTAAAATTCAATTCAGCATTAATAAATAATGAAAAAAGACAACACAAAAACAACAATGAAACTCTCATAACTTTTCTTTATTAAATATTGTTTTTAAAAGTTAATTCTACTACATAATCCACCACATTAGGCACTTCATTAAGATAGAGGATTATTCCTTCGTTATTTTGAGTATATTTTACAGGTGTACCATCAACATATACTTTTGCACTTTTTAGTTTATTACCGGTATATGGAATAAACAACACCTTATCAGGCAGATTAAGTATATGCACGAAAAGAATATTATCTCGTTGAGTAGTAACACCCCAATCACGAGGCTCTACGATTCCACCTCTAACATTTTGCACAGTAGGACCATATACATTCATCCATTCACCCATTTTATGAAGACGTTCAATTGCTTCGGGAGGGAATGTGCCATCAGGACGAGGTCCGACATTAAGCAATAAATTTGCATTTTTCCCTGCCGTTTCCACTAAGTATACAATTAATTCATCTGATGACTTATATTCAGTATCTCTCATTCGATAGCCCCACGAATGATTCATTGTTTGACAAGTCTCAAGAGGAAGACGACTGATATCTTGACCTGATAATCCTGCAATATTTTCGCCTGGTTTATCTCTTTCGAAAATTTGAATATCTTCGCCCTCAAAAGGAGTCATATGGTGATTACTTCCCACCATACATGATGGTTGCAATCTGTGGATCAATCCATACTGACCATCTAAATCCCAAAGTTCCGGTTCTAAACCTCCAGGTTCTTCATCACGATCCCACATTCCATCAAACCAAATTGCACCAATAGGACCATAATTTGTAAGCAACTCAGTCAATTGATTGCTCATAAAAGCCAGATAGTCTTTCCATTCTCCTTTTCCTGTACGACCCGTATTTCTTCCTGTACGACCTAATGGATAATAATCATCTCTTCCCCAATCGAGTTGAGAATAATAAAAATGAAGTTTAATACCTTCTTTTTGGCACGCATCAGAAATCTCTTTAATAATATCACGTTTAAATGGTGATGCATCAATTATATCATAATCTGAATATTTTGTATCAAACATTGAGAAACCATCATGATGACGAGTAGTAATTGTAATATATTTTGCTCCAGATGCCTTAATGTTTTTCACCCATTCTTCAGCATTAAATTTAGAAGGGTAGAATCCTCCTGCTAAGTTCTTATACTCATGATGTTTCATTAATTTAGAATTCAGAATCCATTCTCCATCGGCAAGCATTGAGTAAATTCCCCAATGAATGAAGATTCCAAATCCCATATCACGGAATTCTTCACGAGATTTTAGCACTTCTTTAGTTGGTTCATACTTTTGCTGTTCCGCAAACATCATTGACGGAATAATCACTGTTAATAGAATTATTAAAATACGTTTCATATAATTAGATTTAAATTTTCACTTATTACATGGCAAAAATACAACATTTTAGTCAATTCAACAAAAAATATTATTCCGTTAAACAATTTTTCATTACTTTTGCGATACAAATTTGAACAATATGCTTGAAGTAATATTAAAATACTTTCCTGAATTGACAGAAACACAAAAAAATCAATTCGAAAAACTAATGATTTTGTATCCTGAATGGAATGAAAAAATCAATGTGATTTCCCGAAAGGATATCCAAAATCTTGAAGTAAACCATATTTTGCACTCTCTTGCAATAGCAAAATTTCTTAAATTTGCGAATGGTAGTAGAGTCCTTGATTTTGGAACGGGTGGGGGATTCCCCGGTATTCCTTTAGCAATTATGTTTCCTAATATTCATTTTCATCTAATTGATAGAATTGCAAAAAAACTAAAAGTCGCTTCGTCAATAGCAGATGAAATTGGTTTAAAAAATATAAGTTTCCAACATGGAGACATAATGGAGTGTCGAGAGAGATTTGATTTTGTAGTCAGTCGTGCCGTAATGACTTTGCCTGATCTTGTTAATCTATCAAAGAAAAATATAGCTAAGGAGCAAAAAAATGGATTACCCAATGGCTTGATAACATTAAAAGGTGGAGATCTGAATTCTGAAATAAAGCCTTATACTTCTAAATGTATGATTGAAGATATCGGACAATATTTCAATGAATCATTTTTTGAAACTAAAAAAATTGTGTATTTACCCATTTAATTAATTTATATGAAAATTACCAAGTTAACATTTAATATGTTTGGTGTAAACACTTATATTGTTTACGATGAATCAACAAAAGAATGTGCAATTATCGATCCGGGAATGATGAATAATTCAGAAAATAATATATTTAATGAATTCATTGAACGTGAGCAACTGAAACCTATCCATTTGATTAACACACATCTTCATATAGATCATGTACTTGGAAATGAATATGTTTCTAAAACTTACGGATTAACTCCATATGCACATATTTCGGATTATTTCCTGGGTGAGCGAATTGAGCAGCAAGCTTCCATGTTTGGTCTACAACTAAAAGTTGAAAATATAAGAAACATAATAGAACTTTCTGAAGATACAAAAATAAAAATAGGAACTGAAGAACTCAAAGTAATTCATGTTCCAGGACATTCGCCTGGAAGTGTCGTTCTATACAGCAAAAATGACGATTTCATAGTGTGTGGAGACGTTTTGTTCCAGCAAAGCATAGGTCGCACTGATTTGCCGGGTGGAGACTATTCAACATTAATTAATGGTATTCGTAAAAAATTGCTATGCTTACCGGATAAAACCATCGTTTATCCGGGCCATGGTCCTTCAACAACCATAAAATTCGAACAGGAAAATAACCCATATCTATAAAATAAAAAAGTTCCGAAATCTGAATTTCGGAACTTTTTAGTATTTAATAGATTAATGTGTAATTATTTCACATTATGTGCTGCAGATAGGACAACTTCACTAACTGTAGGATGCCCGAAAATAATATCACACATTTGACTGCGATTTGTTTTACGAGCGATAAGATCTGCTGCTTGTTGAGCTAAATCTGCTGCTTGAGCGCCCATAATGTGTGCTCCAATGAGCATCATGTCGTCAGCACGGAATATTAATTTGCATAGTCCGTCAGTTTCTGCAAGTGCTAATGCTTTGCCATTTGCTCTATATAAACTTTGTCCAATTTTAATTTCTATTCCATTTGCTTTGCATTGCTCTTCTGTCAAACCTACCATACCACATTCAGGCTGTGTAAACACTGCAGAAGGGACAATTGAGAAATCAATTTCATCAGTTTTCCCTTCAATAGCATTCAAAGCACGAAGCCCTTGGTAGGTCGCAACGTGAGCAAGCATCATTCGAGCATTTACATCACCAATAGCATATATATTTTCTATATTGGTTTGCATATTGTCGTTGACAACAATTCCTCTTTGTGTATACTCAACACCAGCTGCATCAAGATTCAATCCGTCCATTCGAGGTGCACGACCGACTGCCATAAGAATGTCTGAAGATATTACTTCTGAAATTTTACCTTTACTTTCATAGGTTGTAACAACTTCTCCTTGATCATTCTTCTCAATCTTTTTAACACCTGCTGATGTAAGAATCTCAATACCTTTCTTTGAAAGATTTTGTTTCAATCGTTTTGCTATATCAGAATCAAATGGAGGAAGAATCTGCTTCATAAACTCAATGACAGTTACTTTTGAACCCATTGCATTAAATATAGAAGCAAACTCCATACCGATTACTCCTCCTCCTACAATTGTTAAACTTGCAGGCACATAGTCAATATTCAAAAGATCTGTAGAATTCATTATGAAATCTTGATTTGCACCTTCAATAGGAAGAGATTTAGAGATACTACCTGTTGCTATAATTATATTATCAGCAGTATATTCTTCACCGTCTGCAACAATCGTTTTAGCATCTTTAAATGAAGCAAATGAATTGACAACATTGACTTTTGCAGATTTCATCATCGAAGATATACCCTCACGAAGAGTGGCTATAACTTCATTTTTACGTTCCATCACTTTTGAGAAGTCAAAACTGAATTCAAAATCATCAATACCAAATTTATCTGCTTCCTTAAATTGAGAAAGGACTTCGGCATTACGGCAAAGACATTTTGTTGGTATACACCCTTCATTCAAACAAGTTCCACCTAAATTTGATGCTTCAAATAAAGTAACAGACATACCTCTTTTGGCAGCCGTCAGGGCGGTTTCATAACCACCCGGACCAGCTCCAATTATTATTATATTGCTATGCATAATTTTCTATACGATTAATGTTATGCTTCTGCTTTCAATGTTTTATAGTTCAAGATAGGATGTTTTGCAGCAGTTGTCTCATCAAGTTTACGAACAAGGGTTGTCAATGGTGCATTTTTTACATCTTCCGGATTTTCGCGTGCTTCTTTTGCCACCTTATGCATCACTTCAATAAATTCATCAAGTGTTTCAAGTGATTCAGTTTCAGTAGGTTCTATCATCATTGACTCATGGAAAAGAAGAGGGAAATAAATTGTAGGTGCATGGAATCCGTAGTCAAGAAGACGTTTTGCTACATTTAACGTCGTAACACCGGTTGATTTATCTTTCAAACCATCAAAAACAAATTCATGTTTGCATACACCATCAATAGGCAACAAATAATCATCTTTTAATGATTCTTTGATATAGTTAGCATTAAGAGTTGCCATTGGACCTACATTCTTTAAATTTTCTTTGCCTAAAGTTAGTATATAGACATACGCTCTAAGCATTACACCAAAGTTTCCAAAGAATGTTGAGACGTTACCAAGACTTTCTTTGCCACAATCTATATAAAATTTACCAGCTTCATTTTTCTTAACACGTGGATTTGGAAGAAAATCTACCAATTTTTGTGCAACACCAACAGGACCAGAACCTGGACCACCTCCACCATGAGGAGTAGAGAATGTTTTATGAATATTGATGTGCATAATATCAAATCCCATATCTCCCGGACGCACTTTGCCTAATAATGGGTTTAGGTTTGCTCCATCATAGTATAACAAACCACCTGCTTCATGAACAAGCTTAGCAATCTCCATGATTTCAACTTCAAACATTCCTAAAGTATTCGGATTAGTCATCATAATACCTGCAATAGTATCATCAAGAAGAGGCTTTAGGTCTTCAACATCTACAGAACCATTCGGTTTAGATTTTACTTCTACCACTTCTAAACCTGCCACCATTGCAGAAGCTGGATTTGTACCGTGAGCACTATTCGGAATAATTACTTTAGTTCGTTTGAAATCTCCACGAGATTCATGATATTGACGCATAACCATAAGGCCTGTCAACTCACCATGAGCACCAGCATATGGATTAAGCGTAAATTCAGCGAAACCAGCTATATTTGATAGCATTTCTTGAAGATTATAATATACTTCTAATGCTCCTTGAACTGATTCTTCATTTTGCAAAGGATGAATATTATTGAATTCAGCCATTGCTGCTACCTCTTCGTTAATTTTTGGGTTATACTTCATCGTACACGAACCAAGAGGGTAGAACCCTGTATCAACACCGAAATTTTTAGTCGATAGGTTTGTGTAGTGGCGAACTACATCTAATTCACTAACCTCCGGAAGTTCCAATTCAGCCTCACGACGTAGTTCTGCAGGAATAGGGCACTCTTGAACACCAAATTCATTTCTTGGCAATTCATATCCTTTACGTCCTGGACGAGAAAGTTCGAATATAAGTTTATCGTAGTATTTCATCTCTTAATCCTCCTTAATTATATTGATTAATCGGTCAATTTCTTCTTTTGTGCGTTTCTCTGTTACTGCAAAAGCAATCAATCCATTGCCTAGATTCAATCCACCCATTATACCATTTTCTTGAAGTTTCTTATTTAATGTATCTACATCTACTTTTGATTTAACTACAAATTCTTTTAAGAATGGTTTATTTGGGAATGCAGCTTCAAATTTACCTGTTGCAATTAACTTGTTAAATAAATAATGTGCTCCATCTGCAGAATTGATGTTTACCTCTTTTAATCCTTGTTTTCCCATTAAAGAAAGGTAAATTGTCGCATATAATGCCATCAATGATTGATTTGAACAAATATTACTAGTTGCTTTCTCACGACGTATATGTTGTTCGCGTGCTTGAAGAGTAAGAACATATGCACGTTTACCATCAGCATCTTTTGTTGCTCCAACAACACGTCCTGGTAATTTACGAATAGCACTTTGAGAACAAGCCAAATAACCAAGATATGGACCTCCAAAACATAGTGGCATACCTAATGATTGTCCGTCACCACACGCAATATCAGCACCCCATTCTTTTGGAGTTTTTAATACTGCTAATGTTGATGGATCAGCATTGATTGTCAACATTCCTTTTGCTGCATGAACTGCATCAGCAAGACCTTCATAATTCTCAATGATGCCATATTTATTTGGTGTGGCTACGATAACACCTGCAACATCACCTTTTTCAAGTTCTGATTTTATTGCAGAAAGATCACTGACTCCTTCTTTTTCTGCTATTACAGTTGTTTCAATACCATGGAATTTTGCGTAGGTTTCAACTACTTTTATAACGCGTTCTGATAATGTATTAGAAATAACAACTCTGTTTTTCTTTTTTGCTGATGCTACCATCATAAACATTGATTCAGCAGTTGCTGTTGCACCATCATACATTGATGCGTTGCTACATTCCATACCTGTAAGTTCACTAATCATACTTTGATATTCAAAAATATATTGTAGTGTCCCTTGTGAAATTTCAGGCTGATAAGGTGTGTAAGCTGTATAGAATTCACTACGCGATAATAAATGTGCAATAACTGAAGGTGAGTAGTGATCATAAACACCACCCCCAGCAAAAATTGTCATTTGTTTATTTTTATTTCCTAATTCTTTAAAAAATTTACGGATTTCAACTTCCGACATTGCAGACGGAATGTTATAATCACCCTTAAGACGAACTTCCTCAGGGATTTCAGCAAATAGGTCATCTACCGAATTAACACCTATCTTATTAAGCATCAATTTGATATCGTCTTCTGTATGTGGAATATATTTATTACTCATACTTGTTATGTTTAATTAAAAAAGTCTTATAAGTCTTATATTAAGACCTATAAGACTTTTGTGTTGTCTTTAATAATTATTATTCTTCACAAATTTTTTCGTAAGCAGCTGCATCAAGAAGATTTTCTATTTCTGAAGCATCAGATACTTTAACTTTCATTATCCAATTGCCAAATGCATCTTCATTGATAAGTTCTGGAGTATCTTCAAGAGCTTCATTGATTTCAACTACTTCTCCACTGATTGGAGAGATCAAATCACTTGCTGCTTTTACAGACTCAACAGCACCGAACTCTTCACCTTGAGACACTTCGTCTCCCACTTCAGGCATATCTACATATACGATATTACCTAAAGCATGTTGTGCATAATCTGAAATACCAACTGTTGCAAATTCACCTTCGATTTTCACCCATTCGTGAGAATCAGCATAGCGACGATCATTTAATACTGTGCTCATAATTTATATTATTTTATATGTTAATTATTTTTTATAATTCTTTTCGTAGAAACGTTTTTTTACAACTACTCCAGGGAATGTTTTTTTACGGATTCTAATCTCTATCGGTGTGCCTAATTTAGCATATTCTTTCTTTACCATTGCCATTGCGACACTTTTACCTGTTGAAATAGAGTTATAACCTGTGGTTACTTCTCCCACGACTTCTCCATTTACTTCTACTGGATAACCTTGACGAGGAACTGCTTTGCCTTCAAGTTCAATACCAACTATTCGACGCGTAACTCCTTCTGCTTTTTGTTTTTCTAAAGCCTCTTTACCTATAAATTCAGGTTTTTCAAGACGTGCAAACATACTCAAACTTGCTTCGATAGGCGTAATTTCTGCTGTCAATTCATGTCCATATAATGGGAGACCTACTTCGAAACGAAGCGTGTCACGACAACCAAGACCACATGGTGCAACTCCAGCTTCCATAAGCATATCCCATATCTTACGTGTGAAATCATGACTACCATATACCTCAAATCCGTCTTCTCCTGTATAACCTGTACGACTGATGATTACATCTTCTCCATCTATTGCAAATGTCTTGAAATTATAGAATGCAATTTCATCAAGTGGTAAATTAAGAAGTTTAATGAGAATCGCTTCTGCTTCTGGGCCTTGAACTGCAACTTCTCCATAATATTCACTTTGATTCTCTACAGTTACATCATATCCTTCTGCATTCTTTTGAATCCAAGCAAAATCCTTGTCGATATTTGATGCATTGATTACAAGGAAGTATTCTTCTTCATTAACTTTATAAACTAATAAATCATCAACAACTCCACCATTTTCATAGCACATCATACCATAGAAAATTTGTCCGTCTGGAGCTCCTGTTACATCATTACAAAAAATATGACTCACATATTTGTATGCATCTTTACCTTTGATACGAACTTCGCCCATATGACTAACATCAAAAACACCTACTTTATTTCTAACGGCATTGTGTTCTTCAATAATAGACGAATACTGAATTGGCATATCAAAACCTCCAAATGGAGACATCAATGCCCCTAATGCAACATGACGATCATGAAGGCATGTTTTAATAAGATTTTCTTCCATTTTTTATTGTTTGTTATAAGTTGTTTTTAATCAAATAAATAGCGTTGTATTTAGATCTGCTTTTGACTTAGATTTTAAGTATTTCAATTTTTCTTTAGAAAATTTTTGTAAAGATATATAAAAGAATCAATCTGCCAAAATTTTGAAGAGAATAATTCCTGTTTAATTCAATTATTAAGTGAAAAATTGATAATTAAAAAATGTTAGTAGTATATGTTATTTCTTTTTTAACTGAATATTTACTGATTATCATTTCAATTCAGCGTCTATTATACGAAGTTTAATGGTGTAAAATTATTTTAATTTTAATTTGTATACTGAACATAAACTTTGTCTATTCTTACACCGTCCATATCAACAACTTCAAAATTGAAATTTTCCCAAGAAATTTTTTCTCCTACTTGTGGAATATGTTCTAATTGATATAAAATAAGACCTCCTAAAGTGTTGTAATTCGTATCGTCGAAAATTTCTTCTTTATTAAAATATTTAAGAAAATCATATAACGGACATTTGCCATTGACAAACCAACCACCTTCTGATCGAGATATAATATCAGGCTCCTCGACTTCACTAGGGAGGTCTCCTACTAGTGCTTCTAATATATCTTTGATTGTAATTATACCTTGTAGATTCCCATATTCATCACAGATTAAACCATATTTGAGGTGTTGAGTACGAATTTTATCAAGTAACTTATATATGTCCATATTATCGGGTATGAAATATGGAGTATGAATTACATCTATAATGTTAAATGAGGAATGCTGCAATTTCCCAAAAAGATCTTTAAGAAAAACTACGCCAACAATATCATCTAAATTATTATTACGAGTTACTGGATAAACTTGATAAAGTTGCTTGTATACAATATTGAAAATTTCTTTATTTGACATATTAAGATCTATTGTTACAATATCGCTTCGGTATGTCATTATACTGCGTACTTTACGATCTCCTAACGATAATGCTCTATCCATAATGTCATGTTCCACTTCTTGAACTTCACCGTTTTCAACTCCTTCTTCAATAATTGATTTAATTTCTTCTTCCGTTACTTTTTCTCCTTCTGTATTGATGCCTAATATTGAAATTAGAAATGAGGAGCTTTTTGAAAGAATCCAAACTACTGGCGATGTAATCACTGATAAATAGTACATTGGGACAGCCAAAAGTTTAGTTATTTTTGTTGAAGAACTCATGCCAATTCTTTTTGGTAATAATTCGCCAAATAAAATTGTTAAGTAAGTTACTGTAACAACAATTAATAATTGAGCAATTAAGTGAGTATATGAATTATCAAATCCAATATTTGAAAGAAACACAGCAAAGTCTTTGGCCAACTTATCTCCTGAATAAAGACCTGTCAATATTCCAATTAAAGTGATTCCAATTTGAATTGTCGACAAGAATTTATCCGGATCTTCGATTAATTTTAAAGCAATTTTTGCAGAATGCTTACCTTCATTTGCCTCTGACAACAAATTCCTTTTACGAGAAGAAATCAACGCTATCTCTGACATCGAAAAGATGCCATTTAGTAATATTAAGATTAAAATAATTGTAAGTTCCATATTATATTATTTTCGACAAAGTTATACAATTTAATTGGTTTAAAACAGATAGACCAATCTTTTTCGTTTCATTTTCTATTAGTATCTAATTAGCTTTTATTGTCAATAAATATTTAATCGTAGACACCGTATATATATGTATGTAATATCTTACACATTAACGTTAGTTCGATTAATCTAATTATCTTCAATAAAAAAGGATCTCATATAAAATATGAAATCCTTTTAACAACAATTATAGTTACTCTTAACTTAGTCCTAATAAATCTTGCATCTTATCGAATGCAGCAGATAATCCCTCAGCATTTTTTCCTCCAGCTTGAGCAAAGAAAGGCTGTCCACCACCTCCTCCTTGAATTAATTTTGCTGCTTCTTTTACAATTTGTCCGGCATTAAGACCTGATTTTACAAGATCATCTGTAATCATTAATGTTAACAAAGGTCTATTGTTATCTAAAGTTGCCGCAATGAAAATTGTTTGTTCCGGTGATGCTGCCTTAATGCCGAAAGCTACATTTTTAACAACATCTGGCAATCTAACACCATGTAGTTTAGCCACTCTAATACCATTATTTATAGTAGCTTTTTCTAATACAGATTTTGTCATGTTTGCGATACGCTCCTTGAAAAAATCATCAACTTGGTGCTTTAATTCATTATTTTCATTGACTGCTTTCCTAACGGCTGCCATAATATCAGGAGCATTTCCAAAAAATGAAGCGATATCTCTCATTGTATCTTTCATTTCATCAAGCATTAATTCTACATTCTCTCCTGTAACAGCCTCTACACGACGAATTCCTGCTGCAATACTACTTTCATTAAGAATGCGAAGCATACCTATATTTCCTGTATTTTGCACATGTGTTCCTCCACAGAGTTCGATTGATGAACCATATTTGATAACACGCACTTTATCGCCATATTTTTCGCCAAATAGAGCTATTGCACCTAATTCTTTAGCCTCTGATATTGGAACATCTCTGTATTCATTGAGATTCATTGCCTGTCTGATGCGACTATTTACCAAATGTTCTACTTTACGAATTTCTTCATGTGTAAGTTTTTGAAAATGGCTGAAATCAAAACGAAGTAAATCTGGAGAAACAAACGATCCTTTTTGTTCAACATGCTCCCCAAGCACTTCTCTCAATGCTTCATGTAGGAGATGAGTAGCAGAGTGATTACAAGATGTTGCCAAGCGTGATTTTTTATCTATTGAAGCGATAAATTTTGAAGCTGGATTAGATGGTAGTTTTTTTGCAATATGCACTCCGATATTATTTTCTCGTTTAGTATCATCAATATGTACTACCTCTCCATCTGAAGATGTTAGTGTCCCACAATCTCCAACTTGTCCACCCATTTCAGCATAAAAAGGAGTCTTATTTAATATAATTTGGAAATATTCTTTCCCCTTTTGTTTTACCTTTCTATATCTAAGTATATTTGTCTCACATGAATCATTATCATAACCCACAAATTCTTGTTCTCCGTCATTAACGATTACCCAATCATCGGTTTCAACAGCTGCAGCATTCCTCGCTCTTGATTTTTGTTTTTCCATCTCTTCATCGAACTCAGAGATATTAACACTCATACTGTTTTCACGAAGAATAAGTTCGGTCAAGTCTAAAGGAAAACCATAGGTATCATACAATGTAAATGCTTCTTTACCTGATATCTCTGTTTTTAATGCCTCTTTAGTTGATTTAATTATTGATTCTAGTAGGCCAATTCCTTTGTCGAGTGTACGTAAGAATGCTTCTTCCTCTTCTTTAATTACTTTAGAAATTAAATCTTTTGATGCAATAAGTTCGGGATATGAATTACCCATTTGTTCTACAAGCACGGGGACCAAACGATACATAAATGCCTCTTTCTGATTCAAGAATGTATAAGCATATCTTACTGCACGACGAAGGATACGGCGAATCACATATCCAGCTTTTGCATTTGAAGGTAGCTGGTTGTCTGAGATTGAGAATGAAATTGTTCTAATATGATCTGCAATCACTCGCATTGCAATATCGACTTTATTATCGATACCATATTTTAAATCAGACAGATTTGCTATAGCAGAAATAATTGGTTGAAAAACGTCGGTATCATAGTTTGATTTTTTACCTTGAAGGGCCATACACAAACGTTCAAATCCCATACCGGTGTCAATAACTTTAGCAGGGAGAGGCTCTAATGAAGCATCTGCTTTCCTATTGTATTGCATGAATACAAGATTCCATATTTCTATAACTTGAGGATTATCTTTATTTACCAATAATGCTCCATCAATTGATTTTCTTTCATCATCAGAACGTAAGTCAATATGTATTTCTGAACATGGACCACATGGACCAGTATCTCCCATCTCCCAGAAATTATCTTTGCGATTTCCGTTTATTATATGAGATTTTGGCAAATATGCTTCCCAATAACCTGCTGCTTCATCATCGCGTTTAAGATTTTCCGGCTCATAACCTTCAAAAACAGTAGCATATAATCTACTTGGATCTAATTTGAGAACATCTACCAAATACTCCCATGCCCATGAAATAGCTTCTTTTTTAAAATAGTCACCAAAAGACCAATTCCCTAACATTTCAAACATCGTATGATGATATGTATCATGACCGACCTCTTCTAAGTCATTATGTTTGCCACTAACTCGAAGACATTTTTGAGAATCTGCAACACGTTTATATTCAGCTACTCTGTTACCTAAAATAATATCTTTAAACTGATTCATACCGGCATTGGTAAACATCAGTGTTGGGTCATCTTTGATTACCATAGGAGCTGATGGCACAATTTGATGCTCTTTTGAACGAAAAAACTCTTTAAAAGACTCCCTGATTTCATTTGCTGTCAACATAATAATTTACTTTTATTTATATTTGAGTGCAAAATTACGATTTTTTAATTATTTTTGCAAAATAATCTTCATTAGGCTATGAGTAAAAAGGTATATTATCGATATAATCCTTCTACCGACAATTACGAACGAGTATATCCTTCATTAAAAAAAAGAGTGTTGGCTATATTGCGTCAAATAATATTTGGCATCATAATCGGAGGTGTTGTATGTGTAATTGCATTTAATATTTATGAGTCGCCTCGTGAACAACTTTTAAGTATTGAAAATTCTGAATTACGTTCTCATTATGATATATTACAGAAACGATTGAATATTGCTTTAGATGTAATGGAAGACATTCAGAATAGAGATGATAATTTTTATCGAGTCATGATGCAAATGGATCCGATAAGCAGTAGCCGAAGATTTGCCGGATTAGATAATGAACAACGATATAAAGATCTACAGAAGTTAAGTGATGCAAAATTAATCACATCAATGATTCAGCAAATAGATGTGTTAGAGAGATATCTATATGCTCAATCATTATCTTTTGAAGAATTAAAGGAAATGGCCGCCAAACAGAAGGATAAGATTAAACATATTCCATCTATATTACCTATAAAAGTATCCGACTACACAATGTCATCTGGATATGGTTATCGCAGAGACCCTGTATATGGATTTGCAAAATTCCATGAAGGATTAGACTTTGCGGCTTCAACCGGTACTGATGTTTTTGCAACAGCTGATGGCGTTGTTGAAGTGGCAGATCGTCGTGCTGGCTATGGTAATGTTGTAGATATAAACCATGGCTATAATTATCTTACACGATATGCTCATTTAAGCAAAATAAATGTAAAAAATGGGCAGCATATAAAACGAGGTGAAAAAATAGGAGAAGTTGGCAGTACCGGCAAATCAACGGGACCTCATTTACACTATGAAGTCAGATTTAAGGGAGAGCCTCAAAATCCGATTAATTATTATTGTTTAGATTTAACACCGGAGCAATATAATGCCATGATTGAAATGGCAGAAAATGCCGGGCACATTATGGATTAATATCGATAATAATTATGGAAGAATTGAACAAAAATTATTATAAAATTAAAGAAGTAGCAGAAATACTTAATGTGCCACAATCTACATTAAGGTTTTGGGAAAAAGAATTCCCTATCATAAAACCTACTCGCAATGGGTCAAATATTAGATATTATAAACCATCTGATATTGAAACATTGCGAATAATACATTATTTAATAAAAACAAAAGGTTTAAAGATAGATGCAGCAAAAGCACAATTACGTTCAAACAGATATAATGTATCACGAAGAATTGAAATAATTGATAGATTAACTTCTGTAAGAAACGATTTGCAAAATCTTTTGAATGCCCTTGGAAGTAGAAAGTTATAGGTTAAGAAAATATGAATAAAAAACATTTATTGGATTTTAAAGTTGTTGAGAATAATCACAAATCAAATGGATATTCTCTTTTAAAACTTCAACCGATTAATTGCAAAATGCCTGAAATATTAGGTGGGCAATTTGTAAATATTCAAGTAAATAAATCAAAAAACACTTTTTTAAGAAGACCAATTTCTGTTAATTTTGTTGACTATAAAAACAATCTTCTATGGCTCCTAATAAAAGATGTTGGTGAAGGGACACATTATTTGTGTAATTCAGCAAAAGGAGAAATATTAAATATTTTATTGCCATTAGGTCGAGGTTTTAGTTTCCCTTGTAAAAAAGAATCAGAAATTATATTAATTGGTGGAGGTGTAGGAATTGCACCAATGCTATATTGGGGACATATACTTAAAGAACAAGGCTATAAACCACGTTTTCTTCTCGGAGGTCGCACGGCTGCAGACTTATTAGAACTTAATGACTTTGAAAATATTGGAGAGTTATTTGTGTCTACGGAAGATGGGTCTTTAGGTGAAATTGGTTTTGTTACAATGCATTCCATCTTAAAAGGTAAAATAGATAAAATTTATTGCTGTGGACCATCTCCAATGATGAAAGCTGTTGCTAAAATTGCAGAAGAAAAAGAATGTGAGTGTGAAGTTAGCTTAGAAAATAAAATGGCATGTGGATTAGGTGCATGCTTATGTTGTGTTGAAGAAACAAAAGAAGGCAATACGTGTGTATGTACATCTGGTCCGGTATTTAATATAAGAGAATTAAAATGGTAGATTTAAGAGTTAATATTGGAGGGAGATTAACCCTTGATAATCCTGTAATGACTGCTTCAGGCACATTTGGTTATGGTGAAGAATTTGCTGATTTGATTGACTTAAATCAACTTGGAGCAATAATTGTAAAAGGGACAACAATTAATCATAGAGAAGGCAATCCGTATCCACGAATGGCTGAAACTCCGTCTGGCATGCTTAATGCTGTAGGACTTCAAAACAAAGGAGTTGACTATTTTATAGAACATATTTATCCTCGGATTAAAAATTATCAATGCAAAAAAATAGTTAATGTAAGTGGTGCTTCAATAGATGATTACATTGCTGTTTGCGAAAAACTCAATCCTCTCGAACGAATTGATGGTATTGAAGTAAATATATCGTGTCCAAATGTTAAAGAAGGAGGAATGGCTTTTGGGACAACCTCCAAAGGGGCAGCAACAGTTACTCAGGAAGTGCGAAAAGCATATTCCGGACCACTAATTATCAAACTGTCTCCAAACGTAACAGATATAGCATCAATAGCAAAAGCAGTAGAAACAGAAGGTGCTGATGCTGTTTCTTTAACAAATACTTTTTTAGGTATGGCCATAGATGTAGAAAAACGCAAACCTGTATTAAGTACGATTACTGGGGGATTATCCGGACCTTGTATTCGTCCTATCGCCGTAAGAATGGTATGGCAAGTTGCAAAAAATGTAAACATTCCGGTAATCGGTCTTGGAGGTATAATGAATAGTAGAGATGCTCTCGAATTTATACTTGCCGGAGCAACAGCAATACAAGTTGGTACTGCAAACTTTATTGATCCTACATCTACTATAAAAATAATAAATGGTATTAAGGATTATTGCGAGCGACATAACATACAAAACATTAATGAACTAAGAGGCCTAATTTAGTAGGCCATATAACTAAAACAAAATGTACTCCACTAAAACAAATATTTTAGAGGAGTACATTTTATTTTTTACGAAAAACAGAAAATCTATCTTATATTGAATAATGGTTGATTATATCCAAATTCATATCAACTTAGCATTACATCAAGCATCATCATCAATGCAAAACCACATACAAATCCTCCTGTAGCAATATTCGAATGTTCTCCTTTTGATGCTTCCGGAATTAGTTCTTCTACAACCACGTATAGCATTGCACCAGCAGAAAAAGCTAATAAATAGGGGAGTGTTGGGCCAACAATTGAAACAACTAAAATTGTAATTATAGCACCAATCGGTTCTACTAAACCACTTAAAGCTCCAATAACAAATGATTTAATTCTTGAGTTCCCTTCAGCTAACATTGGCATTGCCACTATTGCTCCCTCCGGAATATTTTGAATAGCCATTCCAATAGCAACAGCCATTGCAGCAGCTATTGTTATATCAAGACTATTTCCCTCCAGTGCTGTAGCGAGAACAATTCCGACAGCCATTCCTTCAGGAAGATTATGAATAGTAACAGCAAGTGCTATTTTAGATGTACGAGATAGTTTGCTTTTCATACCTTCTGTTTGAGATGATATAAAATGAAGATGTGGCGTAACTCTGTCAATAAAATTCATAAATACAAAGCCAATTAATAACCCAACAACTGCAGGAATAACTCTCATTTTTCCCATATGTTCACACATATCCATAGACGGAATTAATAATGACCATACAGAAGCCGCAATCATAACACCTGCAGCAAATCCAAGCATTACTTTCTGCAATTGTGACGGAATTTCTTTCTTTATAAAAAACACGAATGTTGATCCAATTATTGTTCCTAATAATGGAGTAAATAGTACTAAAAATATATTATCAAACATAGTCTTAAAAATTAAATTTTAATATATAACAACTTATTCAAAACGAATTGTTTTTATTGGAGATATTTTTCCTGCAACATAAGATGGCAAAATAAGAAGAACCCACATTATAATTATAGCAAATATATTGACAACTATAAAATTTAACAGATTTGTATCAACAGGGACATAATCAATATAGTATGACTGTGGATCCAGTTTAATAAAATGGAATTTTTCTTGAAAATATATAAACGAGATAGCTATAACATTACCTATTATAATACCAATTAGAGCAATCTTTATGGATAGATTGATAAAAATATTTCTAATTAGTGTTGTTGAAGCACCAATTGATTTCATTATTCCAATAAATCGGATTTTTTCTAGAATCAAAATAAGCATTGCAGAAATCAAAGTGAAACTGCTAACCAAAACCATTAATACTATTATTATAATCACATTTGTATCCAAAAGTGCTAACCAACTCCAATATGATTCACCGATTTTTTGGGCAGTTGATATTTTATATAAATGTTGAGACTTCCCTGTAAGCACATCTTCACTGAATGATATATGCAGATCATTTGCATACTGTTCGACATTTTTGAAATTATCTGTTGTGACTTCAATTGTTGTATAATGGTGCTTCTCCATATTATTTAATTCGCCAACAAGAGAAGATGAGCCATACACATATAAATTATCATAATCATTAAAATGTGTGTTATATATACCTTCAACTTTGAGTGATCTCACCTTAACATTGTCTGATATAAAATATATATTTATTTTATTTCCAACAGTTAACGATAGTTGTTCAGCTATTATCTCTGATATTACTACCTTATCATCATTAATAGTATCTGAGAACTCTGGTATTGATCCTAAAACAATATCATTTTCAATAAAAGAAAAATCATAGTTTCCATCTACACCTTTAAAATATATTCCTTTAAACTCATCATTTGTTTTTATAATCGCAGGAGTAGAAATAATTGGCTGATAGCATACAACATATTCTTTAGATTTAAGTATATCGGATATACGATTATTTATATCAATAATATTACTTTCATAATCATTATTATGTGCTAATGGATAAATTGTAATATGAGAATTAAAACCAATAATTTTATTTTTTATCTCATTTTGAAATCCTACAACAATCGACAACGAAAGAATCATTATTAATATGGATAGTGCCACTCCGATTATTGCAACAACAACAGCAGGAGAAATCTTTTTTTTATCTTTAGTTAATGATATCCTTTTAGAAATATATATACTTAGAAATCTCATTTATCTTATTTAATGATTACATTATTAATGAACCAATTTGAAATACAAAAAATGCGAGGAGCCATGCTAATGCTGTATTATATATTATTGCAAAAGCTCCATATTTCCATGAACCTGTTTCTTTAACAACAGCAACTACTGTTGCAATACATGGGAAATATACAAGGACAAATATTAAGAATGAAATTGCTGTTAAATATGTAAAATTGGGTTTGCCAGTCGATTTATTTATAGAATTAAGTCTTTGAGAAAGGAGAGCAGTGTCATCATCTACAGCATATAAGACTCCAAGAGTAGAAACTACAACTTCTTTGGCAGCTGAACCGGCCAATAAAGATACCGAAATTTTCCAATCAAATCCTAATGGTTGAACAGCAGGCTCAATAAACTTGCCAATTTTACCAAGCATTGAATTTTCTTGCTGATATTCTTTAATTTCGACTTCTGTAATTTGATTATTTCCGGTAGCTGCAATAATTTCACTTTCAGTATATCGAGGAAAATAAGATAAAGCCCATATTAGTATTGATGCGAATAAAATAACACCTCCCATTTTTTGGATATATTGTTGACCTTTGATCCACATATTTCGCAATGTGGCTTTTGCCGTTGGTATACGATAGGGTGGGAGTTCCATAACAAAAGGAGTTTCATCTTTTTTAAACCAAAATCTACGTAATAGGCGAGCCGTTATAATTGCTAATACTATACCTAATAAATATAGTGCTGTAAACACTAATCCTCCATTTTCCGGGAAAAAACAAGCAACCAATAATATATAAATAGGTATTCTGGCAGAACAACTCATAAAGGGTGTTATTAAAATTGTAATTATTCTACTTGATTTACTCTCAATAATGCGTGTCGACATTATTGCTGGCACATTACAACCAAAGCCCATTACTAATGGAATAAATGATTTGCCATGAAGACCTATCTTATGCATTAATTTGTCCATAATAAATGCGACTCTTGCCATATATCCGGAATCCTCCATAAATGAAATAAATAGATAAAGGATTAAAATATTCGGTAAGAAAACAATCACACCTCCAACGCCACCTATAATACCATCTGTAACTAAATCTTTTAATGGACCATCTGTCATGTTATTTGATATAATATCCGATAACCATGCAACTCCCATTTCAATCCACTCCATTGGATATGCACCAAGTTCAAAAGTTGACCAAAACATAAACCACATGATTAATATAAAAATTGGGAAACCAAACAACTTATTAGTAACAAAGGCATCTATAATCGCAGTCGTATTTACATCTCGTTTCGCATCTATTTTCATAGTTTCTGCAATAGCCCCTGATATAAATCCATATTTTTCTGCTGCAATTGCTGATGAAATATCTTCGTTTAATGTCATTTCTATCCGATTGACCTCTTCTTCGCGAATCTTAATTAACTTATCATAATTAAGACTACTTGATAATGTATTTTCTACTTCCTTATCGTAAGTAAGAAATTTAATCGCTAAATAACGTGGCGAAAAGTGATGTGGGATTGTTGCATCTTCCTTTATACAATTTTTGAGTTTTGTAACACCTTTTTCTATAACTTGTCCTAAATATACATGAATATGCCTTACGTCTATATGATTCATCTCATATACATCTATAACTGTATCTAACAGGTTATTTACTCCTTTACCTGTTGATGCAGTTGTTGGGACAATAGGCACTCCAAGTAATTTGCCTAAATTAGTATAGTCTAATTTTGTATTAGTTCGCTCTAACTCATCATACATATTGAGATCAATAACCATACTTCTGTTCATGTCAATCAATTCTGTTGTCAAAAACAGATTGCGTTCCAAATTAGAAGCAACGACAACATTTACAATTACATCAGGTGTTTCTTCACGCAAATATCGCTGTACATATAATTCCTCGGGAGAATACGCACTTAATGAATATGTGCCGGGTAAATCTATTAGGTTAATAATATACCCTTTATATTTTAAAGTTCCTTCTTTTGCACCTACTGTAACTCCGGCATAATTCCCTACATGCTCATGTGCACCGGAAGCAATATTAAACAACGATGTTTTTCCACAATTAGGATTCCCTACAAGAGCTACATTTATAACTTTATCCTTTCTTATAATTCTTTTTAATTCTTCTTCACTAATTTCTTTATTTTTTATTGAATCATTCCTAAAGTTTGATTTATCCCATTCATTAATTGACACTATTTCAATAAGTTCACTTTCCGAACGACGAAGTGATACTTCATAATCCATTAGAGTATACTTGATCGGATCTTGTAATGGAGCATGCAAAAGCACTTTGACTTCTCTTCCTCTAACAAATCCCATCTCAATAACACGTTTTCTAAATGCTCCGTGTCCTAATATTTTTGTAATAACACCTGTTTCTCCAGGCTTTAATTCAGATAATCTCATAAATAATATAGTTCAGATTGCAAAGTTCGCAATTTATATTGATAGAACAAAAATAAATTGGAATCATTTTAAATAAGATTGATGAAATATATTAAAATAATAATGTGTTATTGTAAAAGTCATATATTTTAATTATAATAATTAACAATTATTTATTACAATATAGTATAATAAGTTGCATTTTATCAATTACATCTAAACTATTAAAAAACTCACACACAAATAATAAAAAATGAGTCCGGCACAATACCGAACTCTTTTTTAGAATCTATTATTAATCTCTCTACCTTTTCAAAGGCAGTTAATTTTAATACACCATCTTAATCGTTTTTAGATATTCTAATTTACAATAAAGTTATTTATTTCTCCATTTCCTACATTTACATATGAATATGCTCTTGCATACTGCTTAATAAAATCTAAAGTCGAATTTTTTGGTATTTTGTTTGTTATCAAGTTGTTTGAATTTATTTCTCTGATTTTTGTTGTGTAAAATTTATCCATAGGCAATTGATTTTAGTGTCCGTTATTATAACGTATGCGATATCAATTTTATTATATTATATAAACAAATAAGTCGTAGATACACCTTAATTTATTTGTCATGTACTGACAATTATAAAAAAAATTATTTTTTTTTGTGAGTTTTCTAAAACAAATTTATTTTTTTTGATGTTATTAATACATCATAAACTACCCAAACAATAATAGTATGGATACTCAAGACTCATTAAAAGAACGCATTGTTAATATTCAAAGTAATTTATTGAACTTTGCATATCAATTAACATCGAACAAAGAAGATGCAGAAGATCTTCTTCAAGACACAACCCTAAAAGCATTGAATAATGCTGATAAATTTGTTGATAATGTAAATTTCAAAGGTTGGATTTTCACAATTATGCGAAATATCTTTATCAACAATTATAGACAATCGGTAAGACAAGCAACAATTATCGACTCAACAATAGATTTGTATCATCTTAATTTACCTCAAAAATCTGGATTCGATTCTCCTGAAGGTTCATATTCTGTGAAGGAAATCATTAAGACAATAGATTTATTTTGTGATGAATATAGAGTACCATTTTCTTTACATGTTGCCGGCTATAAATACAGTGAAATATCTGAAATGTTAAACTTGCCTATTGGGACAGTTAAAAGTCGAATTTTCTTTGCTCGCAAAAGAATGCAAAAAGCATTAAAAGATTACATTTAAAATAATCCTATCTTTTAAATTCAAAATTAGACAAAAAACAAAAACATATCAACATATAATTTCTTCATACCATTAAAATAAATAGAGAAACCAACCAAAAAGTTAGTCTCTCTATATTTTTTATCGTTGATTAACTATCTTAAATTTTAAAAGAATGTTTCTAATCCATAGTTTATTGTTTCAATAATTGAATCAATAGACGGATCATTTTGAGTATTCACTCCTTTCGCTTTTTCTGCAATCTTTAAAGCATTTTCAAAATACTTAACTTTAATTTCATTGCGTTGAATAGTTGCCTCAGGTGAATCTCCAATGATTGATTGAAGTTTATTCGCTCCAAAATTATAAATTTTGCGACTAACATCTTTAAGAATTTCATAGTTATCAGATATCTCTGCAGCTTTCAAATAATTTTGCACTGCAAGATCATCTTTTTCTGCATTTTCATAAAATAAACCAAGTAGTTGATACAACTCTCCATTTGTAGGATTCTTAGATATTTCACTATTGATAACTTCAACACCTTTTTCAAAATTATCACTTAAGAAAAATTTATTGATATAGTTACGGAAAAGATATGAATCGGCAGCACCATAGATTTTATATGCATCTTCTGCACATTCAAAAATTTTCTTTTGTGTATATTCTCCTACTGTAGAATCTGATGCTGACCAATTTTGATAACTTGCAATTTCATATTTAAACACATCTAACTCCACATTTCCTAACTGACGAGATAAAGCATATGCTTCAGCTGCTTTCTGATAATGTTGAGTAGCATAGGCACAATTACCTGCATTAGAAATCCATATCGCACGAATTGTGTCTGGGTATAGATTAGCAACTTTTTCAAACAATGGTTGAGTTGGCAACTCTGCAGCTAGCATAAACGCATCATACGCTTCTGGATAGCGTTTATTCGCATTATAGAAAACAATCCCGGCATTTACAAAATCGCCATCTTTTATATGTGACTCGATTGCTCCGATAATTTTCTTTGAATATTTCGGTTTGATTTTTCCTTTTTCATTAGGAACTGAGTCTAATGGAAGTGCTTGCATAAATAAGTTATAAGCTTCCATTAAAGAATTTGACATTTCTAATTGATCTACATTCGGATCTTCCGAATTTAAAGCAAGTTTTGTCTTTGCTTTTTTAAATACTTCATCAGCAGATTTTCCTGCTTCATAAACAGATTTTACATCATTTTGTGCATTTGCAAAACCTAATGTTGCAATACAAATTGCGAGAATTAAAATCTTTTTCATAATAAATATACTTTTTGTTAATTATTGTTTTTTTCTTCTATAAAACTTTGATCATCAAAATCATTTTTTTCTTCGGCAATTGGATCTGAATCAACTTTACAAACAGATGCTATTTCATCTCCACGTTTATTGAGATCAATTAATTTAACACCTTGAGTCGCACGTCCCATTACCCTAATGTCAGCGACTGAAAGTCTAATTGTAATTCCACTTCTATTAATTATAACAAGATCATTATTATCATTTACATTCTTTATTGACACTAAATTTCCTGTTTTCTCTGTAACAGAAAGTGTTTTAACACCTTTACCTCCTCTATTTGTGATTCGATAATCATCTAAAGCAGAACGTTTCCCGTATCCTTTTTCAGAAACGACCATAACAGTTTCATCTGGTTTTCCTGTCATTGTAATCATTCCTATAACTTCATCATCTTCACTTCCAAGAGTCATGCCTTTTACTCCTGTTGACATACGTCCCATTTCTCGAACTGTCTTTTCATTAAATCTGATTGCACGTCCTTCTTTATTTGCCATTATAACTTCTGCATTACCATCTGTCAGACGAACTTGAATAACTTGATCATCTTCACGAATTATAATTGCATTGACTCCATTCTGACGCGGACGAGAATATGCTTCTAATGAGGTTTTTTTAATTATTCCTTTCTTCGTACAGAAAATTAAATTATGAGAGGTAGTGTAATCTTTATCATCAAGATGCTTAACACGAATGAATGCGTTAACCGAATCATCTGAATCTATATTCAAAAGATTTTGAATTGCTCTTCCTTTTGAATTTTTCGCACACTCTGGAATCTCATATACTTTCAACCAATAACATTTACCTTTTTGTGTGAAGAAAAGAATATAATTATGATTTGAAGCAGGATAGATATACTCAATGAAATCTTCATCTCGGGTATCACTTCCTTTTGAACCTACTCCACCTCTATTTTGTGCTCTAAAGTCAGATAGGGGAGTACGCTTAATATAGCCAAGATGAGAAATAGTAATAATCATTTCATCATCAGGATAAAAATCTTCTGTGTTCAGGTCTCCACTAAACATATTTATACGTGTACGACGCTCATCACCGTATTTATCTCGAATCTCAATCAACTCATCTTTCATCACTTGACGACATACTGAATCATTATTTAATATGTCATTAAAGTGTTCGATCAATTTCATTAGCTCGTCGTATTCGGTTCTCAACTTATCCATTTCCAAACCGGTAAGCTGACGTAGTCTCATATCTACGATTGCTCGAGTCTGAATTTCGTCAAGATCAAATCGTTCACTTAATTTGCGACGTGCTATTTCTGCAGTTTCAGAGCCTCTGATTATCTTTATCACTTCATCAATATTATCACAAGCGACCATTAATCCCTTTAATATATGAGCTCTTTCTTCTGCTTTGCGAAGTTCAAATCGTGTTCGACGGATAACAACTTCATGGCGATGATCAACAAATGCTTGGAGGAGTTCTTTTAAATTAAGCGTTTTAGGTCGACCATTAACTAATGCCACATTATTAACACTGAATGAAGTTTGAAGCTGTGTCATCTTATATAGTTTATTTAAAACGACACGTGCATTTGCATCTCGCTTAATATCAATGCATATATGCATATTCCCTCTTGCACTTGTATCAGTAATATCGGAAATGCCTTCTATTTTCTTTTCTTCTACAAGGTCTGCTATACTTTTTACAAGATCATTTTTTACAACTCCATACGGAATCTCTGATATTATAATCTTATCATTATTACCATCTGACTCAATATCAGCTTTTGCTCTTATTATAATTCTTCCTCTTCCTGTCTCAAAAGCATCTTTTACCCCTTGTATTCCGAATATTTCTCCTCCTGTCGGGAAATCAGGAGCCTTAACATATTCCATTAAATCTGAAACTTCCATATCCGGATTATCAATAAGAGCTATGGAGGCATTTAAAGATTCTGTAAGGTTATGAGGTGGCATATTTGTTGCCATTCCAACTGCGATTCCTGAAGCTCCATTGACTAATAAATTTGGAATTCTAGTTGGCAACACTGATGGTTCCTTAAGTGAATTATCAAAGTTTGGAACAAAATCTACTGTGTCAGAATCCAAATCACGCAACATCTCCTCTCCCATGCGTGCCAATTTAACTTCTGTATAACGCATGGCTGCCGGTGAATCCCCATCAATAGAACCAAAGTTCCCTTGTCCAAATACTAATGGATAACGTAGAGACCATTCCTGTGCCATTCGAACCATTGTCAGGTATATTGAAGAGTCACCATGAGGGTGATATTTACCCATTACCTCTCCCACAATACGAGCTGACTTCTTAGTATCCCCAGAATAACTATTTCCAAGTTCATTCATTCCATAAAGCACTCTACGATGCACTGGTTTAAAACCATCTCTTACATCAGGCAAGGCTCTCGATACAATTACCGACATTGAATAATCGATATAGGCACTTTTCATTTCCGATTCTATATTAATCGGAATTATTTTGTCCTCTTCTTGCTGCATTATAACCTAATATTATCTTTTATTAATTCCTATAAATTATTTTAAATTCCACATTGCTTTTTCAATGCAAAAATATCGTACAAAGGTAATAAAAATATATCATATAATAAAATTTATTATTGGTGTCAGATAAAAGTTTTTTAAGTATTTAAAAATTTAAGGCTTATTTCACTTTGAAGCAAACCGAAAGGGAGCAAGAATATAATGACAAGGTTAACGGCACAGTATATTTTAATCCGGGAGATGTTTACAATATCATAGACGCTTCAGGAAATCCTACACAAATAACAGTTGTAGCCAATGAACAGGGTTTACTTAATGAAGAACTATTAAAAGAAAGTTTGCGATGGGTGGAAAAAGAAAAAGTTTCAGAATGGCTTGGACTTCCCTATGAGGAAGAACGTCAAGCAAATCCGAAACTTTATACCATTGCAAAGATAATAGAAAATTTTGAAAATCCTACAATTTCGGATAAAAAAAGTTCAGAAGAAGAGGGAATAATGTATCGCAATGAGGAGGCGACTCCGTTAAAACGATATGAGCGAAAAACGCGACGCCCGACAACACAAAATAAAGTTGGAATATTAAAGAATTTTGGTAATCGATTCATAGAGGCATATCAAGACAATATGCATAGTTTCAAGGTTTTGCAAGAATCGATATCGCAATCGAGTGGTAAAGCTGTTAAGCCTCATGAAGATGCATACACTGCAGAGAATCGTATGAGCAGTGAAAATAAAGCCCAAGCCAAAATATATCATTTATTTTGGCACGAAAATTGTACCAATTTAATGAAATACTTAAGATATGAACAACAATAATTCGACATTACTAAAACATATTTTAGAAATAAGCAAAAATGAGGCAGAAAGATTAAATTCACAAATTATAAATTGTGAACATATTTTGTTAGCTGCTCTAAAACAAAATAATGGACTTGTATTTAAGATATTAAAACAACTCAATTTGCCTATTGATCAAATAATTAAAGATATAGAAGAACATTTAGATTTGTATCCTATCAACGAACAGACAACAACATTTGAGGACAAATATGAAATCACTTCTTCGGCCGTACGATATTTACAACTCGCTATATCAGAAGCAAGAAAAATAAATATGACACAGGTTGGAGGCGAACATATTATATTAGCATTACTTCATGATGATAGAGCAATGGATAGTGAATTTTTAAAACATATAAAAAATAAATATTTAAATTTTGATATTAGTATTTCATCTGTTGATCCAACAAATTTACCAAAATTTGGTAAAAACTTTACCGAAGATGACGATGATGAAGAAATACTAAACGATAAAAATGCATCAGAACAATCAAGTTCATCTCCATTCAAATCAAGAAAATCAGAAGGAGGTAATGGAAATAATAGTGCAACGTCTGATACTCCGGCACTTGATAAGTTTGGATATGATATGACCAAGGCTGCACGTGAAGGCAAATTAGATCCGGTGATTGGTCGTAACACTGAAATAGAGAGATTAGCTCAAATTTTATCACGTCGCAAAAAAAATAATCCGGTATTAATAGGTGAACCTGGAGTTGGGAAATCTGCTATTGTAGAGGGTTTAGCATTACGTATTGTTCAACGTAAAGTATCTAGAGTTTTATTTAATAAACGTCTTATTGCTCTTGATATGGCAAGTATGGTTGCCGGAACAAAATATAGAGGGCAATTTGAAGAACGCATTAAGGCTGTACTTGAAGAACTATGTAAAAACCCCAATATTATCTTATTTATAGATGAAATACACACAATAGTTGGGGCAGGGAGTGCTCCGGGCTCTATGGACGCTGCAAATATGCTTAAACCTTCTCTTTCGAGGGGTGAATTGCAATGTATCGGAGCGACAACATTAGATGAATATCGCCAGAATATAGAAAAAGATGGAGCTTTAGAACGCCGTTTTCAAAAAGTAATTGTAGAACCAACAACAGCAGAGGAAACTTTAGATATATTACGCAACGTGAAAGCTAAATATGAAGAACATCACAATGTTAATTTTACTGATGATGCACTTCAAGCTTGTGTTGCCCTCACAGAAAGATATGTTAGTGATCGCAATTTTCCTGACAAGGCTCTTGATGCACTTGATGAAGCGGGTTCTCGTGTTCATATTACTAATATTATCGTTCCTGAAGAAATTGAAAAACTCGAACAAATTATAGAAGAAACAGGGGAACAAAAATTGGCAGCTGCCAAGTCTCAGAATTTTGAACTTGCTGCTAATCTTAGAGATAAAGAGATGAAGCAGAAAGAGGAATTAGAAAAGTTAAAGAAAGATTGGGAGGAACGATTAGACAATGAACGTCAAGAAGTAAATGAAGAAAAGGTTGCTGAAGTTGTTGCAATGATGACTGGTGTACCCACTCAACGAATTGCCCAAACAGAAGGAAATCGCTTATTGGAAATGGGGGCTACATTAAAAGACGCAATTATTGGACAAGATGAAGCCATAAACAAAATTGTAAAGGCAATTCAACGCAACAGAATTGGATTAAAAGATCCAAATAAGCCTATAGGGACATTTATGTTTTTAGGTCCAACCGGTGTTGGGAAAACACATTTAGCTAAAAAACTTGCTGAATACCTATTTGATTCTTCTGAGGCACTTATACGAATGGATATGAGTGAATATATGGAAAAATTTACTGTATCTCGACTTGTAGGAGCACCTCCGGGTTATGTAGGCTATGAAGAAGGTGGACAATTAACTGAAAAAGTCCGTCGTCGTCCATATTCAGTTGTTCTTTTTGATGAAATTGAAAAAGCACACCCTGATGTTTTTAATCTTTTACTTCAAGTTATGGACGAAGGCAGATTAACTGATTCATTAGGCAGGAAAATTGACTTTAAGAATACAATTCTAATAATGACAAGTAATGTTGGATCTCGTCAATTAAAAGACTTCGGAGCCGGCATAGGTTTTAATACTGAAATTATAACGAAAGATCAAGCTCATGGAGTTATTACAAAGGCTCTGAACAAAGTATTCTCTCCAGAATTTCTTAATAGAGTAGATGATATTATAATGTTCGAACAATTAGACAAAGAAATGATTAAAAGAATCATCGATATTGAATTGAGAGATTTTTATACGCGAGTAAAACAACTTGGATATGAGCTTAAGATAACAAATGAAGCAAAATCATTTATTGCAGATAAAGGTTATGATAAACAATATGGGGCAAGACCTTTAAAACGAGCTATTCAAAAGTATCTTGAAGATGAAATGGCAGAAATGCTATTGCAATCAAACATAAACGGAGGAAATACAGGAATAATAAATGTTACTTATAAAGAGGGTGATGAGAAATTAACATTGAATTTAATGTAGAAAAAAACTAAAAAAATACCGAGGAGATAATTTCTTCTCGGTTTATTTTTAACATGAAAAAAATCGGAGTTATAAGTGACACACATTCCTGTTGGGATTATCGCTTTTTAAAATATTTTAAAGAATGTGATGAGATTTGGCATGCAGGAGACATTGGAAACATTTCAATAGCAAAGCAATTGGAAAATATATGTCAATTAAGAGCTGTAAGTGGGAATATTGATTCCGGAGAAATAAAGATAAAATATCCTGACATACAGATATTTAATGTTGAAAACTTAAATGTATTAATCACTCATATTGGTGGATATCCTGGCAAATATTCACCTGGAATAAAGGAGATAATCAAAAAAAATAAAATTGATATATTTATATCCGGACATTCACACATATTAAAAATAATGTATGACAAAGAATTAAATCTTTTACATATAAATCCAGGTGCTGCAGGAAAATATGGTTGGCAATCAAAACGAACTATCGTACGTTTTGAAATAAATTCAGGAGATAACGAGAATAATCAAATACAAAATTTAGAAGTTATTGAATTCTCATAATATTCTGCAACCCCCAACAGAGTAATGGATTAAACATTTATCACTAAAAATTAGGATATTCGCATTAAATTTAGTAATTTTGCACCTTAAAAGTTAGTTTACGTCAATAAAAAAGGAACAGGTAAACAATTAAAATAGTTGTAAATTGTATATTTAAGATAGAATGCAAAATGATTCAAGCAATGTAGCATTGCTATTTGAAACGAGCTGGGAAGTATGTAATAAGATAGGAGGTATCTATACCGTACTTTCAACGAAAGCCAAAACGCTACAATCTATATATAAGGATAAAGTAATTTTCATTGGTCCGGATTTGTGGAATGAGAAAAATCCATCTCCATATTTTAAAGAGTATAAAACTTTATTAAGAAATGCATCAACTAAATTAGACCTTCCATATGGAATCTCAATTAGAGTAGGTCGATGGAAAATACCTGGTAGCCCCATAGTGGTATTAGTGAAATTTGATGGCATATATCAAGAATTAAACAATTTTTATGGACAAATATGGGAGGCATATAAAGTTGATTCGCTACATGCATATGGAGACTATGATGAAAGTTGTGCATTTGGGATTGCTTCATCTATAGTAGTAACAGCATTAACAAATCACCTGAAAATTGATCCATTAAAAGTTTTATCACATTTCAACGAATGGACAACCGGTATGGGTTTGCTCCATCTAAAATTATCAACACCGGAGATTGCTACTATATTTACGACTCATGCTACCAGCATAGGCAGGAGTATATGTGGAAACGGGAAACCATTATATGACTATCTGAAAGGGTATAACGGAGATCAGATGGCATATGAATTAAATATGGTTAGCAAACATTCTCTTGAAAAAGCGACAGCACATAATGCAGATTGCTTCACTACTGTTAGTAATGTTACTGCAATAGAATGTGAACAATTACTTGAGATATATCCTCACATAGTTACTCCAAATGGATTTGAACAAAACTTTGTGCCTGTTGGATCAGACTATGACAATAAGAGACAAGAATCAAGAAAGAAATTAATTGATATTGCCAAAAAAATAACAGGAAAAGATTTCTCTGATGATTCATTTATTGTAGCAATATCCGGACGAAATGAATATCGCAATAAAGGTATTGATTTATATATAGATGCCATAAATAATCTAAATGATAAATTGATATCAGAAAACAGAAATATAATCGCATTTATAATGGTTCCGGCATGGGTTAATGAGCCATCTGAAATATTATTAAAGAATCTAATTGAAAACAAGAATGATTCACTTGACTGTAATTTCATGACACATAGTCTTAATTATGCAGATTCTGATTCAATATATTCTCGTTTAAGAGACTTAAATCCGAACAGTCACACAAATAAAACATCAGTAATATATATACCTTGTTATCTTGATGGTAATGATGGAATATTGAATTTGACATATTATGATATGATGCCAGGTTTAGATGCTACAATCTTCCCGTCGTACTATGAACCATGGGGATATACACCTCTTGAAAGTATTGCATTCGGTGTTCCTACAATAACAAGCGACAAAGCAGGATTTGGTCAATGGATTTTATCATCATTCAATAATGATTTTAATGAATGTGGGACAAAAGTGATAAATCGTACGGACTCAAATTATCATGAAGCAAAAGAACAAATATCTAATGGAATTATTGAACTACTCAAATTAAATAAACTTGAGATAGAAAACGTAAGAAGTAAAGCTATTAGCACTTCAAAACAAGCCGACTGGTCTAAATTTATAGAATATTATATTGAATCATTTAATGTAGCTATCAGTCGAAGAGATAACAGAACAAAATAAACAACTAAATTGAAATTAACTAATTAAATTTTTATATGAAACTGCAAGTAAGTAATTCAAACCAACCGACATGGCGTAATATGACAGTTCGAGCAGAACTTCCAAAGGAACTTAAACCACTTGAAGAATTGTCAAAAAACCTATGGTGGGTATGGAATAGTGAAGGGAAATCCTTGTTTCGAGATCTTGATGAACAACTATGGAGAGCAACAGGAGAAAATCCTGTAATATTGCTACAAAAGATTAGCTATGCTCGTTATCAAGAAATTTTAAATGACAAACAAATGATGGATCGCATAAACTCTGTATATGCATCATTTAAGGAGTATATGCAAGTTCCAATGCGAGATGATGTTCCTTCTGTAGCATATTTTTCAATGGAATATGGACTATGCAATTGTCTTAAAATATATTCTGGGGGTCTTGGAGTACTCGCAGGAGATTATATTAAACAAGCAAGTGATAGTCGCATTAACATGACAGCTGTAGGGTTCTTATATCGATATGGTTATTTTACACAAACTCTATCAATTGATGGTCAACAAGTTGCTAAATATGAGGCACAAAATTTTGATCAACTACCAATCGAACCTGTTTTAGGAGAAGATGGTCAACCAATGATTCTTGAGGTTCCATATCCAGGTCGTATCATATATGCTCATGTGTGGCGAGTAAATGTGGGACGTATGAAATTGTATTTGCTTGATACCGATTTTGATATGAACTCAGAATTTGACAGAGTTATTACACATCAACTATATGGTGGCGATTGGGAAAATCGTATTAAGCAAGAATATCTACTTGGCATAGGAGGTATGTATATGCTAAATAAATTAGGTATTCATACTGAAATTTATCATGCAAACGAAGGTCATGCAGCATTACTAAATCTTCAACGCTTAGTTGACTATGTTCAAAAAGACAATCTTCCTTTTAATGTAGCGTTAGAAATTGTGCGTGCATCATCTCTTTACACTGTTCATACGCCAGTTCCTGCCGGTCATGACTATTTCGAAGAATCACTTTTTGGAAAATATTTAGGAGAATATCCTGCTAAATTAGGAATTTCATGGAGTGATCTTATGAATATGGGTAGAGAAAATCCAAATACAAATGAACGATTCTCTATGAGTGTATTTGCTCTAAACACATGCCAAGAAGCAAATGGTGTAAGTTGGTTACATGGAGAAGTATCTAAGAAGATGTTTGCCGGCATATGGAAAGGTTATAGTGCAGAAGAATCACATGTTGGCTACGTTACAAATGGTGTTCATATGCCTACATGGGCAGCATCTGAGTGGAAAGAATTCTACGCTCAAAAATTAGGTAAAGAAGTGTTCGACGACCAAAGTAATCCTAAAGCATGGGAAGGAATTTTTAAAGTCAAAGATGAAGAAATTTGGGAAATGCGTATGCGTCTCAAAAATAAATTTATCAATTTTGTAAAGAAAGACTTTAAAGAGAAATGGTTAGCAAATCAAGGAGATCCATCTGCAGTAATGAAAATTGTAGAAAAGATTAATCCAAATGCTTTAATAATAGGTTTTGCTCGTCGTTTCGCTACATATAAGCGTGCTCATTTGCTATTCACAGACCTTGATCGTCTTGCTAAAATAGTCAACAATGAACAATTCCCTGTTCAATTTGTATTTTCCGGCAAGGCGCATCCGGCAGATGGTGCCGGACAAGGATTAATCAAGAGAATTATGGAAATATCTCGTATGCCACAATTCCTTGGTAAAATTATCTTCCTTGAAGATTATAACATGATTGTTGCAAAACGTCTTGTAACAGGAGTTGATATTTGGCTAAATACTCCAACACGACCACTTGAAGCATCTGGCACATCTGGAGAAAAGGCCGAAATGAACGGTGTTCTTAACTTCTCTGTACTTGATGGTTGGTGGTATGAGGGTTATCGTTTTGATGAAAAAGCCGGTTGGGCATTGACAGATAAACGTACGTTTACAGATCAAAGTCAACAAGACAAACTCGATGCTGCAAGAATCTATTCAATGCTAGAAAATGAGATTGTTCCATTATATTTTGCTAAGAACTCTAAAGGTTATTCACCAGAATGGATTCAATACATCAAGGGTTCTATCGGACATATTGCACCAAACTTCACTATGAAACGTCAATTAGACGATTATATTGATCGTTTTTATGCACCAGAAGCAAAACGTGCAGCAAGATTGAAAGCAAATAATTATGCGGAAGCACGTGAAATTGTTGTTTGGAAAGAAGAAGTAGCATCTAAATGGGATCAGATACAAGTATTGTCTGTAAACATTAATGAGTCAATATTATCGAACTCTCCTCGTTCGGGGGCACCATTTGAAGCGTCTTGTGTAATAGATACAAAAGGTCTTGGTGAATCAATTGGTGTTGAAGTCGTTGTTTACAAAGAAATCGATGGTGAAGTGAAGTATGTTGGTACTAAACCAATGAATATCTCTAAACAAGAAGGTTCTATAGTAACATACGAAATAAATGATAAAGTTAATGAAGCAGGAATATATCGTTATTCACTTCGTATGTATCCAAACAATAAACTTCTTCCTCATCGTATGGACTTTGCTTATGTTCGCTGGTTCTAATTTAAAACACAAATATAGACATATAAAGGTGCAATTCAGTTTGGATTGCACCTTTATATTTAAATCATAGTGAAATATCAACATATTTTTGTAACTTTGCCAACAGATCAAAAATATATTAATTATGGAAATAGTACAAGCTACAATGGCTGATTTCGACAGCATTGTTAAATTATTAAAAAGGTATCATGTAGATTATATTACTCCTGAAGATAAAAAAGATGGTTTTGTGACAACAAATCTCACAGACGAGCAACTTCGCAGACTTATTGAAGAGGAAAATGGTGTAACTATAGCAAAAGAAGGTAATAATGTTTATGCATTTGCCCTTGCTGCATCATGGGATTATTGGAAAGAATGGCCACTGTTTGCTTACATGATTGAACGTCTTGAAGATTATCAACTTAATGGAGTTACAATAACAAAGGAAAACTCTTATCAGTATGGACCTATATGTATAGATAAATCAGTTAGAGGAACAGGTGTTTTTGAGAAAGTCTTTTATGCATCATTGGCAAGCATGAAAGGGCGTTTTCCTATAATGGCTACATTTATTAACAAAATCAACCCTCGCTCATACGCTGCACATACACGTAAAGTTCATACAACAGAAGCTGGGACATTTGATTTCAATAATAATAATTATTTCCTTATGGCATGCCCGACAGATATGCTCCCCACTGATTAAGAGTTAAGATGCCGGACACACAAAACACAAATAAACGCAAAATTGAGTTGTTGGCACCTGCACGAACAACTGATATTGCTATTGACGCCATCAATCATGGTGCTGATGCAATATATATCGGAGCTTCAAGCCATGGAGCAAGACAATCCGCAACTAATTCGATTGATGATATTCGTCGTCTAACTGAGTATGCCCATAAATTCCATGTTAAAGTATATTCTACTGTTAATACGATCGTATATGACCATGAATTAAAAGATGTTGAGCGACTTATTCGTGAGCTGTATTTAGCAGAAGTTGATGCAATCATTGTTCAAGATATGGGTATTTTACGATTGGACATACCTCCAATTCAACTACATGCAAGTACTCAATGCGATACACGCACAATTGAAAAAGCTCGTTTTTTAGAAAATGTTGGATTTTCTCAAATTGTTCTTGCTCGTGAATTATCTATTGAAGAGATTGCTAAAATATGCAAGTCTGTGACAGTCCCAATAGAAACATTTATTCATGGAGCATTATGTGTTAGTTATTCCGGAAGATGTCATGCAAGTCAAATTTCTCAAGGCAGAAGTGCAAATAGAGGAGAATGTGCTCAATTATGTCGATTGCCATATACACTTAGAGATGCTACTGGCAAAGTAATTATAAAAGACAAACACCTTCTTTCACTTCGCGACTTTAATGCATCAAGTGTATTGGCTGATATGCTTTCTGCCGGAGTTTCCTCATTTAAAATAGAAGGTCGATTAAAAGATTCTGAGTATGTGAGGAATGTTGTCGCATATTATCGTCAAATAATTGATGAAGAAATTAAACTACACCCAGATTTATATGAACGAGCATCAAAAGGATTATCTAATATAACATTTACCCCTAATCCACAAAAAAGTTTTAATCGTGGTTTTACTCATTATTTTCTCAAAGAACGAAAGCCTCATTCTATAGCTTCAATTCATACGCCAAAATCATTAGGAGAATTATTAATTGATACAAAAAATATTAATAACGGAGATGGGATATCTTTTTTTGATAAGAACGGGGAATATACCGGTTTCCGTGTTAATAAAGTAATAAATGGCAAACTTTTCCCTGCCCAAAAAGTCTCAATACCTAAAGGGGCACAATTATATCGAACATACGATCAAGTGTGGAAAAATGAAATGTCTAAACAGACTGCAACAAGAAAAATAGCAGTTGATATTAGTATAGATGAAATTGGAATATCGGCAATTGATGAACGAGGAAATAAAGTTAGAATCAAATATGATGCAGTAAAAGATTGTGCAAAAAAAACATTTAATCCTAAAACTGTATTTGAAAAATTGGGCAATACAATTTATTATTTACGCAATTTTGAGAACAATTTATATTCTCATACCTTTATTCCTATATCACAATTAACAATTGCCAGAAGAGAATTAATTGATCAACTTGAATTATTAAATAGAAATAACTATAAATACAATTATCGACGAAAAGAAATAAACGTTGAATTTCCATACCCGGATATTAACTATCAAGATAATGTATCGAATAAATTAGCGAATCAGTTTTATACAGAACATGGTGTAAAAACTATTGAATTAGCAATTGAAACAACAAAACAAATTCAAAGAAAGTCACTAATTGCAATGACTTGTCGCCATTGTATTTTAAGAGAAATTGGAAATTGCAAACAGATAGTAGGCAAAACATTTATAGAACCATTAACAATATCTTCCGGAAATACAATATTTGAGCTTAAGTTTGATTGCAAAAATTGTGAAATGCTTGTTATTGCACCAAACAAATAAATATAAATAATATAATAAGATAATACTTTATTATTATTCTGATTTGTTTTTAAATAATATAAAAATGAGAAAAATAGAAGTTTGCAGCACATCTGTAAGTGATGTAGAAGCAGCATATAAAGGTGGAGCAATAAGGGTTGAACTCTGTTCAGCTCTAACGGCTGATGGAGTAACACCATCATACGGAGTAATCAAACAATCTATTGAAGTAGGAATTCCTGTTAATGTCTTAATTCGACCGAGAGAAGGAGATTTTGTATATACTCAAGAAGAAATTGATGTTATGATTGAAGATATTAAAATATGCAAACATCTTGGTGTAAATGGTTTTGTAATAGGAGCATTAGATGAGAATGGAGATATAGATAGAAAAGCAATTAGACAGTTAATCGACGAAATCAAATCTAATAATAGCAATTTTGAAATCACATTTCATAGGGCATTTGATGAATGTAAAAACACAGAAAAAGCTCTTGAAGATATAATAGAATTGGGGTGTGATCGTTTACTTACATCTGGTTGTCAAAAAAGTGCATGGGAAGGTAGAGAAACAATCCAAAAACTTGTAAAACAAGCAAATGGCAGAATCATAATTATGGCAGGTGCCGGAGTGAAGCCGGAGAATATTGTAGAACTGGAAAGGATAACAACTGCAACTGAATTCCACTCTTCTGCAAGAGAAAAAATAAAATCAAATAGCGATTCTATTTTTGGTTGTAGACCACAACCCACATCAGTAAAAATTGTAGAAAAATTAGCAACTCTGACATAGTATTATTTATCGGTAAAAATATCATTTTTGTAAGATATAATAGGTTTTGTCAATTCTGCTATCCAATATATGCAGTATTTTTGCTAATTTTGCAGAATCAAACATTTACCTATTCTAAATCAAGAATTGGTTAAAGTAATTGAAATGAAGTTTACACCAAATATATTTAAATTAATCATATTTTTAATAATTGTTGCATTTTTACCTACTATTACAATAGATGCGACAACTTATACGATTGTAATTGATGCTGGTCATGGAGGGAAAGATCCGGGAGCAGTTGATAATGGCATTAAAGAAAAAGATGTAAATCTCGGTGTTGCACTATTATTAGGAGATATGATTAAGAAAAACATCAAAAATATAAAAGTTGTATATACACGAGATAAAGATACATATTTAACTCTACAACAACGAGCTGATAAAGCAAATAATGCTCATGGAGATTTATTTATTTCAATACATGTTAATTCTGTAGATAAAAAAAATAAAAACAGACGTATTATAGCCGGTTCATCTGTCTATACTTTAGGATTAGACAAAGGAGATGAGAATATGGAAGTTGCACGCAGAGAAAATGCTGTAATTAGTCTTGAGTCAAATTATAGTACTAAATATCAAGGTTTTGATCCTAATTCTGATGAGTCATATATCATTTTCGAAATGTCGCAAAAAGACAATCTAAATCAAAGTGTTATTTTTGCAAATAGTGTACAACAGCAACTTGTGAATGTTGCCGGCAGGAAAGATAGAGGAATTCATCAAGCAGGCTTTTGGGTCCTATGGGCTACTGCAATGCCCTCAGTACTTATTGAACTTGACTTCATATGTAATCCTAATTCTGCAAAATATATTGCATCACAAACAGGTCAGAAAAAAATTGCAGAAGGAATTTTTAATGCTGTTAAAGCATATTTTGAACAATTAGCAAATCCAACTTTTTTTGAAGAAATACCTCAAGACTTTCCTATAACTGATTCAGAATCATATTCATATAGCGAAGGGATAATATTAGAGTCAACTACAATTAAAAAACATAAATCAATTAATCACAGACCTTATTCTTCAGAAATCACCGAAAGTCAAAGGCGAAGAAGACGCTCTGAATCATCAAAACAAATATCAGCAAATAGAGAAATTGAAGTTGCAATGCTACTACAACCGTCATCTGAAATTGACATAACGGATACTTCAATTACATATGGAGATAACTCACAAATGGGAAGTAACGATAACTTAAATATTGTTATTTCGGAACAATCAAATAATATAGTTGATAATATAACAGAAAATGAAATTGAACCAATTAATCATACTCAAACACCAATAAAAAATAAGCGAACAAAATCAGTTGCACGACTAAATACATATTACACTATCAAACTATTTGAATCTTCCGAACATCTCATGGATAACGATCCTCGTTTAGAAGGATTATCCTCTGTAAAAATAAAAGAGTGTGAAAATGGCACTTATATGTATGTATGGGGGGAATATAATAGTAAATCAGACGTAACTAAAACATTAAATAGAGTAATAACACGATTCCCTGAAGCTACTATAATAAGAGTAAATAAAGGGTCTAATAAAATTATAAATTAAAATGAAAAAGATTTTTTCTAAAGAGTTTACTATTGGTCTATGTGTGCTTATAGCACTTGTAATTTTATTTTTTGGTATAGATTATCTCAAAGGGATTAACTTATTTAAACCAGCAAATTTTTATTATGCATCATACAGTAATGTAGCAGGTTTAGAAATTGCAGCTCCTGTTACAATTGATGGATATAAAGTTGGACAAGTTCATGAAATCAACTTTAATTATGAAAAACCCGGTGATATTAAAGTATTACTTGCATTAGACAAGCAATTAATGGTCCCGGAAGATTCTAAAGCATCAATCGAAGTTGGTCTTCTCGGAGGATCATCAATAACTCTTACTCTTGGGAAAAGTAATAAAATGATTGAAGTAGGAGGCTCAATACAAACACAATCTAAAGGAGGACTTATGTCTGCTATATCAAATGACATTATGCCACAAGTAAATAATATACTTCCAAAAGTGGATAGTATTCTTTATAACCTAAATCTAATTGTAGCTAATCCTGCTCTCCATAATTCGATCGACAGATTAGATCAAATAACATCTAATCTAACTTATGCCACAGCAGGACTAAATTCTACATTGAATAACCAAGTTCCAATTATCATGAATAATGCTGGAAAAATAACAACTAATATTGATACAATTACTGCTAATTTAGCGGCATTGTCATTGCAATTAAAAGCGTTACCATTAGAATCAACCATGACAAATGTTAATGATATTACTAACAATTTAGTCGATGTCTCAAATCAACTAAAGAATAAAAATGGAACACTTGGATTATTGATGAATGATCCGGAGCTATATAATAGATTAAATCAAGTGAGTGCAGATATTGACTCTTTAATCATTGATATTAAGAAAAATCCTAAAAGATATATTTCAATTAAATTACTATAAAATAAGTATTAATTACTTTTAAGAACGTAAAGAATTATAAATAATAGGAGAGTCTAAAGCTTGATCTAAATACAAATTATAAATAGTCTACCCTTAAATATATTTTAAGGGTAGTTTCATATCTCTATGCACTGATGCTGTGTGTATTTTTACAATATTAGAACTTATTCAAATATTTGCAAGTTATGGTTATATTTTTCTAAAGATAGTCGAGGTTTTCTGTGAACAAATGATTAAGATAGATGATAGAGAGTGTTTTGCATATATTGACATGAGATAGAATGTCAATATACTATCTGAAACAAATATTTATCACACATTATATACCTTTGATATAACAGAACAATATTTAGAATCATTCTAAATAAGAAAAATCTATCAATATCACAAAGTCTCTTATATAATCAATCATTACATTACTATTTTCTAATTAATCATATAAGCAACTCCAATCATAATCCACTAACAATTAAACACTTAACCATTTTACCCTCAAATCAGATTAGCAAACTTAATAAATTCATGCAATACATTGAAAATCAGACATATTATGATATTTATCATTTTTGCAAATTTTTTCATCTTTTTTTTTCTAAAATTTTTATACGAAATTTGTAATCCTTTTCAAGAATAAAGAATAATAAAAAATGGAAGTTAATCATAAAGAACTTTGGCGAAATTGTTTGGAGATTATTAAAGCTAATCTTTCATCTGAACAATTTGATACTTGGTTTTCTCAAACCGAATCTCTCGGTTATGAAGATGGCAAAGTTACTCTTTATGTTCCATCAGATTTTTTTAGAGAACAATATGAACAAAGATTCTACAACATTTTACTCAAAGCGATGCGTAGAGTTTATGGTTCAAATGTTCGATTGCAATATTCTTTAGAATATATCCAAGGAGATCCATATTCTGCTGTTACGATGACTAGTGCAGAGCCAAGTCCAACATTAGTTAATCGTACAATTCAATCAATGCAGCATAATCCCAATCCATTTGAACCAAATGTTCAATATGAAGAGATTGATTCTCAATTGAACCCAACATACAACTTTGAGAACTATTGTGTTGGAGATAGCAATAAATTAGCTCATTCGATTGCAGAATTCATTGCGGATAATCCCCAAAAAAATGATTTTAATCCATTTTTTCTATATGGCTGTACAGGAGTTGGGAAGACACACCTGATTCAAGCAATCGGAATCAGGGTAAAGGAAAAAATGCCAAATTCTCGCGTTTTATATATTACTTCAAGAATATTTGAAAATCAATATGGTACTGCCGTTAATAAGAAAAAAATAAATGATTTTATCAATTTTTACCAAAGTATAGATGTCTTGCTTATTGATGATATACAAGAATTATCAGCTAAACATGGGACACAACAAGCATTCTATCCAATATTTAATTATCTACATCAAAATGGAAAAAAATTGATAATGACAAGCGATCGTCCTCCGGTTGAACTTGATGGCATTATGGATCGACTTATTAATCGATTTAAATGGGGTATAACAGAAATTCTTCCTAAACCGGATTTAGGCCTTCGAAAACAAATTCTTATTCAAAAAGCAGCAAAAAACGGATTAAACCTTCCTAATGATGTAATCAATTTAATTGCTGAAAATGTTACTGATTCGATTCGTGAATTAGAAGGTATAGTATTGTCTCTTATCACTCGTGCAACAATACTCAATCAACCAATTACTACTGATTTAGCAAAAGTAGTAATGCAATATGCAGTAAAAACATCAAAAAAGAAAATTAACTTCGATATGATTGTTGAGACTGTTGCTTCATACTATAATATCGATACAGACGTAATATTTTCCAAAAATCGAGTGCGAGATATCGCTGATGCACGACAAATAATAATGTATTTAGCAAATAAACACACTGATTTATCATCAACCTCTATAGGTTATAAATTAGCACGTACACATGCTACAGTGCTTTACGGAATTAAGACTGTAGGTGATAGATTATGTAATGAAAAGAAACTTGCTGATGATGTTGCGACCATCGAGCATAATTTAAAACAATAAGTTTCATATCAACACAACAAGGCTAAAGTTGGCAATGTCATAACTCAAAATAATCTACTTGAGGAACTTTCTTATAATGTGGTATTCAATAATATACCATATTACAATCAACCATGCTTGACTGGTTATATAAAACGAGTATTTGCATCTTTAAAAAGCAATAAAGCAAGAAGTTTTCGTATAAAACAACACCCCATAAGTATTATGTCAACTTACAGGGTGCATATTAAATTTAAGTTAATTGCTAATTTAAAGCGATATTGCAAATAAACTCCAAATAGGTTGGAAAACTTATTTTGCTTTAAATAAAATTAATTGGTTTTTTAACTTTTTCATTAAGTAATGCAAAATCTAACACTTCTTCTATTGTTTCTACATAATGAAATTTCAACCCTTTGATATAACACTCATTAATTTCTTCAATATCTTTAAGATTTTGTTTACAAAGAATTATATCTGTTATCCCAGCACGTTTTGCTGCAAGTATTTTTTCTTTAATCCCTCCAACCGGCAACACTTTGCCTCGTAGTGTTATTTCTCCTGTCATAGCAAGTTTCGAACGGACTTTTCGTTGAGTGAAAACTGATGCTAATGACGTAACCATTGTTATTCCTGCTGACGGACCATCTTTAGGTATTGCTCCTTCTGGGACATGGATATGTACGTCATACTTTTCAAATATATTGGAATCAATGGCTAATTGTTCTGCATGAGCCTTTAAATATTGCATTGCTAAAATAGCAGATTCCTTCATTACATCTCCTAAATTACCCGTAAGAGTCAGTTTTTCTCCTTTCCCTTTCGAAAGTGATGATTCAATAAATAATATATCACCACCTACTTGTGTCCATGCCAACCCTGTTACAACTCCTGCATATTCATTATTTTCATACATATCAGGATTCACTTCTATTGGTCCCAAATAGTCCTTTATCATTTCAGGTTTTATGATAGTTGGGAACTCTTTATTTGATGCTTTTAAGCGTGCTAATTTACGTAGAATTTTTGCTATTTTCTTTTCTAATAAACGAACACCTGATTCCCGTGTATAGTATTCAATCAATTTTTTAAGAGAGGCTTTTGGGAAATCAATCTCTTTTTTCTCAAAACCATGTTCCTCAAGAGCTTTCGGGATAAGATGACGACGTGCTATTTCAATCTTTTCATCTGTGATATAACCGGAAATTTCAATAATTTCCATTCTATCTAGCAACGGACGGGATATTGATGATAGATTATTTGCTGTAGCTATAAATAGAACTTTTGATAAATCATAGTCCACATCAATATAATTATCATGAAATTTATTATTTTGTTCAGGATCAAGAACTTCAAGTAGGGCTGTTGATGGATCTCCTTTAAAATCCTTTCCTATTTTGTCTATTTCATCAAGTACAAATACCGGATTTGATGTGCCACACTTCATCATAGCAGAAATAATTCTACCTGGCATAGCCCCGATATATGTTTTCCTATGACCTCTAATTTCAGCTTCATCATGAAGACCTCCAAGGGAAACACGAGCATATTCTCGACCAAGAGCATCTGCAACTGATTTTCCTAATGATGTCTTGCCGACTCCAGGAGGACCATATAAGCATAAAATAGGGGCTTTCATATCTTTCCTTAGTTGTAATACAGCCATTTGCTCAATAATACGTTCTTTAACATTATCAAGGCCAAAATGATCTTTATTTAAAATTTTCTCTACTTTTGTAAGAGAAAAATCATCTGAAGAATATACATTCCATGGCAGATTAAGCAATGTGTCTAAATAAGTATATTGAAGCGAATATTCTGGACTTTGGGGATTATAACGTTCTAATTTACGCAATTCTTTTGCAAAATGAAGTTTTGCAGTTTCATTCCATTGTTTGTTTTCCCCTCTATTTCTTAATTCTTCTATTTCTTGTTCTTCTGGCGAACCTCCAAGTTCATCTTGAATAGCACGCATTTGTTGATGAAGAAAATGCTCTCTTTGTTGTTGTGTTAGATCTTCTCTCGTTCGTGATTGAATATCTGCTTTTATTTCCATAAGTCGAGCTGCAGTATTCAAATGCTGAGTAAGTTCTAATGCTCTAAGCTTAATATCTACAATTTCTAATAATTTTTGTTTTATTCCAATATCAAGAGGAGAATTCAGTGCTAAGAAATTAATAAGTGTGAGAGGATTTTCTATGTTTCTAATTGCAAAACGCATTTCTTGAGTTTCAGCCTCTCCAAGAGTTGATAAAATTTTACCATACACTTCACGCATTGAAACAATAATTGCTGCCATCTCCTCATCTTTAGGATTTGGCAGAATTTCATTTATTTGAAACACTGAAGCTCGAAAAAAAGGTTTTTGTGAAACAATCTTATCAAGACCTATTAAATTTTTTACTTGAAGAATTACACTTGTTGTACCATCTGGCAATTCCAAGATTTTCAACACATTAGCAGTTACACCAACATCATATAAATCTTTACGTTTTGGCAATTCTACATCGGCTGAACGCTGTGTTACTAATGCTATAACACATTTTTTTCGATATGCGTAATTAACAAGAGCTAATGAAGATTCTCTACCAACAGAAATGGGAGCTGTAACTCCGGGATATAAAACGACATCACGCAACGGCAACAATGGAATATCTTCAAAATTCATTTCTGTTGCTTCAGCATCATCCGGTCCACTTATTTCTGTAATAATAGGTCCTATAGCCACTTTACATTCACTCATATCTAAAAAATTATCTCCTATTATATTATTACTCATATAAACCTACAAATTCAAGATATTAAAATATAATGCAAAATTAACAAAAAAGGTTGATATTAGAAATAATCAGAATAAAAGATGTACCTTTGTAAAACTTTTTATATTATACGTGATGTCAGAACGATTGTTTCGATTCAAGCAATTTAATATCAAGCACGAACGCTCTGCTATGAAAGTGGGCGTAGATGCAGTGATTCTTGGAGCTTGGGCAAATCTAAATTCATTTGATACAGTAATTGATGCTGGATGTGGTTGTGGGATAATTGCATTAATGCTTGCTCAACGATATAAAGATTTAAAAATTATTGGAATTGACATTGACTCAGATTCATGTGATGAAGCAATTGAAAATGTAAACAATTCTCCCTGGAAAAATAGAATCGAAATTATTAAAGCAAATTTTAATCAAATTTGTTTTAATAAATCCATTAATGTTGATCATATTGTATCAAATCCTCCTTTTTATAATTCTGGCATAGATGGTTCTTTATCATCTCGAATGAAGGCTCGACATATAGGTGATTTTGGTCCAGATTCTTTAATTAAAAATGGGTGTAAAATACTGTCTGATACAGGTAAAATATCACTGATTTGTCCATATGATTACTACGATACTATCGAAAAAGCAGCAAAAGCAAGTGGCATGTATTTTAGTAGATTAACAAGTATTAGAGGTAATTATCACACTAAAATTAAACGAATTTTAATTGAGTTAAGTAAAAAAGAAAATAAATGCATCTCTTCTGAAATAACAATTGAAAAGGATAGGGGAGTTGCAACAGAAGAATATATTAATCTCACGAAAGATTTTTATATAAAATATTAATACAGTTATCTAAACAATATATATATGGTATCAATTGACGGACTAACAGTCGAATTTGGTGGCACAACCCTTTTTAGCGATATCTCATTTGTCATTAATGAAAAGGATCGGATTGCCTTAATGGGTAAAAATGGTGCAGGGAAATCAACATTATTAAAAATATTAGCCGGAGTTAGAAATGGAACAAGAGGAAAAGTTTCTGCACCTAAAGGTACAATTATTGCATATCTCCCTCAACATCTGATGACTGAAGACGGCAGAACTGTTTTTGAAGAAACTTCACAAGCATTCGCACACCTTCATAAAATTGAAAAAGAAATTGAGGAATTAAATAGACAACTATCAGAACGCACAGATTATGAAAGCGATAGTTATATGGCATTAATTGAAGAAGTCGCTTCTAAAAGTGAAAAGTTCTATTCTATTGATATGACTCACTTTGAAGAAGACATTGAAAAAACGCTTCTCGGTTTAGGTTTTGAGAGAACGGATTTCAATCGACAGACAAGTGAATTTTCCGGTGGTTGGCGAATGAGAATAGAATTGGCCAAAATGCTATTACAAAATCCAGATGTTCTACTTCTTGATGAGCCCACAAATCATTTAGATATTGAATCCATTGGTTGGCTTGAAAATTTTATTATAAACAATGGGAAAGCTGTTGTTGTAATTAGTCATGATCGGAAATTTGTTGACAACATCACTACTCGAACAATTGAGGTTACAATGGGTCGTATATATGATTATAAAGTAAACTATTCTCAATACCTTCAATTAAGAGCCGAACGACGCGAACAACAAAAAAAGCAGTGGGAAGAGCAACAAAAAATGATTCAAGAAACAAAAGATTTTATTGAAAGATTTAAAGGCACTTATTCTAAAACACTTCAAGTTCAAAGTCGCGTTAAGATGCTTGAGAAACTTGAACTCATTGAAGTTGACGAAGAAGACACTTCAGCCCTAAGGTTGAAGTTCCCTCCGTCTCCTCGCTCAGGACAATATCCGGTAATAATAGAAAATGTAAGTAAAGCATTCGATAATAAACAAGTTTTCTCTAATGTCAATTTAACTATCCATAGAGGTGATAAAGTCGCTTTTGTTGGTAGAAATGGAGAGGGAAAATCTACATTGGTTAAATGTATTATGCACGAATTGGAGTATGACGGACTTCTTCAATTAGGACATAATGTGAAGATTGGTTATTTCGCACAGAATCAAGCATCTCTATTAGATGAGAATTTGACAGTATTCCAAACAATTGATGATATTGCAATAGGAGATATTCGCACAAAAATAAGAGACATGTTGGGTGCATTTATGTTTGGAAGAGAAGATAGTGATAAAAAAGTAAAAGTACTTTCCGGAGGAGAACGTACAAGACTTGCATTAATGAAACTGCTTCTTGAACCAATTAATCTCCTAATTCTTGATGAACCAACAAATCATCTTGATTTAAAAACAAAAGATATTTTGAAACAGGCTCTTATAGATTTTGACGGCACTCTTATTTGTGTAAGCCACGATAGAGATTTTCTTGATGGATTGGTTACTAAAGTATTTGAATTTGGACATGGTAAAATCAGAGAACATTTATGTGGGGTATATGAATTCCTTGAGAACAAAAAAATGGAAGAATTAACTGAATTAGAACGTAAAAAATTATAACAAATATACATAAAAAGAGGGTGCATCAAATGTGAAATGCACCCTCTTTTTATATACTAATGAAATATTTATTCTCCTTTTTCTGCTGATTTCTCTTTAATAAATACAACACTTAGAGCTCCTAAAATTAACAATACACCTGCAAGAACAAGCATTTTATCTTGTGCAGCAATTTCTCCGGCAGGAGTAAGCAATGAAACACATACACCCCCTATAGCTGCAGCTACAATTTGAGGCAGACATATTGTTCCATTAAACAGACCAAGATATGTACCCATATTTTTACCTGATAGTGAATTTGTCAATATCGTAAATGGTAATGCTAACATTGCAGCCCACGCACAACCAATTAAGAAATATGAGATAAAGAGCATATATTGATCCTCAATAAAGTATGTAGAAATAAATCCTACAGCTCCCAAAATAAGACTAAGAGAATATGCAAATTTACGATTCTTAAACATTGGAATCACTATAGCCCATAACACCGATCCTATAGCTTGAACTGCAAACAAAACGCCAACCCAATCACCGGCAGATTGATATTGTTTAGATGCAACATCTAATACTTCTACGCCGTCTTTTATTATTGTTGGTGTATCAAAAGCTGTAACAGCAATGGCTCCATTTGTATATGTCCACATATACATAAATGCTGCCCAACAAAAAAATTGTACTAATCCTACTGTCCAAAAAGTTTTTGGAGCATTAACAAGTAATTTGATCATACTTGTCTTTTCTTTATTCTCAGTTTGACTAATACCATGATACTCAGCATACTCTTTAGGTGGCATTTCTTTTACTGTAATAGTAGTATATATAACACATAAAATTAAAATTACAGCACCTATATAGAATGACCACTTAACTGAATCTGGTATTTCTCCTTCTGATGCGACACTTGCAATTCCTATGGCAGTAAAAATATATGGGAAAAGATAACCTACTAAACTACCTGCATTGCATAAAAAACTTTGAATCGAATATGCTAACCCTTTTTGTTTCTCATTAACCATATCTCCCACCATCATTTTAAATGGCTGCATAGCCATATTAATCGATGTATCAAGAAACATTAGAGATACTAATCCAAAAATCATTGCAGCTCCAATAGTCAAACCAAAACTACCTGCATTAGGTAACATACACATAACTAGTACTGCAACTAGTGCTCCAATAAATAGATATGGAATCCGACGTCCAAAGCGTGTCCATGTATTATCGCTCCATTTCCCTACAAGAGGTTGAACGATAATTCCCATTAATGGGGGTAAAATCCAAAAGAAACTTAAGTCATGAGGATCTGCCCCTAATGTTGCAAATATTCGTGAAATATTTGCACTTTGTAATGCATAAGCAATCTGAACTCCGAAAAAACCAAAACTAAGATTCCAAAGTTTCCAAAAGCCTAAATCCGGTTTAGTTTTCATGTAAAAATTTTTTTAATTAAGTTAACCTATTTTATTTTAATCTTTGAGTAAAGCCATTTTATTTCTTGTACCCATATTTGATCATTTGGCGTTTCTAAAATTATGGGCATATTATCAAATCGAGTATCATTCATAAAACGATCGAAAAATTCTTCTCCTAAAGTACCCTCTCCAAGACTTGCATGACGGTCTACTTTTGAAGCAAACTCCTTTTTATCATCATTTAAATGAATGCCTTTTAAATATTCCTTTCCTATGACATCATCAAATGACTTCCAAACACTTATATATGAATCGGCATTTCGTAAATCATATCCAGCAGAATATGCATGACACGTATCTATACATACTCCAACTCGAGATTTATCTTCAACTTTATTAATTATATGGGCAATTTGTTCAAACGTGTAACCCATGTTACTGCCTTGACCTGCTGTATTTTCAATAACAGCTGTTACATTTTTCGTTTTATCTAAAGTTATATTAATAGACTCTGCAATCCGATCTAAACATTCTTCTACACTTATTTGATTTAAATGGCTACCTGGATGAAAATTAAGCATCGTTAACCCTAATTGTTCACATCTTTGAAATTCATCAAGAAATGCATCTCTCGATTTCTTAAGATTCTCTGAATCAGGATTACCTAAATTAATCAAATAACTATCATGTGGTAAAATAAATTGTGGAGAATAGCCTAAATTAACACAATTCTGCTTGAATTCAACGGCCTCCTTATCAGAAATAGGTTTTGAATTCCATCGTGAAGCATTCTTTGTAAATAATGCAAATGATTTTGCTCCAATTTCATTTGCCTTGATCGGAGTATTTTGAACACCCCCGGAAGCACTTACATGTGCACCTATATATTTCATTCCTAACACGTAATTAAATTTTACTGCAAAATTACTATTTTTTTCTATATTAAAGCAATTAATTCTACAAATTCAACGTTTTTAATAAAAAACTACAACAATGATTACTTTAAACAATGTTGAAAAAGACAGATATAGTCGTAATATATTACTTAATGAGATAGGAGAGAAGGGACAATTAAAATTAATTAATTCTTCTGTATTAATCATTGGAGCAGGAGCATTAGGTTCTATTGTAGCAATGTATCTTGCAGCTTCTGGTATTGGTAGAATAGGTATCGCAGACTATGATTTTATCGACATTTCAAACCTTCAAAGACAATTATCTTTTTCTGAACAAGATATAAATAAAGCAAAAGTTGAAGCAATAACATCTAAACTGCAGTCTATAAACCACTTAGTAAAAGTTGAGCCATTCAATAAAAAGATCTCTCATTCTGATGCTTTAGAAATTTTTAAAAATTATGACTTTATTATTGAAGGTTCTGATAATCCAACAACAAAATACATGGTAGACGATGCTTGTAGATTCCTCAAAAAGCCTTATTGTTTTGGTGGAATAGCACAATGCGAAGGCCATATATTCACTTATACTCCCAATCATTCTTGTTATCGAGATTTTTTTAGTGAGCCTTCCAATGAAGGAAGCTATAAACCATGTTCAATTGGTGGTGTACTTGGACCATTACCAGGAATTATTGGTTCAATTCAAGCTTGCGAAGCCATAAAATACTTAACAGGAATAGGAGAGCTAATCGTTGATAAATTGCTTATTGTAAATGCATTAGATATGAGTTTTAAAACATTTACTTTAAAGTAATTTTTCATATGCTTCTCTTTCACCTCTTTCATAAGTAATTAGACCACAATATTTATATCCTAAAGTTTTGAATATCTTTTTCATATAGATATTGTCGTATTTTGTATCTACCTTTATACTGAAAATATTATTGGCAACAACAACTCTTTCAGACATACGCATAAATTTTGTTGCTAATCCACAATGCTTATATTTATCGGACGTAGCCAAACGATGAATAACGGCATAATCGGAATTTGAAAGCCATTCACCCTCAATCGATGAATAGATTGACTCTCCGGAAAATACTATTGCACCATATACAACTATTTTATCATCAATTGATATAACATATGCATCTCTATTAGATATATCCATTTCAATATCTTCAATCAATGGATAATCAGCATCCCATTGAAACGTACCAAGTTGTTTCATTTGCTCCTTTGCTTGGCAAATTATATTCCATATTTCATTTATGTCGGTTGCTTCAGCTCTTCTAAAAATCATAACATCAATAATGCAAATAAAATCATAGCAATTAAGAAAGCCATCAAACACCCATACAATTCATTTCTCCTCATTGGAGATCTACGAAACTCTCGCTCTTTATCTTGTTCTTTCATATCTAGATTGTGATTCATTTAAATAAAAGTGTTGCAATATAATATTGCAACACTTCATACTATATTATGATAATTATTTATTTCTATTTATGAATGGGGGAGGTGTACCTGCATCTTCCTCTTCTGTCGATTCATTTTCTGACAAGGAATCCTCACTATTATTATCTAATATGTCTTTATTAACTTCTTCTTTTTTTGAGATCTCCATTATCTCATCAGTGCGTGATTTCCATTTACGCTCTCCAAGCACATTTTTAACATCCTCCGTAAATACAGACTCACGAGCAATTAACAAATCTCGAATTTCGTTATGTTGACTTGCATATTGACGAAGAATTTCTTTTGCACGTTCATATTGCTCATCAATAATTCGAGCCACTTCGGAATCTATTGTTTTTGCAGTTTCTTCTGAATACGGTTTCATGAAACCATATGTCTGTCCATTTGAATCATAATAATTTAAATTTTTCAACTTATCGCTGACACCATAATAAGCAACTAACGATAATGCGGCCTTTGTCGCTTTCTCTAAATCATCAAAAGCTCCTAAACTTATCTGACCTGTAAATAAATCTTCCGCAGCTCTACCTGCTAACAAACTACAAATCTTATCAATATATGCTTGAGTAGGATAGTACTGACGCTCTTCTGGAGCATACATTGCATAGCCTTGAGCTCTTCCACGAGGAACAATAGTAACCTTAACCAATGGCTCTCCATATTCCAACATCCATGACACTGTTGCATGACCTGCCTCATGGGTTGCTATTGCAGTCTTTTCATCTTTAGTAAATACCTTCGAACTCTTCTCTAAACCTCCAATAACTCTATCTATCGCAGATCTAAAATCATCGATAGATACTTCATTCTTATTATTTCGTGCTGCAATTAAAGCGGCCTCATTACACACATTTGCTATATCTGCTCCAGAAAAACCGGGAGTCTGACGAGCCAAATGCTCTATGTCGAGTGACGCGTTTACTTTGATATTACGAAGATGAACATTAAATATTTCAACTCTATCTGACAATTCTGGTAAATCTACATATATCTGACGATCAAATCTTCCTGGCCTCAATAATGCTTTATCAAGCATATCTGCTCGGTTTGTAGCTGCTAATATTATTACTCCATTATTAGTGCCAAATCCGTCCATTTCAGTAAGCATCTGATTAAGTGTGTTTTCACGCTCATCATTTGAACCCATATTAGGATTCTTACCTCGTGCTCTACCTACGGCATCAATCTCATCAATAAAAACTATGCATGGAGCTTTCTCTTTTGCTTGTTTAAATAAATCTCGTACACGAGCAGCTCCTACGCCAACGAACATTTCAACAAAATCCGAACCAGACATAGATAAAAATGGAACATTTGCTTCTCCTGCTACAGCTTTTGCTAATAATGTCTTTCCTGTTCCAGGAGGGCCTACTAACAACGCTCCTTTAGGTATCTTAGCTCCTAATTCTGTGTATTTTTGAGGATTTTTCAAAAATTCAACTATTTCTTCAATCTCAACCTTAGCTTCTGCTAATCCTGCCACATCTTTAAATGTTACATTTGTTCCATTATTTTTATCAAATAGTTTAGCTTTTGATTTCCCTACATTAAATATTCCTCCAGAACTTCCTCCTCCCGACATTCTTTTTGATAGAAATATCCAAAAAACAATAAGAATCATAATTGGACCAAAGTACCAAAAGAACTTCATAAAATCAGAGCTCTTTTCATATTTTATATTTATTTCTGATTTCCCTTCAGATACTAATTTTGAATTCCAATTATCTACTTTATCTTGAATTTTATCTGCAGAAGGAATATTGGCCTTTAATATTTTATCCCCTTCATATGTTGAATCTATTTTATGATTTTTTACTCCTTCTTCACTCAAATATCCTTCAACTTGACGATTCTCCGCAAAAATAATTATCTTTTCTAATTCTCCGGATTCTGCTGCCTTTTCAAATTCTGTCCAATTTACTTCCTTAGAAATCGTATTATCTTGAAAATAATATATACCTAATAATATCAATCCTATAGAGAGATACATCCATAATAAACCATTAAAAACACCTTTCTTAGGTTTGTTCGTCTTCTGTTGCATATTTTCAAATTTAATCTAAATCCTCTACTTCTGATATAACAGCGTCAGACCATAATTGTTCAAGAGAATAGTATTCTCTATACTCTGGCAAAAATACATGAACCATTATTTCACCATAATCAATAACAATCCACTGACAATTTTTATATCCATCATAATTATACGGCTTCCTTCCTGACTGCTTTTGCACATATTCACGAACACTATCCGCTACAGCTCCAACTTGCATTGTTGAAGTCCCTTGACAAATTATATATTTCTGTACAGATGCAGTCTCTATTTTTGATAGATCAATAATTGAAATCTTCTTTCCTTTGCGCTCTTGAATTCCTTCAACTATCAATGTCGTTAAATCAAAACTTCTAACTGATTTATTGTTTTCTTGCTCAACCAATTTCATTTCTAATTTATTTACTTACTAAATAATTAAACTCTAGCTTTTACTATATAATATCGTAGATACAAATATTGTGCCATTTATATTTTCAGTATCATTCGCTTCCCCTATTTAACATAATAGCAATTATGCATAAAATCATACACCCAATTCTAACTTTAAGAATTGGGCAGTTTTGGATTTAGAATTATGTACAATATCTTCTGGAATGCCTTCTACTACTATTTCACCTCCGAATCTGCCGCCATCTGGGCCCATATCAATAATCCAATCCGCACATTTTATTATATCCATATTATGTTCAATTACAATTATTGTATTTCCCTTCTCAACAAGTTTATTAATCACATTAAGCAATATTCTTATATCTTCAAAATGTAATCCTGTAGTTGGTTCATCTAATATAAAAAGTGTCTTCCCGGTATCCTTTTTAGCTAACTCCGTTGCTAATTTAACTCGTTGATTTTCTCCTCCACTTAATGTTGATGATGGTTGCCCTAATTTAACATATCCCAATCCAATATCTTGTAAAACTTTTATTTTTTTCAATATATTGGGAACATTTTCAAAAAATTCTACAGCTTGATTAACCGTCATATTTAAGACATCAGCTATTGATTTCCCTTTAAATCTAACCTCGAGAGTTTCTCTATTATAACGTTTACCATTACATTCAGGACATTTAACCAATACATCTGGTAAAAAATTCATTTCTACAGTTTGATATCCATTTCCACTACAAACTTCACATCTGCCACCTTTAACATTAAATGAGAATCGCCCTGGCTTATAACCTCTTATCTTTGCATCAGGCAGTGAAACAAACAACGATCTTATGTCTGAAAAAACACCAGTATATGTAGCTGGATTTGACCGAGGTGATTTACCTATAGGAGATTGATCTACTGTTATAATTTTATCTACATTCTCAATTCCTTCAACACTTGAGTATTCTAGAGGCAGATTATTAGATGAATAAAAATGTTTGCTTATTATTGGTTGTAAAGTTCCATTTATCAAAGATGATTTACCACTACCCGAAACTCCTGTTACACATACAAAACAACCAAGAGGAATAGTTAAATCAACACTCTTCAAATTATTACCACTCGCTCCATACAATTTTATAAATTTTCCATTCCCTCTTCGCCTATTTTTATCGTACTCAATCTTTTTTCTTCCACTTATGTATTGTGCAGTCAATGTATTGCTATTAAACATGTTTTTGGGAGTACCCTCATACATTAAATTACCTCCAAACCTACCGGCTCCTGGACCAATATCAATAATCCAATCCGCTTGTTTCATTATATCCTTATCATGTTCGACAACAATAACAGAATTACCAACATCACGCAATTCCTTCAAGGAATTAATTAATCGTATATTGTCTCGCTGATGAAGTCCGATTGATGGCTCATCAAGTATATACAATACATTTACTAATTGAGAACCTATTTGCGTTGCTAACCTAATACGCTGACTTTCTCCTCCACTCAATGTTGATGATGGACGATTTAATGATAAATAACCCAAACCAACATTTTTTAGAAAATTTATTCTTGTCTTAATTTCTTTTAAAATTTCTTCAGCAATAAGTTTTTGGCGTTCCCCTATTCTTTCTTGCAGTCCATCAAGCCATTCAGATAATTCATCAATCTCCATCATTGAGACTTCTGCAATATTTTTATTATCAATAAAAAAATATAATGACTCTTTTTTTAATCTACTACCTCTGCATTCTGGACATACCGATACAGAATAAAATTGGTTACTCCATTTATTTGCTTCTGCTCCTGCATCTTGATCTTGTTGTACTTCAAGATACTTTATCAATCCATCGTAAATTCCATCAATACGACTTAACGATAATGTTGAATTGTCAATTCTTAGTCGAGATGACGTACCATTCATTATGTCATTGATTATTTCAGAAGACAAATCTTTTATTGGAGTCTTGATATCAGCACCATGCATCTGACATATTGCTTGTATTTGCCAAAATATAAGCGACTCACGCCACTTCCCTATTGGCATTATTCCACCTTCATATATTGATTTATTTTTATCTGGAATTACTTTATCCAAGTCTATTGACGTAACACAACCCAAACCTCTACATTTTGGACAAGCTCCCTGAGGTGAATTAAATGAAAAACTATGTGGAGATGGTTCACTGTATGAAATTCCATTTTCCGGATCCATAAGCAGTTGACTATAATAATCTGTCTTATTCAATTCTATATCAAGCACGATCAACTGCTTTTTGCCTTGCTTCAGTGCTTTTTCAACACTTTTATACAATCGTTCAATATCTTTGGAATCTGCTTTGAATCTATCTATGACAAGTTCTATTGTATGATTTTTATATCTATCTAATTTCATTCCATAATGTAGCTCCGTAAGTTCTCCATCAATTCGAACAAATATATATCCTTTGCGTAACAATGTCTCAAATAATTCCTTATAATGCCCTTTTCTATTATTAACTATAGGAGCTAAGATATATAATCGTCGTCCGTCATAACGAGTTGATATCATATCTACAATTTGATCTTGTGTATATTTTATCAATTCTTTTCCTGAGATATAACTTTTTGCTATCCCTATTCGAGAATAAAGTAGTCTAAAAAAATCATATATTTCTGTTATCGTACCTATTGTACTTCTGGGATTTTTATTAATAGTTTTTTGCTCTATACTGATGACTGGACTCAATCCCGTAATTTTATCTACATCTGGACGCTCTAAATTTCCTAACATATTACGTGCATATGCTGAAAATGTTTCAATATAACGACGTTGACCTTCAGCATAAATTGTATCGAAGGCCAACGATGATTTTCCACTTCCACTTAGTCCAGTAATAACCGTCAACTTATTATGTGGAATTCTTACGTTAATCCCTTTAAGATTATGAACTCTCGCACCATAAACTTCTACTGCATTATTTTCCAATAGCTCTTTCTCTTTTCTCCTCATTATATATGTCTATGGTTGATCTGACCCTTCGCCCATATTATTGCCACGATCATTGTAATTTAATATGTTTATATCCCCTGAAAGTTTATATTCTTTGCCATCTGCACCCTTTGCTCTTACTATATAATAATATACTCCCGAGCCAACATATTTTCCTCTATATTTTCCATCCCAACCCATTTCTGGGTCTGTGAAGTGACAAACCTCTACACCCCAACGATTATAAATCCAACATTCAAATTCAATAATGGATTTATAACTGACTTTCCATTCATCATTGACGCCTTCTGATGCATTTGGTGAAAATGCATTTGGGCATTTTAATTCGGAAGCTCCTATTGTTACAGTATAAGTATCTCCGTAAACTTCACAACTACCATCACTATTACTTCCTACATATCTTACATATAATGTTCCTTCTTCCGTAAATATATAGTTAAAGTCTTGGTTGGTAAAACGATATGTAATTTGCTCAAAATCAGGATCTGAAGTCATTTGCCACTCATTGTGAATTATACCATCTGTTACATATGAATAAAAGGTAATATCTGCAGGGGCTGATCCTCCAAGTTCTCCTGTTGAGCCACTATTTATTTGATTTGACTTATCATTATCTGATTGAACCTGAATTGCTTCTGTGCGAGCATCAATAGAATTCGTATAATATATATCGCTCGACACCTCTTGTATCCACGACCATTCTTCTAAGAATCTATCTCCTCTAACCGAAAATATAGTATTACATAAAGGTGCAGGCGTTATATATATTGATGAACTAAAACTCTCAAAACTTTCTTCACACTCCACTTGTTCCCATATTTTAGATTCGTCATTCCATTCAAGTGTATTATACACAACCTTAATTTGTTGATCCAATATACGTTGTTGTCCATTAATTGTAAAATATTTTATTGGATCTCCACTGCCAGTTAACAATAAATTTGTAGAGCCACAATCTTGCTCATTATTAGGACTAACACTTTTTAAATCTAACCTGTGATCTAAATAATTAACAACCCAGAAATAATATCTATCAGTCCCATCTTCGATAATGTAGCCCATGTCTCCTTCAATATTTTTAAGTGAAGTAACATTGCCATTGTGTTCTATTCCTTGAATCTCTTCTGCATATCCTCCTCCAAGATTACTATATCTATACCATATCGGAGAATTTGTCCCATTTGACGTATATGTTGCAACAACTTTCGTAACATCGTAAACAACGTATATTTTATTTAATCCGGTAGTTTTATCTGGCTCAACAGAAATAACTTTTAAATCATCTCCACTAATTTGAAATGTGCCGGCATCTATACTTGTAACCGAAAGAGTGATTAACGTTAATAAGATTAGTAATCTCTCTATTTTATTAAAAAAAATATATATCATATTTACTACTATTTATTAATTTAAACGTATCAACTTTTTCAATATTGCAATATAGTGTTATATATATTATTCTATTTGCACATCTACAAACATGTCTTTTGCATTTATTATTATTTTATCACATTGCATAAGAGCATCTAAGCCTAAGATTCCATCATTTGCAAACAAACTTTGCTCGGTCTCAACCGCAATATTTTCTAATAAAAAGTTATTCTTCGATATTTTGAAATCAAATTGTGGCAATCTATAGATTTTCATTCTCTTAACACCTCCAGCTCCGGCAATGCCAATAGAATCCAGACAACATTTATCTTTAATTTCATCTTTAAATTTTTCGTAATATTTATGACTTAAGTTTGAGAATGCCGAGCCAGTATCTAAATCTAAAATAACATTTCCTTTTGACGTTTCTACTTCAACTCCATAGGAGGTTTTATTAAAGCCAAACATATTTGGCATACAATGTTTATTTTTCGATAATTTTTGAGGCACGATAAGTTGATTATGTTTAAAATCAATTTGAACCTCTTGCATTTGATTAATCCATTCAACACCAATAATCATATCCATTTTTGGCATTAACTTATCGATAGAATCTACACCACTGCTTATATCAATCACATGAAAAGGCACATTATTCATCTTTAAATCTCCAATTACTAATTCCTGAGCTAATGCAATTATTCCATTTTGCACATCAATACCTTTAACAAAAGATTGGACAGGCAAACCATTCATACATAGATTTTCAAAACTATTTTTATTAACAACATTAACACTGGCACCTGTATCGAACAATATCCTAATAGGTTTTCCATTTACTGTTGCATCTATCATCATTGCGAATTCTCCCGGAAGTTCATTCCAATTCTGCTCTAAATCAAATGGTATAATAACATCTTTATTCGGTTTGTTGATTACATTTATTTCGTATTTAGACAATTCATAATATTGATTATATAGATTTTTATATGACAATATCTCCTCACAATCAGGAATTTGGGCTATCACAGAATAAATAATGTCTTTTGCTCTATTATATTCCCCTATTGATGCATAATTTGATGCTAACAAGGATATCATAGACATTGTATTTTCATTACCAAGAATATCTCCATATTCATTTAATAAAACATTAATAGACTCTACCGCTGATTCCGGACGATTAAAAAAACTATCGATTATAGATTTTGAAAATTGACGCATAAATGGAGATAAAGATTCTTTTTCTTTATCGCAGATCCGATATAAATCAAAATAATTACCTTCATTCATTGCAATTCCTGCACGCTCATCGGCACTTTGCTGAGAATATAAGGTGTGTGATATTGCAAAATAAAGTAAAAAAAGAAGAATATATTTTTTAATCATTTAATTTAATGTTTAATATTTAATAATTTAATTATCAGGCAATAAGATAATTTTCCATCAACGCTTAAACATTCTGTCAATATTTCGCTTGTCTTCACGTTCTTTTATTGATTGTCGTTTATCATATACTTTCTTTCCTCTACCTATACCCACGACTAATTTTGCATATCCTTTTTCGTTTATAAACAATCTAAGAGGCACAATTGTAAATCCTACATCTTCATTAGCTTTAGATAATTTCAAAATCTCTTTCTTATTTAATAATAATTTTCTGTCTCTACGTGTTGAATGATTATTATAAGTACCATAGAAATATTCAGCAACATACATTCCTTTAACCCATACCTCTCCATTCTCAACAATACAATATGTATCTGTCAATCCTGCTTTACCTAAACGAATTGATTTAATTTCAGTACCAGTCAACACAAGTCCAGCTATAAACGTTTCTGAAATTTCATAATCAAAAGTTGCTCTGCGATTCTTTATATTAATATTATTTGAATTTAATTTCATAATTAATTATATATTGGTAAAAGTGACGATAATAAATAAGATATACAAATTGGTGTGCCTATTATTAAAACAATCAAAATTATAATTGAAGATATCTTTTCTTTCTCTTCAAACTTAAACAATCTGCTTCCTTTGATTATAAGATATATTGTATAAATAGGTGTAAATACTAATATAGGTTCTAATATAGGTATAATATTATATATCACATAAAAGAGACACAATGTAGAAAGATTAATCAGATTGTAAACTTTACCATAATTTGATTGAAATTTGATATTAGACTCTTTCTTCATTAAAATAGAAGAAAGGAAAAGAATAAGAAAACTACCTAAAAAGAACGAAGAAAATACAATTAATGCTTGCTTTAATAGATTTTCTATTAGAACATCTTCCTTATATAGGATTTCGAAAAATACACTTAATGCAGCTAAAGCACACAAAGGATAGAATAATTTCTTTGAAACAATTTCAGGCGTAAGTCTTAAGTTTTTTATCTGTTTCCACCCATTTAATGGAGAAATAAATAAAAAAAGAAAACGATATATAAGATTTTCTTTATATTTTGAATTCATATTATTTGCAGTTTACATAGTTCAATTATGCAAAGTTACAAAAAAAATTGCACTATGACATTCTTATTGTTTTATAATAATCTTTGCTGTCGAGACCGACACAAAGTTGTAGAATCCAACAGCAAATACAAAATTAAAGAAAGATTACTGAAAAAGCAAATTAAAGGAGATCTGAAATTTAACTTTTCGCTATTTCCTATTTATACAGATTCGACAAATCAATTTGGGAAAATTTAGAGATTTTAATTATTTGTTTGGTATCTTTATGTCTTTATCAAACAACAATAATATTATTTAGTCCATTCTTAATAAAAAAGAAGAGTTTGACAATCGTCATTGTCAAACTCTTCTCTGTCCGATTTAACTTCAAATTATTTTTTTGAACGATTTCCATAGCGACTGCGGAATTTATCCACACGACCAGCTGTATCGACAAGTTTTTGTTTCCCAGTAAAAAATGGGTGAGAAGAACTAGTGATTTCAAGTTTTACCAAAGGATATTCTTTGCCATCAACTTCGATAGTCTCTTTGGCAGCAACAGTGGAGCGAGTAATAAAGATTTCTTCATTTGACATATCTTTAAATACCACTTCACGATAATTTGAAGGATGAATGTCTTTTTTCATTTTTATTTTCTGCAGTTTTATTAATAAAAAATTATTTTGCAAGGAGCGACCTTGCGTAATGGCGTGCAAAGTTACTAATTATTTCTCTGATAGACAAATCTTCTTTAATTAATTTGGGTATTTTTATCTTTTTATTTAATTTCGCAGTTATTAATTGTTCTATTATGGAATTGTCAGACAATTTTTGGAAATTTATTGACGATAATATTCGTGTTAATGCTAATAGCCTACGTTTAAAATATGGATCTAAAAATATTAGTTGGGTAAATGATGCAATAAATCAAATTGATTGTAGACAGCGAGCCAAATCTAAATTGCCTTCATGGATCAAACAGAAATATTTTTTATTCCCTTCTACCCTATCATTTGAACAATCTACAAATGAGATTCTTGCAAGATTTCATACTTCAATAATACCTTTAAACTCAAAGGTATTAGATATGACATGTGGTCTTGGTATTGATGCTATGACGATAGCGAAAAATGCTTCCAGTATAACTGCCTGTGAAATTAATCCTACTATTATAGAGTGTGTGAAACACAACTTAAATGTATGTGGAATCACAAACATGACTGTTGAAAATAAAAATTCTATTAATTATTTACTTGAGACTAATAATCTTTTTGATGTTATATTTGTAGATCCTGCACGACGAGATAATAATAACAAACGAACATTCGCTTTTGAAGATTGTATTCCTGATATAATTTCTAATTTAGATTTAATTGCTAAACATACATCTACATTAATTATCAAAGCATCTCCGATGCTTGATATTACTCAAATTGCTCGCTCATTTAAATATATTTCTGATATTTGGATTTTAAGTATCAAAAATGAATGCAAAGAGATTGTAATTAAAATTGATTTTAAAAATAGACCTATTCATAATATAATCCATGCCATAAACTTCAACGCTGATGGCACAACAATGTGTTCAGACATTTGTCCGATTAGAAATAACAACGATATTAATTATCTTTTTAATCTTCCAAGCACTATTAATAACCTATGGTTATATGAACCAAACTCTAGCTTAATGAAAACATTTGCCTGGGATTTTATATGTAAAAAATATCCAATGCTAAAAAAATTACACAAAAATACTCATCTATTCTTTTCTGATGAATATTATTCAGACTTTCCGGGGAGAATAATGAAAATAAAAGAAATAATGAGTTTAAAAGAACTGAAAAAAATCAACGGGATAAAAGCAAATATCATTATTCGCAATGCTCCATTTACTATTGAAAAACTAAAAAAACAATATAAGATTCAAGATGGAGGCGAACATTTTTTGTATTTATGTAAATATGGCAATAGTGAAAATTTAATTGCAGTATACTGCTAATAATTATAATTCATAAATTTCAAAATATAAATCACGATTTCATATTTTATTAATAGCTAATAGTTTATATTATATTCACAAGAAGATATTTTAATCAAAAAATTACGGTTCTCGGAGCAAAAAGGTGAATTTCTGCGTTTTGAACTGAGCCATAACGCATTAAACAGAAAACC
>CALDPR010000030.1 GCA_937911575.1 uncultured Porphyromonadaceae bacterium | reverse complement strand
CGTATCGGAGAAGAGACTCATAAAGTGGTAATCTAACGCAATTTATTCGACTTCGGTTAAAAATAATTAGATTAAAGGCGAGGGGAGTAACCTCGCCTTTCTTGTTTTTATTAAGGTGTATGTTAGATTGTAATAAATGTTAACCTGTCAACAAAATTAGGATAAAGTTAATATTTATATTATCGGACACCAATAATTTTTAAATTGTTTTTTTTGGCAGAGCGACAGTTTTTAATTAATTTCGCACCGATATGAAGATAGCACTTATAGGATATGGCAAAATGGGGCATATCATCGAACAAATAGCCCTTGCTCGTGGTCATCAGATTGTATCGATAATAGACAAAGATAATATCGACGATTTTGATAACCCGGAATTTGCATCTGCCGATGTGGCAATAGAATTTTCTACTCCGTCGACTGCCGTAGATAACTACTTGCGTTCTTTTGCTGCCGGTGTGCCGGTGGTATCAGGCACAACAGGGTGGCTGCAACACTCCGAAACCATCAAATCATTATGCCGACAAGGAAAAGGAACACTATTCTATAGTTCGAACTTTTCAATCGGTGTCAACGTTTTTATGGCAGTCAATCGATATTTGGCCAAGTTGATGAATGAGTTCAATCAATATGAGCCGACAATGCATGAAGTGCATCATATTCATAAATTAGACCACCCAAGTGGCACTGCATTGACTCTTGCTGAAGATATTCTTTCGAATATTGACCGTAAAGACTCTTGGTGCGAACCGGATACCGATATGATTACCGATAAAAATCTTGTAATCAGTCATTCTCGGGAAGGAGAAGTGCCGGGAATACATACAATCAAATGGGAATCAGATGTTGACAGCATCTCTATAACACACTCTGCAAAATCTCGTGCCGGATTTGCTCTCGGTGCTGTGATGGCAGCTGAATGGCTCATCGGTAGAAATGGATTTTTCTCTATGAACGATATGTTAAAATTTTAAATTTTAAATTCAAAATAAGAAAATTTTGTATGGACAATAATAATAAAAACACCACATTTGTTGCTGATTTAAAACGCAGAATTAAAGATAATAAGAAAACTCGATGGATACGTTTTTCCATTGTCTCAGTAATATTCTTTATATGGGTTGTTTGGCTACAAAATTTCTGGGTTTTGCTCGCATATCCATTATTGTTTGACATCTACATCACAGGATATATCCCTCTGACATGGTGGAAAAAGACGAACAACAAGGCCCTAAAGACAGTGATGTCGTGGGTTGATGCAATTGTATATGCCGTTGTACTTGTATATTTCATTTTTCTTTTCTTCGGACAGAATTATAAAATACCATCATCATCGCTTGAAAAGACATTGCTTGTCGGTGATTACTTGTGGGTGAACAAAATGGTCTATGGACCACGTGTGCCTAACACACCATTGCATTTCCCTTTGGCTCAACACACGTTGCCGATTCTGGAATGCAAAAGTTATATCGAAACTCCACAATGGAACTATCACCGTCTGAAAGGATTTCGCAACATCGAACGAGGCGATATCGTAGTGTTTAATTATCCCTGTGGAGATACGGTGACGTTGAAAATTCAGCAACCTGATTATTATCAGTTATTGCAAATACTTCGCAGTCAGGGGATTGAAAACCCACGCGAATACATACGTCAGAATCCTCAACAATTCGGTGAAGTCGTTTGGCGTCCGGTCGACCGACGAGAAAACTATGTCAAACGATGTGTCGGACTTCCCGGCGACAGATTCAAGATTGTTGACGACGTGATATATATTAACGGAGAAGCCATCGAGCAACCAAAAGATGTGCAATTCAACTACTATATCCCCGTAACATCTCCAATCACTCGCGAGCAATGGCAATCTATCGGGGTGCGTATGGAAGACCATGGCTCGGCTCCTCACAAAGACAACTTCAACGGAGTGCTTTACTATGATGTGCCTTTGACTGCTGAAGCTAAAAAGGCTGTAGAGAAATTCCCTCAAGTTGCTGCTCCCCTTCAGTTGGAAAGAGAAGTGTTTGACTTGCGAAGAGACAAAAGTCTGTTTCCCGGTAATGACCCTTATGGCTGGACACGCCCCGACATGGGAGAATTTTGGATTCCGAAAAAAGGACATACTTTGCATCTCACTCGCAATAACCTCCCTATCTACGAACGTGCTATTCGCACTTATGAAGGAAATGAATTGGAAGTTCGCAATGGCAAAATATTCATTAATGGTGAGCAAACAGACTACTACACCTTCCAAATGGATTATTATTGGATGATGGGTGATAATCGCGATCGCTCTGCCGATTCTCGCTATTGGGGATTTGTGCCTGAAGACCATATTGTCGGTACTCCGATATTTGTGATTTGCTCTTTCGACGAAGAACGCTCTCTGTTCGATGGTAAGATACGCTGGAATCGTATCCTTAAAGATGCAAACCCCGACAAATAATGATTATTCCCTATCTCGCTTCTGTGGAATGGTATGCCGATTTCCTATCGGTCATGCTGAACATCAATGATGATGTTCCCACTCCTTATCGCACCCTCAACCGGTGTTTGATAGCTGCTGCAAACGGCTCTCAAACTCTTTCAGTCCCTATTGTTGGAGGGGCTAAATCGCTTCAGCGTCTACCCTTCGAATCCATCGTCGTGTCAGAGCATGGTAATTGGCGACACATTCATTGGGGTGCCATATTTTCTGCTTATGGGAAAGCTCCTTTTTTCGAATACTATGCTCATTTGTTTGAACCTTTATTCCTAAACAGACATCACTCCCTTCAAGAACTCAACGAAGAGTTACATAACCGGATTGTAGAGATATTAAAACTTGGCGAACTGAAAAATTTTATCTCTCAAAACAAACTCATAATCAATAAATCTACACATAAACTCACATATTATCAGCTTCGCTCAGAAAAATTTGGCTTCATACCTAACTTAAGCATCATCGACCTGATTTTCAATATGGGACCGGAAGCCATTTTGGTTCTACTTGCCCATGTTAATAATCGCCTCCAACAAAAACAGACTGAAAGTTACGATAAATAACGACGAATACCGCTACAGCCTATTCTCCTTGCCTTCGTTCACGTAGAACAGCTCCTTAAATCGGCTTCGCATAATCCAATCCTTTGGGTTACCAAATTAGTTATCAGCGAGTTGCATATTGTTATGCATAATGTGGCAGAGAATAGAAATAAACTCCAATGACCTATAAACTCACCTCGTTATCGGGTAATGATTTGAAAACCATTCGTACGCATTACCTTTCATTCCCTTGTGATGTTGCTTCGGAGAGGTTGTCGTCAAAACTCCTCGCAAGCCGTTGAATACCGATACTGACATCATTATTTCCCTTCATTCGTTAGATTTTTCCGGAGATATGTTGTATCTTTGTCTGAATAATCTTTTGAAAAATATTTTTAATACACACTAATATCATGAGACAGTTTTTTCATTTACTTACTTTTTTATTTATGGCAACAATGATTATGAGTTGCAACACAGATTCATCGAAAGAGGAGATTGATGTTGCCGGTATTGTCGAAGAGATGCAGAATTTATATCCGAACAGCGACCATGCCACGATGCAACGTGGAATTGAACAAGCTGCCATTTTATGGCAAGACGAAGATGGTTCGGCAGAAGAATTTGCTCAGTTTGTAAAAGAGAATTTTGCGGCTGATGCCAACTCTCGCAAGATTCTGTTTGATAAACTATCCACTGCATACGAAGTGCTGCTCGGTGCTTCAAATCAAGTGGTCGTAGACTTGAATCTCCCGACAACACTTTCCGGTCCAGACCCTATAAAGTTAGACTATATAATGAGTGCTTACAATCCCTTTTCTCACATGACTTCCGATCTTTATGAGAATAAAGTGGCATTCATTACTATCTTAAATTTCCCCAATTATACGCTTGCCGAAAAGAATCAGCTTGGTAAGGATTGGGACAGACAAGAATGGGCGTATGCCCGTATGGGTGATATGTTCACTTCTCGCATCCCGGCCTCTATCAATAAAATGGTAGGTCAAGCAAATGCTGATACTGAAAATTATATTGCCGCCTATAATATCATGATGGGCAAATTACTCAATGATGAAGGTAAACAAATTTTCCCCGATGATATGGTGTTGTTGTCGCACTGGAATCTTCGTGATGAGATAAAATCAAACTATGTTGATTCTCCAACGGCACGAGAAAAACAGGAGATGATTTATCAGGTTATGCTCCGTATAATTGATGGGTCAATACCACAAGATATAATCAATAATTCGGAATATAATTGGGCACCATACAGCAATCGCACATGGAAAGAGGGGAAAGAGACAACTCTCGCTCCTGAAAATACTCGTCGCTATGAATATATTTTGCAACATTTCAATGCGATGAAGCAAGTCGACACCTACACCAAGCAAACACCAACAGGCATAATTCGCAACTTTGAGAGAGACATGGAGATGCAACCTGATGAAATAGAAGAGCTATTTGTCAATTTGGTTTCGTCGCCTCAAATCAAAGCCGTAGGGAACTTAATCAAAGAGCGATTAGGCAGAGATCTTCGCCCATACGACATCTGGTATGATGGCTTTAAAAGCCGCAGTGCTATATCGGAAGATGAACTGACAGCACTCACTCGTAAAAAATATCCTACACCTAATGCACTTGAGGCTGATCTGCCACGTATGCTTACAGTTCTTGGTTTCACAAATGAAGAAGCCGTCTATTTGGCAGATAAAATCGCAGTGCATGGAGCAAGAGGTTCCGGACATGCTTTAGGAGCTGTCGGTCGCTGGGAGAAATCGCTATTGCGTACACGCATCGGCAACGAAGGTATGGATTATAAAGGATATAACATTGCTGTGCATGAGTTCGGCCATAATGTAGAACAAACTATCGACCTTTACGACATTGACCACTATATGCTGCGAGGAGTGCCAAACACCGGTTTCACAGAAGCTCTTGCCTTTATATTTCAAAAACGTGATTTGCAACTGCTCGGATATAATCAACAAATTGACGACAACACCACTCTCGACATTTTTTGGGGACTATATGAAATTATGGGTGTTTCGTTAGTGGATATGCGAATGTGGCAATGGCTGTATGCACACCCCGAAGCAACTGCTGCTGAATTGCGTGATGCCACTATAAACATAGCTCAAGATGTGTGGAATAGTTATTATGAGCCGGTCTTGGGCGAAAAAGATTCTCCTATTTTGGCTGTCTATTCACATATGGTCAATGCTCCGATGTATCTTCCAAACTATCCGTTAGGACATATAATCGAATTCCAGCTTGAAGAACATTTCTCACAATGTGATTCTCAACGTGATTTCGCATCAGAGATTATGCGTATCTATCGCATTGGCCGTCTGACTCCGAATCATTGGATGCAAAAGGCGGTAGGTTGCGATGTCAGCACTACTCCGATACTCAATGCTGTTGATAGCATCTTGAAAAAGCAATAAGGCTTAAAATTGTAGAACGAAATTGGAATAAAAAAATAGGGTTGATGCTCTTTTCGAGTGCCAACCCTATTTGATTATTTATTGTGGATTAATAATTCAGAATAGTGATTTAATTAAACGAACGTATCGATTACTGTTTTTATGGCCCGACGTGGAGGCACTTTGCAGTATAATATTTGATACACACATTCGGCAATCGGCATTTGCACACCATAGCATTCATTGATTTCATGAATACATTTAGTGCCATAATATCCTTCTGCAACCATTTCCATCTCCATCATAGCAGCTTTGACGCTGTAGCCTTTGCCTATCATTGAACCAAAATTATGGTTTCGTGAGAAGCGTGAATAACTGGTTACGAGCAAGTCTCCGAGATATGCAGAATCGCAAATCTGACGAGGCACCGGATTTACGGTGTCGACAAATCGCTTCATTTCGCGAATAGCATTAGCCACGAGCATGGCCATAAAGTTGTCGCCCGCTTTCATTCCATTGATTATGCCGGCTGCTATTGCATAGACATTTTTGAGTACGGCTCCATATTCGATTCCTTCAACGTCGCACGATGTGATTGTTTTCATTGATTTTCCTCCTACACAACGAGCAAATTTCCGACTTTTCACCAAGTCGTGGCAACCGATAGTGAGATAGCTAAGGCGTTCGAGTGCCACTTCTTCTGCGTGGCATGGACCTCCGATGACAAGCATATTCTCATCTTTGCAGCCATAGCGTTTCATAAAATAGTCCGTAACAATAAGATTTTCGTCAGGCACAATACCTTTGACTGCCGAAACAATATTTTTTTCCGATAAGTCAACATTTATTTTCTCTAAATGCGATTTAATATATGGTGATGGAAGTGCCACAACAAGTGTGTCGGCTTTTGTGCAAACTTCGTTGATATCTGACGAGAAATCTATTCGTTCTGTATCGAATTTTACATCGCTGAGATAGACCGGATTATGTTTATATTTGATGAAATCTTCAATTCTGTCCGGACGTCGCATATACCAACTAAGTCGGTCTACATTGTTGAGGAGCATTTTGGCAAGTGCCGTAGCCCAACTACCGCCGCCCAAAACGGCTATTTTACCGGGGAATGCCATGATATTGTTTTTAGGGTGATTATAGAGTAGGATATTTTGATATTATGTTTGTAGGAATCCTTTCCCCTATAAATAGGGGAGAGGACTTTAGGTTGATATTGAACTTATTCTTCAGACTGTTGGTTGTCTGAATCGTTGTTTGTCTGAGTCTTTTCCGGACGCATTTGTGGAAATAGCAACACTTCTTGAATTGTCGTTTGTCCGGTGAGAAGCATTGCAAGTCGGTCCATGCCAATACCCATACCTGATGTCGGTGGCATGCCATATTCCAACGCTCTGATGAAGTCTTTGTCGATAATCATTGCTTCATCATCTCCTTTCTCTGCCAAACGCATTTGTTCGACAAATCGTTCGTATTGGTCTATTGGGTCGTTAAGCTCGGAATATGCATTTGCAAGTTCTTTACCATTGACCATCAACTCAAATCGCTCTGTGAGTTCCGGGTTGTTGCGATGTCGTTTTGTCAGTGGCGACATCTCGATTGGATAGTCGATGATAAAGGTAGGCTGAATATAGTTGCCTTCGCATTTCTCTCCGAAGATTTCATCGATTAGTTTCCCTTTGCCCATTGAATCTTCAACTTCTATGTTGAGAGCTTTTGCTGTCTTGCGAAGTTCAGCTTCGTCCATGCCGGTGATGTCATAACCGGTAAATTCTTTGATCGCTTCAGCCATTGTAACTCGTTTGAATGGTGCTTTAAAGCTGATGATGTTATCGCCAACTTTCACTTCTGTTGTGCCGTTGACGTCCATACATATCTTTTCAAGCATCTTTTCTGTGAAGTTCATCATCCAGTTATAGTCTTTATAGCTGACATATATCTCCATGCAAGTGAATTCCGGATTGTGCGTACGGTCCATTCCTTCATTTCGGAAGTTTTTCGAAAATTCATAAACACCTTCAAATCCCCCTACGATAAGGCGTTTGAGATATAGTTCGTCGGCTATACGAAGATATAATGGAATATCCAATGTGTTGTGGTGCGTGATAAACGGGCGTGCTGCAGCTCCTCCCGGAATGGATTGTAATATCGGTGTCTCAACTTCGATATATCCATGTGAATTAAAATATTCACGCATTGAGTTGAACATCTTGGTGCGTTTCAAGAAAATATCTTTGACTCCTTTGTTGACAACCAAATCAACATAGCGTTGACGATAGCGTTGTTCCGGATCCGAAAATGCATCGTATGCCACTCCATCTTTCATTTTAACTATTGGAAGTGGACGTAAAGATTTGCTTAAAAGTGTCAATTCTTGTGCGTGAATGGTGATTTCTCCCATTTGTGTGCGAAACACATATCCTTTGATGCCGACAAAGTCGCCTATATCAAGTAGTTTTTTGAATACGACATTATATAGGTCCTTGTCTTCTCCCGGGCAAATATCATCACGACTGATATATACTTGTATGCGACCTTCGCTGTCTTGAAGCTCCATAAACGATGCTTTTCCCATGATTCTCCGGCTCATGATTCGGCCGGCAATGCTGACTTGGCGTTTTGGCTCTTCTTCGTCTTTGAAATTCTCTTTTATCTCAACAGTGTATCCGTCAACAGGATATTCTGCTGCAGGATATGGTTCTATTCCTCTATCTCGCAATGCGTTAAGACTGTTTCTTCTGACAATTTCTTGTTCGCTCAATTCCTGAACACTCATATATCTTTCTGTTTTTTTTCGAGTTATTTTAGTTTTTATGTATCATTATCTCAAATCAAATTGAAGATAATAATATGCAAAGATAGGCAATCGGTGGCAAAATACCAAAAATAGCCTCTCTTTTCTTCCTTTTTTAACCTGATTCTATTCGAAATGATAAGTGAATTTTATGAAAATTGGGGAATTACACCCAGCAACCACGTTGAGATAAACACATATATGAGCAATCCCACCACATCGTTAGTGATCTGAATAAACGGTCCGGTGGCTAATGCAGGATCTATCTTTAATTTTTCAAGCGTCAATGGAACAAATGTCCCGAATACTGATGCAAAAATAACCACTAAAAAAAGTGATGCCGCAACTGATATCGTAACACCAAAATCTTCCGGCATAACAATACAATTATAGGCAAAAACACCAAGCGATATTATTGTGGCATTTAGTAGAGCAATAAGCAATTCTTTCCATACTTGCGACCACGCATTTTTGATATCCAACGATCCGTTTGCCAATCCTTGCACCACAATAGCAGATGCTTGAACTCCGACATTCCCTCCAGTACCCATAATTAAGGGTATGAATAATGCCAATGCAGTTACTTGGGCTAACTTAGCCTCAAAACCTCCCAAAATCAAAGAGCTGACAATCCCTCCAACTACTCCAATTAAAAGCCATGGTATGCGTGCTTTCGTCTGTGCCAATACAGAGTCATCGGCATCTACATCTGATGCCAAACCGGAAGCCAACTGATAGTCTCGTTCGCTTTGTTCACGAACTTCGTCCATGACGTCGTCGACAGTGATACGCCCGACAAGACGCCCGATCTCATCAATTACAGGCATCGCAACAACGTTATATTTCTCAAATTCAATGGCTACATCTTCGATTGGAGTATCTGTCCTCACTGAATGTGGCTCTTCTTCCATGACGTGTTTGATTTTCGATACTGATGGGTGCGTAATCATCTTTTTCAATGGCAAAACACCTCGAAGACGATTGTCGTTGTCGACAACATAGATATAATATATCTCATCGACCTCTTCAGCCTGCATTCGCATCTCTTTGACACATTGGGGCATTGACCAATTCTCATTAACGACAATCATTTCCGTACCCATGATACCACCCGCTGTGTCTTCATCATATTTCAGCAAGTCTATGATGTCGCCGGCTTGTTCCACATCGTCAATGTGAGAGATGACTTCTTCGCGTTCCTCCTCATCAAGTTCTTGAATAAGATCGACTGCATCGTCTGAATCGAGTTCCTCAACCACATGACCGATCTCTTCGCTATCCATTCCCTCAAGAATTTGCTTTCGGTCATCTTCATCAAGCTCCATCAACACGTCGGCTTTCGACTCATTGTCTTCGATGAGGTTGAATAGCCACTCTGATTCTTTTTCGTTGAGAGATTTGAAAAGTTCGGCGACGTCGGCAGGGTGCATATTATCAATTTCTGCACGCACTGCTTGCTCATCTAATTGCTCAATGAGAGCCTCTATATGTTTGATATATTCGTCGGTTAACTCTTTCATCTTTTGCTATGGATTTCTTTATTGATTTTGATGTAGGTTGGCAAAATGCAATTGCAAAGTTAAAAAAAACTCATGAAAAATAAAGAAGGGAAGCGTCTTTTTTACGCTCCCCTCTCTTAAAAACAATATTTATGGAGATAATAATTTTTGTTTATTCCTTAATCTTTACAGCTCTGACGTTATGTCCGTAGTATCGTTCAGCATTGGCAGTACCGGCATCTCCGAGTATAGACAATTCAGCATAGAACGCATTATAATATAGATTGAACGTAGAGACACATTCAGAAGTCCAATAAAGGCCGAAGCTACCTTCATTCAATATTCCATCGTCTTGTTTTCTGCCACCAACAGGGATAAAAATGCTTGCGGACTCATATCCTGGGATATTACTTGTGAAACGCAACCCATTTACTCCATTTTCTTGAGCAGAGTAATCAATCGTACAATTATCTATCAATTCTTGCCATTCAGCTTTAGTAGGTATTCTCCAATTTTCTCCGTAAATAACAGACGCAATATCATCATCAGCTTCGAGAGTTGTCAATTTGTCTGATTTGTAATATTTTGTAAGAGAGTTTTTCAAACCATGAGTATAGTAACTCCAAGAATACCAATCTTTTTCTTCCAATTCACCCCAACCGACATAGTAACCATAATCTTCAGGAGCAGAAGCGCCGACATTCATAGAAGCCCAATTCACAGAAAGTCCTAAGTCGACGTATTGAATTTCCACAGGTTCCGGTTCCACAGGTTCGACATAAACGGTCCATTCTCCGGCATAAGTGCCGTCATCGTTAGAACCGGTGATATTGTATTGGTTATTGACACCATCGTAAGTTAACGTAGCTGTTTTAGCCAAAGCAGCATCAATAGAAGGTTCAGCGACAGCGACATCTTGACGAGTGAACGTCATACCGGTCCATGTGCCTTCCGGAACAAGAGCTTCATAAATACCATCTTCATTTTCATCGGTCATAGTTACCCAAGCAGATGTCTCTTCATTTTCATTAGCCATATATATAGCGAAAGAAGCATTGTCGGCACTCCATAATTCTCCAATGTTGAGATAAGCAGAGAAGTTACCGTCAAATGTCGGTAGAGGAGCAACATAACTTTCATTTGTAGTTACGGCACGAATCGGGCGTCCGAGATAGCGATATGTACCGGAATAATAATATGAGTTGGCATAATCACCATCTCTCCAGAATTCGGCAGCGAATGCAAATTCAGGCAGAACAACGCTTGCGTTAACACATTCATTAGCCCAATAAGTTGCTAAAGTTACATCATACATATGATATTCGTCTTGAATCCAGCCGGCAGCACACAAGAAGATGGACTTTCCTTCATATCCCGGCACTTTACTTGTGAACCGAACACCGGGATATCCATTTTCAGTAGCAGCATAGTCCACTTCGCAATTATCATATAATTCTTGGAATTCTTCATGTGATGGTATTCTCCATTTTTCACCCCACATCACAGTTGCTGCATCATCTTCCGGTTGCAAGAATTGCAATCCGTCGGCTGCCGTATATTTTGTAAGTGATGTTTTTGATGTTCCGAATTTATAGTAACTCCAAGAGTACCAATCTTTTGGTTCAAGTTCTCCCCATGCAAGCAGATGACCCGGTTCTTCAGGAGTTGTAGCACCTAAATTGACAGAAGCCCAATTAACAGATAACCCCAAATCGACAATCTCAACATATTCAGGTGTATTGTCAGAATATTCAGCATTATCTACTTTAAATCGCATCTCATAAATGCTCTCCATAGGCAATTCGATTACATCGCCATTACTCTTTTCTACTAATAATATTTTTGAATATGCCGTTACAGACATAATTGCAAAAATTAATGATACGTAAAAAATTTTTTTCATAACTTCCGATTATTTGTTTTTTATTGACACTTCAAATAAGTCTATAAACATATTCCCTTTAAAATTTATTTGGCTTTTTGTATTCCCAATAGTTGCAATACACATTGTCTGTTGGCGAATTAAAGGATTATTAAGTATTTGTTGGTTATTGTTGTTTTTCGAGTTTTCGAGTTTTTGAGGTTGCTTACTATCGGCAATGAATTGTGCTTTATAGTCGGCAGAAACTCCATATTTCTGAAATGATTCATTAATAAGGTTATTGATTTCAGAAAAATGTTTCTCATCATAATCCACTGCCCGGATTGGATTGATTGCTATCGAAAAACAAAAGAATAAAAATAGTTTTTTTTCATAAGCGAATATAATTATTACAAACATTGATTATTTGCAGCAAATTTATATATTCGCCTAATTTTTGTCAATATGTAGTCAGTGTAAATATGTTTCGTTTCGTGAATTACAACATAAAACGACTATCTTTCAGCATATTCCGATGGATTCATTCCTGCGTGTTTTTTGAATGCGTTATAGAATGTTACTCGGCTTTTAAATCCTACAGACTGTGAAATTCCTTCCAAAGTCCATGACCCATAGGTCTCTTTATCTTTCATTCTCCGACAAGCTTCCTCTATTCTTAAAGAATTTATCAGAGAAGTGAAATTTTGATTATATAATTCGTTGATGACTTGTGAGACATATTTACTCTTCGAATTGCACATATCGGCAAGTTGAGACAAACAGAAATCTTGATTGTATATAACTCCTGTGTCGGTCAATACATGAGTGATTTTATCTTTAAGTTCTTGTTTCACTGATTCTTCGAGAGTGCTATTTTCATATTTAATTGTAGGTCTCGATATTTTTATCTTCATCATACGATGTCTCTTGAAAAGACGATACCCTAAATAGCCTCCGATTATCAATAATATAAATAAAGTAAGTTGTATGATCGTCAACCATGTTGTCTTATTTTTGTATTGATTGACTTTTGCTTCTTCCTCATGTAATTGACGAATAAAATTCAGTGATTTAACCTCATCAAGATTATTAACCGACAGCAATGAATCTTTCAGTTGTAATGCAATAATTGAATATTCAGATGATTTCAGTGAATCGCCTTGTTGTGCATATAGATTAGCAAGAACAGATGCTGCAAGTGATTTGGCATCTTTCATGTCGTTGGTTGATGCTAATTCAAACATCTTCTCTTCATAATAGATTGCAGAATCTAAATTATTCTCCAACACAAATGATTTTGTTAGATTTGCATATACTTGGAATTTTAAAATGTTTGTCCGATATTCTTTTAAATCATCGGTTATCTGTCGATGAAAATATTTTCTCGCTTCTGCAAAATCGTTATTTGCTATATTGCAAAGTGCATGATAAAAATTTTGTATATAGTGATACGATGTCTCTGTCGGGGGGATATTTAATTGGTTGAATGCTGCTAATTCATCTCTCATCTCATCAAGTCGCATTGTGCCATACAATCGATTGCCAAGATTGAAAAATGCTGTCATTGCAGATGCATATTGCTGATGCTTGACTGCTTGCCAAAAAGCTTTACGATAGGCCTCCTCTGCCTGCTTGAAGTTGTCTTCTTTAGGACGTTGCTGTGCATATGTCATCATCAAAGCTCCCTGTTCCATGTAAATCCCTGTGAGATTTTCACTCATTTGTTCCTCATCACAGAGTTTGATTGCTCGGATTAATTGGTCGCAGGCCTTATCATATTCATAATATATAAAATATAATCTGGCAGATAAAATTAATGATTTAACACATGTAGACTTCTCTTTTATTGTCGTTGCCGATTCAGACTTATTACCACTGATTGTGAAACATATCAATGCCGAATCCAATTTCTCTTGTTCATAATATTGCTGCCCGAGCGAAAAAAGACTATCAGACGGAAGACGATTCCATTGTAAATAAACATCATTAAAACGTCGCTCACCATCAACGGTGATTACCATCAATGAAAAAAGAAACAATGATATCAGACGATTTAATTTGTTATTCACTATATGTCAATTAATTAAGGTTGATTAATCCTCTTTCTTTTATAAAAATATTTGCAATATTAATCAAAAAAATCCTGTTATGCAAATTATCGAAAGGGTGGATCGATAAAAATTCCTCTAAAAAAAGCAGTCTGACCACTTCTCACTATTTTTAAAATCAATAATAGATATTATAAACAAAGGAATATAAAACAACTTTTAGTAGCTTAGCAGAAAGATATTTGATAAAATCCACTTTTGGCCGGGCGATAAACTCACAGACATCTTCACGTCGAGTGCCGATGCTTACCGATATGGAGGTAAGGAATTTGACCGCTTTTCCGGACTTGACTTGCATGACTTCTCGGCGAGGTGGTACGACCAGCAACTCTGTCGCTTCACCACCGCAGACCCGATACAAGAGAAATACCCCCATCTCTCGCCCTACCTCTACTGTGCCGCCAACCCACTTCGCTACACCGACCCCACCGGCAAAGAAATACATTTATAGGGTTCTAAAAATTCTATAAATACAATTAAAGATGGGGGAGTTTGAATACATTAATACTGAAGAGTATAACATATTCATCATAACTTACCGACGACAATCCCACTCGATTTTTGACTGCATTCCGACGATGTTGGGTGCGAAGTACCGGAGAGCGAAGCGATTCAATAACCGGGGGTTGAGCGAAGCGATACCCTCGGA
>CALDPR010000029.1 GCA_937911575.1 uncultured Porphyromonadaceae bacterium | reverse complement strand
AAAACAAATAATATTTAATACTAGGCCACGAAAAAACTATCCATAATGATGGATGTCGCTATTTTAAATTGTACATTTTCTTTAAAATCTTTTCATACGGAATCTCGAGTTCGCACCACGGACATGTTACACAACCATCTTTATAAACATCAAAAATATGAATGGTAATGGGATTGCCGCATTCGAAACAACTGAAGGTGGTATAGAAATCAGCATATAAGTCATCAAATTCATCGTTCTTGTCATTATCTATATTTCCCTTTTGACTAAGATGTACTATTTTACTTTTAGTAGAACCTTCTGGGAATACAACATGCATTTTACCTGTGCAACGCTCATCAGACGAATTTTTATTCACACAAAGGTGCACAGTAGCATTACCCTTTCCTTTATTTGGATATGCAAAACAAAATGTATTATCATTTTCAAACAAGAAAGAAATTTCCCACTCAGAATTGCTTTTTATCTCGAATGGTATAATAGAATACCCTTGTTCAAGTTCTATAGAGAACTCCCCTTGGTTGATTATTGTCAGATTCACATCATCAGCAAATACCACTTCTGCTTGAATGCTATCACTATCTTCATCACTACATCCACTAAATGTAATACTGCAAGCAAGCGTTGAAACAAACAATGCCACTGCTTTTAAAGACATTAAATTCTTCATATTAAAACTGTTATTATTGATTTATTCTACTTGATTTTACTCCCTTGCGAACTCAAACGAAACCAATGTCTTAGTTCCCTTATTCAAGACACTCTGTATCGCGCTTCCACCAGATTGAAGTTTCTCGTTGTGCGGTACATTTCTGCTCATGATTCTTCTACCGTCGTTAGTGAAGCCCGCTAAGTTACATGCACCTGAACACTCAAACTTATAAGTCTTGGACTCATCAATTGCAGGAACAGGACTTTTAGGTGTTGCCTTAACAGTACAGAAGAAGCGAACAGGCAATGTTTTCATATAGTCTGTGCTGTATGTCTGCTCAAACGACCAGCCATCAAGCTGAATCTCTTCCGTCGTCTTCGCATCATCATAACCATATGTCACTGTAAGATCATAGAAATACAGATAATCTTCAGAAACAGTAAGGCTGTACATCGCTTTGATATCTTTCAAAGCATTAGGGTCAACAATCTCTCCTCCGTTCTCGTCATCACATGAAGCAACAGAAAGGCTTACCGCCATAGTCATAAAAGCAATCATAAATTTGTTTAAAAAGTTTTCATACCATTTTGATTTATTTGATTAAAAATATTCATTCATACTCTCTTTATACATGTTACCGTAGTATTCTACATTATATACAGTCGCATGTGAACCGACAGTGCTTCGTGCCACCTCATAATAAAAATCACGAAGGTAAATGTCTGGTACTTCATCTATTGTCCAATGGATTTCTCTAGTAAATCCATTGGACATCCAAATACCCATTTGGTTTTTTAAAACATCAGTTTATGACGTTAAATAAGCATTCGCAAATCTTATAGATAATTATATACAAGACTATTCGTATTTGTATGTTTTGATAATGGTACTTGAAACAACATCTCCAGAGGTCCCAACTTTTGATTTTTCAATCTCTACAACCCCTTTCCATGTTGGATGATTAGTCCTGTGGTTTTGATAAACTACATCGCATACTGAAATTACTTCATTATCCTTTTCGGTATTAAAGCAATAATTTCCTAATTCTTTTTTTATAGCCTCTGTATAATCAGCAATTGCAAACATAGATTCAAGTGCATCGCTTGAAGAAGCTGAGATATTGCCTTTTACTGTATATGTAACAAGTGTAATTAGGTCATCATCATCTGAGCACGCTGTAAAGTTAAGAGCCATTGTCATAGAGCAGACAAAGAGTAACAAACTTTTCAATAATTTTTCAACTTTCATAATTTTAAACGATTTTAAATGTTAATATTAATGATTATTTGAGATATTCTTGCATTGTATTGTTAAACATATTTCCGTAAAACGAATAATTGTACACTGTGGCGTGCGATCCCACTGTTTCCCGAGCCAATTTATAATACAAATTCCTCATAGTTATATGAGGATTTTCATCAATAGCATCTTGGAAGGCACGAGTAAATCCATTAGAGAGCCATATTCCCATTTCAGGATCTTTCATATCAGCCTTTGACGGTTCATAAGCATTTGCAGATGTTATAAATAATACTCCTAGAGCACCAATACAAGTCTCACCGACTGAACCACTATAACATGTATCCATCACCCAAAGCATTTTTCTATATCTACCTTGCATACTATTTATAATGTCCTTTATTTGCCATGAGTGCACAACATTATATTCGCCCCACGCAAGACTATTTACATCCCCGTGCCCACACCAAAACACTACAACATTATCATTTTTGTCTGAAGATAGGACATTCTTAAATCCATTATCTCCCAACATAATTCGTTTTAACTGGTTTATATTAATCTCATTGAGTTTATAGTCAACAATTGCATCTTTATATACATTTTCACCATCAGGTTTTATCTTCACGACTCCGGGATAGATGTTATGAGAATCATATGCTATGTTGTCAGCAATAATCAAAATAATATGTTCATCATCATATCCGTGTCGTTTCAATAACTGATACATAGCTAAAGCATCTGCCTGATGCCGATAATATGCCCATTTATCAGATGTAGCAATTACTACAGCCCAGTTTTCCCCTGAATGTTCCGGATACAAGATATTTTCTTGGTTGTTGCTGAATTCCTGATAAGTTTGATTCTGAACATCCCAAGCCTGTAAAGACGATGTGGTTCGGGGAGTGCCATCAGATGATAGATACTCCAATGTATAATACGCTCCATCCCGTAAAATCCAGTGAGAGTAGGATGTGTTTAGAACTCCCGAATGATGTCTGTCATCAAAAGTCCAATCACCTGTTACTCCTGAAATATCTGGGTTCCCACCATTCTGAAGTTGAAAAAACGTATCATGCATATCCACCGGGAGCCAACCTCTATTCCAACTTTCTCGACCTTCAACAATCTTCAGAATAGCATCGTTCAGATTATTCTCGTTGACAGTCAAAGCATAAGCTAGAAGCATTAAGGCATCATAAAGGTGAGCGGTTCCATTTGATGGCTCTTCTCCAAATTTAGCACGATGAGCCTCTGTAAAACCGCTTATAGGAGCAGCACATGGCGATAATCCTTCATACTGTAATGCTTTCAACTGATTTGCTAATGTCGGAGATCTCATCGCATCTGAGCAAATGATATGAGGAAATCTGAACTGCTCTGCATTTTGTCTCAGTTGATTTACTTCCTTATCAAATGTTACAGCAAAACTTTCCCTAGATGGAGCTAGCAAAAGATGCTGATCATATTTGAATCCAGAAGCAATACGGCTTACAGCAGACTTAACATCATCTTCAGATGAACAAATAAAAACATCACCAACATTCAATCCAAGTTCTACTGCTTGATATGCAAACCAATCACTAAAACTTTTTCCATACTCATCATCCGTAGTCAATAGACTGACAGTCCTGCTTTCAGATATAACGGCTTGAGCCAACATCAATTCACATTGGTTTATATCTGATTGAACAAGATGCCAAATATTTGGCTTTCCTGCATATATGCGTTGCAATTCAGTAGATGTTGCAATGGGAAGAATCAAAGTTTTTCCACTTTTTCCACATAAATCAGCGGCAGTATAAGCATGTGATGAGCTATATGGTCCGACAACTGCCATATAAGAATTGTCATTTGCCACATTTTTCAACCAAGTCTCAAAATCTGAAGAATTTTCATCGTGCCATTCAATATCAAGTCTGACCTGTTCTGGTAATCCGACTTGTGAGCTTGCAATATTTTGTAAAGCCCAGTCTGCAATTCGTTCCCATTCATCCTGTCTTTCTTGTGGCATCACCACTGCAATTCTGTAAGTGGTCACTTTACTGATGTCTTCAAAGTTATTAGAAGAACATGAAAAGAATACAACGGAAAATAGAATCACCAATAATTTATAAACCTTCATAATATTCCTCCTCCTTTTCTTTAGCCACATTCTTGAACTTTATGTATGTGTCATTCCAATAATTAGGGCTGTCATACCAAAACTCCCAAGTAATCATATCTCGATAAAAATTCGGATTTATAATAACTGACACAACATCTTCATCTGACATATCAAAGACATACTGTTTCTCTAATTCCCCTACGACAATCCATTCCGCAAGTAGCGTTGAGACTATACGTTTTATATCGAAAACTACCGAAAATGGTACACGGGTGCTGTATTGCGAGCAGTCAACATCCATTCCTGCAATCAGTTGCAGACAAAACTCCTGTTCTCTTGTGAATTTATACATTCCATTATTGGACCCTCCGGCTAAAGGATAGACAAAAGCATTATAATCAATCTCCTGCATAGTCTTATATGCCTCAACCGGCATTGAATATCCAGACTCATCTTCTGCAAGATAAATCACTTCTACATCTTTTTCGTCAGAATTATATCCTTCGACAAATCCTTTTACCGCATCTTCTATATAAGAATCAGTATCCATTGCAGATATTACATAGGCCGATTCAGCCCCACGAGCCATACATCCTGATAGATAGGAAATACCATATCTTCTGATAAAAACAGATGATACATTCTCTTGAATAATATCCTTATCACTTTCAATAAGAAGGATGTGTTTGTCAGACGAAAGTGCAGCATCAATGTCGTCTGTTAATATCTCATACTCATTCGATGCCAGCACAAGAAGTTCTTTTGCCCCTAATGATTCCTTTGAACACCATTCTTTCAGAACGGTCTTGGTTTCCTCCAAACTTGCAGGAGTTATCAATGACAAACTTATATCTTGAGATTCGTATACTTGCATAACTCCTGCAAGAATTTGATCATTATAACCATTATCACCAACTCCGTTAGTGGCTGTTACAACCGTTATTTTAGGTAGAGGCTCGGCAATATGAGATTTCTCGGAACATGCAGAACATATTATGAGAAAAACTATTGCTGATATGACATAAAAAAATCTCATTTAAGATATTCATTACATATATATTCTTTAAGCTTTTGCGCAATAGATGAATCCAAACAGTCTACGATTTCCCAGATTGGGATAACCTCAAAATCAATTATTGCCATTTCTTCATCTCTAATCGTTTCCGGATCAATAAAACAACTTTGCCAGTCACCTATGAGTCCTCTATCTTTCTCAGCAAGTGGCTCGCCATTACAAACACTTGTTTGCAAAGCCGCATTCAACTTCTTTCCCTTTTCTCCACCTCCGGTAACTATAAATGAACCTGTAAAGTCTTTCTGTATCTCCTGCCATACTTCTTGATTTACAGTAGTTGTACTAGAACTCCAGAAAAGCAGTTTTACAGAAACTGTGGTAATGATGGTTTCGACAGTTTCTTTAATATCTTGGCTTACTGTAAAATACCAGTCAAACTTGCCACCTAAATATGTTTCATTGATAAAATGTGTACCATATTTCTTGACAAAATCCTGTGTGGAAATCTTGTTTTTTTTCAGTTTATTGACATATGTCTTAAAATCTTCTGTTAAAATTTTCTTCAGGTTTGTGGGACGACGATATTCTGATGTGGAGATATAACCCATCTTAACGGCTCTTGTATCTCTAAACCATACATATATCCTATCCTTATTTTCAGACTCCTGTTTAGAGAACTCACCCGATACCTTTGCAGAAGCAATCTTTATGTCTGTCTCACCTGTTAATTTAGTTGTCATCGAACTGATTAACTGCGTACTAGACATTTCTGAAACAGATTCCGTATGGGTGTGTACATTGTTTTCAATCATAATGAAATCATCCCCTAATGTCTTTTCCAATTTGGCAGCATCAATTACCTGACCACGTATTCCTGAATTGTCGGCATGATCCACTGAATAATCATAACCCCATCCGATTCCGAATGTCTTTGGAAGATTACTCAAAAGATTAATGCTATTAAGACTATTCTGATTTTGCAAGACTGATATGCAGATGTCTGTCATACCTTCAAAATGCAATATAATATTACCGCACCTATCCTCCTCACCGTCGTTTTGCTGAATATAAATAGGCACTACACCATTGCCGTTACCTGTTTCGTCAATAATGGTCAACCAATCGCAATCTACTTCAATCGCCCATCTTACATTAGATAAAAATCTAATAGTATCTCTCTGGCATGACGCATCATACTCTAGTCTATCAGGAGTAATAACTTTAACCTGTACCTCATTTTCATCATGAGTACAGGCCAAGGTTATAATACAGAATATCACATAAATGATGTTTTTTAATCTCATCCCCAGCGTGGTGTTAAATATGATATACGTATGATTTCATCACCAGATTCGAATAAATTTAACATAAACAGTGTAAAATAGTCACCTGATGCATCTTTATCAAAGAGCATTTTAACCACGATATAATTTGTGCCTCTTGGCAAATTGAACTTAATTTGATTAAATTTATAATTATCAAATGTCAATTTATCCAAAACACTATCTATGTTATTTTCTGAAAGGAAACAAACTTCAAATTTATTGACAGCAATGTCCTTTCCTTCATGAGTACAACTCCATTCAGTATTATACCCTGGAAAATCCATTACGATTGTGTTTGGATATTCACCCATGTCTCCAAGATATTTAGTAAATATCGTTAGACAGTTGTTAGAATCAATCTTAACATTATTATTCCATAAGGTTGAAATATCAAAACTTTCAACAGAGTTGAACATAAGATTACTATAATTATCTGTCACTTTCGGAGCAATAGTTACGCTTCCTGTTGGATCTACATAAAGTTCGCTTATTGCTTGAGCAGACAAACCTTCAAATGGTTCGTAAGTGAATGAACCATCTCTGTTCTTACGTAACTTGCCAGGTTTGCGAGAATTGTCACCAATAAAGAAACCACAATCATAATTCATTTTATCCAAAGTTCCAGAATATACAATTGTGCATAGTCCGTTGCTTGTAATTTCAGGAACAGTCTCCTGATAATATTCCATACGAACATTTATATCTTCTATCTCAACAGTACCAAAAAGTGTATTAGGATCACTGAATCCAGTCACAGAATACATCATTGGTCCATGACCGTTCACTTGCTTTTGATAGTCATTGACAATATATTCCCGAACAGCATTACGAGCCTCATCTGTCGGCATTAAATCGTAGATAGGACATGTATTAATATCAACTAAAGCCAACGACGATCCTTCTTTAATTTTAGCAACCCAACCATTAAGTAGTTCCGCCTTCATTGTTTGTGCCAAAACCTGTTCAAATGAACTTCCGGGAGCAAATGTAAAAATGTTTGTTCCACCATATGAACGGAACGAAATCTTAGTATTCTGCGAAATTTCCGTTTCCTTTTCATCCATATCTACACTGCCAGAGGCATTAATGACTTCAGCTGAAAGATTTAGAGCAGCATGTATATCCGTCTCACTAATCTTTTCACTGCTACGCATTTCCAATGCCAATTCTAGTTCTCCACCAAGTAAACCGTGAACAATGACATGTGTTCCATATGTGTCGATAAGAAGTTTGATATTACTCTTGTCTCCAGGATTATCCTTTATGCGATTCATTAAGCGAGTCATATCATATTCAAAAACATCAACACCCTCACGTGCAAATGTTCTCAGCATTCCAGCACGAAGATAACGGCTTCCCACGATATGCTGTATTTGTCGTAGTGCATAAGCATATTCTTCGTGCGTGCTTTCATTTTGTGTAAACTTACCTTCAACTGAAGCCTTGAAGCCTGAAATGTCTAAATCAATACCTGCCCCTACAGATAATGAGGTGGATATATCAGATATTGAATTACCGATATGTGATTCTGTTCTAGAATAATATTGATTTTCATGATAGAAGGCATCTGATTCATTAATATCAATATCTCCAAGAGCCTTAATCAGTTTTATCGGATCAACCACACCACTACATAAGTGATATTTGCTTTGCTTTCCATCCAAGAAAACATTTACGCCAAAGCCAACTCCGTAGGTTCTTTGAAGTTTCTTCTCGCTGAATATGATAGAATTTTCATCATGTTCGGTTTTGCTCTTTTGTGTAAGACTATATATAATCGTGGTTTTATCAGAACAAGAGATTTCCAGTTCTCCGGTTCTTGAAATATCATCGATATTACTACATACGTAGATACTTATATCTGTTCCGGATTCTCCAAACATCTGCTCTGGTGAAATCCATTCTGGGCAAGATGTTATTTCCCAAGCGAGACCATTGGGAATGGTCAAATCATAAAAATCAGAATAATAATTTAAATCTAACGACATATTAATTGGTGTGATGTCTGGATACTGATCTTTATCATGACAACCAAAGAGTAGCGTTAAAGAAGCGAAAATAAGAATAAACTTATAAATATTATGTTTCATAGATTCTTTGATTTACAATTGTTCTACATTACTTCTTGTAACAGGTAAGTCATTATAGTACATGACTTTGTTAATATAATTTTCAATCTTATCACTTATCTCCGGTGGAAACAGATTGAAGATAGGCTTAACTACAAAATCCAGCAGTTCAATTTGAGCCGTTGCAATATTATCAGCATTTAGTGATTTGAGCCAGTCTTGCAAATCTTCATTTGTCATATTTCCTGTTATAACTTTGTTTGTAAGATCTATTGCATTTCCTCCTTTGACAAGGAATGTCTCTATCTTGTCTGTGTTCAAATCCTTGTAGGCCTCTTCATATTCTACATTCCCTTCAAGTTTGAACTGCTTTGCATATCCAAATTCTATGGCGCCTTTAATATCCATCACATCTTCAATTTCAGTAACAACTGAAGAGAAATAATAGTCCAAGTATCCTCCAAGCCAAGATTCCTTTACATAATGAGTTCCGTAGTGATTAATCAATTCCCTGATTGTTGAATCGCATGGATTATTGATTACGTTCTGCCTCTCTATTGCAAAATCGTGAGTAAATAATTTAAGTTCTTGAGCCATAAGAGGTGTTACATCCATATCTACATTACGCTGACAATAGATACCTCTCATCCATGAAAAGATTCTCTTTGAATTACTTAAAGCACTTCCACCAAAGGTTCCTTTCAATCCTGTTTCAAAAGCATTGACATTTATATCCAAATCAAGTTCTGCTGTAAGCGATTGATTCAATGACTGGTAATCTTCTCCAAAATAGAGTTTCACCTGTGTTCCTGTAGATTCCTCGTTACTGATTTTATTCAGTACTGAAACCTTTTGTGTATTGAATATCTGATCTTTCAATCCTCTACTGTCCATATAAGAAGTTGCATCAAACCCCCAACCAGCAGCATATGCTCTTTGAAGACCTGTTTCTGTTTGTTCGTTAGTTTGTTTTACAGTTGTAGATTTTGTAACTCCGTTAGAGTATGTGACATTAACTATCCCAGAGCGCAACGGAACACGACTATTACTTTCAACATACAACTGAATAGCATCCGAAACATTACCGGCATCATTGACAGGAAGTATCCAATCAACATCTGAAGTTACAATCCACGAAGTACCTTCTTCGTTTTCCAAAGAATATATATCACAATTACCGTCAAGTTGAATTTCTTTAGCCACATCTGACACCGGTGTAAATTCCTCTGATTCCGTACAAGACATTAAACAGAAGAAGGAAATTGCAAATGTAAATAGAGTAAATTTTTTCATCGTACTTGAATTAATAAAGTTATTGTCATCTATTATTTTTCTGGGATAAATAAAAATGATAAGAGCGTATAGCTTCTTTTTAGAAAGTTCTCCATCTCTTTCGCCGTTTTGTCATCATTGCCATTACGCGTTCCTTTAAGTCCATAATTTATATCTATTTCACCATTTTGCTTAATTCCAGAAACTTGAGCCTTAATATCTTCTACCATTAGATATGTTTCAGTAGAGACAATCGCTGGAGCATCAGCTTTAGGAGTGGCAATTACATTGCATGCAAACTCTTCTGGTTCGGCTGAATAAGGAATCTCAAAATTAAAGGCCCAATCATTTGTTAATTCCAATCTTTCTACACTACCAACTCCGGTATAAGTAACTTCTATATCGAAGTATTTATACCAATTCTCAGAAAGAGATACCAAGTATTCGACTTTGATGTTTTCAAGTCCATTGCTTGGTTCAGGGTCATCATCGCTACAAGCACTAAAAGTCATACAGCAGGCAAACATTGCAATGACAAGTGCGGAAATTTTGAAAGAAACTAACTTTTTCATTTTGACAACTGTTATATTATTTTTCTATTATGCTTTTAACAGTCTCTTGCAAAGAGACAAACCATGCGGTGCAAAATTACGCAAAATCTCGCAATTAAAAGATAATTTAGCAAGAAAAAAAGTTGTGCATAAGAAAATTATATCTAATTGTTTAGCAAATTCACTTATCGCTTATAATTATATAGTTAAAATATAGGCAATAACACTTTAAGATTTGTCTCTTATCAAGAGATTGTTAATTTCGCTAAACATCTCATAGCGAATTTAAAATCATACTATTAGCCTTATCCACTACTGCCGTATCAAGCGAAGCTAAATAAATTTGCGTTGTCATTTCCGAGTCGTGCCCCATACCCTCACTGATAACCGATATTGGTACATTCTTATTCTTTGCCACACTTGCCCACGAATGCCTTGCTACATACATTGTTAGTGGGATTTGAACACCCACTATTTTGCCAATCTCTTTGAGTTTGCGATTGATGAAGTATAAACATGTTTGAATGGGTTTCGATTGATGGTTAGATCCTTTTCAACTGCACGATTATAGACTGCTCGGAGTATTCGCATATAGAACGAGGTGCTGTTCTTTGTCAGTCCTTTGTTACGCAAATAAGCCTCATACATCAGCATTAAATCGGAGTCAATATCCTCTAATAACACATCCTTATCCTCTCTAAACTGCATAAAACTTTTAAGTGTACAGCAATAGGTCTCCGATGTGCGTTGTTTACCCATCTGTTGTAATTGAGCAATAACAGCCTTAATAAAGTTGAACAACGATTGCTCATTGGCTTGCTTCTGAAAGGTTGAGATAATATCATCGGCAGTGTATTTTACTCGCTTATTTTCCAAATGGGTAATGATACTTTGCAGTCGTTTAATATCCCAATCTATACGCTCTTTTATGGATTGAAGATAGTTCAGTCGGCATTTGTTGTTAACGATTATAGAGTTGTCAACCTCATTCCACTCGTGCATAAAGAGTCGGTAATCCGTCTTTAACTGACGTATTACACGATTCTGAATGATTTGATAATAGATTTTTCCCTCCTTATTTTCGTTTGTCGAGGGTCGAAACTTTACCTTGATACTTGACATAGGCTCATGGTTTTGATTTTTTGTTTAGGTTATCCTTTGGCTGCTCTTGCTTGTCCTTGATGGACTTGGCTTTGGATTCTTGTTCCTTTGCTGCCTGCTCTTTCAAGCGTGCTTGCTCGGCAAGGGCGGCTTGTTTGCGGACAGTCTCTTCTCTGCAATGCACTGAATTCCACACTTAACTCGCAGACAATCAGGATACTTTCTCCTTATCGCAATATTTCGCTTTTTTCTTTTGTGTTTATTTTAAGATTATAAGAATCCCTAACTACAACCACATTATTTTTTTATTTTATTATACCATAAATTGACTCACATTCAATATCAATGTTTTGATATTGATAAAAAAAACACTATCTTTGTAAAATATTGCACTAAAATTTTAGTTACTACTAACAACGATAGGCATTTAAGCATAGAATAAATAGAAAATGATTAGAGAAATATATAAGATATTGATAATAACTTTGATGCTATCTGCCGGTATTAACACCAATGCAGAAACAATTATCCAACGCGAAGCCAAAAAGATTGCTGAGATGTTTTTCAATGCGGCATACGGAGAAGTTATGGAGGCTCCCGAATTTGTATACAACGGGCGTCGACTGGCCACAGAACGATTATTTGTGCCATTTTATGTATATAATCACCCTGCCGGAGGATATGTTATCATTTCAGCCGATAATAAAGCATTTCCGATATTAGCATACGATATGAATTCTCACTTCGATCCCGACAATATCGGAGAAGATAGAAAAGCTCTTCTTTCTGAATATGCCCGACATATCGAATATATACGTTTTGATGCTCAAGTGCCACATCAAGCAATTGAAGCGTGGACAAATCTTCGTCAACATATTCACAACATTCTAACTGCTCCCTCTATCCAATACAATATAATCTCATCAATCTCCCAATTATCCGACAAATTTAACGAAATAGTTGAAACTGATGATATTGGGTCGATTTCTGCCACATACTATCCTCAACAATGGCAAGAAATGATTGAAACTGAAATTAGAAATCATCACAATATTGGTGTTGGGATAATTGCTAATGGTGAAATACGTCCTCTGATTGCTTCCGGCTACAAAGCAGGAATGTTCAGATTATCACTCGATGGCTCTTCATCTGGATATTTCCGTCTCATGCCAACAGAAATAATCAGCGATGGACAAATTGCCATTTTTCAAAACAGACCAATCATTGAAGAAGAGTCCCCATACGAGGAACCACCATTCGAGTTCTACGATAGATTCATATCGGAGATTACAGCCGAACGTCTCGCACAACAATCAGCTATCGAAAAGGTTGAGATTATTACCGAACCAATCGTTCGCTATCAAGGTGGTGGGCATTATTCTATATCTACTCCGGAGGAAGTAGGCATGGTCAGAATCTTCTCTTTAAGCGGAGCAGAGATTCATCGTTGCAAATATAGCAACACACAAACAGCGATAATAAACATCTCGCATCTACCCAACGGATTCTATATTGCTGTCATATACAGCACATCAGCAAAGACTTACAACATAAAACTATTCAGATAAAAAACAGAGATGAAAGGCATAGTATTAGCAGGAGGTTCCGGAACACGCCTATATCCGATAACAAAAGGTGTCAGTAAACAATTATTACCGATTTACGACAAACCTATGGTCTATTATCCTATATCAGTGCTTATGCTTGCAGGCATACGCGACATACTTATCATCTCAACGCCCTATGATCTGCCCTCTTTTAAACGATTATTAGGTGATGGTTCAGACTTCGGAGTAAGATTTCAATATGCCGAACAACCCTCTCCCGACGGATTGGCACAAGCATTTATTATCGGAAAAGAATTCATTGGCAATGATAGTGTTTGTCTGATTTTAGGAGATAATATCTTCCATGGTTCCGGATTGACCCAATTACTCACAGAAGCCGTTGATAATGCAGAGAACGAAAACAAAGCCACGATCTTTGGTTACTGGGTGAGTGATCCTCAACGCTATGGAGTGGCAGAATTCGATAAAAATGGCAACTGTCTCAGCATTGAAGAAAAACCTGAAAATCCGAAATCTAACTATGCTGTTGTAGGGTTATACTTCTACCCTAACGATGTCGTCAAAATAGCACACAATATCAAACCATCAGCTCGAGGAGAACTCGAAATCACAACCGTTAACCAACAATTCCTTAATTATAAAAATCTATCAGTCAAAACACTGGGACGAGGCTTCGCATGGTTAGACACTGGCACACACGACTCTTTGAGCGAAGCAAGTACCTTTATTGAAGTCATCGAAAAACGACAAGGATTAAAAGTCGCTTGCCTTGAAGGAATAGCATATCGAAAAGGATGGATTTCAGAAGAAAAGATGCGACAACTTGCTAAACCAATGATTAAAAACCAATACGGGCAATACCTCATAAAAGTAATCAACGAACTTAAAGAGAGAAACATATGAAAAATATTATAATAACCGGTGGTGCCGGTTTCATCGGCTCTCACGTTATCAGATTATTTGTCAACAAATATCCTGAATATCATATTTTTAACATCGACAAACTTACTTATGCAGGAAATCTTGAAAATCTTAAGGATATTGAAAACGCTCAAAACTATACCTTCATACGTGAGGATATATGCAACTATGAGGCTGTTCTTGATATAATCAAAAAATACAATATCGATGCTATAATTCATCTTGCTGCAGAAAGTCATGTGGACCGTTCTATTAACGATCCATTTATATTTGCTCGGACAAATGTAATGGGGACACTATCTCTTCTTCAAGCTGCAAAAACTCAATGGGAATCGCTCCCTGAGAAATTCAGTGGAAAGTTGTTCTATCACATTTCCACAGATGAAGTTTATGGAGCATTAGAATTCGACAATACTTTATTTACAGAACAAACAAAATACAATCCACATTCACCATATTCAGCATCAAAAGCAAGTAGCGACCACTTTGTAAGAGCATTTCATGACACATATGGATTACCAATTATAGTAACAAATTGTTCAAACAACTACGGTCCTTATCAATTCCCTGAAAAACTGATTCCATTGTTTATCAATAATATTCGCCATCGTCGACCACTCCCTGTGTATGGTAATGGCCAAAACGTAAGAGATTGGCTATTTGTTGAAGACCATGCAAGAGCCATTGACACCATCTTCCACAACGGCAAAATTGCAGAAACATACAATATTGGAGGATTCAATGAATGGAAAAATATTGATCTTATAAAAGTCATCATCAAAACAACCGACCGTTTGCTCGGCAGAAAAGAAGGAGAATCGTTAGAACTTATCACTTATGTTACTGACCGAAAAGGGCACGATTTGAGATATGCAATAGACTCAAGTAAACTTAAAAATGAACTTGGCTGGCAACCATCACTACAATTTGAAGAAGGCATTGAAAAAACAGTACAATGGTATCTCGACAACCAACAATGGCTTGATCATATTACAAACGGAGAATATAAAGAATACTACCACTTAATGTATAATAACAGATAGGATAGATTCTGTGCAGGGATTAAAGAAAAAAACAATTAAAGGTGTTGTTTGGAGTGGAGTGGAAACATTTGCAACTTCCGCTCTAAATTTTATTTTCAGTATTTTACTTGCACGAATACTTATGCCTGAAGACTTTGGCACTATTGCTATTCTTGCTTTTTTCATGCAATTAGCTCAAATTTTTGTCGATAGTGGACTATCTAATGCCCTTATTCGCAAGCAAAATCGCTCAATTGAAGATGAATCTACTGCATTTTGGAGCAACATTGCAATAGGTTTGATAGCATATATTTTCATTTTTATATTTGCTCCTTATATTGCTGAATTTTATAATATCCCTACTTTAACTGAGATAACTCGAATATATGCCATAGTTATTATTCTGAATTCATTTTCTGTCGTTCATCGTGCGATTATCTCCTCAAATTTGAATTTTAAGTTATTGACAAAAATTTCTTTAACATCTTCTATAGTTTCCGGAATTATTGCCCTATGCTTCGCAGTATATGGACTCGGCATATGGACTTTAGTTATTCTGAATGCCGTTTCCTCTGCAATTTCAACACTTCTCTTATGGTTTTATAATAGATGGAAACCAAAATTCATTTTCTCTTTAAAATCGTTTAAAGAGATGTTTGGTTTCGGATATAAACTTTTATTTTCAGGATTAATAGACACTACTTTTAATAATCTTTATTCTCTGATAATAGGGAAAATATTCTCTCCTCTATCATTAGGATACTATTCTAAAGCAGATTCATTATCCGGTTATCCGGCTCGGAGTATAACCCATATGATTCAACGTGCCACTTATCCATCATTAAGCAAACTTCAATCAAATGACCAAAGTTTAGAACTAAACTATCGAAAAATATTACGCTTATCAGCATATATAATATTCCCCATAATGATAGGGATATCTGCTATTGCAGATCCGTTGATTCAACTACTCTTAACATATAAATGGAACGATACAACAATATTATTGCAATTATTATGCCTCTCATTTATGTGGTATCCGATTCATGCTTTAAATCTTAATTTATTGCAAGTCAAAGGGCGAAGCGACTTATTTCTAAAACTTGAAATAATCAAAAAAATAGTTGGACTAACAATCCTTATAGCAACTATTCCTTTTGGAATAGTTTGGATATGCATCGGCAGAGTATTTAATTCGATGATTGCATTGATAATTAATACATATTACACCGGCAAACTGATCAATGTTAAATTATCTAAACAGATTACCGATATTTTACCATCACTGATTAACGCCTTAGTAATGGGTGTCATATGCTATTTATCACTCTTTCTGTCAAATATATTATGGTTAAAAGTAATCCTTGCTGTCATTATCGGTTTTATTTATTACTTTTGCAGTAGCTTTATTACAAAATCAAAAGAACTTAATGAAATCATTCTAATACTTAAAAATAAATAATACACATGGATAGCTTAATAACCGTTACATCGCCTCTACTTCCAGATTTGAATGATTTCAATAAAATGCTAAAACAAATATGGGATAACAAGTGGATTACAAATAACGGGGACTTTCACAAACAATTAGAGATTGAACTTGCAAATTATCTTCAAGTTCCCTTTATCTCATTGTTTACCAACGGAACTATCCCATTGATTACCTCTCTTCAAGTCCTTAATATAACAGGAGAAGTAATTACCACACCTTATACTTTTGTAGCAACAGCCCACTCTATTATTTGGAACAACTTATCCCCTATATTCGTTGATGTAGAGCCAAACACTTGCAACATAGATCCCAATAAAATAGAAGCAGCAATAACGCCAAGAACTACAGCTATAATGCCAGTGCATTGCTATGGAAATCCATGTAAGGTAGATGCAATTCAAGAAATCGCAACCAAACATAATCTTAAAATCATCTACGATGCAGCCCATGCTTTTGGTGTAAAAATAAATGGACAATCAATACTTAATTACGGAGACATTTCCACTCTTTCTTTTCATGCAACAAAAGTATTCAACACAGTTGAAGGGGGAGCCATAATTTGCCATTCAAATGAAATGAAACAAAAAATTGACAAACTTCGCAACTTCGGATTTTGCTCCGAAACTGAAATCGAAGGAATCGGAATCAATGGCAAAATGGACGAAATTAGAGCCGCTTTCGGCCTGTTAAATCTTCGCAACATAGACAACGCTATATTGGCTCGAAAAAAAATTACTCAACGCTACAAAGATGCTTTAAATGATATTGAAGGGATCAAATTCCTAACTTTTCCTGAGAATACAGTACAAAACTATTCACACTTCCCTATTTTCATAAATGAAGATAAATATGGCATTTCTCGCGATATGCTATATTATAAACTGAAAGAAAATAATATTCTTTCTCGACGCTACTTCTACCCTTTAATCACTTCATTCAAACCATATTCCGATATCCCTTCGGCTAAACCTGAAAACCTGCCAATAGCAAATAATCTTGCCAATTCAGTTATTTGTTTACCTCTATATCCTCATCTTTCTGAAGAAGATCAAAATAGAATTATCAATTTAATTATAAATAAATATTAATATTATGATATCAAAAATCTTAAATTCAAAAACTTTCACTTACCTTATGCTTGCATTAACGATAATACTTATTGTTGCAACATTTAAACTTAGAACTGAATGGTGGATGTTTTTCGATATATTTTTCATCTTTATGTCTGTGTTTACACATCTTATGGCACAAACAATCATGAAAATTATACCTAATTCCGCAAAAACATTAGACAAAATAGCTTTTATACTACTCATCTTGTTCTTCATCTCTATTATAGCAGAAATTATATTATTTAAACAAATATAATATTTGAAAACACAAGGAAATCAGCATCTATAAGTTCCTGATTGATATAGATAATTTGAAAGTTTAAGCCAAATTATAGGAAATCAAAGGGAACTTTTCTTTTTGATGCTTTACATAGTTTTATAACTATGTATTAATATCTAATTTTGATTCATATGGATTTTGAAGAGCATGATATTCTCCAGCATTTTTTGCAGCATATGAATTAAATCGAATAGCATCTATTCGATATTTAATTGATTCCTCTTGAGTTGTTCCCCACTCAAAATGCATCGGTACAAAATGTCGGACATCAAACTGATTGACAAAAAGTTTCGCACCTTCCCAATAATCACGACCAATTCTTGAATCAACAGGAAACATTACCAAATCTATTGTTTCTGTGATATCACCAATTTTCTCAATTTTAGATTTAAAATCCCTTATTGCTGCCTCAACTTCATTTTCAGTTGATTCATCTTTCCAAACCCAAGCATTCAAATCACCTGCATGAAATATATACTTCTCACCGACTTTCAGCAAATAACTATTCCCGATATCAGTAGAACCAAATACATAAATCTTTAGATTTTCTGAAAAATAAACATCTCCCGGACGCAACATACTTACCAAATCTGTAGGAATACGATATTCCCCCCGATATGTTGAGTTATCTCTCAAAATATATCTAACTGATTGATAGACATCTTTACTAATAATATATTTTATTTGTCGAAAAAGCTTTGACCACAAAAATATATCTTTATTAAAATGGTCTTTATGGTGATGACTCACAATCACATATAATGGTTTTTCTTTATCTACAATAGACAATAAGCGTCCCTGTTCAGGTTCAGTCCAATAATCAAAAATCACATTATACTCGTTTGTTTCTAACAAAAAACAATCATGCCAAATATAAGTCAATCTTATCATAATTCAATTATTTTTCGCAAAAATAACAAAATTTAATTTCTTGCGACATAACAACATCAGATAAAATTTGCTTTTTAACAACTGATTCACTAATTTTGCAACATAAAATAAAACATCAAGAGAATGGTTACATTTTTCAAAAAAGGAGCATCGCTCGTCATCGCCGTACAAAGCGACAATAATCTCACACAAGAGACAATTGACAAACTAACTTGGCTCTTCGACGGTGCCAAAGCAATAAAGTCAAAACGCCTAAAAGGAAAATATATCGGTCCACGCAGAGAAATGATAACACCGTGGAGCACGAACGCAGTAGAAATAACACAAAATATGGGAATCGAAGGGATAGTGCGTATTGAAGAATATGCACTTACAACAGATGAAATCCCAACTTTCGACAAGATGCTTCAACGACTCTATGATGGATTGTCGCCCGACATCTTCAACATCACACGAGAACCGGAACAAATTATATATATCGACGATCTCGAAGCATACAATAAACAAGAAGGGCTCGCACTCTCCGATGAAGAGATGGACTATCTTCGTTCACTATCCCAGAGAATAGGTCGCCGACTCACTGATTCTGAAGTGTTCGGTTTCTCTCAAGTAAATTCCGAACACTGTCGACACAAAATATTCAACGGCACATTCATCATCGATGGCAAAGAAATGCCTTCCTCCTTATTCAAATTAATAAAAAAGACTTCCCAAGAAAATCCAAATACACTTGTTTCGGCATACAAAGACAATGTTGCATTTATGCGTGGTCCGAAAGCAAAACAATTTGCTCCACGCAATCCTGAAAAAGCAGACTACTTTGAAGAAAAAGATATAAAAACCGTTATCTCTTTAAAAGCTGAAACACATAATTTCCCTACTACCGTTGAGCCATTTAATGGTGCAGCTACAGGGACAGGAGGAGAAATACGCGATCGCCTTGGTGGAGGGAAAGCATCTCTACCTATTGCAGGGACAGCCGTTTACATGACATCATATCCTCGTACAGAAGAAAATCGTTCCTGGGAACAAAATGCACCTCAACCTCGAAAATGGTTGTATCAAAGTCCTGAAGAGATACTTATTAAAGCATCAAACGGCGCGTCAGATTTTGGCAACAAATTCGGACAACCTCTTATCTGTGGCTCTTTACTGACTTTCGAACATGAAGAGCAGAATCGCAAATTAGCATATGACAAAGTAATTATGCTTGCCGGTGGAGTAGGTTTTGGAACACAAAAAGATGCTCTCAAAGGAGAACCTAAACCAGGAATGAAAGTAGTCGTAATGGGTGGCGACAACTATCGTATCGGTATGGGTGGAGGTGCTGTATCATCAGTAGAGACAGGTCAATATGATAACTCAATAGAACTCAATGCCGTACAACGTGCAAACCCTGAAATGCAAAAACGTGTCAGCAATGTTGTCAGAGCATTAGCTGAAATGGATAAAAATCCATGTGTCAGCATTCACGACCATGGTGCCGGTGGACACCTCAATGCTCTATCGGAACTTGTCGAAGCAACAGGAGGAAAAATTGACATGGAAAATCTCCCTATTGGCGACAAAACATTATCAGCTAAAGAAATAATAGGGAATGAAAGTCAAGAGAGAATGGGACTTCTCATGGCAAATAAAGACATTGAGACTGTGCGTAAGATAGCAGAACGAGAAAGAGCTCCTTTCTATGTAGTTGGAGAAACGACAAACGACAATCGTTTTGTTTTTGAACAAAAAGATGGTGTTAGGCCGATTGACCTTGCCATGACAGACATGTTTGGCAATTCACCTAAAACAGTCATGACTGATAAGACAATCAATCGTCAATATGCCGATACATCATACAGACAAGAAGAACTTGACAAATACATTGAAAATGTAATTCAACTCGAAGCTGTAGCCTGCAAAGATTGGCTTACAAACAAAGTTGACCGTTCAGTAACAGGGAAAATTGCTCGCCAACAATGTCAAGGGGAACTACAATTGCCATTGAGTGATTGTGGTGTTGTTGCTCTTGATTATCGAGGAAAGTCTGGCATTGCCACATCGATCGGTCATGCACCTCAAGCAGCACTTATAGACCCGGCAAAAGGTTCTGTCCTTGCAATTGCTGAAGCATTGACAAATATTGCCGGCGTACAATTAAAAGATGGAATCAAATCAATTTCACTGTCGGCCAATTGGATGTGGCCGTGCAAAAATGAAGGAGAAGATGCCGCACTATACTCAGCTGTACAAGCATGCTCCGACTTCGCATGTAAACTTGGAATCAATATTCCAACCGGGAAAGATTCTCTATCAATGACTCAAAAATATGGCACAGACAAAGTATATGCACCGGGGACAGTTATCATATCAGCAGCAGGAGAGGTAAAAAATATTCGCCGTACCACATCACCGGTCGTACAACCCAAAAACTCTACACTTCTCTATATAGATATGAGTTCCGACGAGCTTAAACTTGGTGGCTCTGCATTTGCTCAATCACTCAATAAACTTGGAAGCGATGCTCCAACAGTTAAGAATCCGGAATATTTTGTCAACACATTCAACGCAATACAGAGACTTATAGGCAGAAACCTTATCCTTGCACAACATGATATTTCAGCCGGAGGTTTATTCACAACATTGCTTGAAATGAACTTTGCAAACACAAAAGGAGGTATGAAAATAAACCTCAACGAATTTAATGATGATGATACTGTTAAAATAATGTTTGCAGAAAATCCTGCAATTGTATTGCAAATAGCAAACTCTAAACTTGCTACTGTCAAAGATGAACTCACAAAAGCAAATGTCAGATTCATGAATATCGGTCAATTAGGTGCCGAACGAACAATTACAATAACAAATGGAGACTCTGAGAGATTATTCTTTATTGATCATCTTCGAGATCTATGGTATAAGACATCATACCTACTTGACTGCAAACAAAGTGGAGACAAATGGGCTAAAGAACGATTCAACAACTATCGCAAACAACCCGTAAGATTCACTTTCCCAAAAGGTTTCTCAGGCAAACTTGCCGACAACGGCATCACAGCCAATCGCAATAACCCTTCAGGTATAAAAGCAGCTATCATACGTGAAAAAGGAGTAAATGGAGACCGAGAGATGGCTTATAGTCTTTATCTTGCCGGTTTCGACGTTAAAGATGTTCACATGACAGATCTTACCTCTGGAAGAGAAAACCTTGAAGATGTCAATATGATTGTCTTTTGTGGAGGATTTTCAAATTCAGACGTTCTCGGTTCGGCAAAAGGCTGGGCAGGTGGTTTCTTATACAATGAGAAAGCAAAAAAAGCTCTCGAAAATTTCTATAAACGAACCGATACACTTTCATTAGGAATTTGCAATGGCTGTCAACTTATGCAAGAACTTAATCTTATCTGTCCTCAACATAGTCGACGTCCGAAAATGCTACACAACAACTCTCACAAATTTGAATCAAATTTCATATCTGTTGTCATTCCGGAAAATAACAGCATAATGTTCGGATCTCTATCCGGCAGCAAATTAGGTATTTGGATTGCTCATGGTGAAGGAAAATTCCAATTACCGGAAAAACTTTCTGAATACAATGTAATTGCTAAATATGCCTATGCTCAATATCCGGCAAATCCAAATGGTTCACAAGCTTCGGTTGCCGGTATAGCAAGTGCTGATGGTCGTCATCTAGCCATGATGCCTCACCTTGAACGCTCAATTTTCCCATGGCAATGTGGTTACTATCCGTCAACACGTAAAAACGACGAAGTAACTCCATGGATTACAGCCTTCATTAATGCTCGTAAATGGATAGAAAAAAATAAAAAATAATTCTGAATTGATAACTAAATCAAATATTACTATTCACCACACCTCGATATTAATTATCGGGGTGTTGGCATTACTTTGCTCCTCATGCTTTACGGGTGTTGAAAGCACCAAGAAAATTGAAATATCAAAAACAGAGCAAAAAGAATATGAACCTTCTGTTGAAGAACTATTTCTCTCTGACATAAAACCCACTCCACACATTAATTGGTCGGCAGGCAAAAGATTCTTTCTAACGGAGGATCGTGTTGCCTATATTTTCGAGCCATCTTCCGAAAATCATTTCGATATGAAATTGGGTGGCAAAATACTTTCTTTTTATAATTTAAGCAGCAGAATTAATGTTGATGGAAATGAGAGTCTTATTTTAACCTTCTCAGATGGCTCATCTATATTCAATTACAATTCTAACAAACAACCATCAGACACTCTCTTTTCTGATCAAATACCAATGATGATTGACCTCGACATGATTGAAAATCTCAAAACTAAACTTTCAGGATATAAACTATGGACAAAATCATCTATTTGGTATGACATCAATGGAAATATAATCAATGGCATGAAATATGTTCCAATTACAATCATTGACGTTAAACCGGGAGATAAAGTCTTCCCTGCTAATGTTATCTTTACGACAGAATCAGGAGATACAGCAACAATGTTAATGAATATCGGGACACATGGAATCAATAGTCGTTCTTTTGCAAATCTATTCTCATTATCAGATGTTAGAATAAAATATCCTAAAACTGACAACAATATTTGGGAATTAATTCAAAGAGGAGAAATACAAATAGGAATGACAAAACAAGAATGCTCTCTCTCATTAGGTAATCCTAAAGAAGTTACTAAAGGGCATGACTATAGTAAGACTCTCGAACTATGGCAATATTCCGACGGAATATATCTTCAATTTGAAGACGGAATACTTGTAAATTTCAGAAAATAGCAACTTTAAATTAACCTCGCATGTATACTATTCAACACAACTTCGATATAACACACCTTACCACCTTCGGTATTCCGGTAAAAACAAAAATATATGCCGAATACTCTTCCGTCGCAGAACTAATAAAACTATCGCGTAGTGAAGAATTCTTGAACAACGAAGTCCTTCATATTGGAGGAGGAAGCAATCTCCTTTTTGTCAACGACTTCAATGGTATGATTATCCACTCTGCAATTAAAGGAATTTCCGAATACAGAAAAGACGACAACACCGTATTTGCAATTGTTGGAGCAGGAGAAAAATGGACAGATTTTGTCGATTGGTGCGTAGAAAAGGGATATGCAGGTGTAGAAAATCTCGCTCATATTCCCGGTGAAGTGGGAGCATCTGCAATTCAAAATGTAGGAGCATATGGAGTTGAAGCTAAAGATGTGATATTTTCAGTTGAAGCATTCGATATCGAAACACGCAAAGTCATAACACTAACAAATCAACAATGTCGGTTTGCATACAGAGATAGCATTTTCAAGCACGATGCTAAGGGCAGATATTTTATTGTTCGCGTAAGTTTTAAACTAACACCCACTACAAAAGCAGTAAATCTTAACTATGGTCCTCTAAAATCTCTTGAAGAAAAATTAGGGCATAAACCATCTATAAAAGATGTACATCAAGAGATAACTGCTATTCGCTCAGCAAAACTCCCCGACCCAAACGATATCGGAAGTGCCGGAAGTTTTTTCAAGAATCCCGTCGTTGATCGTTCTCTCTTTGAGAAAACAATTCAGAAAAACAATCCCGACATTCCGTTCTACGACATAGATGACAACAATGTCAAATTGCCTGCCGGTTGGCTAATCGAACATGCCGGACTCAAAGGTTTTCAAATTGGAGGAGCAAAAGTGTTTGAAAAGCAATGTCTTGTTCTTACAAACCACAACAATGCCTCCGGCTCTGATGTAGTTAATTTATGTAACCACATACGCAAAACAGTCCTAAAAAAATATGGTGTTATACTTCACCCTGAAGTCAACTTCATAGACACTAACATAAACATTACATTCCTTGGAACCGGGACATCAAAAGGAGTACCGGAAGTGGCTTGCAAATGTCCGGTTTGTACTTCTAATGACGAACACGACAAACGCTTACGCTCAAGTATAATTGTTAACACTCATGGTTTGAATCTTCTCATAGATGCTTCACCCGACTTTCGTTATCAAGCTCTCAAACACGATATAATCAGCTTAGACGCCACTCTCATCACTCACAGCCACTACGACCATGTCGGTGGTATCGATGACCTACGCCCATTCTGTAGCGACTCCGATAACAAACTACCACTATTCGTCAAAAACGACGTGAATGAAGACCTTCATCGTCGCCTTGACTATTGTTTTCGTCAACAACCCTATCCGGGGGTTCCTACTTTTGATATTAGAATCATTCCTGATGTACCTTTCTATTTTAAAGGACTAAAAATCACCCCTATATTCGTCAATCATGCAAACCTCCCCATTGTAGGTTTCAGAATAGGTGATTTTGCCTATATTACAGATGCAAAGACAATTGACGAACGTGAAATGGAAAAATTATACGGACTAAAACTATTAGTAATAAATGCACTTCGATACGAAGATCACTTCTCACATCTCACTGTCAATGAAGCTCTTCGAATAGTTGATGAGCTTAAACCACAACAAACATTATTTACTCATATGAATCATGATATTGGTCTACATAAAAATGTAAACGCTAATTTACCTGCCAACGTACAACTTGCATACGATGGGCTATCAGTTTCTGTCAAATAATTTGATCTAATAGAAACATATATACGGTATATTTTATGAATTGACAGCAAACATAAAGATAGAGATATAACAATAACTATATAAAACGAAGAGTAAAATCATTAGAACATGATTCTACTCTTCTTATTTTAACTCCTTATTGTAGCGAATCCGGGACTCGAACCCGAGTTTCCACCGTGAGAGGGTGGCGTGCTAACCACTACACTAAATCGCCATTAAAAATGGTTAAAACCTAATGTTTTAACCATTTTCTGTTTCTTACTCAGCAGCAGGTGCTTCTGCACTTTCTGCTTGTGCTGCTTCTTCAGCTTCAAGAGCTTCTTTTGCAGCAGCCTCTTCAGCAGCAAGCTTTTCAGCTTTCTTTTGTGCTACAGCTTCAGCTTTAGCTTTGTTTTTAGCAACTTCTGCTTCCAAACGAGCTTTTGCTTCTTCCACACATTTTGCTGCATCTTTTGCTTTTCCTGCCTCTACTGCTTTATCGTGTTGTGCTTTCCAAGCATCGAAACGGCGTTGTGCTTCTTCCATTGTGAAAGCACCTTTTCTTACACCACCACGTAAATGCTTCATTAGCATAACTCCTTCACGAGAAAGGATTGCTCTTACTGTGTCTGTCGGTTGAGCTCCGACTTCTAACCAATACAAAGCACGATCGAAGTCTAAACTTACTGTAGCAGGATTAGTGTTCGGATTATAAGAACCTACCCTTTCAATAAATTTACCATCACGTGGTGCCCTGCTATCGGCGATAACGATTGGATAAAACGCATAACCTTTACGACCATGACGTTGCAATCTGATTTTTACTGCCATAAACTTTCTTTGTTTTGTATTTGATTGTTATTTAATTAATTACACAAATCCAAATATCTCTTATCTACATAAACTTGAGGTCATTGAAATTTGCGAGTGCAAAATTACTATTTTTTTTTCACTCTCACAACCATTTATAGATTTATTTTAATCAATTTTATTAACTAAACAAGCATCAGCTGAATCTTTTTTATTTTTATTGATTTTTAATATTTTCTTAATCCCTTTTTATTCAGATCCTATAAACACAATTAACATACTATAAAGTTTAGAATAATTATTTTACTCACTCATGAAAATAAACAAGAGACGCACTAAAAGAAACTCTACGTATAGGTGGCGTCTGTAAGGACGCAAAGCATACAAATAGTAAGAAACATCTGCCGATATAAACAGTTAAAATATCGTTCCCGACTCACACTTTTGATTAAGATGGCTTGAAAATCAAAAAAGAAAGCCTAAATCACACCAAATAAACAATTTAAACCACTTTAAATATCCTTTTATAGGTGATATTAAACTTAATTAAAATTAATACAACATAATATCATTTGCATAATTAACTTTTATTAACACATAAAACATATCATTAACTTGTATCATTTATATTTTATTATTAAGTTTGCATAAAATTAATCATAAACCATCTAAATATATTATATTATGCTAAACAAATTTTTATTTTTAAACAAAAAGATCAATATAACTATAACAACAACTAATTACCGACAGCTATGAAAAGATATACATTATCACTATTTAGCATATTAATGTGTATAATATGCCTTTCATGCGAAAATGAAGAGCCAACTCTCGATCCTTATACCAACGAATATAAAACAGTGTCTGCATTTCTAAATCACGAAGAAATTGATTATGTAGATTCAGTAACAGTAGAGAAACAAAATCTGGATAAATATAAAATAATTATCTACGGTTTTCCTGCTAAGGGTAGGATTACCACATTATCAAGCGTCACCATTATTGACAACAAATTCTCACATGAATTTAACAGCAATAATCTAGACAATTGGACGAACGACAACCCTAATGATTACTTTGCCTCCTATATCGTTAATGGCGAATTCTTAATCGATGATAAAGATAAATTTAAAGCACATCAAGTGATTTTGAATTTCTTTATTGACGAACATATCAATATGTGAGATTAATCAAATATTTATGGAGATTATGATTAAACTAATCTCCACTTTTTCAACATATATGAAAAAAATTTATATCTCCATATTAATTTCAACTTTGTGCATCTTTAACATGCTTGCAACAGAGCCGGCAGATAGTGTCATGCATGGCAATCTGCCTGAGTTTGTCGTAACAGAAAGTGCTGCAGAACGGAATCTTAACAGTCTGCAAATGGGAATATTTTCGCTTTCAGACGAACAGATTCTAAATATGCCTACAATGTTTGGCGAGCCGGATATTGTCAAGACACTTCAAACTCTTCCCGGTGTATCTCAAGGAGTGGAAGGTTTCACAGGGCTATATGTCAGAGGTGGAGAAAATGACCAAAATCTATTCTTATTCGAAGGATTACCTCTTTACCATGTCAGTCACATAGGTGGCATCTTCTCCTCTTTCAATGTGGCCCAAATTGAAAAGGTTGATTTCTATAAATCGTCTTTCCCCTCACAATATGGAGGAAGAATATCAAGCATCACTGATATCTCAATGAAGAAACCCAATTTCGACAAATTTACCGGGCGATTCTCAATCGGTCTCTTGAGTGGCAATGCTTTTATATCCGGACCAATTTGGAAAGACAAAACAGCATTTTCAGCGTCCATTCGTCGCTCTTGGATAGATCTTATTTCCATTCCGGCTATTGCAATAATGAACTCTATAGACAAGAAAAAAGGAAAAAAACATATGTTTCATTATGCATTTACCGATTTCAATGCCAGAATCGACCATCGTTTCAATCAGAACGCTACTATTATGATGCATGGATATTATGGACACGATAATATGAAACTTGGCGAACGCTCTTTCAAACCGATAAACAGCACAGGCACAGACTTCTTCGAAGAGGACATAAATAAAATGTCGTGGGGTAATTGGGGTGTGCTTACAAACTTTAAATATCGATTAAACAAAAGTCAATTCGACATATCTGCCTACTATTCAAGCTACACATCAAAATATAACCAAGAGACCGAATCTCAAACGAATCTTGATGATGCATCATCATACGGATATAATAAAAGTCATACAGACAATAGCATCTCCGACTTTGGTATAAATGCATCATATCTTGCTGAATTCAGTAAACTCTATACCTTACGCACAGGCATAGGATATATCCGACATCGCTACCTTCCTGAAGGAGTTACTCACAATGCTCTCATTGATGGAGACTCTATATTCAACTACAACGGAAGCCCTCACATCTCTAGTAATGAGGCAAACATATATATAGACAACACTTTCCAATTCACTGATTGGTTTGCTCTGAATGCAGGATTAAGAGGTGTGATGTATCATATAGAATCAAAAACATACAACACTCTCGAACCTCGTGCTTCAATACGGATAAATGTCTCACAAAATCACAGTATAAAATTGGGATATTCTCGCACACATCAATTTGTGCAACAGATATCACAAAACTACATAAACCTTCCAACCGACCTTTGGCAACCCATTTCAACCAAATTTGAACCACTTCACTCAGACCAATATTCCGTCGGTGTATATGGGAATCTACCTTATTCAATGTATTTCTCCGTCGAGGGGTGGTATAAAGACATGAACAACGTATTAGAATATCGTGAGGGCATATCTTCCCTTGACCCTACTATCGCTTGGGAAGACAAACTGACTTCCGGAAAGGGATGGTCTTACGGTATGGACATCAGCATATCTCGATCAGAAGGTAAACTGACCGGCTCAATCGGTTACGGATTAATGTGGAATTGGCGTAAATTCGATCAACTAAACAAAGGTGAAAAATTCCCGGCAAAATTCGACAACAGGCACAAATTCAATATAAATGTAAACTACAAACTAAACGATAAAATAGAATTTAATGCAGGTTGGACTTTCATGACCGGCAACAGAATGACACTTTCACTTTACAATTATGATGGTCTTAACTATAACTATTCAGATCCCATATTTCCTGATGCACCAAACACTAACATCATCAGCACCGACATATTTGAAGGGTTTGACTATATCTCCTCTCGCAATAATATTCGCCTTCCTGCATATCACAGACTCGATCTCAGTATGAATATATACAAACGAATGAAAAATGGCAAAATGGGTATTTGGAGCTTCGGTCTTTACAATGCATACTGCAACATGAACTCAATGACTATTATCAAAACGCAAAGCATAAAATGGGAGAATAACAAAATGAGCGATCGCTACAACGCTTTCAAAACATTCAGTATGATTCCAATTATTCCCTCCGTATCTTATACTTATATATTTTAAATAATCTCAAATTCTACGATGAAACAGTTCTTAATCATATTAACTACTCTATTTCTCACCTCTTGCTACCAAGAGATAGATCTTGACAAATACAGAAACGAAGAAGGTGAAAACATAGTAACGCTCAATGCAATAATCAATCCGGATTCTGTCGTGCAAGCATATGCCACCCGAACATATTTCTATACCGATGGACACTCTAAACCAAAATATATCGACTCACTTAACATCGAACTTTGGATTAACGACAAATTCATACAAACAATGACATTCAATGATTCTATCTACGAATCTAAGTCTTATCCAAAAGCCGGAGACAGAGTGCATCTTCGCACTAAATTCTTAAATCAAGAAATAACAGCGACCAACATCATTCCTAAACAAGTCGAAATTGAATCTATCGAAGCAACTCTTGAAGGTCCTATTCATATCTTTTGGGAAGATGATATGGTTTATACCTATTACATCACTTTCACAGACGATCCAAACGAAGAAAACTACTACTTTCTCAGATTTATAGAACCCTACTTCTCTCGCCCAATCGACGGACTAAACTTCGATGGCGAATATGTGTTCCAACAACTCAAACAACAAATAAACGACATAATGCCCGGCTACGAACTTAACCCATACCGAGGACTTCCATTCTCTGACACGGGCATAAATGGAAATACCCACACCCTTATCGTTAAAGAAATTGATCAAGAGGGAGCGTCTCGCTATGGAAAGAAACCCTATCCAAATGAAAAACCAATTAAGATACAACTATTTGCAATTTCAAAAGACTACTACTACTATCTTGTTGATGTCGCCAGAGTACAAGGAGATAGCGGGATTTCAAGTGGATTAATCGACATCGGTGCTGCAGAACCAATAAAAATATTCAGCAATATAGATGGTGGTGTTGGAATCATGGGAGCTTACAACCTCTCTGAAAAATGTGTCGATATAATCCAAATAATGGAAATAAAATAAGGCAAGAATATCAAAATTATTTTACAAGAGTATATTAGAATAAATACATTTATGCACTTTACATCATCGCTATCAAAACATCGATTTGTTTTTATGGCGATGTTTGTGTAATTTTGCACTCAAATTTAATTTATCATGGCAAACAACTCTTTACTTCAACGACTCGAAGGATTAGACGGTAGGTTCGAAGAAGTCGGCACTCTGATTACCGATCCAAACGTTATTTCAGATCAAAAACGATATGTCAAGCTAACAAAAGAATACCACGACCTTGAACTTATCGTTAATGCAACTCGACGCTATCGCCAACTCCTTGCCAATATAGATGAAGCACGCCTTATTCTCGATACGGAAACAGATGAAGAAATGCGAGCAATAGCTAAAGAAGAGTTAGACACAGCGACTACCGATATTCCAAAATTAGAAGAAGAGATCAAACTCCTTCTAATTCCTGCCGATCCCGATGATGCAAAAAATGCTATCGTAGAAATCCGGGGTGGCACTGGAGGTGACGAAGCGGCTCTTTTTGCAGGCGACCTTTTCAGAATGTACCAAAAATATGCAGAAAAAAAGGGTTGGCAATTAGCCGTTACAAGCTTCTCGGAAGGAGCAGCCGGTGGATTCAAAGAAATTATTTTTGCTCTCTCCGGTTCCGACGTATATGGGACAATGAAATATGAAAGTGGCGTACATCGCGTACAACGTGTTCCCGCTACTGAGACTCAAGGTCGCGTACACACATCAGCATCTACGGTTGCTGTTCTGCCTGAAGCTGAAGAGTTTGATGTTGAAATACATGAAGGTGAAATAAAATGGGACACTTTTCGCTCCGGAGGTGCCGGTGGACAGAATGTCAACAAAGTAGAATCAGGTGTAAGACTTCGCTACAACTGGAAAAACCCTAATACAGGTGTGGTTGAAGAAATTCTTATTGAATGTACGGAAACTCGAGACCAACCAAAAAATAAAGAACGTGCGTTATCTCGTCTTCGCACTTTCATCTACGACAAAGAACATCAAAAATATTTAGACGATATTGCCTCAAGAAGAAAAACAATGGTTTCAACTGGCGACAGATCAGCTAAAATACGAACTTACAACTATCCTCAAGGTCGCATCACCGACCACAGGATAAACTATACTATATATAACCTTAATGCTTTTATGGACGGCGAAATTCAAGATTGCATTGACCACTTGATTGTAGCTGAAAATGCTGAAAAGCTTAAAGAAGCAGAACTTTAATGAGAAAATAAAGATATTACCATGACACGTCAAGAATTAATCGAAAACATCAAAACTCGTCGCTCATTCCTTTGTGTAGGGCTTGACACCGACATCAAAAAAATACCTCAACATCTTCTTAATGAAGAAAACCCATATTTTGCATTTAATAAAGCAATCATCGATGCAACAGCTCCTTACTGCATTGCATATAAACCAAACACAGCTTTTTATGAATGTCAGGGACTTAAAGGTTGGGAAGCATTAGAATTGACTGTTGAATACCTTCGTAAAAACTATCCCAATCATTTCATCATAGCTGATGCTAAGCGAGGAGATATTGGCAATACAAGTAAAATGTATGCAGCTACTTTCTTTGAAGAAATGAATGTTGATGCAGTAACTGTAGCTCCCTATATGGGCGAAGACAGCGTAACCCCATTCCTTGAATACAACGATAAATGGGTGATTCTACTCGACCTTACAAGCAATAAAGGTTCACATGATTTCCAATTCATCAAAGATGAAAATGGGATTGCTCTATACGAACACGTGCTTCGCACTTCTGCTAAATGGGCTGGAGACAATAAAATGATGTATGTCGTTGGTGCTACACAAGGATCTATGTTTGCAGAAATACGCAAAATAGCACCTACAAATTTCCTACTTGTCCCGGGTGTTGGTGCTCAAGGTGGTAGCCTTGAAGAAGTGTGTAAATATGGCATGACTAATGAGTGTGGCCTTCTTGTAAACTCTTCTCGTGGAATTATTTATGCGTCAAATGGCACAGACTTCGCTGAAGTGGCAGCTTCTGAAGCAAGAAAACTACAAGAACAGATGGATATGGAACTCAAAAAAATCGGCATTTGATTCCCAAAGAATTGTTAGTATAGAATAAAAACTATACCAAAGCAAAATTTAGTCTCAATTACTCTTTGCAAGTGATTGAGACTTCTTTATTGGCACAAGATAATTATATCATCAGAAAAATTTGTTGGCCAACTCCAATGTTTCCGGTTTGCCAATATCTATCAAATCAAGATTTTCATTTAACTTGCAATAGAAATTACACCTACTTGCATTCTTCAAATAAAAATCTATAATCGAGAATGCACCATGAAATCCGGAATCAGACATCACCTGCAACATCTCGACCGACATCACATGTATGCCACTGAATGCATACTCTCTATCCGTTGCTGATGCTACCACATTCATCGGTTTATATTCATCAGTCGATAGATTATGCCACCCTCTTAATTTCATATCTTCTCCCACAAGCAAACGACGACTTGAATCTCTATCACTTACCAACAACGTAGCATCATTCTTATTTGATATATGAAATTCTACCAACTCTCTTAAATTAGCATTACTTGATATATCTACATTATGAATCAAAAACGGCTCATTATCTTCATTCAGATATCTAACAGCATGAAGAATTCCACCACCTGTATCCAACAATTCACCTCGTTCGTCACTAACAAATATTTCAACTCCAAAATGTTTTTGTTTCAAAAAATCAATTATTTGATCTCCAAAATGATGTACATTAATAACTATTTTTTTAAACCCTTGTTTTTTTAATGTGTAAATAACTCGTTCCAACATAGGAACTCCTCCGACAGGAACTAAAGCTTTAGGGTGATACAATGTCCATGGCTTTAAACGTGTACCCAACCCGGCTGCCAATATCATCGCTTTCATATCTTTATCTCTCCTTTTTCATATACACGAATTATATTTTGTTCACGATGGACTAATTTTACTTGTGCCATTGGGAACTTTTCGGCAATATGCTGTGCTGTTGCCTCTGCACAATAAACTGATCTATGTTGTCCTCCTGTGCAACCAAAACCTATCTGCAAATTAGTGAACCCTCGTTTCAAATATCGCTCAACAGCCGGATCAGTCATCTGCCATGCACCTTGCAAAAATGGTTGCACCTCTCTTTGATTCTCTAAAAAATCTTTGACTGCGTCGTCCATACCGGTTAAAAGCCTATATTCCGCATATCTTCCCGGATTATGCATCGCTCTGCAATCAAACATAAACCCTCCCCCATTACCACTCATATCAATAGGATAGCCTTTTTTATAAGAGAAACTATACACACTTACAACTAATCTGTTATTATTCTTTGGAAATGAGTATTCTTCTTTTTCTACCAACTTCCACAACACAGAATTTAATGTTTTATATTCATTTGAGACTCCTTCAATTAACAATTCTCTTAAATTTCGAATCCCATATGGTATGCTCTCTACAAAATGTGATTTGTGCTCTACCAATCCTCTAAAGCCATAAGCCCCAAGAACTTGCATTGTACGAAATAAGACATAAGATGGTAATATTGTTTTTAATGTTTTTTCATCAATCATTATTCCATTTGCAATGCACGACGATAGGTAAATTTCTATCATATTATTCCGAAACTCTTTGTCAAATGATGCCTTGGCTTGCCACAAAAATGAAACCACATCATATAAACATGGTCCCCTGCGACCTGATTGAAAATCTATCCAATAAGGTTTGTCAGACTTAATCATCACATTGCGACTTTGACAATCTCGATACATAAATCCCCACATTGATTCAGGAACAGACAATAGATTATCTGCAAAACACTCAAAATCATCTTCCAGAGCATTTTCATCAAATTCTATACCTGATGGCTTTAGAAAACAATATTTAAAATAGTTTAGATCCCAAATCACCTGTCGCTTATCCAAACTTTTTGCCGGATAACATCTTTCATAATCTATTCCGGAGGCAAATTGAATAAGAGGTAGCGACGACATACATTCTTTTATATACTTTTCACTAATACATTTATTTGACAATAAAGAAAATAATTGACAATCTCCTAAATCTTCTTGCAAATAAGTCGAGTCATCTGAACTAACTGCATAGATCTCAGGTACAGACAATCCTAAAGAATGAAATAATCGTGCAAAATAGATAAACGACCTATTCTCATTTACATCAGTACCTTCAACTCCAACAACTGTTTGTCCCGTATTCAACTCAGATATTCGGTAGTACACTCTGTTAGACCCTGCTCCCGGCAACTTTTCAACACTTAAATTGTTACTATTAAAGAACGTCTTTGCCAACTGATGTAAAAGTTCATTTACCATATTAAATAATTTTTATTTGGCAAATTTACGCATTATTTGGCAATTTTTTGGAAATTTCATAAAAATAGCACTCTATTCACTTCTTAAAACATCATAAAAACGAGTTTACACACTTTGTTTTTTTAATAAAAAATTGTAATTTTGCAACATATTAATTCTTATGTGCAAATATATTTATACTAACACTCAAATTATATTATATTATGGTTAATATTGACAAATACAACTTTGCCGGCAAGAAGGCTATCGTTCGTGTGGATTTCAATGTACCACTAAACGAAAAAGGTGAAATTACTGATGACACACGAATTCGTGGAGCTTTGCCAACCCTAAAAAAAATACTCAATGATGGAGGAAGTCTTATAATCATGTCGCATATGGGTAAACCAAAAGGCAAAGTAAATTCCAAATTAAGCCTTAATCAAATCACAAATGCTGTGGCAGAAGCTCTTGGCTCTCCGGTTAAATTTGCTCCTGACTGTGCCAATGCAACAGACATGGCTGAAAATCTCAAACCGGGAGAAGTGCTTATACTTGAGAACTTACGTTTCTATCCTGAAGAAGAGGGCAAACCTGTTGGCATTGATAAAGAAGACCCTGCATATGAAAATGCAAAAAAAGAGATGAAAACTCGCCAAAAAGAATTTGCAAAGAAATTAGCAAGCTATGCTGATGTCTATGTAAATGATGCTTTTGGAACTGCACATCGCAAACATGCTTCTACAGCAGTTATTGCAGACTTCTTTGATGCTGAGCACAAAATGCTTGGTTTCCTAATGGAAAAAGAAGTTAATGCTGTTGACAACGTACTTAGCAATATCAAACGCCCATTCACTGCTATTATGGGTGGTTCAAAAGTTTCCACAAAAATAGGTATCATTGAAAACTTAATGGATAAAGTAGATAATCTTATCCTATGTGGAGGAATGACTTATACATTCGCAAAAGCACAAGGTGGTCAAATTGGCCTATCAATATGTGAAAATGACAAACTTGATTTAGCTTTAGAAATAATAAAGAAAGCAAAGGAAAAAGGTATAAACCTCATTCTTGGAACCGATTGTATCGCAGGAGATTCATTCAGCAATGACGCAAACACCATTGTTGTTCCATCTAATAATATTCCTGATGGTTGGGAAGGAATGGATGCAGGTCCGGAAACTCGCAAAATATTTGCTAATGCAATTAAGACAGCTAAAACAATCCTTTGGAACGGTCCCGCAGGTGTTTTTGAATTTGACAACTTCTCTGATGGTTCTCGTGCTATAGCAGAAGCAATAGTTGAAGCAACAGAAAATGGAGCATTCTCTCTTGTTGGAGGAGGAGATTCAGTTGCATGTGTAAACAAATTTGGGTTAGCAGACAAAGTTTCATACGTCTCAACAGGAGGAGGAGCATTACTTGAAGCGATAGAAGGCAAAATCCTTCCGGGAATCGCTGCAATTAAATGATATTCAATTACCCTCAAACAAGAACAATATTGCTAATCTAAAATTTAAATTAGCAAAGACAAGAAGCAATGAGGCTGTGTCAAAATTCAAATTTTGACACAGCCTCATTTGAGATTATTTTGCTACTACAACAAAGTCAAAGCAATCACAAATAAAAGCACTCTTTTTACCAACCAATGTATAATCAGCTGTAAAAATTACCCGACAAGCCGAAGATTCTTTTTTCATCTTATCACTCATTTTTTATTATACTACACAAAACAAACTCGGTCCAATCCTCTTTTCAAAATTATTACTGCCCGATAAAAATCGAAATGTATATAAGAATGAGTATCAACCACATTAAATCAGCGATTGAGATTTCTTTTTTCAGTTTACAAGCCCACCTTCACAGAAAATATCGTCTGTCCGACAAAATTGCCATTTTAGTCCTACCTTACAAATAGCTATATTTATATTCAAAGTGCCGTATAAAACCATTATTCTGTTATCGGACATCAATATTTCAAAATCTACAATCATATTCTTGATGAACCTCTCGGATTATTATTTCAACATATCAACATTCTTTACGAATCAAAAACACAAAAAAGAGGCTGTCTAACAACAAAAGTATGGCAGTCAAATTTTTTATTACGCATCAAAATTTACTTATAATATACTATTAAACACTTACTTAACTATCCAAGACAAAAAAAGATGTTGTAAAACAACTTAATTTTAAAATCATAATAATTGTTTTTTTCAAAAATAGTTGTAACTTTGCAATAATTTTTGGTATGTTTCGTGAGAAGTATGTTTTTAATAAAACGCCTATCACTAAACGATACATAAAACAATAAACAATAGACTGAAACGTTATAAAAATAAGTTTTTTACGCTACATAAAGAAGTTGAATAAAATAATTCTTACATACAAAGATTATCTAACTGGAAATTTTTTAAATATTTTAATATTAACAAACTAATCTAATTTTTAAATTTTATGGAATCTCAAAATCCTAAAGCTGCTACAAAACCTGTAGCAAAAAAAGAAGAAAAAATCAGCAACGTACGTGGTATTCGTAGTGCATTTGCAGTTATTTGCCTATGCTTTGTAGTTGCACTTTGTGTGTTTATTTTTGTACTTGGTAACCCTGACAACTTCGTAGATGGAGAACCAACAAATGCACCTCTTAACCTTCTTGGTACTATCTATCACGGTGGATTCATTGTGCCTATTCTTCAAACAATGTTCCTTACTGTAATCGTTCTTTTCGTTGAACGTTGGATCGCTATCTCTTCAGCACAAGGAAAAGGCAACACTTCTAAATTCGTTAAAGAAATCAAAGAAATGCTTGCTAAAAACGAAATTGACAAAGCAATGAATCGTTGCAAAGAACAAAAAGGTTCTGTAGCATCAGTAGTTTACAATACATTGGTTAAATATAAAGAAATGGATGCTAACACACAACTTAGCAAAGAACAAAAACTTACTACACTTCGCAACGAAGTAGAAGAAGCTACTGCTCTTGAAATGCCATCTCTATCACAAAATCTTCCTGTAGTTGCTTCACTTACAACTCTTGGTACACTTATCGGTCTTCTTGGAACCGTTATGGGTATGATCAAATCATTCCAAGCTTTGGCAACATCAGGTTCTCCAGACTCAACTGCTCTTTCTGCAGGTATCTCTGAAGCTCTTGTAAACACTGCATTCGGTATCGCTACAGGTGCTCTTGCTGTTATCACATATAACTTCTATACAAACAAAATCGACAACTTGACATACGCTATCGACGAAATCGGTTTCTCTATTGTTGCTACATTTGCTGCTACTCATTAATCAGCCTAATGTAAACAAAACAGATATCAATAATTAACAATATTAGTTAAATCGATAAAATCATAGCAATATGGGAAGAGTACAAATGAAAAAGAAGAGCACATTCATCGACATGACAGCGATGAGTGATGTTACTGTGCTTTTGCTTACCTTCTTCATGTTGACATCAACTTTCCTTGCTAAAGAGCCTACTACGGTGATTACACCACCATCTGTATCAGAAGAGAAAGTTCAAGAAACAAACTTCGTACAGATTCTTGTAAGCCCACAAGGACAAATTTGGCTTACTATGCACAATGACACCTCAGCTCAATGGTCAAACCAAAACATGAGAATGGCATTGCTCGACAAAGTAGCACAAATCTACAACGAGTCGCATAAGAATAAAATAAGCTTTACACCGCAACAAAAGCTCGCATTCAGCAAACTAAATGCATTTGGAGTGCCTTTAGCACAAATGAGCGAATTCCTTGACCTTGAATCAACAGACCAAGACAAATGGCTTCAAGGCAAAGATGGAAATCCTCAACACATTTCTGGTATTCCAATTTCAAAAGAACAAGATACAGAAACTGAATTCCAAATGTGGATGAGAGCCCTACGTCAATCTGACAACGAAACGTTGACAAAGGCCATCAAAGATGGATCTGGTGTTGCTATCAAAGCAGACCAAAACACATCTTACGAAATTATTCATACAGTTATGGATAACCTTCAAACAATCCACATGAATAAGTTTACATTATTAACAGCATTAAAGAACGAAGGAGAATAACACATGGCAGAAATAGCACAAGACAGTGGCAATGGTAAAGGAAAAAGCCACCAAAAAAAGATGGAGATCCGTGTGGACTTCACTCCGATGGTTGACATGAACATGTTGCTTATCACATTCTTCATGCTGTGTACCACAATGATCAAATCGCAAACACTCAACATTGCACTTCCATCAAATGAGAAGGTCGACAATGTAGAGCAAATGTCGCAAGCATCTGCTGATGATGCGGTTACTATTATCCTTGATGCAAAACGCAAAGTTGGCTCTCTTGCAGTTGACAGTGTAAACGGAAACGTCGTAACAGAAGTTTACTACTTCTTTGGAAAACCGGGTGGAGAAGAAGGCATTTTTGATGCTGACGGAAATATTCTCTCGGCTAACAATAATCTGCAAAAATCAGAATTCCTTGCTAACAATGCAGATGGCACATCACAAGGTATCCGTCAAATTATCCAACAACGCAACAAAGAAGTTCTTGTTGAGATAAATAAACTGAAAGAAAGATTCCGCAATGAGGAAATCAATCAAATTCAATTTGACAGTCTTTCTAGAAAAGTTCGTCGTAACGAAGATCTTAAAAAGCCTGTTATAATCATCAAGTCTACAAATGAAGCTTCTTACGGAAGTCTTGTTCAAATTCTTGATGAAATGCAAATCAACTCAATCTCAAAATATCAGATTGATAATATGACACGAGTTGACTCTGTAATGTTGATCGATTTCCAAAACACTCATCGTGGTAAATGATGTTAGATTTATTAACCTTTAAATGTAGAAAAGAACTATGGCAAAGAATGTAGATCTAACCTCGAAAGAATGGCGCGACCTTATTTTCGATGGTAAAAATAAAGAATTTGGTGCGTACATTCTACGTAAAAACAGTGAAAGTCGCCACACTTTAGCTTCTATATACGTACTTATCGGTCTTGTAATAGTAGGTGCATTAATCTACGCATGGTCAGTTTATTCTGACTATCAAGCCGAACAAGCAGCAATTGAAGCTAAACAAAAAGCCGAACAAATGTCGCAAGCACAACTTGCTCAAATGGAAGAAGTTGAACCGGAAGAAGAAGAAATTGAAGAGCAAAAATTTGAACAACCAGAAATTGAAGTTCCTCAAGAAGTTCTTGCAACAGTTCAAGTGACACAAATCGCAATTGTTGATGCTGAAGACGTTAAAAATGAAATTATGGACCAAGAAGCTCAACAAGAAGATAATACAGCTCGTGGTCTTGTTACTCAAGAAGGTCAAGATGACGCTGATAAATTCCAAGCAGTTGTCGAACAAGTTCAAGTAGTTGAACCTGAACCTGAAAAACCAAAAGAAGAAGAAGTGTTTCATGCTGTTGAACAAATGCCGGAATTCCCTGGTGGTCAATCAGCCCTCATGAAATACCTCTCAAACAACATTCGCTATCCTCAAATGGCATTAGCAAACGATATTCAAGGTCGTGTTGTAGTAAAATTTGTGGTTGAAAAAGATGGTTCAGTTTCAGGAGTAACAGTTGTGCGTGGTGTCGATAAAGACCTTGATAAAGAAGCTGTCAGAGTTGTTAAATCAATGCCAAAATGGCAACCTGGTAAAAACAATGGTCAAGCCGTGAGATGCTGGTTTAACCTTCCTGTTACATTCAAAATTCAGCAACAATAATTTCAGAATTATGAAATCATAACGATTTCAAACATACTAAGTTAAGAATGCGAGTTAAAACTCGCATTCTTTTTTATTTACAAAATTACACACTCTTTATAGAATATAATAATTGAAAATTAAAATAAATTTAGTAACTTTACATCGATTTTCTAAAGCAGTTTTCATTAATGAATTATTTGTTCAATAATTTATTAGATGATTGTGTAACACAAGTCAAAAAAATATGTAAAATAATAAATTTAATGATTCATCTATGCCTAAAAGTATCAGATTTTGGTTCGGAATTTTCATGGTATTTGTTTATGTTGGAATGGGATACCTTTTTATTAAAGATTTCTTTATGATCGACAACCAATATATAACTATCCCGGTTGGCACCATTCTAATTATTTATGGATTTTGGCGTGGATTTAGATTATATAAAGGATTAAATTAATTTATTATGCAGAAAAACAAAGTTTCCAAACTCGCTATATATCTAATATCAGCAATTATATTTATCTCATGTTCTCCAATAGAGAAAGGAGAATATAGCCGAGGTAGTGCTACCATCTATTGTGATGAAGGATTTAAAAGCATTCTTGAAGAAGAGATTGCTGTATTTGAATACACATACCCCGAAGCCTCTATAATTCCATTCTATGTAAGCGAAGTAGAAGCAATTGAGGCATTACATGACAACAAAACAAATGCAGCAATAATTTCACGCGAACTAACAAAAGCAGAAATAGAATACATCAAAGCCAAACACAGGTTAGTTGCTAGATCTCATTGCATCGCTGTTGATGCAGTAGCACTCATTGCAAACAAAGAAAATGAAATAATCACTTTGTCAATGGACGACATTAAAGAAATATTATCCGGAAAAATCAATCGCTGGAGTCAACTTGGCTACAATAATAGTGATACAATAAAAATTATCTTTGATAATCCGGGTTCTTCAACAATAAAATTCATGAAGAGAAAATTTATTGGAGAGGAAGGAGATTTTCCCAAAAATGCCTATGCACAGAATACAAATCTTGATGTATTTGACATAGTGAAATCAGACAAAAATGCATTGGGAATAATAAGTGTCAGTTGGCTTGGGAGTGATCTAAAAACGACTAAAGGATTACCCATTGATCAAAAGGTTGATAACATCAAAAACAGTGGAGACACGATTGCAACAAACTTAACTGACGAAGTTAAGATATTGAAAGTTAGAGAAGATGATAAGCTTGAAGGATTCAAACCATATCAAGCATACATCAATAGTGGAGAATATCCATTATTTAAAAAGGTATATATGGTTACTACTGCACCCAACAAAAGTCTAACTCATGGATTCTACTCATTTATCACCGGATTTATTGGCCAAAAAATAATTATACTAACGGGTATTATGCCATATCATATACACACACGATTAGTAGAACTACAATAAATTCAATCAATCAAATAAACCTACTCTGCTTTTCGTTATCCAAATATTAAGAACAAAAGAATATAATTAACCATAAATAAACAAACAAAATGAAATTTAAACTTTTATTCTCGTTATGCCTCGCAGGTGCCTCATTAAATATTATGGCACAAGGCTACAAAGACGGCGTTGAATATTACAAAGCCGACCAATTTGAAAATGCTAAAGAGTTGCTCATTCGTAATCTTGACAATGCAGAAACGGACAAAGCTGTTTCTTTCTATTATCTTGGTTGCATTGCAATGCAAGAAGGCAATATTGAAGAAGCTCTTAAATACTTCAATGATGGTATTACAGCAAATCCAGAATATGCATACAACTACGTCGGACTTGGTGCTATCGACTTAAAAAACAATGATGAAAAATCTGCTCAAAAGAACTTCAAACAAGCAGAAAAATTAGTCAAAAAAGATGCATCTATTCACATTGCTATTGCACGAGCATACTATAATGCTGATCCTGTAGGATATGCTAAAGAAATAGAAAAACGTGTAGATAAAGCAAGAAGAACAAATATGGAAGAAGCCGACATCTATATGTTTGAAGGAGATATGGCAGCCGACAGAAAAGATTGGGGTGCAGCTGCCGGGAAATATGAAATGGCAACAAACTTTGAAGAAGATGCTACAGAAGGTTATGTAAAAGGAGCGAACATGTACTTCCGAATAAATCCTAAATATTCTATTGAACTACTAAAAAAACTTCTCCAACTTAACCCAACATCTGCACTTGGTCAACGTGAACTTGCAAACAAATACTACGACAACAATATGTTTAAAGAAGCTGTCGTAGAATATGGTAAATACGTACAAAATCCGAACCACTTTAAACAAGATGAAAACCGTTTTGCATTTCTTCTATTCTATGGAGGAGATTTCAAACAAGGTTATGAATTTGCTACTTCTCTTCTAAATGAAGATCCTAACAACTTCACTGCTCGCCGTTTCCAATTCATGAATGCAGCACAACTTCATGAACTTAAAGATCAACTTATTCCAATGGCTGATGCATTGGTTGCAGCTCACTCTGAAACAAACAAATTTGCTCCTATTGACTATTCACTAATATCTGAAGAATACAAGTCTTTCGGAAGAATTGATGATGCTATCAATATATTAAAAGAAGCTATTGAGGTGATACCAACAGAAATCAATTTCTACAAACAATTATCAATGGTTTACCTTGAAAAAGGCGATTGGGCAAATGTCGTTGACTCATTCCAATCTTATATAGAAAAGAAAGAAGAACCAACTCCTACTGACATCGTTCAACAAGCACGATTCTGTTATTATGGTGCTATCAACATGAAAACCACAGATGCAGAAAAATCAAAGAAACTATTTGAACAAGCTACAACGATAGCAACAGAATTCAGTCAAAAATACACAAATTCTCACATCGGATTTAAACTTTTAGGAGACATTAAAGTTCAACAAGTTGACGCATCTAACACTTCATTAATCAACTCAGTAGCACTTGATGATTATTTAAAAGCCATTCAAATTTTAGAATCAAGCAATACTGTAAAACAATACTCTAAAGATGCTCAAAGCCTTTATAAATATATCGGAAACTACTACCTTGTAGAAATGAACGATGTTGAAAATGCAAAAGAATATTACTACAAAATGCTTGAGTTAGACCCTGAAAACACAGTTCTTCGTGAATTTATTGAAGGTCTTCAATAAACATAATTTAACAATAAAAAAAACAGTCATTTACTTTGATAAATGACTGTTTTTTTATATTTTTGCCATACAAATAAATCTTTTTTATACTCTTAATAGTTAAAGAATATATAGCAAAGTATATTATGGCTCAAATAAAAAGATTAAAGAAAGGTCTGGACATAAACATTATCGGCAACGCAGATTCAACAAACGTATCTATTGATAAGAATACAGACATTTTTGCAATATCCCCATCTGATTTTCCTGGGATAACATGGAAATTATCCATTAAACTCGGAGATAAGGTAATGATTGGATCCCCAATATTACATGATAAAGAATCAGAAAAAATATTTCTTACATCACCTGTATCCGGAGAAATAGACCAAATAATTCGAGGAGAAAGAAGAAAAATTGAATACGTTATCATTAAATCAGATAAAAAAGAAGAACATATATCATTTTCAAAACCACAATCTAAAGATGAAGCGATAGATTTATTATGCAAAAGTGGTTTGTGGTCAATGATGCGTCAACGTCCTTACGACATAATTCCTAATCCTAAGGCAAATGCAAGAGATATATTTATCACATCATTTGATTCGGCTCCTTTGGCTCAACCTATAATGGATATATCAGATATCGATTATCTTGAAGAAGGAATCAAACTTTTATCACAACTAACGACAGGGAAAATATATTTAGGAGTTAAATTTGGTTCAGGAATATCAAGTTCTATAGCTGAAGTAACTGAATATCATGGACCACACCCATGTGGTAACGTAGGCATACAGATAGCCAATACAAAACCGGTAAATAAAGGAGAAACTGTATTTACGCTTGATGCAGCCACAGCAATCCGAATTGGGAAACTACTTATAACCGGCAAATTAGATACTACGACAAAAGTAGCAATAACAGGACCACTTGCGAGAAATCCTCATATAATTCAAACAAAATTTGGTGCCGCCATTCAAACTATTTTAAATGATGAAATAAAGTTGTCTGCTCATAACCCACGTATAATCTCCGGAAATGTATTAACCGGAATAAAAGTTGATGTCGACAACGACTTTTTACATTTCCCATATCGCCAAATCACAATAATTGAAGAAGGAAACGATGCCGATGAATTTATGGGTTGGGCATCTATGAATCCAAATAAATATAGTGTCAAACATTCATTTCCTGCATTCCTCAAAGGGTTGAAAAAACCATTTAACTTCGATGCACGTATAAATGGTGGACATCGGGCAATGATTGTCAGTGGAGAATACGATAAAGTGTTTCCTATGGATATATACCCTGAATTTCTAATAAGAGCAATTATGAATGAAGATATTGACAAAATGGAACAACTTGGAATTTATGAAGTAGCTCCTGAAGATTTTGCTTTAGCAGAATTTGTTGATACGTCAAAACTTCCTCTTCAAGAAATTGTCCGCAATGGATTAGAAACACTTAGAATAGAAATATCTTAAAACAATAGTTAAACTATAAATATATCAAATCAAGGTGAAAGCATTAAAGAAAAAAATTGATAAAATAAAACCACAATTCGAAAAGGGGGGTAAATTTGAAAAACTTCACTCTGTTTTTGATGGATTTTATACATTTTTATATACACCAAATGAAACCTCAAAAAGTGGTGTACACATTCATGATGCAAACGACACTAAACGGACAATGATATTAGTTGTCATATCTCTTTTGCCATGTTTACTATTTGGAATGTATAACATCGGTTGGCAACATGCTTTGGCAACAGGGATAACAGATCAATCAATCTTCAGCCTATTTATGTATGGTCTTTCAAAGGCCCTTCCTCAAATTGTTGTTACATATATTGTCGGATTAGGAATAGAATTTATTGTTGCTCAAATTCGTGGACACGAAATACAAGAAGGATTTCTTGTTTCTGGAATTCTGATTCCTATGATATGTCCGATTGACACCCCATTGTGGATGATTGCCATTGCAGTTGCTTTTGCAGTAATATTTGCGAAAGAAGTATTTGGAGGGACAGGATATAATTTCCTTAATGTAGCATTAGTTACACGAGCATTTCTCTTCTTTGCATATCCTTCAATGATGAGTGGTGATAAAGTATTCATTTCATTAGGCGATACCCCTTCTATTGACGGTTTTACAGGTGCTACCCCTCTCGGACAAATAGCAAGTTCGACAAACGGCACTATTGAACTAACAAACAGCATTGGAGACCCAATTACACTGGCAGATATGTTTTTCGGATTTATTCCGGGATCATGGGGTGAAACATCAACACTTTGCATTTTAATTGGGGCAATAATTCTATTATGCACAGGAATAGCAAATTGGAGAATAATTTTATCTGCAATATCAGGGGGACTACTAATGGCATATATTGCCAATTATTTTGCCTCTCCTACATATCCTGTCTCATTCCTCTCCCCTATTGAACAATTATGCCTTGGAGGATTTGCATTTGCTGTAGTATTTATGGCAACAGATCCTGTAACGGCATGTCGCACAAATATAGGGAAATACATCTATGGATTCCTAATTGGAGTCATTGCCATACTTATACGTTGCTATAATACAGGATATCCGGAAGGTGCAATGTTAGCAGTTCTACTAATGAATTGCTTTGCTCCCCTAATCGATCATTGTGTTGTTAGTTTCAATATTCGCAAAAGACTCAACAGAGCAAAATCAATATAAAACAGATAATTTTTACGATTATGAATAAACAAAGCAATAGCTATACAATAATATACTCTGCTGCATTAGTCCTTATCGTTGGCATCGCCCTATCATTAGTGTATCAAATTCTCAAACCAAGACAAGATGAAAATATTGCCAACGATAAAAAGAAACAAATTTTAGCGGCTGTTCTCATCACACCTCAAAATGGAGAGAATGTAGCAGATCTTTATGACAAATATATTGTTGACTCCTATATTGTTGATTCTGAAGGTAAGAGAATTGAAACAACTTTAAATCCCTTTGATATAAATATCAGTTCAGAAATCAAAAAAACATCAAACAAGCGTATGCTTCCCGTCTATATATGTAATATACAAAATCAATCAAAGTATATTGTTCCAGTATATGGAGCCGGATTATGGGGACCTATATGGGGATATATTGCATTAAACAATGATGGAGAAACAATATATGGAGCATATTTTGCTCATCAAGGAGAAACACCTGGGCTTGGTGCTGAAATAGAAAAATCTGATTTTCAACAACAATTCAAAAACAAATCCATTTATAAAAACGATGAATTCAAATCAATAGCAGTGGTAAAAATTGGACAGGAACCATCTGACAAAGATTACGTTCATGCAATAAGTGGAGGAACAATCACAAGTCAGGGGGTGGATAAAATGCTTATTAATTCACTTGAACCATACAATAAATTCTTGAAAAATTTAAAAACAAAATAAGTTATGGCAATTTCTAAAACAACAAAAACAGCCTTTCTCAATCCACTATCAAAAGACAATCCTGTTATTGTCCAAATACTTGGAATATGTTCGGCACTTGCTGTTACAGCGAAACTTGAACCGGCTTTCGTTATGACAATCTCCGTAACTGCAGTTTTGGCATTATCAAATGTCATCATATCATTGATAAGAAAAACCATTCCTAATTCAATAAGAATAATCGTTCAACTTGTTGTAGTAGCGGCATTGGTTGTAATTGTTGAACAAATCTTAAAGGCATATAACTATGAAATAAGCAAACAATTATCTGTATTTATCGGACTAATTATTACTAACTGTATATTGATGGGGCGTCTTGAAGCCTTTGCCCTCAATAACAGACCATGGCAATCATTCCTTGATGGAATTGGTAATGGTATTGGCTACGGAATTATTTTGATTATTGTAGCATTCTTTAGAGAATTACTCGGTTCCGGAACAATTTTTAGTATTCAAGTCATTCCTCAATCTTTCTATGATGCCGGCTATATGAACAATGGCATGATGATACTGCCACCAATGGCACTCATTACTGTAGCTTGTATTATATGGGTCCACCGTTCAATAAATAAAGAACTTCAAGAATAAACAATCTTAATACAGTAAATTATGGAAAATCTAAATCTGTTTATTCGCTCGATTTTTATCGACAATATGATATTTGCCTATTTCTTGGGTATGTGTTCGTTTCTTGCTGTTTCAAAAAATGTAAAAACAGCATTTGGCTTAGGAATAGCCGTTTCTTTTGTTCTTATCATTGCACTTCCTATAACATGGCTCATAAATAAATATATTTTGCAGCCTGGTGCATTAAGTTGGCTCGGCGAAGATTTTGTTGGAACCGATTTGAGTTTTTTGGGACTGATAATGTTTATTTCTGTAATTGCAGCACTTGTGCAAATATTAGAAATGTTTATTGAAAAATATTCTCCATCACTATATAATTCATTAGGTATATTCCTACCATTAATAGCTGTAAATTGTGCAATACTTGGAGCCGTGTTATTTATGCAACAACGCGATTTTTCAAATATTTGGTCGGCTACTGTTTATGGTGCCGGTTCCGGAATTGGGTGGTTGCTTGCAATAACATGTATTGCCGCTATCAGAGAAAAATTAAGCAATGATCATATCCCTGCCCCATTACGTGGTGTCGGCATATCATTTATTATCACCGGGTTGATGGGTATAGCATTTATGAGTTTTTTAGGTATTAAACTTTAAACAAACTGAAAGATGAACATCTTGAACTCTATACAATGGAATTCCATAATAGCAGCAGTAATAATATTCTTATCGATAGTTATTGCATTAGTGCTTATTCTCTTGATTGCCAAACATTTTTTAGTTGCATCAGGTAAAGTTAACATTAATATCAATGGCAAAAAAGATATAACTACAGATAGTGGGAAGTCGCTTCTAACAACACTATCAGATAATAACATACATCTGTCTTCAGCTTGTGGTGGTAAAGGAAGTTGTGCTCAATGCAAACTACAAGTTACAGCAGGAGGAGGTGAAATGTTACCAACAGAAGTTGTTCACTTCACACGAAAACAAATAAAAGAACATTGGAGACTCGGTTGCCAAGTGAAAGTTAAAGGCAATATGGACATAACTGTTGCCGAATCAACTTTAGATGTCAAAGAGTGGGAATGTGAAGTCATTTCAAACAAAAATGTCGCAACATTTATTAAAGAATTCATTGTCAAACTACCTGAAGGCCAACATATGAATTTTATTCCAGGCTCATACTCACAAATACGTATTCCCAAATACGAGATGGACTATGACAGAGACATTGATAAAACTCTAATCGGTGATGAATATCTTCCAGCCTGGAAAAATTTTGGTTTATTCGATTTGAAATGTAAAAATGAAGAAGAGACAGTTAGAGCATACTCAATGGCAAACTATCCTTCAGAAGGAGACCTAATTATGCTTACAGTTCGTATAGCCACGCCTCCTATGAAGCCCAAACCACAAGTTGGTTTTCAAAATGTCAGTCCCGGTATTGCATCATCATATATTTTCTCACTCAAACCTGGCGACAAAGTATTGATGAGTGGTCCATATGGAGACTTCCACCCGAACTTTGATTCAAAGGCTGAAATGATTTGGGTTGGAGGTGGAGCTGGTATGGCTCCTCTAAGAGCACAAATAATGCATATGACAAAAACTCTACATACGACAGATCGCAAAATGTCTTATTTCTACGGGGCAAGGGCATTGAATGAAGTGTTTTATTTAACAGATTTCCTTGAACTTGAAAAAGAATTCCCTAATTTTAAATTCTATCTTGCTCTTGATCGTCCTGATCCTGATGCAGATGCAAAAGGAATAGAATATACTCCAGGATTCGTACATGAAGTTATGTATGAAAAATATCTCAAAAATCATGAATCACCTGAAGATATAGAATACTATATGTGTGGGCCGGGTCCGATGAGTAATGCCGTAAACAAAATGCTCTACAATATAGGTGTCGAACCAGAAAACATTCACTACGACAACTTTGGAGCATAAAATTATTAAGAAATACGCTGAAAAAGAATTCTGATAATTTTAATTATTATTTTTATCTGATATAACAGCAAAAGGAAATAACGAGTGGTCTCAATCGCTGATTCAATGCGATTGAGACTTATTTTTTTAATTCACAAATTTCCATTTACCCAAGAATATAAGTTGTGAATGTGAGCTTTCATCTAAAAACTTCAGATTCACCCGATCTATTCATAGTTTTGAATAACGCAATAAAGTCAATATTGCTTTTTATCAGAACCAATAAATTGAGACAACAATTAACCAACAATAATAAAAATTAACAAATTTATTAAGAAATCAACATTTTTTAATATACTCATGCTTCATTATTAACATTTTTTTTCTAAATTTGCACCGATTATCTTTATCAATAAATGTAATAAAAAGATACAGAACGACAATAGTTTATACAAATATTATACAATAACAGTTTTTACTAATATTAATTTATTTCATTCATGAAAAAAGAATCAAAATTATCTCAAGCCATGTTTAAAACATTGCTTTTGGTAGCATTGTTCTGTTTCAGTTCAGTTTCTGCATTAGCACAAACATGGACAACATATGGAACAGTGACAGATGAAACAGGCGAACCAATTATTGGAGCCACAGTAATGGAACCGGGTACTTCAAACGGAGTACAGACAGACATCGATGGTAACTATAGAATAAAAGTAACCATTGATGGTAAACTACAATTTTCTTATGTAGGTTGTAAGACAGAAATTGTTGCTGCAGTAAACGGCAAACTAAATGTTGTACTTCGCACAGATGCTCAACTTCTCGACGACGTTGTCGTAATCGGTTATGGTACAGTAAAAAAACAAGATGCAACAGGATCAGTAACAGCGATCAAACCTGATGACTTCAACAAAGGTAATCGTGTAACAGCACAAGATGCCCTAGTAGGTCAAATGCCAGGTGTTAATGTAGTTGCAGGTTCAGGAGCTCCTGGTGATGGTGCAACCATACGTATTCGTAGTGGAGCATCTCTTTCTGCAAGCAACGACCCACTAATCGTAATTGATGGCGTACCTGTTGATAATTCAGAAGTTAATGGCTCTTCAAATATTATCAGTACACTTAACCCAGAAGACATTGAATCATTCACAGTTCTCAAAGATGCATCAGCAACAGCAATCTATGGTTCTCGTGCTTCTAATGGTGTTATCGTTATCACAACTAAAAAAGGAACAGATCGTCTTGTTGTTAACTATACAAGCAACTACTCTGTATCAACAGTAGCAAAAAAACTTGATGTATTGACAGGAGATGAATTCCGTGCGTTTGTACCTACAGTTACAGGTGTTCCTGCTGATTTGCAATACGGAACAGAAAACACTGACTGGCAAGATGCAATTTTCCGCACAGCTTTCGGAACAGAACAAAACATCTCAGTTTCTGGCAAAATCAAAGAAATCAAAAGTCCATGGCGTGTATCTGCAGGATATACGAATCAAAATGGTATCATCAAAGAAAACAATTACCAACGTGTAACTGTAGGAGGAAGCATTGCTCCAAGTCTATTTGATGACCATTTGACAGCAAACTTAAACATCAAATTCTCATACGAAGACAACAAAATGGTTGACGGAAGCGTTGTAAACAATGCACTTCGCTATGACCCGACTCGTCCAATAATGACAGGTAGCCCAACAGCAGCAACAGACCCTGGTTTAGGATATTTTATCTGGACAAATGGAGGTTCTCCGATGGCTATCCAAACAGACAACCCAGTAGCTCAAATTGAACTTTCTGACAATGTAAATAAAATCACTCGTTCAATTGGTAGTGCTGCAATTACATATAAAATCCATGGTCTTGAAGATTTGAAAGTTAACTTGAACCTTGGTTACGACGTATTGGAAAGTAAATATAATCAACTTATTCCGGAACTTGCAGGTATGATGTATACCGGCAACATGAAAGATGGTACAGGTCGCGATTATCAATCAACACAAAAGAAACGCAACTACCTATTAGACTTCTATTTGAATTATGACAAACTATTCAATGAAGTTCACCAATTCGGAATCATGGCAGGTTATGGTTGGCAACATTTCTGGAAAAAAATGGATTCAACAACAAACGATACAGAAGGCAATGAATTATTCTCTCCATACCACATGGAAACAGAAAACTACCTTGTATCATTCTATGGTCGTGCAAACTACTCGTTTGACAATCGCTATTTGTTGACAGCAACATTACGTGCCGATGCATCTTCACGATTCGCAGAAGAAAATCGTTGGGGACTTTTCCCATCAGTAGCTGCAGCTTGGCGTATAGTTGAAGAAGATTTCTTGAAAGATCAAAATGTATTATCTGACTTGAAACTTCGTTTAGGATATGGTGTAACAGGTCAACAAGATATCCTTAATGACTATCCATATATGACAACATTTAGTGTATCTTATCCTGAATCTTCATATATGTTTGGTGATGTTTGGTACCAAACAATTCGTCCGAACGGATATGACAACGATATTAAATGGGAAACAACAACAACATGGAACGTAGGTGTTGATTATGGATTCCTAAATAATCGTATATTCGGTTCTATCGACTACTACAAACGCTATACAAAAGACCTTCTTAACACAATCAACGTGATTTCAGGCACAAACTTCTCTTCTGTCATCACAACTAACATTGGTAAGATGGAAAATCAAGGTATCGAATTTGCAATCAATGCTGTTCCAGTTAAAACAAGAGACTGGGAATGGACAGTTGGTTTCAACTACACATGGAATGATTCAAAAATCACTAAATTGAACACTATCGACAAAGAAAACTACTTTGTTGAAACAGGTGCAATCTCAGGCACAGGTAAATTTGTTCAATGCTTTATGGTCAACGAACGCCCATACACATTCTACCTTGCAGAACAAGCATATGATGAAGCAGGCAAACCACTTGAAGGTCAATATATCCAAGAAGACGGTTCTGTAGGAACAACAGAATATCGCAAATCAACAGGTAAGAGTGCACTACCAACTCACTACATAGGCTTCAACACTCGCCTTTCTTACAAGAATTGGGACTTCGCTATCAGTGGACATGGTTCATTCGGACATTACATCTACAACTATGTTAAAGCAGACCAATACGTACAATCAGTATATAGCGACCAAGGCAACTGCTCTAACATACTTGTCAGCACTCGCGACACTGGTTTCCAAACTCAACAATTATATTCAGACTACTGGTTGGAAAAAGGAGATTTCTTCCGTGTTGACAACATCACACTTGGCTACACATTCCAACGTCTTTGGAACTCTACAAGCTCACTTCGCTTGACTTTAGGTGTTTCTAACGTATTCACAATCACAGGATACGATGGTTTGGATCCAGACCTAAGTTATGGTATCGATCGCGAAGTTTATCCTCGCCCACGTACATTCAACTTTGGTGTAAATCTTAAATTCTAATTTAATTGTATAACAAAAAATGATAACAACAATGAAAAAATATATTATATCAATATGTCTGTTGTTTAGCCTTTGCTTATCATCATGCGTTGGCGATTTGAACACTTTGCCTCTCGACGACAACTCACTTGTGTCAGAGCAAGTTTATAAAACAAAAGATGGATACATGGGTGTCTTAGCAAAATGCTATGGATCACTTATCCTTACCGGCCAACAAGGTGGCGACGGTGGCGATGGAGACCTTGAGGGAGCAAATGAAGGTTATTCAGGTTATGTTCGTCTATTGTTCTATCTTGAAGAACAACCAACTGACAATTTCCTAATGCCTTCTTCATCAAACGGCCTACGTAAAATGCTTAACTTACAATGGGACGCATCTAATGCTGCTGTAATTAAATGGACTTACCAACGTCTATATATGTCAATTGCATATTGCAACGAATTCCTTCGTGAATGCACTGAAGAGAAACTTAAAGAACGTGGTGTATGGGGCGACATGAGCAACGAATATCTTACTTATCGTGCTGAAGCTCGCTTTATCCGTGCATATGCTTACTCTCAACTTTGCAACTATTTCGGCAATGTACCTCTAATTGACGAATTTGTAGGTGTAAAAGAAGTGCCTGAACAAGCTGATAGAATAGACGTATTTGAATATGCAGTCAATGAATTGAAAGCTGTCGCTGGAGAAGTGGCTAACAACAATGAAGTTTTAGCAGCTCCTAAAACTGCTCTATATGGTCATGTTGACCAAGTTGCTGCATGGTTCTTACTATCAAGAATATATTTGAATGCAGAATCTTGGAACTGTGGCAACCACTATGCTGACTGCTACACATATGCAACAAAAGTGATTAATAGTGGCAAATATCCTCTTGCTTCAGACTATCGCCATATCTTCCTTGCAGACAATGAAAATTGCTCTGAAATCATTTGGCCTTTAGTTCAAGATGGCTTGAAAGCTCAAAGTTCTGCCGGAACTAACTTCTATGTAAAAGCATTCGTAAATGGTCCAATGGACGAACTTTACAAAACAGGTGTCGGTTCACGTGGTTGGGGTAACGTACGTGCTAAAATGACTTTCGTTGATGCTTTCGACCCTGCTGACGTGCCATTTGATGTTAACGATACATGGGGTAACAACAAAAAGGATAAACGTGCTCAATTCATGACAGCACTCGAAAACCAACAAAAAGAGACATGGGACGCAGACTTGAACATGACAAGTACATTCACATGTGGATACGGATATATCAAATGGCGTAACGTAACAAAAGGTGATGGTGATGCTCCTCAAGGAGAAGCATACGTTTCAATCGACTATCCTCTATTCCGTACGGCTGATGCTTACTTAATGGCAGCTGAAGCAATCCTTCGTGGTGGTGGTGGCAATCGTGCCGAAGCTTTAGGCTATGTTAACGAAATTCGCGAACGTGCATACATGTGTGGTAAATATGCCGTACCTGGCGTACGCTCTGACGACGGAACAATCTCTGATGCTGAATTGAATCTTGATTTCATTCTTGCTGAACGTCAACGCGAACTTGCTTCTGAACTTGTTCGTCGTACTGACCTCGTTCGTTTCGGATTATTCACAAGTGGTAAAACTTGGGAATGGAAAGATGGTGTTCGTTTAGGTCAAGATGTTGATAAGAAATTCAACATATTCCCAATTCCTGACAGCGAAATCACTAACGCCGATTTAGATCAAAACGCTGGATATTAATTTTGGATAATTAATATCATTAAATAACTTTTCTACGCCACGACAAAATTCAAGGTCGTGGCGTAGTTATTAAACAATAATCCACTTATGAAAAAAACTATTCTATTCTCACTCCTGTTTTCACTGACTTCCCTTTTAGGTAATTCCCAAACAGCAAAAGAACTCGTTTTCGAAACAATTGAGAAATCTGGAGGAGTATATTATGCATACCCCACGACAGAATCACAAAACACCACTCCTCCAAAAGGATATGAACCATTCTATATCAGTCATTATGGTCGACATGGTTCACGATATCTGATTTCAGACAATGACTACATTTGGGTAAAAAATTTACTACAAAAAGCTGAATATGCAAACGCACTAACTTCACTCGGCAAAGACGTGTTAACACGCCTTGACTCGTTAATTTTAGAAGTAGAGGGATTCGGTGGTGCGTTATCACCCCTCGGAGTTCGTCAACAACGAGGAATCGGCGAACGAATGTACGATGCATACCCGGAAATATTCAAAGGAGAAGCAGAAATTTCTGCACGTTCAACGATTGTTCCAAGGTGTATTTTAAGTATGGACGCTCTATGCGAACGACTCAAAGAACTGAATCCAAAATTAAAAACAACTCGCGAATCTGCCGATAAATATATGGCTTATCTCAACTATCATAGTCCTCAATCAAATGAATTTACCTCACAAGACTCATGGTGGCGTGAACAATACCGAAAATTTGACCTCGCTCACACAAACCCTGACAGACTTGTTGAATCACTATTCTCTGATAAATATTTCATTGAAATGAATGTTAACCCTTACAATTTTATGTGGGGGCTATATTGGATAGCCGTTGATATGCAAAACGTAGAAACAAAATTATCATTCTTCGACATCTTTACAAAACAAGAACTATTCGACCTTTGGCAATCTGTAAACTATCGAACATATGTTTGCGATTCAAACTATCCCGGAAGCAATGGATTACTACTTGACAATGTCAAACCTTTACTTCGCAACATCATCGAATCGGCTGAAAAGATGATTCAGTCTGGTAAAACAGGAGCAACACTCCGATTCGGACACGATGGCAACTTGATTCCTCTAACAGGAATCCTTAGATTAAATGGTTGCTTTAATAGTGAATCTGATCCGGGAAAAATATGCGATGCTTTCCAGACATTCTCTGTCGCACCTATGGCCGGAAACGTTCAAATCGTATTCTTTCGCAACACAAAAAATTCTAATGATATAATCGTTAAATTCATGCTCCATGAACGTGAGATTTCTATCCCTTTAGAAACTGATATATATCCTTTCTATAATTGGGAAAATGTCAAATCGTTCTATCAGCAAATACTCAACGACTAGTCTATTTAAGTTCAAATTGTCGCATAAAATATAACGGAGATTGATAATTATCAATCTCCGTTATATTCTTAATATCAGTAAAATTTATTTGTTTATTATCACTTTTCTTCCATTGACTACATATACACCTGCATCAAGATTATTCAAATCATTAATATTAGCATTGTTTTTAATCAATACGCCATTGATATTAAAGATTGTTAAATTATTCAAGTCAACATTTATATCATTTATGCCAACAAATACTACATCATCAAAATACACTTTGATGTCTGCACACTCTTTACCATCAAACAAGAAATATCCTTCAGGAATCCAAACCACATAATTACCATCTTCTAATTCATATGATGATTTAAGCGATAGGTTAATTGTATTTCCATCTACTATATCTGCATCATAATAGCCAACTTCAGAAATTCCATCAACAAGGTATGCCAATGTAATCTGTCCCGGATAACCACTTACAGTCTCGATATTTTCACATGGAGAGATAGTCATTTCAATCAACGATAATGGAGTTTCTCCCTTATCTTCCATAACAACGTCTACTCCTCCTCCAATAGTGTAATTAAGTGTAAATGCCGGCCATTTTTCTCCGTCCACTTCAAACATTCCAGCTTCAACCTTAACTTCATACTCACCTGGTTCTGTTGGGAAATTCAAAATATCTAATACAGCTGTATTAGCAGTTCCTGTCGGGCCACATATCATATCTGAGAACACTTCTGTATCTCCTTTTCTATATAATTTTGCTCCACCAACCATCATCATTGGATCAACAGACACTAAAGCAGCACCTTGCCATTCAAGGAAAATTGTTACAAGCGATTCAACAACTTCACCATCAGCAGGTGTTGCCGCCAAAATTATCTCTTGAGAAGGATTGATATATGAATATGTAGCTGAAATATCAGATGCATGATTTAGACCATCAATCACTTCAAGATTTGCTAACGACACGACTACATCAGTATCTGCATCGGTTGTGAATACAGGCACTTTAAACTTCAATAAAGAAGCTGTCTCATCAAGTGCATCTGCTTCAACAACAATCTTATCGTGACCCACAACCACATTCTTCTCTTCTCCATCTTGAAGATAAGCAAAATTCACCCCAGTATAACTGATATTATTATAGCCACTTATCCAAATTTCCATATCATCACCTGCTGTAATCTCGCCCTTGGAAGGAGTGAATTCACTCATCAAACTGCAGTCAACTATTTCAAAATTATACATATAGTTAAATGAGCCTAATTTACCGGATCCTTCAGAATAAACATAATGTCCATCAGAAGTTTTAACATTCTTAATATCTAATTGAGCATACCCATAATTCATCGACAATCCCATAGTATTAAGATTACGCAATTTGCCTCTCAAATCAATCTTAAGAATATTACCCTCAATTATACATGGAATAACTTCCTCATAATAATCCCCATCTTCGCTTTCCTTATTTCCTGTACCCAACATAGCAAACGCACCATCTGTTTCAGAAACAAGCAATTCTTGATTAAACTCAAAAGAAATCACACCTGATTCGTCAGACATCATATAATATGATTTAAGAGCAGGCATTTGATCAGGTGTATTAGTGCTACTTATCATTTTTCCCGGCATTCCGGCTGATATGAATGATACTGTAACTGAGCCATCTTCTGTTGATGCTCCAACTCCATTTAGAGTAACAGTAAACATATCATCAGCCTTTATGATTTCATTATTCAACCATTCCAACAACACATCTTTCAGTATAACCGAAACTGTGTTTGAATATACCCTAACTTTACAATCAGGGTCAGAATTAAATGGAAGAACTACTGATTCATTCCCCGTTTTAATAGTAGCAGATTCAACAGAAATAGACGAATTAAAAATAAAATCTATCTTTTCTGTTGTCCCAACAGAAATCACTGAATTTTGCACTGGCACTGTTTTTTCAAGTGTTATTTCTGATGAAGATGCTGTGATCACAAATTTCACATCACTCATAAAGAATTTACCTTGACCTTCAGAACCTCCAAAATAGTATGTTGTTCCGGCTTCAAAATCATATATTTCATAGTAAGTAACTGCTAATCCTTCAACTGTATCAGTCATGTATCCCCAATCGGCACCATCTGTATGAAGAATATTCATTGCACTATTAGAATAAATTGCAAAAGGATCATTCATAGAATAATTGATTCTGTATGTTCCGGAAGCTTCAGGAGTGAATGTCGCTGTTGTATAGTTAAAAGCCGTACATTCATAAATAGTATTAATCTGCAACGCACCTAAATCAGCAGCATAAGCAGACGACATACCAATAAACATAAGCAACATAATGCTGCTCAAAATCTTAGTAGTAAAATGTTTTAACATATAAATAAATAGTTTAATTAATATTCAATAATGCAAAGGTATAAAAAAAATCAATCTGACATCTAAATTAATTACATAAAAATATCATCATTTAATAAGTCGCACAAAAAATAACTATATTTAAGCATTTAGAATCAAAATAAATTCTTAAATTTGCATCATCAAATCAGATTACAAACTATAACAAACACAAATACATACGTATGCAAAGAGACAATCAAATTTTTGAGATTATCGACCGCGAACATCTTCGCCAACGTCGAGGAGTTGAATTGATAGCAAGTGAAAACTTTGTCAGCGACGAAGTAATGCGTGCTATGGGTTCTTGTTTAACAAACAAATATGCAGAAGGATATCCGGGGGCTCGCTACTATGGTGGTTGCCAAGTTGTAGATGAAGCCGAACGTCTTGCTATCGAACGTGCAAAAAAACTATTCGATGCAGAGTGGGCAAACGTTCAACCACATAGTGGAGCACAAGCAAATATGGCTGTATTCATGGCTTGCTTGCAACCGGGCGATACTTTTATGGGAATGGACCTCAGTCATGGTGGACACTTAAGTCATGGTAGTCCGGTCAACTTTTCAGGTCTTCATTTCCGTCCAATCAGTTATTCTGTAGATGCTGAAACAGGACGAGTTAACTACGAAGAAATGGAACAAAAAGCACGTGCCGAACGCCCTAAACTAATCATAGCCGGAGCAAGTGCATATAGTCGTGAATGGGATTACGCTCGCGTTCGCAAATTAGCTGACGAAATCGGTGCAATCTTCTTGGTTGATATGGCTCACCCGGCAGGACTTATTGCAGCAGGACTACTTGAAAACCCTGTAAAACATGCACATATCGTAACAACAACTACACATAAAACTCTTCGTGGACCTCGTGGTGGACTTATCCTTATGGGTAAAGATTTTGACAACCCTTGGGGCAAAACAAATCCTAAAGGCGAAATCAGAAAGATGTCGGCACTTCTTGACTCTGCAGTCTTCCCTGGCGTACAAGGAGGTCCTCTTGAACACGTAATTGCCGCTAAAGCTGTTGCATTTGGAGAAGCACTTCAACCTGAATGGAAAGAATATGCACTTCAAGTGAAGAAGAATGCTGCAACATTAGCACAAGCATTAGTTGACAAAGGTTACAAAATTATCTCTAATGGTACAGACAACCACTGTATGCTTGTTGACCTTCGTACAAAATTCCCTGAAATGAGTGGTAAGAAAGCTGAAAGAGTGCTTGTTGAAGCAGATATTACTGCAAACAAAAACATGGTACCATATGACACTCGCAGTCCATTCTTGACAAGTGGTCTTCGTTTCGGAACCGCAGCAATCACAACACGTGGTGCAAAAGAAGATTTAATGATTAAGATTGTTGAGCTTATCGACAAAGTACTTTGCAACGCTGACAATGAAGAAGTAATCAAAGAAGTTCGCAATGAAGTGAATGAAATGATGAATGAATACCCAATGTTTGCATGGTAAGTATAATTGATATATATAATAAAAGGAGCGATTTTTAGTCGCTCCTTTTATTTATATAATTTTTTAAAGATTATTATTTTTCTTCTAAATTATCCGTCTGTTTTTCTCTTTCTTGACGAAGTTTTGCTTTACGTTTCAAAACAAAATATAACATTACAATTACTAATAAAGCTAATGCTATTTTACCATAATAATAAAATGCACCATTCGGTTCCAATAACTCATCTTTCCCTATATATGCCATTATTCCTAAATATATAAGCAAGCAAATGGGAATGATTATGTGCTTAATTGATTTTTTCTGTTTTTCCATTATTCTCAAATTCATTATTTAAGTTATCTTCTATAATAACTATTTTTCGAAAATAGTCAGACTGCTCAGGATTAAAATATCCACTCTTGAGATATTTATATATCTTAACACAGGCAAACGCATCTAATGCTGCATAATTAAGTTGACTCTGTGTTAGTGTTGGTGCCTCCCAATTAGTCATTCTTTGCCCTTTTGAAATCCTTTCTCCAAATAGAATTGCATAAATTCGCTGAAGACTATTATCCATTATTTTAAATTGCTTCACATATTGCTGTAAATCGATAAATCCATCAGGTTTGATATTTTTTAATTTTTTTAAATTTAAAAAATCATCTCTGATTGATAATCCTATTTTGATTATTTTAGGGTCTTCGAGCAATTTGATTAATTCTGATTTAAATCCTATTTTATTTAATCTAAATAAATAGCAATTTGAATCTGTTGATATTTGTACTAACGAAACTTTATTTCTTGTCCCTTTACTGAAAGATGGTTTTGTTTCTGTGTCAAATCCTATGATTGGGAATTTCCTTATCTCCTCAATCGCTGATTCCACATCTGAAGACTTATCAACGACAACTATTGGAGAATCAAATGTTGCCAAAGGAAGCATAGATAACTCTTCTTTTGTAATTGACACTTGATAATTTGTTGATTCCGTTAATTCCACAATATATAGTTTTTAATACACAAAATTAATATAATTTTTTATTTATTTTCTGAAACAGAAATTTAACATTTAAGAGCAAATACTTACTTATTTGTTTGTCAATCAATTAAAGCATCAGACATCAACATAAATTTTGTAGCACAATAATTTTTGTGAATATAATTTTCTAAATAGTTAATCGTATCTTCACAAATGATTTTATCTTCATCGAAATATGGATTGTATATTACAGCATAAATTCTTACCTCACGAGATTTGAGTATTTCAAGAGTCAACAACGTATGATTTATAGAACCTAACTGACCATTGGTAACTACAACAACCGGCAATGATTCATCTACAATATAGTCAATTGTCAAATAATCATCTTTCAATGGAACCATTATTCCACCCGCTCCTTCAATTAATACAGCCTCATAATCATTTAAGAGTGAATCTGCAGCTTTTGTTGCAATGGAGAAATCTATATCCACGTTATCTATTTTTGCTGATAAATGAGGCGATGCCGGATATGACAGAATAATAGGAGCTGTAAGATGGTTCAAATCAACAGCTTGCAACGGGATATTCATCACTTTTCGATGAATATCTATATCTTCACTCATATCTTGATTACCGGTTTGAATAAGCTTCTGTGTTATAACGCTCACACCGGATTCACATAATTGTTTTGCCAACCAGCCGGTGGCATAACTCTTGCCGACATTCGTACCTATGCCGGTTACAAATATCTTTTTGGGAAACATATCTATTATTTTATTTCCTTAACTTCAACGTATGCCTTAAATGAATATGGCACTGCTATTAAAAGTAGTGGACGATAGGAAGCTACTTTCTCCGTTCCTCGCTCTACAGTATAGGTGAACAACAATCGATCTGTGTCTTTATATGCCAACTCATATGGTGCAACTATTGTTGATAAATCAGTTGATGGTAATGCAACAGCAATCACAAAATCTTGTGAAAAATCTATCTTTGTTGCATTTTTTTCTGCTTTAAAATAATTTTCAAATGTTTTTGTTGTAGTAATCATAGGTGTTAGAATTTCTTTTACACCTTTTTTTAGTGTATAGTTCTCTAAAACTCTATATGGGATTGTGTCCTCTACTACGGTTTCTTCAACTACTTTTACTTCAACTTTTTTTTCTGAACTACATGATACCAATCCTACTGCTATAGCAAGAAACAAAGAAAAAACAAAAAACTTTTTATTCATAATATTTTATTAATTTAATTATTTTCAACATATATATATATAGGACGATATGTTAATACATAGTGTCCTGAAGCAGTCTTTGGATAATTAGCAATTAATCGCTTTAAATCAGTTATATTGCTCTTTTTCCCAGATGCAGTTACACCGGTTAATCTGAGATGTTTTAACACATCTTGAGGCGAATCAAACGATAATTCTATTTTATCTTCATATACAGAAAATTTATCAAAATATCTTTTCAATATATCTGTATATTGTTCAACAGAATAATATTTTATTGGCGACACTCTGAATTCATCAAGTTCATAGAGATTCCCGGCAATAAATGTTGAGATACAAAGCACCCCATTCTCAGATAAGTGCAACTTGCAATTTCTAAAAAATCTATCTATATCAACAAACCATTGAATTGTTGATGCAGATAATATAAAATCAAATTTTACATCTTCCGATAAATGTTCAAGCCATTGCTCGGCATCTGCCTTAATATTTCGTAGTTTTTCAGTAAATTTGTGCTGAGGAATTTCACAAAGATCTATTAGCGTCGCTTCATCAACATCTATTATTTGTGCATATCTATTTGTAAATAATCCTGTCCCACTTCCTATCTCCAAGAGGCTCTTGCCTTGTCTTTTACCTGACTTTTTTAATTTTTCGGCAAGTTGTTGAGCAATTATATTTTGAGCTTGAGCATTTTCATTATATGTACACATGCTTTTACTAAATCGAGATGCTACTTGCTCTTGTAAAATAATCGTTGTTTTGATTATCTCATTGATATCGACAAAATGGGGTTTATCAATTTCAATAATATCAGAGACACCTGTCCAAGCTTTCTTTTGATTTTCAAACGGAAAAATTCTATCATTTCGACTTACAAAGGCATATGTCCAATTCATCGTTTGTTTCGTCGGCAATGATTCTTGTACGTTTCTTAATTGTTGTTTGAGTTTGTCAATATCATTTTTCAGTGGTAAAAGTTCTATGTATTTTTTATATTCAGTTGAATTTTCAAACATACGCATCTGAAATTTTACCAGATTACGATCATTCAGACTTTCAAGAGTACCTTTATATATATCTATTGGAATTCCGTAATCATCTGACACCGGTAGCATTGTCCCATTTATGGCAATGGCTTTAGCCAATCTTACATCTTTTAGTGATTGAGTGGCTGCAAACACTCCAAGAGACCATGCATAAAGATATATTGTATGATAATCTTTAATCATTGCCACATCAAAGCTGAAATCATCATAGTCCCAACAGAGCATCGTGTCCCAACCGGGCATATTTATATGTTCGTATAATGACATATCACTACCCCAACCGGCATATATTAATATCAAACGCCCTTGATTATATTTTCTATTTAAGAACGCTTGTTTCATGTATTTCCTTAATTTTAATTAACAAGTTATCTATTTCTTCAATTTTCATTGAAGAACTCAAACTAAATCTAATTCTTTCTGTACCTTCCGGCACAGTTGGCTTTCGAATTGGCAATGCAACATAGCCACTATCTCTCAACTTTTGAGACCACTCTACGGCTTGTTTAGAATCACCAATTATTAATGGGACAATCTGAGTTGTTGATATATTTTTCTCGCCCGTTATTTTTTCTAATCCATCTCTAAATCTTCTACTTATTGAACCTAAATATTCACGTTCCCCATTCATAGTCATTATTCGCTTCAAAATGAATAGTGTCCATGCCACATTAATTGGGGGTAGTGCTGTTGAGAAAATAAAACTTCGAGATGAATTTATCAGATATTGTTTAATTGTTGGCGATGTTGCAACAAATGCCCCCATCGAACAACAAGCCTTGCCAAACGTGCCAATTACTACATCAACATAATCAATGATATTTTTCTCTTCTAAAATTCCAAGTCCTCTTTTCCCTCTGACACCTAAAGCATGTGCTTCATCTATATAGATTAATAATTCTGGATACTCTTTTTTTATCTCAATCAACTCTTCAAGAGGAGTTTCATCTCCGTCCATACTGAAAATTGATTCTGTAATAACAAGTAATTGTTTATACTTATTAATATTCTCCTTTATTATATCATGCAACTGATTAATATCATTGTGTCGGAATCGTTTGAAAGGAGCTTTAGAAAGCACTATCCCATCGATAATACTAGCATGTACTAATTTATCTGCTATAATGAGCGTATCAACTGATGCTAATGCCGATACAGTACCCACATTAGCATGATAACCGGAATTGTATAGCAACACATCTTTTATATATGCACGAGATAACAATTCTTCTAATTCTGCATATTCTGATTGCGATGATGCCAATAGACGTGAGGCTGACGATGACATTTTCAAACCATCTATTTGTTCAAAAAATCGTTCCACAAGGTCATATCTCACTGACAATCCTAAATAATCATTAGATGAGAAATCTATTTTCCCATTATCAAATTCATTAGGAAGAGTTCTAAGACGTGATTCCTCGCGCAGACTGTCTAAAATAGCACTATAATCTCGCATCTATATTTTATCTTGAATAGAGTTCTTTTATGATTTTTAGCATTGCTACACACAATTTCTCTACTTGCTCATCAGTTACAGCCATGAAAGGGGGCATTATATATGCATTTTTGCCGAATGGACGTATCCATACTCCTTCTCTGACACACAATTTTTGAAAATCTCCTACATTAATATTTTCTTTCAACTCAACTACACCGATAGCACCTAATACTCTGACATTCTCTACGCATTTCCATTCAGTAGCAGGTGAAAGTAGTTGTTGCAGAATCATTTCAATACGACTAATTCTATTTTTCCAATCAGATTTTATCAACATTTGTGTTGATTGTAATGCAACTGCACAAGCCAATGGATTTGCCATAAATGTCGGTCCATGCATCATGCAACCGGCATCTCCATTAGAAATCATATCTGCAACTTTACAATTAGTTGCAACAGCACTCAAAGTCATGTAGCCTCCGGTAAGTGCTTTCCCAATGCACATTATATCCGGCTCAACACCTGCATGTTCCCATGCAAACATCTTACCCGTACGCCCAAATCCCGTTGCAATCTCATCAAAAATTAACAAGATACCATACTTGTCGCATTCTGCCCGTAGTTCTCGAAGATATTGAGGGTGATAGAATCTCATTCCTCCTGCTCCTTGCACAATGGGTTCGAGTATCACACCTGCCAATTCGCTGTGATGTTCATCTATGAGCTTACGCATCGGCTCAAAATCGATCGGATTCCATTCTTCATTAAACCGACACTGTGGAGATGGAGCAAAATATCTCACCGGCAATGCTGAACCAAACACTCCATGCATTCCGGTTACCGGATCACAAACACTCATTGCATTCCACGTATCTCCATGATAGCCTGTACGTATGGTTGCAAAATTAGTTCGACGTGAATCATTTTGAGCTTGAACTGCCATTTTCAATGCCACTTCTGTTGCCACCGAACCACTATCTGCATAAAATATATGATTCATTGATTTGGGCATTATACTCAACAACAATTTACCAAGTTCTATTGCCGGATCATGAGTAAATCCCCCAAACATCACATGGCTCATCTTATCAATTTGAGCCTTTGCTGCATCATTCAAGTCTTTATTATTATATCCATGAATAACGCACCACCATGACGACATACCGTCAACCAACTCTGTGCCATCAGCGAGCCTTATTATTGCTCCTTTTGCACTCTCCACTTTATATGTTGGCAGTGGGTTATGTGTAGAAGTATAGGGGTGCCATAGATGATTGTGATCAAATTCATCGTACAGCATATTTTTTTTCATCTGACTGTTCATCTTATTCACTTTTCATTGCCTGATTTCACAAGTTTTCATGTTACTTGCATGAAATGCTATAAACAATCTGCGAAGATACAAAAAAATCTGCAATCATCAATCATCAGCAACTGAATTATAAGGAAATTCACAAGAGTGGCATCTCCACCCTACCGATCTCCTTGCTCCAAATATGGCTTAAGAGTTGCAGATAAAAACGAATATTCATTTGAATCTTCTTTGGAATGCAATATTTCGGAAAACACTGGTCAACAAGAGAGGGTTATAGAATTATTATTAAAAGATGCAGACTATTGTTTCAGTTATGCCACAATTAAATTCATTCAAACGGCAAAATAGCAGATTTAATTGAGAACATATTTTATTAGGGGGGGGGCGTTAGATTCCCCTAATTTTTGTTATTAGTCGCTGACAATCGACAAATGTCGGCTATAACGTGTCTTAAACAATTTCACAATTATGAGATTACTCAGACGGGGTCAACATCGTAGTAGAGGACAACGTTTTTCATCTGTCTATCTTCCGACATCTTTTCATAGATCTGTCGTAACAATGCCTTAACCTTTCGCATTGATGCTTTTGCTTCTATTTTGAGCATTATACATTGAAGATAGTATGTAGCGACTCTTGACACAAATGGTTTTTCAGGTCCTAACACTCTTTCACCGAACACTTTTTGCAGAGCTATTGTATAATCTACGGCAATTCTATCTACAATTGCTTCATCTTTGTGCTTTAAATATATGTTGATGACTTTTGTAAATGGAGGGAAACAAAATCTACTACGCTCTGTTAGTTCTTCTTTATAGTATCCTAAATAATCATGTGCTTTCACATATTTTATAATCGGGTTTTCAGGATCTGTGGTTTGGATTATTACCTTTCCTCGTTCATGTTTTCTTCCGGCACGACCTGCAACTTGCTCTAACATATTAAATGCACGTTCATTACTTCTAAAATCCGGAAAATTTAGCATCGTATCAGCATTTAAGACACCTACAATAGCTACATTTTCAAAATCAAGTCCTTTAGACACCATCTGCGTACCGACAAGAATATCTGTTTGGTGATGCGAAAATGCATCTATAATCTCTTCGTAGCTATCCTTATTTCGTGTAGTATCTAAATCCATACGTGCCACCTTGGTTTCCGGGAAAATTTCTTGAAGAGACTCTGCTATTCGTTCTGTTCCATAACCATAAATTTCCACACCGTTTTGCCCACATGCAGGACAAAGGGGTGGTAATGATAACGTATGACCACAATAATGGCAACGTATTTCGTTCGTTCGTTTGTGATATACTAAAGAGACATCACAATTCACACATTTAGGAGTCCAACCACATTCCTTACATACGACAATCGGGGCAAAACCTCTTCTATTCTGAAACATGATTGATTGTTTACCATTATCCAAAGCATTGCGTACAGACATTAACATTGGAGTCGAAAAAATCCCATTATTTTCTTTCTTTTTACGCATTTCTCGCATATCAACGACCTCAACATCTGGCATATTTATTCCTTGAAAACGCTCAAGTAGTTCAACCATGCCGTATCGCTCGATTTTCGCTTTATAATAAGACTCTATTGAAGGTGTTGCACTGCCAAGCAATGTTTTGGCCCCATGCATAGAAGCAAGTACGATTGCAGCATCTCGAGCATTATATCGAGGTGCCGGATCATATTGTTTGTAACTTGGTTCATGTTCTTCATCAACGATAACCATGCCAAGTCGGGAAAATGGCAAGAAAACTGATGACCTCACACCTAAGATAATTAACGGTTCTGTTGTCCTTAATAGTTTCTTCCATATGTCGACACGCTCATTATCTGTGAATTTGGAATGATAAATTATAAGTCGTTCTCCAAAGATTCGTTGCAAACGTGTGGTTAGTTGTGTTGTAAGACTAATTTCCGGAACAAGATAAAGCACCTGATTACCTTGTTCAAGCACTGCTTCTATTAAATGCGAATATATCTCTGTTTTACCACTTCCTGTAACACCTCGCAGTAGTGCTACATCTTTAGTTTTCCAATTATCAACTATCTCATTATATGCCCGTAATTGTTCCGACGTCAAATTTGGCAATGCCACTATATTAGATTTCGAAAGCTTAAATCGATTTATTTCTTTCTTATAGATTGAAAATATCCCCTTTTCGACTAAAGCATTAAACACTGATGTTGATGCCATTGATTTTTCAATCAATGCTCTTTTCTCTACATCTTCTAAATCTCTTTCCGAATGCAACCACTCTGACATATCAAGATAGGCTATCAACATTCTTTCTTGCTTCTGACTGCGACCAACAAGATTAAATAGTTCATGTAATCGTGTTTGATCTCCTCGTTCGCAATTAAGTCTGACTATTGTCTCTTTTTTTGCTCGATACTTATCAACTATTCGCTCATCAACTTGAATGATCTCAAGTTCTAACATGTCATTGATAAGTTTGTTGATATGTTTAATGCCTAACTCTCGCTCTATATCAATGAGTTTCATTCGCTTATTAATATCTAATATTTGAATAATAAGCGACATTCGTTCTGTCAATCGATCACTTTCATCATATTCATAATCCGGATTAAGTGTTACTATTGTTTCACTCTCAATCTTTAACCCGGAAGGAACAGCAGCTTTATAAACTTCGCCAATAGAACAAAGATAATATTCCGAAATCCAATACCAAAACTTTAATTGTGGATAACGCACCAACGGATAATTATCTAACACAGACAATATAGGTTTAACGGCATATCCAATAGGACTTACCGTATGAACCGACTCTACAATTCCACTATAATAATTTTTTGAACCGAATTGAACCAGTACGCGACTGCCCACTTCTATCTCTTCTTCCAATTCTTCCGGTACGGAATATGTGAACGAGGAGTATAACGGCAAAGGCAATATGACCTGGGCGAACTTCGACACTTTAGAACAAATATGTCAATCTCACTGTCCAACCTTCCGGTTTTGCACTGAAATTGTCTAATTTAATAGTTCGTAATTCATATGTCATGCCCCAATAATATCCTCCGGAAATCTGAAAATTCTCAAACAGTTCAGCTCCTAAACCACATTGTATCATTACCGAACCACCTGAATATTCCAATGCTTCAACTTTATTATGACCGACAAGCAGTGAAAAAACCGGCCCGGCATATACAAATGGGGCAACATAACGTTCAATACCATTTAATCGGGTATATTTAAATTTTAAATTGATAGGTATATGCAATGCATGAAGATAACTCTGTTCGGTATTGAACCCATCACTCGACCATACCTCTTTCTCCCCTAAATGCAGTTTTGCTCCATACATGCTATAATGCATACCTAAATCAATACCAAAACCTATGCCGGGAATCATTAATTCTCCTAAAACACCAACATCAAAGCCTAATGATTGATCAACCGTTATTAAGTCTTGACGAAAATTATATGTCGAAATATTTATTCCGGCTGTCGGACCCCAACGAAATTCTGCCGACGCACATATTGATACTACTGCCAATAATAGTGTAAATACAATTTTTTTCATCTCTCCAATTTTTAAAGCACAAAAATAGTTCTTATTTACGAATCTTGCAACAACAATCCATAAATTATATCTCTTCCATCGCTTATAATTTTATTTATGTTAGCTAACTCTAAAACAAAAAGCAGTCGGATAAATTCCGACTGCTTATCAAAAATGTAGAAATTATATCTTAAAATAGATATGCCGCTGAAATTGTCCAATAATTATTTTTCACTTTAAGCACTTCTGCACTTATTCCTCCAAAATTAGTTTTTTCAACTACATTATTAATACCAAATCCATAACTTGCACCAACTTGCAAATGATTGAATAGTTCTATACCTAAACCTACATTCCACGCAATTTGACAAGTCTTCGCCTTTAAATATTCAACCGTGTTTTTATCTAACTTAAAAGCAAAAGTCGGACCTGTATATAAATACGGAGCAAGGAAACTACCCACAACAGGTAATTTAAATTTATATTTTAAATTAACCGGAATCTCAATAAAGTTTTTACCAAACACCTTTTCTTCTGTTACAATATTTCCACTTGAGTTAACAGTTGTAACACCTGATTCTGAATTCATTCGAGTATACATTAGTGATGCATCTAAACCCAATCCTATAATAGGAATTGTAAACTCTGCCATTAAACCTGCCGTATAACCCAATCCATTGGAACCATCAAGATTGTTTTCCAAATGCTTGAAATCAAGTTTATTTAAGTTCAAACCGGCTTTAACACCAAATCTAAATTGTGCATTTGCTGCACCTACTCCCAACACCACTACAAGTGCAACGAGAATTAATCTTTTCATTAGTTTCATGACTTATTATTTTAATGATTAAATTTTATGCAAATATAGCAATTAAATCTTATTTTAAACAATATTCTGTAAATTTTACTTAAATTTAACATATCATTAACATTTAAATAGCCTTTTTTGACTGTTTTTATAGTATACCTCACGACTTTTATTTACCTTTGCATCATGGAAAATAAAGAATTAGATATTACACAAAAAACTATCGAGATGCTTCGAACCGTATATGATCCTGAAATACCGGTTAACATCTACGATTTAGGATTAATATATAAAATTGACTACAATCAAGAAGATGGAGTGCTTCATGTCGATATGACTCTTACGGCTCCTAATTGCCCTGCCGCTGATTTCATAATGGAAGATGTCAGACAAAAACTCCTTAGCATTGATGGTCCAAAAAGCATCGACCTCAGATTAGTGTTCGAACCTGTTTGGACACAAGACTTAATGAGTGAAGAAGCCAAACTCGAACTCGGGTTCCTTTAAAAAAACATAATGACCGATCGTACAAAAACCTATTTTATCAGCGACCTTCATCTCGGTGCTAAATATTTCGACAATCCTCTTGATGCCGAACGTAAAATTGTGCGTTTTCTAAATCACATTAAAGATGACGCTAAGGCATTATACCTGGTTGGAGATATTCTTGACTATTGGTTTGAATACAAACACGTCGTACCACGTGGCTACACTCGCTTCTTTGGCAAACTTGCAGAATTGTCTGACTCCGGGATAAAAATCACATGGCTTATAGGGAACCACGACATTTGGATTTTTGACTATCTTCAAAATGAAATCGGTATAGAGGTGATCGATGGAAACATCGAACGAAACATTGACGGCAAACTCTTTTTTATCACTCATGGTGATGGTGTCGGGCAATTACCAACTCTTTTTAAAATTATTCGCTCTATATTCAGAAACAAAATATGTCAACGCCTTTATGCTGCCATACACCCTCGATGGACAATCCCTTTTGCTCTTTCTTGGAGCAAAAATAGCAGAAAAGCAGCATTTGAACCCGAACCATACAAAGGTGTTGACAATGAATCTCTCATTATATTTTCAAAAGAATATCTTAAGCAAAACCCAAATATCAATTACTTCATATACGGACACAGACATATTTTAGTCAATGAGCCAATTTCTGAATCTTGCAACGCAATTATTTTAGGAGAATGGATTAATACTTTTTCATATGCTATATTCGACGGAAACGAACTTAAAATTGACTATTGGGACTGATTTTTTATGTTTAAAAACATATTTTAAGCAATTTATCCACTTTTATTTGGTCAAAGAATAAAAATTGTCTAACTTTGCACCAACCTAAAACAATCTTTTTTACCTTAAGATTTTTTACCTGTAAAGACTAAACTTACATAGGGAGCGACCGTTGAGGTTATCTCCCTTTTTTCTTTATTACCCTCATAATATTTTTCAAATGAATAAAACTAAAGGGTCGATGTTCTCCATCGACCCTTTTCTCTAATGATATAATTTATTTAATTATTTATCTTCAGGAGCAACTCCCCATTGTTGTTGAGCTAAACGACGATAATTGTTGTAACGCCATTGTGCATTATCTTGTGCAGCTTGGAAGAGTTCTTCTGCTTCAGCTGGATATTGTTTCATCACTGAAGCGTAACGAACTTCACCTTTTAAGAAATCCTTAAATTTGCTCCAATCCGGCTCTTTGCTGTCGAGAGTGAATGGATTCTTACCTTCTGCCTCAAGTGCCGGATTATAACGCCATAGATGCCAATAACCACATTCAACTGCAAGTTGTTCTTCTTGTTGAGTCTTACCCATACCGGCTTTCAAACCATGATTGATACATGGAGAATATGCTATAATTATAGATGGGCCATCGTATGCTTCTGCCTCACGAATTGCTTTAAGTGTTTGTGCATTATCAGCTCCCATTGCAATTTGTGCAGCATAAACATAACCATATGTTGTAGCAATCATGCCGAGGTCTTTCTTTCTCACGCGTTTACCTGCTGCAGCAAATTTTGCGATTGCTCCTATTGGGGTCGCTTTTGATGACTGTCCTCCTGTATTTGAATACACTTCTGTATCAAGCACAAGGATATTCACATTTTTGCCAGATGCAATCACATGATCTAAACCTCCGAAACCTATATCATATGACGCTCCATCACCTCCGATTATCCATTGAGAACGTTTAACAAGATAGTGCGATAATTCAGAAATTTTTGCACACAATTCGCAACCATCTGCTTTGCATGACTCGATCATTGGGATAAGTTTATCTGTAACAACACGAGATTTATCGCCATCTTCCTTAACTTCAAACCACTCTCTTACAGCAGACTTTAACTCTTCCGTTGCTTTATCGCAATCAAGCACTTCTGTCAACAATCCTTCTAATCTTGCTCGCATCTTCTCTGTTGCAAGAACCATACCCATTCCGAACTCGCAGAAATCTTCGAACAAAGAGTTTGCCCATGCCGGACCTTGCCCTTTTTCATTCGTACAATATGGTGTTGACGGAACAGAACCGGAATAGATTGATGAGCAACCTGTCGCATTTGATATCATTTGACGGTCACCATAAAGTTGTGAAATTAATTTGACGTATGGTGTCTCTCCACAACCGGCACATGCTCCGGAGAACTCGAACATTGGCGTCGCAAATTGACTGTTCTTTACATTGGATTTTATATCAACAAGGTGCTGTTTTGAAGCGACTTCATTAACACAATATTCCCAATTATTTTGTTCTGCATACTGTGTCTCTAGAGGTTTCATCTCAAGAGCTTTTACACCTTTCTTGCCAGGACATACATCTACACAATTACTACAACCAAGGCAGTCAAGAACATTCACTTGTTGTATAAATTTCATACCTGTAAATGATTTTCCGATTGCAGGTAAAGCATGGTCTGTATTGAATGGAGCTTTAGACAATTCTTCTTCTGTCAAAACAAACGGACGAATTGATGCATGAGGACAAACGTATGCACACTTATTACATTGAATACAATTTTCAGGATTCCACTCCGGAACAAATGTTCCGACTCCACGTTTTTCGTATTTTGCCGTACCTTGTTGCCATGTACCATCTTCAATGCCCTTAAATGTAGAAACCGGAAGAAGATCGCCATCTTGAGCATTAATCGGACGAACCACTTCATTTATGAATGCAGGATCATTGTTTTGTTTCACTTCATCATCGGCTAAGTCTACCCATGAAGGATCAACAGCAAGTGTAAAATATTCCACTCCCCTATCTACAGCCGCATAATTCTTGTTAACTACATCTTCTCCTTTCTTTCCGTATGATTTGACGATGAATTTTTTCATCTGCTCAACAGCCAATTCAACAGGGATAACCTCTGTAATACGGAAGAATGCTGATTGTAGAATTGTATTTGTTCTATTTCCTAATCCTATCTCGCGAGCAATTTTCGTTGCATTAATATAATAGAATGTAATATTATTTTTTGCAAGATATTTTTTTATCTTATTTGGCAGATTCTTAACTAACTCATCGCCACTCCAAATTGTATTTAACAAGAATGTTCCACCTGGTTGTAACCCACGCATCACATCATACATATTTAGATATGCTTGAACATGGCAAGCAACGAAGTTAGGTGTGTTTACCAAATATGTTGAGCGTATCGGACTATCACCAAAACGCAAATGAGAGCAGGTGAATCCACCTGATTTTTTTGAATCATAGGAGAAATATGCTTGACAATATTTATCTGTATTGTCGCCTATAATTTTCACTGAATTTTTGTTTGCTCCAACTGTTCCGTCAGCTCCTAATCCATAGAATTTTGCTTCAAAAATCCCTTTTCCTCCTAATGCAATTTCTTCTCCAACTGGGAGAGATGTGAACGTAACATCATCTACTATACCTATTGTAAAATGATTCTTAGGTGTCGGCAATGAAAGATTTTCATACACAGCAAGCACTTGAGCTGGTGTTGTGTCTTTAGAACCTAATCCATAACGGCCTCCAACAACTATTGGTGCATTTTCCACACCATACAAACAATCTTTTACATCAAGATATAATGGTTCGCCATTGGCTCCCGGCTCTTTTGTACGGTCAAGAACTGCAATTCGCTTTACTGTCTTTGGCAAGGCAGCCAAAAAGTGTTTTGCTGAAAATGGACGATATAAGTGTACGGAAACTAAACCCACTTTTTCTCCCTTTTGCATCAAATGGTCAATTGATTCTCTGATTGCCTCAGTGATTGAGCCCATTGCTATGATTACTCTTTCAGCGTCTTCTGCACCATAGTAATCAAACAATCCATACTTACGACCTGTGATTTTGCTAATTTCAGCCATATATTCTTCTACAATAGCAGGAACTGCATCATAATATCTATTCGATGATTCCCTATGTTGGAAGAACACGTCCGGATTCTCTGCCATACCTCTTGCAACAGGTTTTTCCGGATTTAATGCTCTTGCACGAAAATCTGCAAGTGCTTCTCTATCGAGCAATGGAGCAAGATCATTCTCTTCTAATGCTTCAATTTTTTGTATTTCGTGTGATGTACGGAATCCATCGAAAAAGTTTATAAATGGAACACGGCTCTTTATTGTTGACAAGTGTGCCACTCCCGCTAAATCCATTACTTCTTGAACAGAACCTTCTGCCAACATTGCAAACCCGGTTTGACGTGCTGACATCACATCTTGATGGTCTCCAAAAATACATAATGCATGAGAAGCTAGCGTACGGGCAGACACGTGGAATACACATGGCAACAACTCACCTGCTATTTTATACATATTTGGAATCATTAGCAACAAACCTTGAGATGCCGTATATGTTGATGTTAACGCTCCTGCTTGTAAAGATCCATGTACGGCTCCGGCAGCTCCGGCTTCACTTTGCATTTCTTGAACAAGAACTGTCTCTCCGAAAATATTCTTCCTTCCAGATGCAGCCCATTCATCTACATATTCTGCCATTGTTGATGAGGGTGTGATTGGATATATTGCGGCAACTTCACTAAACATATAACTAATATGTGCCGCAGCTTGATTCCCATCACAAGTCAGAAATTTCTTTTCTCTGCTCATAATTTATCTGTTTTTTAAGATTTTTTACTTTAACTAACCTATCCTGTAACAATCCCTATTTATAAAAGTTGAATTGGAAATGCAAAATTACTAAATTTTACAGACATAACCAAGTTTTTGTCAATTTATTACCTAAAAATTCTATTTTTATAATATCATTTATCTATTATTAAAATTTGCTGATTTTCAAGCATTAAGAATTAAGAGTCAAACCATCAACAGACAATAATCTCCCTTTTATTTCTTCGTGCAAATCTTTACGCATCTCTATTGTCATAGAGCACGAATTGTCAAATTGTTGTTGTTTTATCTCCACTTCATCACGCTTGGCTATCTTCATCACTGAGTTCATCGACATATAAGGAAATGTAAAGCATATACTTACCTTTTCATGACATTCTATTATTTCAGCACTTTCTATAGCCATTCGTGCAGCCTCTCTGTATGCGACAATCAAACCGGAGGTACCCAATTTAATCCCCCCAAAATAGCGTACAACAGCAATAACAATATTTGTCAAATTAAATGAGTTTATTTGCCCTAATATAGGTTTACCGGCCGTTCCGGAAGGCTCTCCATTATCATTCAATTGATATTCTTTTCTATCAGGTCCTATAACATATGCCCAACACACATGTCGTGCATCGTGATATTCATTTTGATATTTCTTAATTACTTGACGTGCTTCTTCTGCACTGTTCACCGGCTCAGCAAAAGCAAGAAAACGACTCATCTTTTCTCGATAAATCGCCTCGCTTGTCGTTTTTATTGTATAATAAATATCACTCATATTTTCACATCGCAAAGATAGCAAAAATTTATGGTTCCTCAAAAAACACGAGTTAGTAAAAAAATATGGGCTGCCCCTTTTGAAGCAACCCACTATTATGTATTAATCAGACTTATATTACATATTCATTCCACCATCTACTTGGATAACTTGACCCGATACATAACTTGACATATCTGAAGCAAGGAATGTAGCGACATTGGCAATATCTTCAACTTGACCACCTCTACGTAATGGGATTTTTGATGCCCATTCTTTTCTTACTTCCTCAGGCAGTGCAGCTGTCATTGCAGTCTCAATGAATCCCGGTGCTATAGCATTAGCACGAATTCCTCGAGAGCCTACCTCTTGTGCTATTGATTTAGCCAATGCAATCATACCGGCTTTTGATGCTGCATAATTTGCTTGTCCGGCATTACCATGAACACCTACGACAGATGCCATGTTGATTATCGAACCATTGCGTTGTCGCATCATTATTGGCAACACTGCATGAATGAAATTAAATGATGATTTCAAATTCACGTTAATAACTGCGTCCCATTGAGCTTCAGTCATTCTCATCATAAGACCATCCTTTGTAATTCCAGCATTGTTAACAAGAATATCTATAGCCCCAAAATCTTCTTTTACTTTAGCTACAACTTCTTCTGTTTGTGAAAAATCAGCTGCATTAGATGCGTATCCTTTGCACTTTACTCCGAGTGCTGTAATTTCTGCTTCTGTAGCTTTACCATTTTCATCTATCACTAAATCTGTAAATGCTACATTTGCCCCTTCTTGTGCAAATTTCAATGCAATGGCTTTACCGATACCTCGAGCCGCTCCTGTTACCAATGCGGTCTTTCCTTCTAATAATTTCATGTTAATATATTATTTAATTAAACTATTTTTCTACTATTAATGACCCACATGAATAGCCCCCTCCGAAAACTATCAAAGCGACCTTTTCTCCTTTTTTTATTTTATCTCTATTTTGAGCTAATACAAGTGGTGCAGATGCTGAACCCGTATTCCCAAGTTCTTCTATATTATTGATAAACGATGTCATTGGCTTGTTCAATTGATGGGCCACCTGGGCAACAATTCGTTTATTAGCTTGATGACATATCAAATATGCCATATCTTCAATCTGAAGGTTTGTTTGTTCGAGTGATTTATTCAGAGCATGAATCATATATCGACATGCGTGGATAAAGACATCTCTACCATCTGGCATTGTGATACCATCTTCTTTCGGACGCAACTTAACACCATCCGGACCTTTCCCGATATTGCCTAATCCTTGTGTAAACACATTAAGAATTCTCCAATCAGTTTCGGCAACTTTTTCCTTTGATATAAAATATGCTACGGCAGCATCTCCCCACAAATGCCCCGACTTTGGATCCGATTCGTTAGAATAATAGGTATTATGTTCACTGCAGATCAACAATGCTTTTGTTGCTTTCCCAGAAGCAAAATATCCTTCAATAATTTCCATGCCATTAATGAATGACGAGCATGCTGCAGAAGCATATACTGCTTTAGCCCCATCAATGTCAAATCTACGCTGTGCCACATGAGCTAAAGTTGCAACAGTGTCATATGCAGAATATGCAGCAGACACTATTAAATCAACTTCTTTAACATCATATGGCAATGAAAGCAAAGCATTCTCAATTGCTGCCAACCCCATTGAGTCATGACCTTCTCCCGGATTAGTTTTCGAGCGAGTGTTTATACCGGTACGCTGAACTATCCAATCACTTGTCAATCCGTTAACATCTAAAAAATAGTCATTTGATATTCTTTGTGAAGGCACATAAAAGCCTATTGAATTTATATACATTCTATCGTTTATTTATACCTTTTAGTATTATTCCACTTAAATATTTTTTCAGCATCGTTTTATCTACACCTTGATCAGCAAGGTTATCCCTAATATATGGTACATCAAGACCATGAATCGCATGTGTAATTATAGTCGCTACATGATTAATGTTTACTATCTCAAAAACACCTTCTGAGACACCTTCTGAAAGTATTTCTCTAAGCATTGCTATCTCTTTTTGAGATATAATCTTACGAGCTCTATCCACCTTTCTTACATCTCTAAAAAAACCTGCCCTGAGCGACCCGTTACGATACACTATTTCTCTCATTGCTTCGAATCGACAATTGACATATTCAATTAGTTTATCTTCAGGGGATATATTCTTCTTAACAATAAGACGCAACTTCTCAAGCAATTGTTCGGTTTCGCTTTCAATAACAGCATTAAAAATATCGCGCTTATTTTTAAAATATGTGTATATGGTACGCCTTCCCTTATCAGAGGCATTTGCGATATCATTCATAGTCGTATTTTCAACTCCTTTATTGGCAAAGAGTTGACGAGCTACTTCTATAAGTTTATCACGTGTTTTTATCACCATATCATTACCTTATTCTTGCATTTTCTCAACAAGAATGTTGCACATTTCAGCAATTTATGTGCGAAATTAAACGATTTTTTTATATCCACAAAATAAAAAAAATTAAATTTTGTTAAAATTAACCTTATCTAATCACAAATCAGCATTTTTTATCAATCCACATTAATTCTAAGTTGACAGGTGAACACTACATACAACTATGATATTTGACATAAATTAAAGAAAACTTTCGAAAAATTTTGTAAATTCAAAAATTATTTCTACCTTTGCACTCGCAAACAACAAACAACGAAGAGATGCAATTCGTAAGATGCTTTGAAGTTTGATACATCGCGGGGTGGAGCAGTGGTAGCTCGTTGGGCTCATAACCCAAAGGTCGTAGGTTCGAGTCCTGCCCCCGCCACTAAACTAACCGACTAATACAGTCGGTTTTTTTATTTATTATGGAAGTATTGTACGAAGATAACCATATTATTATTGTAAATAAAGCTCCCGGAGAAATTGTTCAAGGAGACAAAACAGGTGATACTCCACTTGTTGATATAGTGAAACAATATATCAAAGAAAAATATGCAAAACCCGGACAGGTATTCTGTGGAGTCGTTCATCGCATTGACCGCCCGGTTGGTGGATTAGTTATTTTTGCAAAAACGAGTAAAGCCTTATCTCGCCTTAACGAAATGCTACAAAAACACGAGATAAATAAAACTTATTGGGCTATTGTACATGGACACCCTAAAAATCAATCTGATCATCTTGTCCATTACATTTCTTCTACAGAACGAAATAACAAATCATATGCATCATTAACTCCACGCAAGGGCACTCTTCGTTCTGAATTGAAATATAGAGTAATTGCGTCTGGAGAGAATTTTTCACTTCTTGAAGTTGACCTAATGACGGGGAGAAAACACCAAATTAGGGTACAATTATCATCAATCGGACACCCAATAAAGGGAGATCTTAAATATGGGGCAAAAAGAAGCAATCCTGACGGCAACATATCATTATTGGCACGTCGGATAGAATTCACACACCCGGTTTCTAAAAAGAAAATTTTAGTAGAGGCTCCAATTCCTGATAATAGTCTCTGGAATACTCTAACAAAAATTGCAACATCTTTAAATCTATAATATAACGTTGTTAAAAAATTAACACGCGTTAGATTTTCATTATACTTTAATTCAATAAAATTCAAACTGAATCTATTTACGGGATTCAGCCTTTTTATTTTATTTTCGCCCAATACATTGTAATAATACAAATTCTATGAGAGGATAAGAACTTAACTACGGATAGCGACAGAGTTTAAATTAATCTTTTAAATTAAATAAAAAAAGCCTGCTGAATCAGCAGGCTCTATTTTTAAATTTTGAATTCTTATTTAAGAACTACAGTTACAGCACGGTCGAATTGAGCACCTTTCACACCGTAGTCAGTTAAGTTGCCAGAGTTAGTTGTTACTTCAATTTGGCTTTCAGCAACACCTGCTTCGATAAGAATATTTTTAACTGTTTCTACACGTTGTTCACGCATACGAGCGTTGTAGTCTTCTGTACCAGTGTAGTTGTCAGCCCAACCTGTAAGAACATAAGTGTTTTCAGGATTGTTTTTCATTTCATTAGCGATAGCATATACGAGAGTTTTTTCACGTTTAGTAAGTGTAGTAACGTTGATTGGGAAGTAAATTGTAGCAAGATTTCTATCAACTTCTTCGCATTCTGGCATTGGACGATTCATACATTCGTCAAGTTGACGTTGAAGATCTTTAACTTTTTTGTCTGCATTAGCAAGACGAGCTACAAGAGCATCACCTTCTGCATCTGTATATTTCCAAGTTGGGCATACAGCTGTGATTGGGCAATTCCAATCGCGATTTTTAAATTTATAAGTGAAACCAACTTGTGCTGCTACATATGCTTTTTTGCTATCAACGATTGTTCCTTGAACATCGATGAAAAGATCTACTTGTTTAGATACAGCAAAATTGTTTTGCAAACCAATATTCATGAATAGTTGACGATAACTTGCATAATCCCATTCGCTATCGAAAGAGAAGTAACCACCGGCACCTGCATGAAGCACTGCATTATAAACGCGATTTGGCTTGTAACCACAAATCCAATTTGTTAGGTTAGCCATCAAATCAACTTCAGGACCTACTGAAAAATATTTTTCAGGATAGTAACCATTAGCAAAAGCATCAGCATCTACATCACGGAAACGACCATCTGCTGTAGTAGCGCCTTTAGGAAGAACAGCATTCACACCAAAACGTGCTCCAAATACAGGAGTAAACCATTTACCACCATAAAGAGCAACTGAACCACCTATACGATCTACGAAATCAGCTTGAGAATCGTATGAATTAAACGTCACCATTGGACCACCTTGAAGAGTGATAAACCAATTATCTTGAACTCGGTTAAGGAGCAAACCTTGGCTGCAGTCCTCAACATATGTAACTTCTTGTGCATTAACACTTGAAGCTCCAAAAATTGATGCACATGCAAGTGCAAATAAAGCAATTTTCTTCATACTATAATAATCTTTTATTTAAAAATTTTAATTAATTCTGTTTTCAATGAGGCAAAATTACAATATTTTTTTTATATATCAACAATTTTAACCTAAAAAATGTTGTACTTGCTCTAAAATATTTGATTTTGTATACCCAAATTTATCATCAAGCACTTTATACGGTGCTGAAGCTCCGAATCTTTCAAGTCCATAAATTTTGTAATCTCCTTTTACAATAGCATGCATTGTTGATGGCACTCCTGCTGTTAGAGCAAATATTTTTACTCCTGTAGGAATTACAGTTTCTTTATATTCCTTAGTCTGAGTCATGTATAATCCTATTGAAGGCACAGATACAACTTGTGGTTTAACACCTTGTTTCTTTAGCTCTTCAGCAACTTCACAAAGAAGCGACACCTCACTACCATTTGCTACTAAAATAACATCTGCATCTTTTTCCGGCATGATAGTGTATCCTCCTTTCAATAATCCTTTAGCATCAGATCTTCTACTACCGGAAACTGACGGAAGGTCGCTTACATCTTGGCGTGATAATATTAGAACTGTTGGACGGTCTGTCGTTTGCATTGCCAATTTCCATGCCTCAATGGTTTCTGCTGAATCAGCCGGACGAAGAACTAATACACTTGGCTCTCCATTTTCATTTTTCATTTCCTCTAGCAATCGCATTTGAGCCTCATGCTCTACCGGCTGATGAGTTGGACCATCTTCTCCAACACGGAATGCATCGTGAGTAAAAATATATTTAACCGGCAACTGCATTAAGGCTGACATTCTAATTGCAGGTTTCATATAATCACTGAATACAAAGAATGTGCCACATGCAGCAATTAGACCTCCATGTAATGCAATACCATTCATGATTGAAGCCATTGTCAATTCAGCTACACCGGCATGTAAAAAACCACCCGACAAATTGCCATTTATCATAGCATGAGTTTTTTTAAGGAATGCATCGGTCTTGTCGCTATTTGCCAAGTCTGCACTTGAAACTATCATATTACGAACATAATCCCCAAGCACTGATAATACAACTGCAGATGACGAACGTGTCGCTAAATTTTCTTTATACGAAATTGCATCAAAATCAATTTCAGGCAACTTACCATCTATATAATCTTGCAAACGTTGAGCAAGTTCCGGATTTTGTTTTGCCCATTTATCTTCTTCTTCATGACGGTGTGCTACAATCTCTTTCAGCTCTTGACGACGTTGTTCAAACAAATCTTTTACGTCCGATCTTATCTCCCATTGATTTGCCGGATCTCCTCCAAGATTTATAATCGTTTTTTCTATATCGGCACCAGCCTTACTCAATGGTTGTCCATGCGTAGAAACTTGACCCTCGAAGTTTGAGCCATCTGCTGCAACACAACCCTTACCCATTATTGTATGCCCGATTATTAGTGTCGGGCGATTAGTTTCTTTATGTGCAGTCTCAATGGCCTCTGAAATTTCTTCCGGATTATTTCCATCGATTTCAATAACATTCCAATTCCATGCACGATATTTTGCAGCCGTATCTTCAGCAGTTACTTCATTAACCTTTGTCGATAATTGCACATCGTTTGAATCAAAAAACATTATCAGATTATTCAATCCAAGATAACCCGCTATTCTGCCTGCTCCTTGCGAAATCTCCTCTTGAATACCACCATCACTAATAAATGCATAAGTTTTATGTGCAACAATTTCTCCAAATTGAGCTGCCAAGAATCGTTCTGCAATAGCAGCACCAACAGCCATCACGTGGCCCTGTCCGAGTGGTCCTGAACCATTTTCTATACCACGCTCGACATTAAGTTCCGGGTGTCCACTTGTTACACTTCCCCATTGACGAAAGTTCTGCAACTCTTCAATTGTGAACTTACCTGTCAATGCAAGCACTCCGTATAGCATCGGCGACATATGTCCGGGATCAAGAAAAAATCGATCGCGTGCTATCCAACGAGGATTTTCAGGATCATAAACTAAATGCTTTGAATATAATGTTGTTGTAAAATCCGCTCCTCCCATAGAGCCTCCGGGGTGTCCCGATTTTGATTTCTCTACCATTGCTGCTATCAATACTCTGACATTATCTGCAGCATTTGTCAAACGATTTGAATTCATTCTATTTTTTATTTAATCATTTTTCTGCTATAATAACAATATGCTCATTATCTCTGCAAAGTTAGTAATAATGAGCATATTTTAAAAATTTTTCACATGTTTTGATGTTATTTCCTTAATTTTTTCGGGTTCTTGAACCTACTAATGCATAAAATAATATGAAACCCAAAAGTCCAAAAACTAACCAAAAACTATTCAAGTAACCGAATGCATCAACAAGATATGTCTGTATGAATGGAACGATACCTCCTCCACAAACCATTATCATAAAAATACCTGATGCCACTTGAGTATATTTTCCCAATCCAACAACTGAAAGATTAAAAATTGCACCCCACATTACCGATGTGCATAAGCCACACATTACTAATAGGAATACACTTAATCTAACATCGAAGAGTTCAAACGACAAGCCTCCCTCTTTAGAAATTCCAAATATTGAAGCTGTAGATTCCGGTGATATGAGTATTGCTGATGCAACGAACAACATTGCAACGATAGTTACAATCGTTAGCATCATACGACTTGACACTTTCGAACCTACGACTCCTCCTAATAATCGTCCGACAAGCATCAACAACCAATACATTCCGACTATAAATCCCGCAACTGTTTCCGGTTCGGCTACATTTATCCCATTTTGCATCGGTATGGCATCATTTGAAATATATTGCATAGTAATATTTGCAATTCCCACTTCTATACCGACATAACAAAAAATTGCCACAATACCTAATACAAAATTTGAATATTTAAATGCTCCTTTAGCTTCAATTTTTTCTTTTACCTTACCAAAGTCCGGTGCCTCCGGAAGTTTGGAAAAGTAAAGCACTATAATTGCAGCAGCAAAGATTCCCATACACATAAAAAATACGGGATTCACATTTGATATTTGAGTTGCTTGTCCTCCAATGATATAACCAACAATTACCGGTGCCAATGTCGCACCAAGTGAATTGCAAGCTCCTCCAAATTGAAGCATTTGATTTCCTTTATCAGGTGTTGAACCCATAGAGTTCATCAAAGGATTTACTACACTATTAAGCATACACATTGAAAAACCGGCAATAAATGCCCCTATCATATAGATTGTAAGCACAGCCTCAGGGCTTCTTGTTGAATCCATGGTTCCCGATATGAATGTTAACAACACACCGATGAATCCAACTATAGATGCCAACAATGCTGATACTCTATATCCTTTCTTTTGTAATATTACACCTGCCGGATACCCCATAAATGCATAGGCAATGAAATTCATAAGATTGCCTAATTGTGTCCAAAATGTACTACCTCCGGAAATGTTTTTTATAATAGAGCCCAACGGATTCTGATAACCTGTTACGAAAGCTATCATAAAAAACAATGCAAACGTAATAATAATCGGCAACACATAGTTGCCACGTTTGGCTGGAATTGCTGTTTGTGTCATAATCGTATTATTTTTATTTCTTATTAATATTGACGTTCTCCAAATATATAGCTGCCTATTCTGACGTGCGTACTCCCCTCGTTAATTGCAAGTTTATAGTCTTGGCTCATTCCCATACTCACTATATCAAATCCTCGCAACCCATAGTCCTTATTATTTTTTATCTCATCAAATGCGTTGCGTATGGTCTTAAAATCGGCTTTAATACGCTCTTCATTATCTGTATTAGATGCCATTCCCATAACCCCACAAATATGTGTATTAGTCAGGCTTTCAAATTCTCGATGTTCAAAATAATCCATAAGTTCTTGAGGTGTAAAACCAAATTTCGTCTCCTCTTGTGCTACATGAATTTGCATCAACACATTTGTTATCACTTCTCTCTTTCGCGACTCGGCATCAATCAATTGCAACAGCCTGACTGAATCGACACTCTCTATCAGAGCTACTTTCCCTATTAGTTGTTTCACCTTATTTGTTTGTAAGTGTCCTATAAAATGCCATTGGATATCGGAAGGTAAGTCTTGCTGTTTTGTCAACAATTCTTGCACTCTACTTTCTCCAAAAATTCGTTGTCCCGATTCGTAGGCTTCTTTGATTGCTTCGACGGAATGAAACTTAGACACTGCCACAAGTGAAACATCATGTGGCAATTCTCTTTTAAATTGACTGATCGCCTCTCTTATACTCATTTTATTTGTCTGTTTATTCTTCCGTTTTTGTACCTAAATCAATCGGAAACACATCTCGCAGAGGAGTCTCTGCAATTGATGCTATTTCAAAATCGCTCATCGTCCCTTTCATGCCTTGCATGAATACTTCAAGGGCTGAACTAAAATCTGATGCTTGAACCAGAATATAACTTGCCGATTTTTTTTCTACAGCTGTTTTTTCATCTATTGTGATAAACATCACTTTTACCATATAATATCTATCGCCACTTTCATTCCAAAATATTTCTGATATTTTAGTCTTCTTGACTGCCGACACTGTAAATTCCCCTGAAATATATGGTGAAATTGCTTCTATTATACGAGCTTCTGCTTCTGTAAACGACAATGCGTCAACTAAATATGGTTCATTAACTTTTTTCACTGAACCATTATCTTGCATTTTATCATACCTAACCTTACATTCGAACCAAAGTGCCATTTTTCTATTTTATTTTATGTATTAATGATTTGAGACCACAAAATTAACTATTTATAATCAGCAAAACAATAGATAATCTATTTTTTATCTCCTCTTTTTTATATCTCCTTGATTATTTAAAGGTCTGTGTGATTAATTATTGTAAGTTGCGATTCTTACATATTTTGTCTAACTTTGCACTCCGATTTTGTGAGTCTTTGTAAAATTTGACCCATATTTTCCTTTTTTTATTAATCATAGAAGAGTCCAATTCTCTTTAATTCAGAAATTTAGAAATGATTCAAGTAAATAATTTAGGAATTCAATTTGGCAAACGTGTTCTTTTTCAAGATGTTAATTTGACATTTACTCATGGCAACTGCTATGGCATCATTGGAGCAAATGGTGCAGGGAAATCTACTTTAATGCGAATTCTATCCGGGCAACTTTCTCCTACACATGGAAGCGTAACACTCGGGCCCGGAGAACGATTGTCTGTGCTATCTCAAGACCACTTTGAGTTTGACGAATGCACTGTTATCGAAACCGTGCTTCGTGGACACACTGTTCTTTGGGACGTGATGCAAGAAAAAAATGCTATTTATCTTAAAGAGGATTTTAGCGATGCAGATGGGATTCGTGCTGCTGAATTAGAAGAGAAATTTGCTGAAATGGAGGGGTGGAATGCTGAAAGTGATGCTGCTGCCCTACTTAGTGGACTTGGTATCAAAGAAGACCGACACTATATGCTAATGAAGGATATGAGTGCCAACGAAAAGGTTCGCGTTTTGCTTGCAAAAGCACTCTTTGGTAATCCTGATAATCTATTACTTGACGAGCCGACAAATGACCTTGACCTCGAAACCGTAGCATGGTTAGAAAATTATCTTTCAAATTTTGAAAACACCGTATTAGTCGTTAGCCACGACCGACACTTCCTTGATGCTGTCAGCACTCACACTCTTGATATAGACTACAATAAAGTATCTTTATTCGCTGGAAACTATAGTTTCTGGTACCAATCTTCTCAACTTGCTCTACGTCAACAACAGGCTGCTAATAAAAAGGCTGAAGAGAAACGCAAGGAACTGCTTGAGTTTATCCAACGTTTTAGTGCCAATGTCTCAAAAAGCAAACAAACGACAAGTCGCAAGAAGATGCTCGAAAAACTCAATATCGACGAAATTCAACCCTCAAGTCGTCGATATCCGGGAATCATATTCACTCCAAATCGTGAAGTAGGAAATAAGATTTTGGAGGTAAAAGGCCTGGAAGCTACTATTGAAGGGGAAACGCTATTCAGCGACGTAAATTTCCAAATAGAAAAAGGAGACAAAGTAGCATTTTTAAGTCGCGATCCTCGTGCAATGACAGCCTTGTTTGAAATCATTATGGGTAATCGTAAAGCAGACAAAGGCAATTTTGACTGGGGACAAACGATCACAAATGCCTATCTTCCTCTCGACAATAGTTCTTTTTTTGAAAATGATCTTAATCTTGTGGATTGGTTATGCCAATTTAGTTCAGACTCTTCTGAAATTTATCTAAAAGGGTTCTTAGGCAAAATGCTCTTTAGTGGTGAAGAGGTATTAAAAAAGGCATCTGTACTCTCCGGAGGCGAAAAAATCCGTTGTATGATTGCTCGCATGATGCTCTCTGATGCCAACACTCTTGTGCTTGACTCTCCTACCAACCACCTCGATTTGGAATCTATTCAAGCGTTTAATAATACTCTACAAAATTTTAAAGGTATTATTCTAATGGCAAGTCATGACCACGAATTCATTCAAACCGTCTGCAACCGTATCATCGAATTAACACCTAATGGAATTATCGATAAAATGATGGACTATGACGACTACATAACTGACGAAAAAGTGGCTGCAGCCCGCATTCGTTTATATGGAAACAACCAATAACTCATTATAATACTATATTATGGTAAAGCATATCGTAACATTCAAATTCAAAGGCGACGACAACAAACGTCGCCAAGTAGCAGAAGAATTCAAAGCAGCGTTGCTTTCTCTTCCAGAACAAATTGATGTACTCCGTTCTATGGAGGTCGGAATAAATGAAAATCCAAACGAACAATGGGATCTGGTCCTAATTGCCGTAGTTGATAAAATGGAAGATGTCGATATATATGCTAAACACCCGGCTCACGTTGCTGCTGCCACTATAATAGCCAAAGTTAAAGACTCGCGTGCTTGTGTAGATTTCATTTGCTAATATAATATCACCCACATATTTAAAGTGCTGCATTCATCAATTATTTTGAAATGCAGCACTTATCTTATTTCTCAATATAGCTTTTTATCGCTTCAACATATTCTTCAAAACACTTATGCCCTTTTACTGTTATCCTACACGTAGTGCAAGGCTTCTTCCCTTTAAATCCTTTTTCTATGGATATATAATTTGCATTTTGAAGTTTTTCGAGTTGCACGCTCAAGTTGCCTGATGTGGCACCAGTTTGCTGTTTAATATACACAAAATCAGCACTTTCCATACTCACTAAAATCGACATTATAGCCAATCGTAACGAGGAATGCAACAACGGATCCAGCTCTTTAAACATTATTTTCTTTTGCTATTATAGTTTAATATAATTCCAGGCACAACCATCACAACAAAAAATGTTGCTACAAACATCAACAAATACCACTCTTCAAATCGTTGAGACGAAATGGTTGCTATCATATATAACGGAGATAATGACCCGATTATTGGAATAAACACTATCCATTTCTCTCGCAAAATCACCCCGGTAAATGCAACTCCTACAATTGTATAAATCAAAACTAACGGCATTATCATATTGAATGCATAATAATATTGCATGTATATTGCCGAAAATGTCATTGCCACAGGCGTAAGGATATACAACCAACCTAACGCTTGCCATATCCCCTCTATTGCATTGTCGATATGACTTTTTGCGTATCCTTCTTTTTGCTCATTGCGTTTGCCATCATATATAGCATAACCGAATTCAAGAAACCATAAATAATTCCATTGGTTCACCCCAGTATGCTTCACAATAGCATAAATCACTAAACCTAAAACTGTCGTAAAAACACCCCAACCTATCCATGAATTGAAGTTGTGGCGATTAAGATTCTTCTTCGATTGCTCAATCATTTGAGTGATGAGTTCCAAACTCCCCTGTGGAGTTAAATTTTCTTTATTCATAATTCTAAAAAAGTTTATATTAACAAATTTGTTGCAAAGATAAATAACTTTATTTTATAAACCAAATAAATAAAACTTTTTTGAGGGAATTCTACTGAAACAACTTTGGTTTAGAGTATTAAGAAGATAGTATATATCCATTAGAGAAAAACTATAGTTTACGCACTTTAATCAATTGGGTATGGCATTCCGACTGCAAGGGTGGTGCGACGCACCGGAGAGCGAACTTCCGACGACATACTGACGACATCTCCAACTATATAGGGTGCGACGCACCGGAGAGCGATAGCGATTCAATAACTGGGGGTTGAGCGAAGCGATACCCTCGAAGAGGGAGACCACCGACACAGCGTCTGCAAAGACGCGAATCTTCAAACGAATTTCCGACTATATTGAGTGCGGCGACATTACCGATTGAGAATCGTCAGACGTCTGTCAGATATTATTTCGAAGATTATCCGACTATATCGGGTGCGAAGCACCGGAGAGCGAAGCGATTCAATAACCGGGGGTTGAGCGAAGCG
>CALDPR010000028.1 GCA_937911575.1 uncultured Porphyromonadaceae bacterium | reverse complement strand
ATCGCCAACTTAGCAAAGAGACAGACACTTACAACAAGAGTGTCTGTCTTTTTTTGTTGTATATGTATGTCGGGTGATATATATGTGTTGTGTCGTCGCTTTTACTGCACTTTGTTCAACTGAATAAACAAGTTATATGTGTAAACATAAGGTGTGATTGTGGATTAGAGATGCAATGTATTTAATAATTATCATTATGTATATTTGTACTATGTCAAAAAAATCATTTCTTGTTTGCTGTTTATTCAAATTTGACTATCTTTGCATTAAATAAGTTTTAAATATGAGAAGAAATATTGTTCTATTGATTTTTATGATGTCGGTATTGACGTCTTTTGGCTATTCTCTTAATAGCTTAAGGAATATGGTGTCAAATGGTGTGAGGATGTCTAATTCTCCTATTGAGAGTATTTATTTAGAGAGTTTTGAAGAGTGGGATGGATCAACTGTTGATTGGTTGCCTGCTGACTGGACTGAAATTGCATCTAATGAGGATTATAGGTTGAATAATGATGGCGTATTTACTTGGCATGTAGGTCAACAGAAAAATAATAAGCCATATCCTGTAGATGGCCAGTTTTATGCTAATATATATTATGCTTATAAAACGTTGGAAGATGGTACGACAGTTGATTTGCCACAAGATGAATGGTTGATTACTCCAACTTATGATATTAAATCTGAAGATATTTTTAAGTTCTCACTTGGTTTTTCGCCTTTGTTTCTATATAATCTAAATAATGAATATATTGATTGGGGGAAGATGGAATTTCGTGAGAGATTAATATCTGCTACTATAAAGGTGTATATTAGAGAAGTAGATTCGGTAAATGATATTAAAAGTGAATGGATTGAACTTCTTGATATTTCTAATTCTTGGAATGATGTTTCTTTAGAGGATTTGTTTAATAATTATCTTGATGCAACATTTTATCAATATGAACTTGATTTATCTGATTATGCTGATAAATCAGTAGAATTAGCGTTCAGATATGTCGGAATGTATGGAAATACAATGGAGTTAGATGCCGTATATATCGATAGAGTTGTTAATGATGTTTCTGTAATTGAAAATGATCCAATTAGTTTCGATGTATATGGAATTGACGGAAGATGTGTTCTTAAAAATGTAAATTATAGTGATATAGAGAATCTTCCGAAAGGTATTTATATTATTAATAAGGAAAAAGTTTTAGTAAGATAGTATTAAAAAAGATAAAAAAGCGTTTCTTTCGAGAACGCTTTTTTAGTTTTGCGTGCAATGTTTAATAATAATGAGAAAATTTTATGAAGATTAAATTCATTATTTTGATACTTTGTGTATGTTGTGGGATTTCTTCTTTCTCTAAAAGAGTAGTGTTTGATTTTTCTGATTTATCTATGTCTCATGTTGTTGAAGATAAAGCTGGGGATTATGACAAATATGTCTTTGAGAAAGATGGATTAATCTTGTCGTTCAATGATGCTTTATGGAAAGTATCGGATAATTATTATTATTTAAAGATGAAAAAGTCATCAACAGTAGGTGGAACTATAAATTTCACAGATGAAGATGATGCAATTATTACGCGTATTGTGTATAGGTTTCATTCTGCTTCAACAGCCAATAAGATTACAATTAGTGATAACAATATAGATACGACAATTGATTTAGTAACAGTCGGTGAATCATATTATTCATCATGCGATATTTCTTTAAATAAACTTCTCTTTAAGTCTACATTAGGTAATTCGATGATTAAAGAGATAATTGTTTATTATTATAATGACAAAGAAACTGAGATAGTTAAAAGTGTTTCTGAATTTATTAAGAATTCAAATAGTGGAATATATGAGTTGTGTTCTCCTATTGTTGTTAACAGAATTGAAAATGTTGGATATACATATATTAATAACGAATGTGTTGAAGTTGTAGATACAATCAAGGAAATATATGGTTCAGATGGAACTAATGGAATTTGTATTCAGATTCCTATGCGTATGATCGATTCTAATTATGTATTGCCAATTAAAGGTTCGATATTAAATAATTTGAAAGGTGTTTTAAAAGTATCGTATAATGTTGATGATTCTTTTAAAGAATCACCGATAGTTGTATGTAATAATAATCATTTAGTATCTTTTAGTCTTGATAATTCGTTGGCAGTTGAAGATTTTATAATTAGTGATATTAATCCATTAGATGTTGCTAATGATATTAACATTAATCGTGAGTTTCTGTTAACTTCTATGATTTTAGTCTATGTAGAAGATTGTCCATATTATGCTTCAATAGACAGCGAAACTGAAATATTACTACCGGTGAAAGATCGATTTGGTGTGTTAAACTCTTTAATTAATGAGAGTGGAGAGGCAAATTTCATATTATCAAAAGAATATTCTGATGATATTTCAGAGTATGTTGCATACCCATTAGATAAGGAATCATTAACAGATCTTGATTCCGTATATGATAATTATGAAAATGAAGATTTTAGGGAAGTTAAATATTTTGATATAAATGGAATTCCATTGCAAACCCCACCTTCATCAAGTATCTATATTAGGGTAAGCAATAACGGAGTAGAGAAGGTTATTAACAAGAACTAAAAATAATATAAATTTGTTTCGATATAAGATAAATCTAAGTGTTGATAAAAATAAATATATATAATGGAGCTAAATTTTAAACGAATTAACTCTGAAAATATGCATGAAGTTTGGAACTATCTTTTAATGGAAGATGGTAATACTTGTGATTTTTCATATGGAGGCATATTAATGTGGGTTGACTTATATAAATATGATTATTGTATATATGAAGATACATTGTTTATAAAGGGTGTATTAGAAAAGGATAGCAATGATTCAGTGTTTTCCTTACCAATCGGAAAATTAGAATTAAGTCAATCAATAGAGTTGTTAAAGAAATATTGTTTAGGAAATAATATACCCCTAAGATTTTCATGTATTCCCGAGCATAATTTGCAAGAATTTGAATTATTGAAGCCGTTTAAAATAGAAGAACAAATCGCATTAGGTGATTATCTGTATGATGCCCATGATTTGGCAACATTAAAGGGGAAACGTTTTTCAAAAAAAAGAAATCATGTGAACCAATTTATCAATAGTTATAATTGGGAATATGAACGTGTTACGCCAGAGAATTTTTCGTCTGTGAAAGATTTTGTTATAAATCATTGTTCAAAATTTATAGACGGTTCGTCAGCAAAAATAGAATGTGGATTATCGTTAAGTTTTTTAGATAATTTATGTAAAGAAAATCCTCTTATGGGAGGACTATTAAAAGTTGATGGTAGAGTTGTAGCTTTTACAATTGGAGATATAAAGCATGATACATTATATATTCATGTTGAAAAGGCAAGTAGAGAAATAAAGGGATCATATGAAACCATTAATAAAATGTTTGCTGAAGATATAGTGTCTCAATATTCCGATATAAAATATATAAACAGAGAAGATGATGCCGGCGATGAAGGTTTAAGAAATGCTAAAATGTCGTATAATCCAATTTCAATACTAAAGAAGTATGATATTATTTTCAAGTAGTTATTTTTGTAATCGGAATAAATGAGTATCTTTGCAAATAAATATATAATCGCAGAAATATGTCTGATGCTTTAGTAATAATTCCAACGTATAATGAGATAGAGAACATATCTAATATCATTGATGCTGTTATGAGCCAACGTGTCAATTTTGATGTGCTGATCATTGATGATGGTTCTCCAGATGGTACGGCAGAAATTGTAAGAAAAAAGCAATTGGAATATCCGGAGCGAGTTTTTTTAGAAGAACGTAAAGGGAAACTTGGCTTAGGAACTGCCTATATTCATGGTTTTAAATGGGCATTATTGCGAAACTATGCCTATATTATAGAAATGGACGCAGACTTCTCCCATAATCCGAATGATTTACCTCTTCTATATGATGCTTGTGAGAATGGTGCTGACCTTTCTATTGGGTCACGCTACATTTCGGGCGTAAATGTCGTTAATTGGCCAATGGGCAGAGTCCTGATGTCTTATTATGCATCAGCGTATGTAAGAATCATCACGGGCATGAATGTTAGAGATACAACAGCTGGTTTTGTATGCTATCGTAGAAAAGTTTTAGAGACACTAAAATTAGATGAAATAGAATTCAAAGGTTATGCTTTTCAAATTGAGATGAAATTTAAGACCTTTATGCATGGCTTTAAAATAAAGGAAGTGCCAATAATCTTTGTAAATAGAGTTTTAGGTACAAGTAAAATGAATTCCGGTATATTTGGTGAAGCCGTTTTTGGTGTAATAAAATTAAAGATAAAAAGTTGGTTCACAAAGTATCCTAAATTAAATTGACATGAATACACTTTTTTATAATGCAAAAATAGTCAATGAAGGAAAAACTTTCATTGGCTATATTGGTATATGTGATAATTTAATTATTGCTGTTGGTGAAGGATTCCCGGAAAAAATAATTTCGAAATTTGAGAAATCGGTCGATTTGAAAGGAGCATTACTATTACCTGGCATAATTGATGATCAAGTCCATTTCCGAGATCCCGGTTTGACTCATAAGGCTGATATTTTGACTGAAAGCATGGCCGCTGTAGCAGGAGGTGTTACATCATTTATGGATATGCCTAACACGAAACCTCAAACTATAACTGTTGATTTACTTGAATCAAAAAATAGAAGAGCTTCAGAAGTGTCGTTGGCAAATTATGCTTTTTATATTGGAGCAACAAATGATAATTATGAAGAGCTATTAAAAGTAGACTTTAAGAAAACACCGGGAATAAAACTATTTTTGGGAGCTTCAACCGGAAATATGTTGGTTGATAATGATAACACATTAGATAAAATATTTTCGTTAGATGCATTAATTGCTATACATAGTGAAGACGAGGAGATTATTCGCAGGAATGCATCTTACTTCAAATCTCAGTTTGAAGAAGTCCCAATCTCGTGCCACTCACTAATACGAAGTGAAGATGCTTGTTATAAATCTACTTTTAAAGCAGTTGAGCGTGCAAAAAGATTAGGTACTCGTTTGCACGTATTACATCTTTCAACAGCTCGTGAATTAGAATTATTTAGCATTATCCCATTATCAGATAAAAAAATCACGTCGGAAGTCTGTGTACACCACCTATGGTTTACAGATGCAGACTATATTCGTTTAGGTTCAAAAATAAAATGGAATCCGGCAATAAAAACCTCTTTCGACAGAGATGCATTGAGGAATGCTGTAAAAACAGGTCAAATCGATATTGTAGCTACAGACCATGCTCCTCATTTATTGGAAGAGAAAGAGGGAGATGCTCTTCATGCAGCTTCCGGAGGGCCTATGGTGCAACATTCTCTTGTTACTATGCTTGAATTAGTGGAACAAGGAGTATTTACAATAGAGAAAGTTGTCGACGTTATGTCTCATCGACCTGCAGAATTGTTTAGAATTGAAAAACGTGGTTATCTGAGGGAAGGTTATTATGCAGATTTAGTCATACTTGAAAAAGATAGTTGGACGATACATAAAGAAAATATTTTCTCGAAATGTGGTTGGTCGCCTTTAGAAGGTGAAACACTACACTACAAAGTGCAACAAACATATGTCAATGGTCAACTTGTATATGACAGAGGAAACTTTAATTGTGAGCATAAAGGAGAACGATTGACATTCAGACAATAATAAAAAAGACCACACGAAGATTTGTTGTGGTCTTTTTTTACGATATCGTTATCAGTATAAAATATCAGATAATCAATCTTTTGATATTATCTACGATATACTTAACATCATCATCGCTTACATAAGGACCGGCCGGAAGACATAATCCACAAGCAAACAATTCTTCACTTACTCCATTTGTGTAAGCCGGATTATTCTTATATACAGGTTGCTTATGCATTGGCTTCCAAAGTGGACGGCTTTCTATATTAGCCGCATCAAGACCTATACGCAATGCTTCAATATTTCTGTTTGGTTCGCAATCGGTATGCAAAGTTTTTGCTACATTCATTACCCCTGCAGCTCCACCAACTGCACCACTAACACTCGTTGCATAAGCCTCTTCTTCACCTTTAACTTTTAAATCCTTATCAACTGTTACTGTGCAGAGCCAAAAGTTACTATCATAGCGATCAAAAGGATTTTCATGTAAAGTAATACCTTCAACGTCTGCAAGCAACTCACGATAGAGTGATTGCACATGCTTATGGTGATTAATATGTTCTTCGACAATAGTCATTTGTCCACGACCAATACCTGCACTAATATTACTCATTCGATAGTTATATCCAATCTCTTCATGCTGATAATATGGATAAGATTCACGTGCCTGTGTGGCGAAAAACATTATACGGTTTTTCATCGTATCGTCAGCACAAATCAATGCACCACCACCACTTGTCGTTATCATCTTATTGCCATTAAAACTAAGCACTCCGAATTGTCCGAACGAACCGAGCATTCTTCCATTAAACTTTGAGCCGAAGCCTTCTGCAGCATCTTCAACAACAGGGATATCATACTTATTAGCGATCTCCATTATACGTTCGCAATCATAAGGCATTCCATAAAGAGCGACAGGAATGATAGCTTTTGGCTTTTTACCTGTTTTCTCAATTCTATCTTTAATCGCTTCCTCAAGCAATTTAGGATCCATATTCCAAGAGTCTCGTTCGCTATCGATAAACACAGGAGTAGCACCAAGATACGTTACAGGGTGTGAAGAAGCACAGAAAGTGAATGATTGCACCAACACCTCATCGCCCGGACCTACGCCACAAGCAACTAACGCAAGATGAACAGCAGCAGTGCCTGCCGACAAAGCAACCACACGTTTATCTTCACCTATAAACTCTTCCAAGTCCTTCTCAAAACCATTCACATTCGGACCTAAAGGCACAACCCAATTATCCTTAAAAGCTTCCTCAATAAACGGCATTTCATTACCACTCATATGAGCAAGACACAACAAAATCCTTTCTCTCTTTACCATAATACTTACTTAAAAATCCTACAATTAAAAACGCAGGAAATAGGTTATATATTTAATATAGTCGCTATATTATATAAATTCAAATAAAATTTTCTATGCAAATATAGACAAAAAAATCCATTATTCAAATTTGGTCTCTTAAAAATCATAATTTCAGATCCTAATTTATAAACCAGAATTACGTCTATATATAGACAAACATATTCGTTTTACTATTTTACATGCTTTTATTAAATATCACATTTAATTTTTGTAGATATTTTTGGATGTTTATGTTATGTTTATACAACAATTATTGTTTGAATAAATATAACATATGGTTGATTAATATAAAATAGAGTTACAACATCCAAAACGGATTCTCCAATGTTTTATATCATTTATATCATTGAGTTGTTTAAGTTTATCTTTAAATCCCATTTGCATATATCCTACTTTTATAAATCCCATAAGTTTTAGAGATCTTTCAGTGTTCTTATTATCTGTTATAGATAATACACGATATATGTTTTTATGAAATGTGCTTAATGCTAATAAATTAATATCTGATTCATTTAGGTTGTTATCTATTGAAGCCCATTCACATATTGTGCCATTTATCATTTTATATTTAGTTATATCATATCTCCGGCGTTCCTTGGTTATAAAGAATCCAATGGGTGTATTCTCTTTATAGATACTATAAAAAAATTGTTTATCATCCTTGTCTCCTGATAAATTATTATTTAAGTTCCACTGTAACCATTCTTTATCATGGTATTCAGCATATTTGTGTTTGCTATTCAAACACATCTCTTCTGCCCATTCAGGAACTATAGATTCTTGTTTGATATTGTAGATTTTTTTAAGTTTCTTTATGCGTATTTTATTTGGAATATCAAGGATATTGACAAGAAAATTACCAATATTTTTTAATATTTTTAATGGTGTTCCTTTTATACCACGTATTGCAAATGCTGCTTCTGTATTTATGATTTTTATGTATTCGGGGAAGTCAAATATTATACAATCTTTACATTTTCTCATTATCGAGTAGCAAGACGGAGAAATTAATGAAAATAAAAAAAAGGGGTATTCATCATTATTAATCATATAATCGAGCATCTTTGAAGCAATACCTTTCCCCCGATATTTTTTATAAATTTCAACACTTCCCATTGATTGAGAATATATGAATGAATTACCAATTTTTATTTTTGTACCATATAATAATGTTCTTCCTACAACTGTATTGCCATCTAAAGCTAGTATCATAGCTGTTTTTGTAGGATCAAAGTTGTTTGGACATTGTAATAAAGACGTATGAATCTCATTGTTTATAAATGAAATTAAGTCGTATTCATCGCCAAATTCTAAATAATTCCTATTTATGAAGTTATTATAGTTAATATAGACTATTTTTATATTGTCCATATATGGCTATTTTAAGAGTTGTTATTATTTAGAAAAGTCAGCTAAATATGCGTAATTATCGGTTAAATTCCCGTTTTTTAGAATAGTAGCACCTTCTACAATAGGGTTTTTCTTATTAGGCTCTTTAAGCATTGGATTAAAGACGTGTTCAATAAGCATGTTGCCAAAATATTCACTTGCGTCTAGTGCAAGTGCGTTGGGGCAAGTGTCAACTGCCATTATTGTAATATTATTATCTGAAGAAAAAGCTTCTTCTTCTCTCTCAGATATTGGATTATAATCATAATATGGATTATCATGAGTCGATGACCTTAAGGTAGATTTGATACTACCCTGAATGTCGCATGTTATATCTCCAATCATTCGAATACGTAAATTTCTTATGCGTAAATCATCTTTATCTAAATATACAGGAGCATTTGGAGCCCAAAAATGTGCACTAATCAATATATCTGTAGTTTTTGCGAATTTTAAGAAATCACTTCTGTAGTTATTAGCATTTCTTGAAAAGTCGGACCAAGAAAATTCCTTATTGTCTTTGTGTTTTACTAATTGATTAACATCTGCAACACAGTAAGTGAGAGTATTTACATTTTCTTTAGAAAGATATTCTTTTTCTTCAATTTTTACAGCTCCTATTTCATTCAAAATATATTGAGCACCTTGAGATACTCGACCTGCTCCAGTTACTAAAATTTTTACCTTTGGGAGTTCAATGTTTTTTAAAGATTCAAGTAATTGTTTAATAGTAAAACGAATGTTAGGTTTTGGTAAATCAAATAATTTATGTTTTAAACCATATCCAAGTAATGTGTAATATACGCCAACAACACCTGCCCACCAACCAAATGCACATACACGTTGATTATTATTGTCGACTAAATATTCATAATCAGAGAATGTTATTCGCTTATTTATCATACTTTTAATTAAAGGACGATTATATTCTTGCATTTTAGCAATGTGTCCAAAAAAGAAGTAATGCTTATTAGGAAGAATTGTATTGATATCTGTCTCTTTAATTCCAAATAAAACATCGCAGTTACTCAAATCAGTTTCTACTTTAATACCTAATTCTTTATATTCATCATCAGAATATGCACGAACTTTACTTGATTCTACAACTATTTCACAATGAGGAAAATTAGTCATTAACATCTTAGCTTGTGTTGGAGTAAGTGCAACGCGATTATCTATAGGTGTTTTAGTTTCTTTAATTAATCCGATTCTCATAATTGTAATTTGTCTATTTTGTTATTGCATTTATTATTTCAGTCTTTGTTAATTCACAAAAAATTGGAGAAATACCCATTTTGGTCTTAACTTTTAATGTTCTATTGATAAATTCAACATCTTTTATAATTGTGTCTAAATTTTTAGCATATAAAGTACACATAGCTATTTTATTAGGCTTATTATTGCTGATTTTATAGCCATGATATAAATTCGGAATATATGTTACAACTTCATTAATTGTCTTAACATCATCTTCCCCAATTACTTGATTTACAATGTCGTTCTCATCGCTTTTAAAATAAATATTGTATGTTAGTGCAAAACCTCTATCATTTGGAATATTTAAATTAGCATTAATAGGTTCTCCAAGTGCATATTTAATCATGCAAGATAAAAAATCAATACCATTACTTGCTCGTTGATAATCAAAAGAATGACCTCCTCCTAATCTAAAGCCGGTTTCGAATGCATAGAATTTGCCATTTCGATAAAAAAATGAAATATTGGCTACTCCACAATTCATGCCTAAACTTTTAAGCATTGATATTACGTTTTCATTAACCTGTTCAATATATTCTTGTTCATGTATAGATGGAAAAGTCCATGCTTTTTGCAATGTCTCAAATCCCTTTTCATTTGATAGCATTGTTGTATCACATGTTTCAATAAGTACTGCATCATTTTCTGAGATATAGTATGAGCAATCAAACTTAATACCATCTCCAATATAATCTTCAATCACTACATTTTTAGAAGGAGACATGGAGTAAGCATATTCTAAATATTTAGTATATTCATTCTGATTAAATGCTACATTAATACCAATACTTCCACCTCTGTCTGTTGGTTTGATTATAACAGGGAATTTAATTTCAGTAGAATTTGGTTCATAATCATTTACTACTGGAACGCAAAATTCTTTGCATAATTTTTTAAATTTACTTTTGTCTCGTGTTATATCAAGTTGCTCCTTGTTGATGTAGCATGGCAGATTAAGTCTATTGCACATTTCAATCATACTCTCTACCCTGAATTCGCTGAATCCAGCAATAATACCGTCTATGTCAGACTCCTTGCATTTTTTTTCTAATTCATCATAATCTGTCCAACTTATATCCCATGCTTCATCGGCAATATCTTTTGCCGGGGCCAAATTTTTGTCAGTATAATAATCGGTTGTAATAACATAATAACCCATTGATTGTGCAATTTTTATTACATTAACTTCTGCATTAGAAGAGCCTATAATTAATAATTTTTTCATGTTTTTGCTTCTATATAATGGAAAATACTTACTGTTTAAATCAAAATTGAGATCTTTTTCTACACGCATCTTTACAAGATCATTGTATTTATTATTATCAAATATTTCTTTACCAATTGAAAATTGATTGTCTGATTTTCTATTAAATGCTGATTTGAATTTATATAAATTATCTTCTCCGGAACCAATACCACCACCTAAATGAAATGATTTGAACCCATGTTCATATCCCCAAAGGGCAACCTTATATAAAAGTAAATTACTTGGAGCTAAATTCCTGTACTCATATATTGAGCCTGAGAGATGATAGTGAAGTTTATTATTAGCATATATAATAATCGCCATTGAAATTATTTGATTATTATATGTTGCATATGCAATCTGATAATTACCTTTTAAATCTGTAGCAATTGAATCGTAAAATTCCTTCTTAAAAAAGTAGTAATTATCAGCATTATCGTTTATCATTGTTTGATCGTAAATCTCCTTAAATATGGTAAATAGTTTAGGATCATCAGAAATATGGATTTCTACACCATTGTTTTCTGCTTTACGAATCATATTTCGATTTTTACTTGTTATGTTTGTCCAAATTATTTCAGGAGATTCCAAATCCATCGAAATAGTTTTTCCTAAATCAATTACAGTTGTAACTGTTCTCATTGGATTGGCGTTTTGAAGGATTGGACTATATCTGACAAAGTTACATATTATGTTTTCATTAGACATTGCAGTTATGTAAGAATCCCACATTTCCTTAATATCATTTTCAGATGTTGCCCCCTCAATCAAAAAACCTCCATATCCGTAAGGAGTTATACTATCATATATGTTTGCAATGTCGGTTGCTCTTTTTAAATATACATATATCGATCGAACCGATTTATTCGTATAGTAAAATAGTTGAGGTATCCCATCTCCATGAACTTGAAATCCTTTTAAATACCCACTCAAATAGTATATATCATAATCGCTAAATGATTTTACAATATTGTCCCAATCATTGCGATTTGATATATCAATTATTTTTGATTCTTTCATAAAGCTGATATTATGTGATTTAAAATTTCCCCAAGAATTTCAATGTCAGAGTGATTATATCTGGCATCACAATGTATGGATAATATTCGACTACTTATATTTTTATTATAATCCGATGTTGAATTTGGTAGTTCCCAAAGTATTGCCGGATAGATATTATTTTGTATAAGCAATTGTCGAAGCAATTCTCGTTGTTCCTTATTCTTACATAGAAGTAGAAAAGAGAACCTGTTATTAATATTCGTTATCTGTTTTATTGTTGTGTCAACTATAGAGTTTAAATATTGGATATTTTCTAACTTTTGTTTATACCAATTAATAGCATCAAACTTGGATATGAAGTTTAAAGTATCATTATCAATCCGACATATAGGCAAATCATTAAATTTTTCTTCTGTTGAAATAAAAATCTTTCTAAAAATATCTTTTTTTGCAACATCACAGTCTTCAAGATAATCTTTTTTTATTTTCATGGCATTCCATCTTTGTAATGCTAAATCAATATTGACATTGTTTTCAATAATTGATTCATCTAATCTTAATCCTTTGGGAGACCATAATATTCCCCCTTCGGCAATGGGGAGAGTCTTTCTCAAAGATGCTATACACCAATCGGCATTGCTGTTGATTGCTTTATTAGTAAATAAAGAATGAGAATGATCTTCTATTACTGGAACTGATGCTGTAATACTATCTTTCTCTATGCCAAAATAGATTACGCGAAATAAAACATCTCCTTTTCGAAATTTTATTTTTGCTAAATCCTTATTTGAAAATCTAACTAATGGATTGTCATTATAAAATTGAATCTCAATATCCGACATTCTTCTTATCGAATCGATTACTTCACTACAAAAATACTCAGGAATCCAAATTCTTTGATATTTAAATCTCTTAATAATAGCTAGAATACAATGTCTGCCATTTGCAAAATATTCAGCATTTGGATAAATCTTCTGAATGCTGTTTTGAGGGTTTATAAATCCTGATATATAATGAAAATCGGAACCAAATTCCATATCTATTTTTTGTGAAATTTGTCGGAAAATCCTAAATCATCTACATCTTCCATGTTGCCAGCACCTTCTCCGACATCTGATTTTGTAATGATTTTAATTATAGTCAACCATATAATTTTCAAATCAGTCATTAGAGAGCAATGATCCACATACCATACGTCATATTCAAATTTCTTACTTAATTTACATAAATTCCTGCCATTGACCTGTGCCCAACCTGTGATGCCCGGTCGCACTTCATGGCGACGAGCTTGCTCGGGTGTGTATAAAGGTAAATATTGTATTAATAGTGGGCGTGGACCGATGAACGACATATCACCTTTTAATACGTTAAGCAACTGAGGCAATTCATCTAATGACGTTGATCTGACAATTCGACCAACTTTTGTCAGACGTTTCGCATCTGGAAGAAGTTCCCCATGGGAATCACGTTCGTCAGTCATCGATTTGAATTTTATTAACTTAAAGATTTTCCCATTTTTGCCAGGGCGTTCTTGTGTAAAAAATGCTCCTGCTCCCTTATTAGCAAAATGCAACCAAATACTTACTATTATCAGAATAGGAGCCAAACAAATAATAGCAATTAATGCTGCCACAAAATCGCAAAATCTCTTAATATATTTTTGATACATATGTTTTGAAATTGGTTAAATTAATTCAAAATAGAATCAATTATTTTCTGATATGTTTTACGTCGATCAAATCGTTCATTACCTAATTTTCTATGATTCTTACCCATCTTTTCCCTTAAATTTTCATCTAAACATAGTTTTATAATTGCATTGGCAACATCTTCTGCATTTTCACATTCGCAATTAATCCCACATTGATATTCGTCGATTAAATTACGATATTCCTGGCATTCTTGAGTATTGATAACAGGACGTCCAGATAGAGCATAGTCTCCTACTTTATTAATAATACTTGCAGCAGAACCTTTTACAATTGGATTTACGACAATATCGCATGAACATAGTATGCCAACCATCTCTTTGTATGGTTTATATCCTAAAAAATTGGCATTGATATTTTTCTCATTTGCATAGTCTTCAAATTCTTTGTGTTTTTCGCCAGTCCCACATAAAACAAATCGTATATCTTTATTAACAAAGCCACTTTCTTGAACAATACTTATAGCACTTATTATACATTTAATATCATAACTATCACCCATAGAACCAACATATCCTATTTGAATTTCTCTGTCGTTTTTTAATATTTTATATTCAGCTTTTCCTATATCAAATAGTTGTCCATCATTTCCTAAAAAAACATAGAGTGATTTGTTAAATTTTTTATTAACTTTTATAGCTCTATCAACATATGTTTGAGATACTGCAATAATTATATTTGCTGCTTTGTACGCTTTATTTACATACCATTCAAAGGGTTTAAATAATGGTTGTAGTATTTTATTTCTGATAATCATAGAAAAAGCTTCAGGCCAAAGATCTTGAATATCAATAACATATTTAATATTATTCTTTTTGCAATATTTAGCACATTTAACACTTACTGTCATTGAAGGAATTGCACAATAAATTATATCTGGTTTAATATTTAATGATTTTAAATATTTGTATACATTGTTACCCCATATATAATGACTTTTAAATCGTTCCAAACATACATTTTTTTTATATCCTGGCTCATAAATTAGGGTTATTTTTGATTTAAAAATTCCACTTACTATTTCTCTTTGTTTTTTTAGACTATGCATAAATGTAGATGTAATTAGTTCTACATTATGTCCTTGTTCTGAGAGCATTTCTGCCAAATAAGTAAATCGTCCATATGATTTTCCGTCTAGATCTGCAGGAAAATTGCTGACAATAATGATATTCATTTAATTTTATTAATATTTTAGGTTGTGAAAAATTCCGTTCAATATTGCTAAATTTCTTGTTATAAAAAATTTGAAATTATAATTTAGAGGTTTTGTGAAGTATAGTTTACAATAGCAAAACATTAATTTGAAACTATTTTTTAGAAGATATAATTTATTTTTATTTAAAGATACGGCACTATTAATTCTGTTCCTTCTATAATATATAGCTTTTTTTGATGTGAAAGATAATTTGGATATCTTATCACTAATTAAGAACATAAATAAACTATCTTCTCCATTTTTGAACCTAACATCAAACCGCCGTTCCCCTATAATATTTTCTGGAATAAGTTTCATCCAAGGTCCCGAGAAATATTTTCTAATTTTTCCAGATAATCTAATTGCTTTTTGTTTATAATGTATATTATATACATTTGTTAAGTCAGATTTTTGTTGCTGTTCACGACAATTATCATTAAATATAAATGGATAACAAAGAGATATTGTATCTGGAGAGGCCTTTTGATATAATTCTTCTAGATATTGAGGGGATACGTAGTCGTCATCATCTATAAAGGTAATATATTTCCCTCTTGCAACATCAAGTCCAATGTTTCTTGCATTTGATACTCCTCCCGTATCTGTTTGAATGAAATTAACATTGTAACCAACTAAATTATTATCAATATAATTTTTTATTTGTGTATGATAAGGTTCATTACAACCATTCAATATAAGAATGATTTCAAACTTTTCTTTGTTTAAAGTTTGGTCACGAAGTGAATCAAGACATTCCCAAATATAGTCTTGTGGTTTATATGATGGTATAATTACCGAAATTTCCATTTATTAAATTTTAGATTTTATGAACTCAATAATTTTTTCAGCACGAGTAGTAATACTATATTGATTACTATTATTTAATGTGCTCTTTTTAATAGAAGAATAGAAGTCTTTACTATTTTTAAATTTGAAAATTGCATTGGCAATTTCTTCTATATTCTCAGGATCTATTCTAATTGAATTATTGTGGTTAAGAATATCATCATTAAATGGACGATTGGCTGAAACTACAGGTAGTCCACACGCAAGAGACTCTACTATTGCATTGCAACAACCTTCTTTTAGAGTCGGAAGCACAAATAAATCTGCGGCATTAAAGTAATGAGGCAATTCATCATGATCGATAGTACCCTTAAATACAATATTGTCATTAATCGGTTCAACTTCATCTCCGCCCATAGTTTTACCGATAAAGATAAGTTTTATATTTTTATCATTTAGTTTATTTACGGCATTGATAAGTCTGTCCGGACCTTTTCTTTTAATAAAATATCCTATAAAAAGAATTAGGAAATCATCATTTCTGACACCTAATTTATTTCTTAAGGTATAGTTTTTTTCTGTGGGGTGAAAAATACTGTCATCAACACAATTTGGGAGAACAATAACATCGGATTCCTTTACCAATTTGAAGTCCACACATTTTCGTTTGTTTTCAGACGAAACGCTGATTATACCTTTAATTGCAGACGTCAGTAATTCGAATTTTTTTTGTGTTAAATTCTTTACCAAATTTTCTAATGCATTATCTCCTTCTCCGCAAGCAACAAATACAGGAAGACTATGTTTGTGTGCGTATTCAGTAAATTTATTGGCATTATGCCAGAAGTGCCCGTACAAAACATCGGGTTTAATTGTGTCTAAAATTGAATGTATACTTTTACGATGGATTCCATTAAATATCTTGTAAAGTAATTTTCTCCCGTTCCCGAAACTTATACGATATGGACGATATACTTGATATGAATTATTGTTTTTAGTGTATTCAACAGTGTGTTTAGAGAGTATTTTTTCTCCTCTAATTAAAGCGTGTGTTAAGCTTTGTTGAGCAATTACATAGACGTCATGCCCTAAATCTACTATTGCATGAACTAATTGTTGGACGAAAATAAATTGAGGATTTCCTTTTGACGGATATCCGTCTGCTAATATTGCTATTTTCATGATATATTGTCTATTTAAAAGATTCTATCCAATTTGGATTATTCTCTCTTACAATTTGTGCCGGAATTCCTGCTAAAATAGTATTTGGTATGTTAAAACTTTTATTAACAACTGCGTTTGCTCCAATTGTAATGTTATCAGTTATTTCAATCTTTCCGAAAATCTTTACACCAGGACCGATATATACATTATTGCCTATTGTCGGGACATTATTCTTACCTCCACTCGCTCCAATATTGACTCCGACATGAATTCTACAATAATTCCCTATTTTACATAATGGATTTATCACAATATTTCCATAATGGGGAAGTGATAGCCCATAGCCACATGAATTTATGGGAATAGAAAAACCTAATTTTACTGATTTTTTCCGTAGAAGCATCTTTAAAACTAATAAATATACCCCCCCCATTAATAAAGATTTGCAATTGTTGTTGTATTCAACTTTTCTTAGAAGTTTTATGAAACTCCATGTCGGATTTGGAAATACAATATTTTTAAGTATTTCGACTATTGATTTATTATCTTTTATACCATTTGCAATTTTATCTTGATACAGATAAAATTTGTAATCTTGTTTTGACTGGATCATTACTTGACATTTTGCTATTTGCTAAACAATAACCAAGAGGTAGGGTTGTCATATACGACATATCTCCATACGACATTGAGAAAAATGTTTTAGCAAAAAATATTATGAATATTGTTATTAAACAGGAGTATATAATTGAGGTCTTATTTGTTTTTTGAATTGATTTCCAAAATCCACTCCAGTAAATTAAATATATTATTATACCAATGCACCCTTGGTTTATCGCAATCTCTATCCAATCATTGTGGGCAAGATGTTCATAAATCCTTAGTGTGGCATTAGCTCCTCCTCCTATAAGAAAATCAATTACTGATGCTTTATAAAGAAAATAGTTTATAAAATATGTATATATTGAGTCTCTACCACTGGATTTCCCATCTAACGTATCTTCAATTCGTTTGTTAAAATAGTCGCTTGTGGTAATCATATTTTCTATATAATTTGTAGCAAAAATTATTATTGCTAAGCAAAGGAGAATAATCAAGATTTTTTTATTCCTTGATGATGTCTTGATAGTTCGATAAAGAATCCATACCATGCAAACAGCTCCAATCACGATGGCTCCACGTTTCATTGCAGAAAGTATAAAAAACATAATTAATCCAACAATTATATATTGAATTATAGGTTTTTTGTGCCAAAAAAAGGCGAGAGGTAGGATTGCAAGAAAAGAGTATCCGATATTATTTGTAACCTCAATTTGTTGACTTCCATATACTACAATATCTTCAGTTAGTTTTTGATAATTGAACCAATATTGAGAAATAGCAACTAAAATAAATAGTATTGACCATATTCTAATATTTTTTTCTGTAATCTTATTTTTAATGGAAAAATTATAGAATGAATATATTGGCAGTATAGATATAATTATTTCTTTTATATAATTTGTATTGCTAATTAATACATTACCTTTATATATTTTTTCACCACTAACCAAAAGAATAGCACCATAAATTATAAACATTAATAATAATATGTTTAATCCTTTGAAATATGTTGGCAACTTATATTTTATATTAATATAAAACATGTTGTAGAATGAAATCAAAAGAATAATTGCTAATATCGCTTGTGATATAAAGCACCCTTGCGGATACAATATTCCTTGCATGAAATATAAACTCCATAGCAAAATATAAAAGTTTCCCGAATTTAAAGGAAAAGTAAATTTGCTTAGCATTGAATATTAAATTCTTTTTTTTGTAATTATTTCAAGTCCACGAAGAAATAATTCACGATGAGATTGGCAAGAAAATTTATTCATAATTGTTCGATAAGCTTTGGTAGATAATATGTTGGGAATAAATTTTCGTCTTAAAGGAAACAGATATGATGCAAATTGAAGTGCTGAGAGCCATGCAAAATTACTAAAAAAAGTTTTTACCTCTTTGTTATTTCTTAATCTTTGAATTTTAGAATTAAGTTCAGACATTCTCCGATTAGAAATTTACCAATTATAAATTGTCGTATTATAATTGTAAATCCTATTGAAAAATTATTGTTACACTTGTACCAATTATATTTAGATTTAATTTTTCTTTTTTCATTTGAATATTATTGGTTTAATTTTTTTGAGGTAAACATAGTAAGGCCCCAAATTTATAATCCCATTCCTCCGGGTAAAATTCTGCAAGACCACTTGAATCAAAGAATGTGAGTTCTCCAAAATATATTTTCCCATCAACATTGTATAGGTCAACTCTTACGTGAGCAATATTTTGGGCCAATATTCTTGATAGTTCAACCATTTTATCCATGCAGGCAGGCCTTTCGAGTTTTTTATTAGAATTAGGTCCTCCTTGCTCGAATGGAAGATGATTGAAATCTGTATCAAAATAATCAAATTTAACTCCGGTTTTTCGCTCTGTTGCCATAAACATTACTTTAGGCTCTCCATTAAAACAGAAAAATTTATAGTCGTTAAGCTCTCCCTTAGAATCGGTTACATATTTTTCGGCTATGATACGTCTCGGAACGTTTTTATATGGCCATTCTCTAAATGATCGATAGATGTTTTGTTTAAAAGACCGATTTATTTTTGTTCGTGCTGCCTCAATATTGAAAGTAGATTTATCTTTACAGATCACAACTCCCGTGTTTCCTCCTCCATGAGTTGTTTTAAGTACAAATTGATTTGGGAGAGAATCGAAATCTATATCATCGAAGTTGTCCCACACTCCAAGTGTTGGTATTATGTATTCTTCTCCGATTATGTCGGCTGCATATTTTTTTACTGCGTATTTGTCGACCATTGTCGTATACTCCGGTCTACGATCATAAAGTTTAAGCCATTGCAATTTTTCGTTGAATGTCTGTGGTTTTTTTAGGTTTAGTCGTTTGCCCATATATCCGTAGAATAGTAGTTGAAGATATAATTTATCAGGGATAAAACCTCCAAATTTTAAAAGGATCGAAATTAGCAATAATCTTCTATTATGTATTAAATAGTTGAAAATTTTATTTATGATATTCATTTTTTTCTGTTGATTTAACTTTAAATGCTTTAATTAATATAAGTATTGAATTTAAAAATCGTGTAGAAATTAAAACAATAGCAACACCAACATAACTATAATGTGGAACTATTAATAATGCTATAATGAATCCGATAATAGAGCTTATAAGAGTTATTGTTCGAAGGGAAGAATCAAGATTTTTAAGGATTAGGAAATTTACTCCATAAACATTTGTGATACTATTAAATAATATACTAAATGACAATATTTTCATTATAAATATTGCATCATAAAATTCTTCAGTGTAAAATAATTTTATGAGATATTCACTTCCGAAAAATAAAACTAAAGAAACAAGAACTCCAAGTATTAATGTTAAACGGGAATATAAAGAGTGCTTATTAATATTACGTGAAAGATATGGAAAAAACGTTCTGGATAGTATGCTGAAAAATTGTTCAGATAGATTCACAAACCGTTGTCCAGCATCTAATATTCCATTAGCGGAATTGCCCCAATACTGTCCTAATAAAATAGAAGAAAAACTATTGTATAGATTGGGCGCAAAATTATTTATAAAAACACTTGATCCATCTTTTAATGTTTTTAAAATCATCCTAATTGAAACAAGACGAAATTTTATGCCCCACGATTTAAAAATTATATGTAATGAAATTAGTCCTGAAATGATATAGCCACATGAAATGAATAGTGGATATAAAATGTAATCAGATTTGTTGTTGATAAAGATAAATATCAAACTTGTAAATAGGCATTTGGTGCAAAAATTCAATATAGTTGTATATTTTAATTTTTGATATGCTTGAAAAAGCCATTCAGGAAACATTACATGACCTATAACTTGAATGAAAGTAAAATATATTATAATCTCATTCTCTTTAAATTGGGGTATTATCTGAATTAATATAAAAATTATAAAAAGAGATAGTGCTGTTAGAAATATTCGAGTAGATATTATTTTTGAAAAAATTACAGAAACTTTTAATTTGTTTTCTCGAATTTTTGCAACATCTCTGGTTGCTGTATAATCAAACCCCCAAGTTACTATTGATTGAAAATATGTAATAATTGCTGTTGCAAAAGCAATTTTACCATATCCAGTTGTGCCAATGGTTCTTGCTAAATATGGAATAGTAATAATCGGGAAAACGTATCCTACGATTTGAAGGATTGTTAAGTATTTGAAATTTTCAATTAAAAGTTTCCCTTCTTTACTTTTTAATCTTGATATAAACTTTGATGTCATTTTATCTTAATTTAGATAAAACATACCTTTTGCACTTTCCTAATGTTGAGCGTAACTTAGTTGATACATTAATATAATTATCATAGAATTTTACTCCTAAGGATTTAGAGGCTGCATCTAATCCTCTTTTTATAAATATCTTAGAGTAATTATTCCTATTTATTCTTGCAGGGATTGGCTCATTTATCGCCCGATTACATTTAGTTAAATCAGAAGATGATTCATATATATGAAAATTATCTTTTATAAGATTAATTAACTCAACTCCTTTATCTGTGTGAATAAATGCTACTGAACTACCCCATTTATTGTAGGATTGATTGTCTGTTCTTACTCCATGATTATCTCCAATTGTAATGTCTGCTTGAAGCCCAAATTGTGAATTATTAAGTTTAAATTTACATTTATTACAAGATGGTCGTTTTAGGTAGTGGAAGGCAATCCCATAATTTGTAGGTCTAAATAGTTCAATATATTCTTTGCCATTTTTAAATTTTGCAAAAATATAATATGGTTTCCAAGAATTTAATTTATGTCTAACGGAAAAATCAACTATTGAACTATTATATTGTTTTTCTAAGTTATTTGTTGTTTCTTCTTGAACTTTGGGTGATGTAACACCATGACAAATTAACTCAATGGTATATAAATTGCTATATTTATTTTTTGTGAAGTTGTATATCGCTGCAATATCACATGGAAGACCTATAAATAATACCTTTTTATCTAATTTTAAGTCAGTGATTACATTATTAAAAATATCAAATTTTCTTGTTGAGCAATATTTAGAGGTCCTTAATTTATCGATATAATTAGTATTAGCATGCCTTGAATAAATGACTGATTTAAAATCTGCAGAATATTGAACACCATAAACAATTCCTCCATTATCGATAAAACTTCGTGTTAAAGACGTCGCAATTCCACCTGATGCACAATGTTTTATTTCAAATTCGTTTTTAGAAAATCCAGTGTATGTCTTAATTATTTTTCTTCCTTGTATCGTTGTTTTAATTTGTGGACAAACGTTATTACATTTATTACAATTAATACATTTTGTAATATCTGTTATTTGAGGATAGATAAAGCCTTCCGCATCAGATGTCATTTTTATAATTTTAGTTGGACAAACTAATGCACAAGATTCACAACCACAGCAATTCGCTTTGTCTTTTATTTCAATCATTTGGGTAATGCTTTAGTAAGGTATTCTAAGGATTTTTTTCTAAATTCCATTACTAAATTTGTTACAATATTATAGTCAATTGTATTGCTATAATCTATTGAGTAATTTAAGTCAGAAATTAATCTATTTTCAATTTGCCAAGTCCTTAAAATATTATTTATTCTTGAGTTTCGATTCTTTTTCCCTTTTGCATCATCGTGTTTTCTATAAAATACATAAAATTGTTTCTCATTTATTACAGAAAAAGCAACTCCATGAAATGAATCTGTAAAGATAATTTCAGCTCCTCTAATTAAATTAATTAATTCAGAATGATTTGCTCCGATAATTGTCCGATCAGCAAATGTTGTGTCTATGTCAGAAATACTTTCATTGCTTAAAATAGATACTAGTTTTAAATTATTTGCTTTTGCATAATTTTTTACATATAATTGTTGCTCGGTACTATTCCCTAATATAAAACATAATACATATTTCTCTTTCTCTATAATTTCTTTTGGAAATATTTCTTCCCATTCTTTTTTAGTAATTAAATATGTTGGATCTGCTACAACCTCAACAGTTACTTTATTATTGCATATTTTTTTTATAATTTGTCCACCCTCTTTTTCACGAACACTTATGTGATCAAAGCGTTTCCATGAGTCTTTTGCAATAGCATGATAATACCATGGATAGTGGCTTACTCCCAAACTTGAGGCGTATGATATTTTTAAAATATTGTTGGGAACAAATCTTAAGGAGAAGTATGCACTAAATAAATTTGATGGTAGCCATACTTGATCACTACCTACAAGTACTGCATCATATTTATATCCAATTTTATATAATTCATTATCACCTTTAACTGTTATTATGTTGTGTAGTTTATTATTGCGAAATTCATTTGCAACTTTTAGCCGTAGGTCTTCATTTTGTTGGTGAATTTCATCTAGAATCTCATGATTAATTTTTCTTCTAAATCGATGAATAACTCTATTGATAAAATAAGTTAATGTACCTATTTTAAATGGTATTTTTCTTTTTATTGTAGATTTAAATTTAATTATTTCTGTATTATATCCTAATTTTTCAATAATGTATTGTGTGGCATAAGCTTGTAATAACATTCCGTAACTTGTACCAAGAAAGGATATACATAAACCAATTTTTTTCTTTTTAGGCTCCATTTTTTGTATATTATTGGATTTGTATTAGATATTTATTCTTAAAAATTAAATGCTTAATGTCCCTGTTTGTGAGGTTAGGGGAGAATTTGGAGGAGGTGGGGCTCGATTTCTGTTGCTGCAACGGCAGCTATGCCGTCGATTAACACAACTATTCGTTTGCTCCGTTTCCCTTTCACTTTGAGTAGTGTTGCTTCAATGCCGTCAAACATTCCTCCAATAACTTTTACACGTGTGCCTTTTGATAGGTTGACTTCTTCAGGTCGGAAGTAGATTATCTCTTCTTCAACTTGGCGTGCTATGCCGATGAAGTTTTGCATCTGCCAGTCGGGAACTGTCATTATTCGACGTTGCCCGTTTTCTTGAAAGGTGGCAAAGTTGAGGTATGGTCGTTGAGATTGAAATTGGTCAATATCGGCGTAGGAGGCATGAACAAAAATGATGTTAGGAATCACTGGTGTGAGTTCTCGCATCTGTTTGCCATGTCGGGTGCGAATGGCATATCGTTTTGCGATAAATACGTTGAAGCGATTGTCGTTTTGGAGTTCTTCTTCAGCACGTCGTTCTGCTTTGTATGCGTTCATGACGAACCATTTAGGAGACTCTTTTGCGATGTTTTCGCAGTCAGTCATATTTTTTAAGATCAGAGGAGGTTAATTCGATTTATTCAAAATCAACAATTCGTCTCAATTTACGTAATGTATTGCAGGTCAGTAATTTACGCTAATCGAGTCGTCAAAACATAGATTTCAAGCCTTCTGTTTTAGAATAATTTACAGAAGATTTGTGTTGCAAAGTTAATGATTATATATTTAATACGCAATTATTTGTTAATAAATTTATTGATATTGTGAGCCTTATTTTATAAAATTGCAGAAAAAAAGTTTAGTCTCCATGATAGTATTCCTGAAGATAGATTCTACTTATGAAGTCGATGTTGTCGGCTACTATTCTGTTGTTGTCAGAATCAGGAAATTTTGCATCGGGGAGATAGTTGTTGTTGCATATATATTTAAGTAGGTCTCCAGGGCATAACATTCTTTCAGATATCAGTCTGAATGCGTTTTTTTGAGCATATTTATGGTCATATAATGGATTTTCCGGGTGTTTGATGCATTGAGCGATGTTTTTAGCCACTATCATTCCTTTTTGAGGATTTACGAATAGTACGAAATGAGAATCATTTTTTAGGAAATTGAGATGTTCGCCTATTCCCCAATTCATTGCTGATATAAAGAATTGATTAAGTTCTTCATATGTTTCGATAAATTTAATTATTTTTCCCCCTGTCGCTTTTGTAAATGCAGTATAATATTTGTGTTCTGGTGTTTCATTGTCGTTCTGATAATGTTTTGAGGGGTATTTATTTTCGATAATAATGTGAATCCACTCTTTTAGATATAGAGCAAGTGGACCGGTGGGAAGAGACGCCATCACTTCTCTTTTGAGGTTTTCGATTTTTGATTTTTTAGTTATTTCGTCGTCTGTAGATTTATTTATTTGTTCGATATTACTATATATCTGAGAATATGTCAGTTGAAATGCCGGAACGATGAGATAATTATGCCAAAATAGCCAATTGCTGAAATCGTAGATAGCATTTGTATATTCGGCATCATACAGGTCTATATCTAGAATTTGTCGGAAATGAATTGGTGTTGGGGCATCATCGTATGTTTTGTTTAGAATATCGAAAAATAGTTGACTGAGTTTTTGAATATTTTCATTAAGAGGGTATATGAATCGATATTGCATAGTGTTGAATGCAATGAAATACCAAGTAAGGAATTTTATATCGTTGATGTTCAATTCATATTCGATATAGTTTTTATCATCTTCATAGAATGGAACGTATGAGCCATACATCTTTTTGCATAAGGATATGAAAGATCTCCATATACCCATATCAGAAATAATGTCTTGATAATAACCAATAATACCAAGTACGATATTTTGACGTGCATTTAAAGGAATATCTGTGAAGAGTTTTGTTTTATTCCATTCTTCAAGTATATAATTTGCGAGATTCAGATAAAAATCGTCTGTAGAGTGTTCGATATCTATGTCGGGTTGATAGTATTGAAACTGATTTTTCGATATATGATTCATATGGTTTAAAATTTAGAAATAAAATCTGATTGTGATTTGTCGAAAATTATATTGTCATTGTTAAATAAATCAGAGATCTGATTATTTTCAATTATTTCAGTAGGTGTCCCGATATGTAATTTTTTGTCAGTAGTAACTATGCAAAGAGTGTCGCTCATTCTGATAGCTTGCGACACATCGTGTGAAGAAAGAAGGATACCGGTATTGTTCTGTTTACTAATTTGTTTAAGTAGATTGAAAATCTCAATTCTACTGGCAGTGTCAAGAAATGAGAATGGCTCATCGAGAATTATGATAGGGGTTTGTTGAGCAATAGCTCGTGCAATCATTACTTTTTGACGCTCTCCATCGCTAAGTTCTGCAACAAAAGAATTTTTTTTATGCTTGATACCAACCATTTCTATTGCATAATCAATAATATTGATATCGAGTTGTGTTAATTTTCCAAAATATCCTGTATGAGGGTGTCTGCCCAGAGCTACCAATTCTCCTACTTTTAGACCTCCGGCCACAATGCGTTCAGTAGTAACTATTGATATTATTTTAGATAATTCTTTTTGTGAAAAATAATTAATTCCATGTCCGATTATGTTCACGACACCTTTTATTGGCTTTAACTCTCCGGTGATGGTTTTCAAAAGGGTTGATTTTCCGACACCATTCGCACCCAATAAACTCATCACTTCTCCACAATGAAGTTTGAAATTAATGTTTTCAATTATTGCATTCCCTTTATATCCAATGCTCAAGTCAGAGATGTCGATTAATTCCTTGTTCATGAAATTAGTTGAAATAGTTTAAGCGTTTTCTGTTAAGAATGACATATATAATAATCGGGACACCTATTATAGGGGTTATAGCATTTATTGGGATAATGCCAAAAGAAGCCGGAAGGACACTCAATAGTGTGCAAAATAGGGCAGTAGTTCCTCCAATAAGCATTGTTGCCGGTATAAGATAGGTGTGATTTGAACTATTAAGTAGTAGTCGTGCAATATGAGGTACAATTAAACCAATAAATGCAATTGGACCACAAAAGGCTGTTACAATAGCTGTAAGTATTCCTGAAATTATAAGAAGAGTACTTCTTATTTTACGTATATTATACCCCATATTTTGTGCATATCGTTCTCCTAAAAGTAGGGCATTTAAAGGTTTGATTAGGGTAATCGAACAGATTAATCCTCCAATAATAATGATTGTAAAGACAGGTAATTGTGATGTTGTTACACCATTGAATGAACCTAATCCCCATATGACATAAGACTTAATTTCTTCAGCTTCAGAAAAGAAATTAAGTAGTGATATCATTGAAGAGGATAAATGACTTATTAGAATGCCTATAATAAGCAGCATTAAGCTATTTTTAATTGTTGTAGAGAATGCTAAGAGGATAAGAATGATTACACCGGCACCGGCAAGTGCACCGAATATCGAACCAATATATTGATTTGCTGATGAATTTAGAATACTACCAAGTCCAAGCATTACAATAGCAACTCCCATGCTGGCACCTGTTGAAACACCCAACACAGATGGCCCTGCAAGTGGGTTCTGAAATGTGGTTTGAAGTAATAATCCGGCAATTGATAGAGCAGCACCGGAAAGTAGAGCTGTTATTGCAAGAGGAACACGAGATTGCAAAATTATATAACTCCATGTTGGCTTTGATGTCTCTTCCCCGAACAAAACTTTTACAATTTCTTCAAAAGGGATTTCAACAGAACCTATAAAAATACACCCCATAAAACATAGTATGGAAGTGAAAGTCGTTAAGATAAAGACTAAAGAATGCCGATATGATAATTTTGTTTTCAATATTGCATTTGTTTAAAATACCTTAAATTATGGTCAGATAATAGATAAGGATGAAATATTTTTATATAGTCTTTTAATAGTAGATCTGGGTGAAAAGGAAATTCTTCAAATAGGTTCACCTCTGCAGTATTGGCATAATATACACCTCCGGTTTTTGTCGCTTTAAATTCGATATTTCGCTTATCAGTTGCTTCAAGAATATCATAGGTCAAATCATATCCAAAGACTTTAAGCAACCATATGTCTGCATCGTATGCTTTATCATATACTTGTTCGAAAGATAGATTAAGTGAACCTGTCGATGAATTATCACTCCAGATATAATCGCCACCCGCATCTTTAATTATTTGTGCTTGATAACTGCCTCCTCCACTTACATACCAGATGCCTTGATACATGTTTTCAACTAAAATTCGAGGCCTCCTTTCAACATTTGATGATAAACAACAAAGTTTAGTATAATTTTCTTCCACCTTCTTAAAAATCTTATTGGCTAAACTATCAGTGTGTGTCAAAGCTCCAATAAATTTGATCCATTCAGCTCTCCCGAGAGGTGTTTGTTCCATGTTATCTGTAAATTTAATTTGAGGTATGCCTAATTTATCAATAATAGTATTATCCATTCCTTGATAAACACTCAATAATATAGCTTCAGGAGATAATTCTATAATTTTCTCAATAATTGGAGCATCAGAATTACCGGCATTTATAATGGAGCCATTTTGAAGTCCTGCCGTGACTTTTTCTATTTTGTAAAAAGATGCATCAATTACTCCGGTAATAATATCTTCTACACCAAGCTCTACTAATGCTCCTGCATGAACAGACGTATATACTAATGCAGAAGATATCGGAGTCCTAATTATGATGTCATTTGAATCTATATCATCAGGTAATTTACCCTCTTTAGGGACAAGAATATATCGTCCCAAATTTTTCGTTGAGTCCCATGGATTTTTAATTTCAGCAATGCGATAACCGTTATATTCCCAAAGTTTTATTTGAGATGCATATGTCATCACATTATTTTGATTTGTGCAATTTTCTATAACTTTATTATTGCTGCAATTAGTAAATATAGAAATTATAGCAAGAATGAAGCATATTAATTTGCAAAATTTCATTTGGAGAGGATTTTAATAAGTTCATCAATGTTGATGGTCTGTTGTTGACCATTTTCCATATCCTTAATTGTAATTAAATTTTCTGCCAATTCAGATTCTCCGATGAATGCCACATAGGGGATTTTTTCAGTATCTGCTAATCCCATTTGTTTCTTCATTTTAACATTATCAGGATATAGTTCAGCAGAAATACCTGCGTCTCTTAATTGCTTTATAATTTTAAGCGATTGAATTGCTTCTTTATTACCTAAATTAGCAAACATTATTTTAACTGAACTTGTGATTTCTTTTGGATATAGATTAAGCTGATTAAGCACATCATATATTCTATCTGCACCAAAAGATATGCCAACACCTGATAACCCTGACATGCCAAAAACTCCAGTCAAATTATCATATCTTCCACCACCTGTAATGCTTCCTATTTCAACATCTAAAGCCTTTACCTCAATAATAGTTCCTGTATAATAGTTTAAACCACGAGCAAGCGAAACATCAAGGTCAAGAACGCATTTATGCCCTAAAATTTCAAAACCTGAAATAACTTCTTTTAGTTCATCAATACCTTTAATGCCAATTTCTGAATTCGATAGCAATGATTCGAGTTTTATTATCTTTTCATCATTAGAGCCATTTAATTCCAATAGAGGGCGAAGTGTCTCAATGTTATTTTCGGATAAGCCTTTTTCACGTAGTTCAGCATTAACATTGTCTATTCCAATTTTGTCTATTTTATCTATTGCAACAGTGATGTCAATAATTTTATCAGCTTGACCAATAATTTCTGCAATACCACTTAATATTTTTCGGTTATTAAGTTTGATAGAAATCCTAATTCCCAATTTTGAGAAAACATTGTCAATTAGTGACAATAACTCAATCTCATTGATGAGGGAATCTGAACCAACTATGTCTGCATCACATTGATAGAACTCACGATATCTTCCTTTTTGTGGACGGTCAGCTCGCCAAACAGGTTGAATTTGAAAACGTTTAAACGGCATTTGCAACTCGTTACGATGTTGAACTACAAAACGAGCAAATGGAACTGTTAAGTCATATCGTAAACCTTTTTCGCATAATTTCTTTGTGAGACGATTACAATTTCGTTCAATTAATTCATCGTCAGATGCATCTTTAAGGAAGTCTCCACTATTGATAATTTTAAATAATAGTTTATCTCCTTCTTCACCATATTTACCCATAAGAGTTGATAAATTTTCCATTGCTGGAGTTTCAATCTGTTTATAGCCAAATAAGTGAAATGAATTTCTTATTGTGTCAAATATATAGTTGCGTTTTGCCATTTCAATTGGCGAAAAGTCGCGAGTTCCCTTTGGAATACTTGGTTTTTGTGCCATCTATCTTTATTGTTTTGTTAATTCTAAATTGTGTGCGAAGTTACTAATTTTTCATGACATAACAAATAAAGTACTGATACTATATAAAAGTATATCGCTATGCCTATATAGTCGATATTTGTATTTATACAATTATCGTGCTAACGACATATTTATCGCAATACCAAAATTTGTGTTTGATGTAGGATAACTTGAATTAGATACAAGTGGAGTATTTACTTGATGATCGAAAAATGCTGACAAAGTGACACGTTTACTTAAAACGTAACTTGCCGTAAAGTTAAGGGAGAATGTTTGTGAACCATTGGTGGCTTGACTGAATGCAGTTTCAATTTTGCGTATTAAAGATTGGTTATTTGAAATTGATAAGTCAAGATTTAGAGATAAATCGTTGCTGACACCTCCTTGTTTGCTGCCAATTTTTAATATGCTATTGAAGTTGGCAATTTTATAGCCTGCTCCAACAGTAAATTGTTTACTTGTTGCTTCAACTATTTGTCCGGCACTTGAATTAAGTGTTAAAGTCCGACTATCTCGATATTCTGTGTTAAATGTGATATTATTATTCATAGTTACGTTAACTCCTATAAGTGGAGCAAATTTCTCTGTTATTGCAACAGAAGAAATATTGTATGGCGACGATGGAATAGGTTGTTGTGTTTGCTCATCTAATGTAAACCCATATTCACCGTCAACTCCTATCCAATTCAGATAACTTGAGTATGAACCAACAGAATATGTGCATTGATAAGCATGTGTTATAGTGAAACTTTTAAATATATCTTTAAGGTTGCCCATTTTTGTAATACCATCGTATGTTACTCTCCAGTTTGGCAACATTGCAGATAATCCCGGAAGAGGAGATAATTCTACTTTAGTTGCATCTTTCCCACTATATGCAGCAACAAAGGCTGGTATAAGTACATCACTACTTGTTGCACTTATTGTTCCAACTTCAGGATTATAATTTGTGCCAGCTAACGGACTATCTTTTAAAAATCCTGATGATGGATATTGAAGCCCCACATATTTTTCTTGAATACGTTGTGATATGACAGGAATATTACTTAAAAATTGATTAAATGCATCGCTGTAATATCCATCATCAGCACTACTGCTTTTGAGGGCTGAAGCTATAGCTACATGAGTTTTAGTGTATGAACCGGTTCTGGTTGTTGGCATATCGTTGTACATGAATTGTACTTGTTGTGTACGATTATCGGTTAGGTTTGAAGTAAGAGTTATTTTTAAACCTTTAATCGGTTCTAAAACAAATTCAAAATTAAATTCACTTGTTTCGTTCCAAATAGCTGGTGAAGTCTGATTTTCATCAATCAACAACCAACCTCTATCTAATGCCTTGTCAACATATGTCTCATCAATAAAACCAAAAGCAAAATCTAATCCTGGTGCCATCGGTCCATAGTTGGTGCTTTGACCGAATACATCTCCTACGTTTGGCATAAATAGTGGTAATGACATAGAGTGTGAATTACGCCAACGGAAACTGAAATTACGAGGCATCATGAGGAATCTTACAGTATGATCTGCAATTTCTCTCCAAGTGCTTCGTTCTTCTTTTTTTACTTCAGTAACGGTTACTCGTATATTGCGTGTGCCTCTATCAAGGATTTCAATAGTGTTTTCATCTATAATATTAGTTTTCATTCTTACACGATTATTTCCCTGCATGACAGTTACTTTAACACTTTTTGTTTTAAGGTTGTGTTTAATAATTGTTGATGTATCAGGTGATAGTGTGAATGCACGTTCAAATTTCTTTAACTTTTCTTTCTTCGAGTTTGCTCCTCTCGATGATGATGATGTAGAGAATCGCTTATTAACCTCTTTCAAATACGAACTTTTATTAAATAAAGTTTCAAAATTAAATTTTGCATCTGCGTTCCATGATGCTTGGTTTTGGATTGAATTCCCTAAATAGATGTCTTCTACGGTTGCTCCTTTATCCCATTGATAGGTGGCATTATATGTTATCGATCCGGATAGATAATCCAAAACAGGTATCTTGCTGAAAGGTGCTTTATATGAAGCAGTAAATGTCTGATTATAGTTCCATGGTGTCCCGAATCCTTTTATTGAATTCCATACCGTATCTCGCCATGCTTTATATTCATCAGGAAACAATTTCTTATTTACTGCCCCTATTGTTTCCTCAATGCGAGCTGTTGTATTACTACTAAATGAAAAACTTAATGATTTAGTAAGATTCCATGTTAGATTTAGTTGTCGATCCCATGTGAAATTTTTGCTGACTTGTACAGGTAATTGGAAGTTTACGTCTACTTCACTTCTCGTTTGTTGCTCATAATAATAACGTTGTATGTTTGTATAAAATGATAAAGAATTAAATAACCAATTTATTTCCCAATCTTTCAAGAATTTTAATGATTTATCTTTACTATTTATCCAACCAAACGGTTTCAATCCTTTGATATATGGATTATATGTATATTGAAAACTACCTCGATAGTCACTAGTGTTTTCATATTCTGTAGTAGGATCCATATTCTTTTGTTTGTTAAAAGAGAAACTGACTTGGAAATTGGCTGGATCCCAAGGCATTGGATTTTTGCTTTGAACGTTGAATTTCAGTCCTGAAATTGAGAAACTTTCAACAGTTTTTCGTGTTACTGCATATCCACTTATAGAATCCTTTTCTTCTTTTGTTACAGTAGCATCTAAAGCATCTTTTAATAATATATCTTGGTCAAGTGGGTTGTATTTAGGTGTTGTAGTCTCTTTAGAGTATGAATAATAAATAGGTGCATTAAGTTTTGCTGCTTCAGGAATAAATCTACCTAAATCTGATTGCACAGCAAAGTTATATTGTTCATAGTCATCTAATCGTCGAGCAGACAATGCTTGGTCTACACCACCAAATCCAGCTGTTTCAACATGGGTCCCAAAATTTAATGTTGCCACATCACTTATTGATAAATTAACATTTGCTTTAGCTGCCCAACCTCCATCTTCATTAAAATCTGTAACTTTCATCTCATTAACCCAAACAGTTCCGTCTTTAACAGTGTTTGAGCGATTCCTTACACCGATTAGCATTACTCGTACATCGCTTAATGATGGATTACCTAATACGGCTACAGTATTTCTCTTGTTGTTAGGATCTTGTTGAGAGAATAAAATGTTGTATCCGACTCCACTGCCTTCTATCCCTTTTTCATGATTTCGTTGAGTTTTAATGTCAGTGAAAATTTCAAACGGAATATCGAGGAAGTTTGCTTCAGGCCATACAATACTTCTGTCGGCACTACTAAAATTGCTATATTTTCCTTCAGGAGTTAATTCTAATGGTATTTCATATTCATAATAGTTGTTTTTGACGTCAGAACCTAATCGAACAAACAATGATAGATCCCCATTTTTAAGGTTTGTTTGATCATCAACAAGAGCTTCTGCGTGTACCCACATTTGCATTCGTTTATATATGCGTAAATCTAATTGTGTATTTTTATATACACCACGTGCATCGCCGGCTTGCAAGCCGGTAACTTTCATTGACATTGATTGTTCATTCAATTGTGTAGCTTGAGATTGACCCGGGTCTTGAATCCGATTGACACCAGGTGGCAAAACATAATTTACAGGTGTACGTCCGGCATTTTCTTCAATGTTAACAATTGATAAATCAAGTTGTCCTTCAGCAGGAGAGTCATTTCTATTATTTAAATTAAATTCGTATCCTCGCCATTCTCCTCTGACAAGTTCTAACGTTGCAAAACGCAAATGTGTCGTTTTCTTAAAACCTGTCATAAACATTCGTGCAAAACGGATTGTTGAAAAATCACTTATTGAGCCTACTATCTTATCAGGTTGATTCAATGGAATCTTGAATTGATACCACACCACCTGTTGATTCTCTCCATTTCGAGTACGAACAGTTGAAATTTGTTTGTCTGTTATATAGTTTTTACCTACTTCTAAGTCTTCCGGTCTGATTGATACCTTATATTGAAAATATCGTTCATATTCATTAAGTGTGTTGTCTTGGTTAATATCTTCTACATCAGGAACACTTCTTGAAGATTGATATAATTCGTTATCCGATTGTTCAGGAGACAATGAGTTTCCCTCAACTCCATTATAATGTTTATATCGGTCAAGAATTGATGTCTTTTGTTCATCAAACCAATAGCTCCTATAGAAATGATAATTATCGCTTGCTGGGTCATTCATAACAGAGAATGGATCTTCTTGCATTTGAACTATTGCTGTAGATGATAGTCGCTGCCTTAACTGATCTAAGAACTCAGCGTATGTTGGGAATGTGTATTCTTCATCAGTAGTTAATCCATCTAAACCTACGTCTTGAAGTAATCGAGCGTCTACTGAATTTTCGAAAGCATATGTTAGTGAATTTTGTTGTGATACGCGTCCCCAATTTGTCTCTGTCATGAAATCGTTGTTCCCATCTACAGGTAAACCATTTTCATAACTTTTCATTCCATCTTTTAGAATATCTTCACTAATTTCTCCAAAGTTGAAGTATAGATCTCCCCCCTCAAGATTGTCTGCATTTGGGTCCAAAAATGGGTCCATCATCCAGAATTGAATATATTCGATGTTGGAGTTTTCAAAATTAGTATTATCCATTTTACGCATAATTCCTCCCCATCTTTTCTCCGGGTAGAGCAAATTCCCTTCTGTGTCAATATTCACTGCATCAAGATTATATGGCCCACGTTCTGTAGGATAATATGACAGATTAAGTGTTTGAATAGTTGATGATTCTCCATAACTTAATTCTCGGTTTGGAAATATCTCTCGTGATGTAACTTCCCTAACGTATGGATTAGATAGTTGATCAAGGTCATTTTTTAAGTAGCCGGGTATCATTGATGAATTCTTTTGCGTGAATAATCGATCAATGTAATACCATGCAAGCAATGCTCTATTTTTCCCGTAGTCAACATTATTAGTTAATGTGGCTTCCGGAAAGAGTGCATCACTATTATTATCATATGGTGTAGGTGCTAAAAACCATGAGTATGGAGAACGAAGATCTATCCCGGTTTGTGTTGTTTCAAAGTCGTCAATGTAACTTGAACCTTGATTAGTCCCAGATTTTTGTTTATGTGGTACTAATTGAGCAAATTCTGCTTTAACACTTAATGATGATGGAGCAGAGGCATTAATGGTGGGAATTTTGCTGATAAGATTTGTTAACCACATAAATTGAGTGTTATAAGATAAATTTAACCCCCATATTGTATTGTTAATTACTTCATCGCCTATGTTGACTTTTTCAGTCAATGCTTTTTCTGAGAAGTGAAGAAGTGTTGCTCCTAGAGTGAAGTCTTTACTAAACTTATATTGTGCATCAAAACCTAATAGGGTTTTACGTTGCATTGAGAACATTGATTGATTTTCCAATGTTACGCTTACATTAGTTCCGGAATCAATTATACTTTGATTCGTAATTGTTACAATACCCATATTATAATCAACGGTGTAATCACTGTTTTCAACAAGGGTAACACCACCGGCTGTTACTACAACTGAACCACGAGGAACATTCATTGCATTTAAGCGTATCTGTGCCCCATTAGAAGCTTGATATTCACCTGATAATGTGAATTTGTTCTTGTCGGCAAACTGTTTAGCAACAGTAAGTGTAGAATCATATAACTCTTTGTATACATATTTTTCTGCTAATACCGGATTGCCAATTTTCTTTTCAAGATATGCCCCAAATGGCTCTGCTACCGGAAAGATAATTTTCCCTGACGACGACATAACTGTATAGCCTTCGATATAGTCAAAAAAACCATCTGGATTAGATTCTTGATTTGAATCAATTCTGTCTAAGTTCATTACTTGCAGTAATGGTTGATTTGAAATTGGTTCAACAGGAAGATATACTATCTCTGTGCCTGTCGTATCGCTGAGGTATTTGATATTTAATTTAAAATTCTTTTTTTGAAGTTGGTATGCTCCTAACGAATAGACATTTTTCATCATCAATTTCCACATAGGAAGTTTTGGTGATACGGTTGTGCCTCGAAGCATTTTCAAATAGAGTGATTGAGATGTATTCGTAACATCGCTCGAAAATTCTCCTACTTGATATACTTTGCCTCGATAAGTGTATTCATAGGCTACGGCAAGGACTTCATCAGTTGAAAGTGCTGATTTTAAAGAAATATAGCCTAATGTCTCATTTAATGTATATTCACTTGATTGTAGTAGTCGAGCACTTTCTACTTTTTCGTAATCTTTACCTCCATCAATGCCATATGCTGATAATGGCTCTAAAACTTGAGTAACTTTATTTATATCTCTGGCATCAGGATATTCATTTTTGATTACGGATAGTAGGTTGTTTGATTGATTTGAGGGATTCGCTTCAGATGTGTTTGGTATCCAATAATCATTTGCTAACCGACTATTCTCTGCTAAGTCCATAAAACCGACAAAGTTACGTGATTCATTATAGTTGCCGGATTTATTTGTTACCCATACTTCTATTCGAGTAATCTTAACCCCTGAGGATACATAGGGTAGTTTTGATGCAAATTCATCATAATTATCATAAAAAAATTGCCCAAGGAAAAAGTGCCTATTCGCATCATACTCATCTGCCTTTACTTGAAATTGTGTGGCTTGAACACCTCCTTGAGTTGTAACTGTCTGTGATTCACTATTCTGTTGAGATAATAATCCGGTAATTGTTAATTTCCCAAATTGTAGTTTCGTTTTAAATCCAAATAGGGCAGTTCCACCTCGTATAAGGCTTGAGCCTGTAGTCATGCTTACATTACCTGCTTCTATGCTCTTTATGATTTCGTCTTCTTTACCTTCATAGCTTAGTTTAAGATTCTTAGAGTCAAAATCAAATGTGGCATCAGTGTTGTAGGTCATATTAAATTTCAATTTATCTCCAACTGATGCTCCAATTGTTGCTTGAATCTTCTGTTCAAAATCAAAAAATGTTTTGCGACGTGAATTGACAGATAGAGCCGGATTGTCGGTTTTATTGCTCTTAATACCCATCGATAATTGTATTGACCCTTGTGTTGTCAGTCTAACTCCTCCCGGACCAAATACTTTTTCTAATGGTCCAAGTGCAAAGTTCATATCTAAGATGTTAAAGGGTTCTTTTTCTTTTTTCTCAAAAAGTTCAGAGTTTTTTTGTTGGTAATAGTCAATCATGTCATTTCGGATAATGACTTTGTTGTATTGTTCTGCCGACATCATATATGGAGTGACGATATCGAATTCCCCAACTTTTGTTCTGATAATATACATTCCTGTAGCAGGGTCATATTCTGCTTCAGTAGTAATGTTTGATGGTGTGCGTAGGTCGGCGGCATATTCTCCTCCGACATAATCTTCATATGATAATGGTATGGTTTGCTGAACCGGAAATTGAAGTGTATTGCTATCGCTTTCTTCCGGTGTTTGCATCAATTCAGCGGGTGGAGGTGGTGGTAGTTCTGATTTTTTATATTGAGAATATGAAATAAACGATGCAAGTAGCGATATTATAAGTATCGCTATTGCTAATATTTGATTCCTTTTTATCCTATTCTTAATTTGATTCATTACTTTATCACAAAATTGTCGTCGACAATTTTCCGTCAAAGCATCTTAAGGGCTTGTTTTATAGCATTTTCAACCGTTAGTGTAGGTATTTCTGCAAAGATCTTGCGTAATACTTTTTGCGATTGCTGTGCTGTAAATCCAAGCATCACCAATGCTGACAAAGCTTCGTCGTATGAGTCTGATGATGTCGGCGACTGTGATAATAACGATGAATCACATACTTTTATTTTATCTTTAAGGTCAACAATTATTCTTTGAGCTGTTTTTCCTCCTATCCCTTTTACAGATTTAAGTAAAGAATCATTTCCAGATGCAATAGTCGCTTCTAAATCATCTGTAGAAATTGCAGATAAAATCAAACGTGCTGTATTAGGACCTACACCACTCACTCCAATTAACATACGAAATAGTTCTCTTCCCCGTTGACTCGAGAATCCATATAGAATATGTGCATCTTCACGAATTGCTTCATGAATATATAATTTTGTACGATTAAGGGATTGTATAATAGCATAATCAATTAATGAAATATTAATTTCATAACCTATTCCATTACAATCTATCACAACTTTCGTAGGGTTTATTTCAGCTATTTCCCCTGATATATAATCAATCATTGATATAGTGTTTATTTATTATTCTACAAAAATACTACTTTTTTGTAGATATACAATAATATGAATTACAAATAATGAGTCGATAGATTTCCTATCGACTCATTATAAATTATTGAAAATTTAATTTTTCTTTTAATTGATTTTCACTAGGATTGATTTTTTCGATTTCACCTTTCGGATTAATTAAATAAGCTTTGTATCCTCTCTCATTCAGCCATTCGGAATTAATTTTTCCGTATACTATCTCACTATGATTATATTGATTCCTTTTTTCTAATTTATCAATTTCCAATATTTGTGAGTATAGTTGGTAATCGGTATCAATATTAATGGAAATAAAATTTAATTCATTATTAGAATTTTTGACTATTCTGTCATATCTGACGTTGTTGATTCTGCTTTGAGCATCTTCGACTGACCAAAAATTGACTAATACATACTCTCCTCTTAATCTCTGAAGATCAATTGTTTTGTTACCTCTTACTAATTTGAATAATGGTGCTGTTTTGTTTAATGTGGCTTCAGTTGACTCTGTTGATACTGATGATGTAAGAAATAACAGGAATACAGAAGCCAAAATTATTGACAATGATTTCACTATTTTTCAATTTAAGTTCATAATTAGAATTTATTCGTTCATTATGTTTTTTGTTATTGAAGAATAAATTCCCACCGATTTTCGGCAGTAAACACTATAGTTTCAACCTCTGTTGTATAACCTATGTGTCTTATTTTCTGTGCAAAATTACTACTTTACAGTCTAATATACAAATTTTAGACACAAAAATTGCTTCAAAATCATGTTTTATAACATAATTTTAGGGCAATTAGAATATTATGTCGGGTATACTTCTAATATAAAATTTATTGAAATCTTTAAAATTATAAAGTAGTATATTAAAATATTAAAGGCATTATAACGTTTGGGAAATCAATGTGTTGATTTAATGGAAAACATGTTTGTTTGACTAATTGAAACTATCAGACAGTATGTATTAGCAAATAGCATTGATAAAGTTGAGTTTAAGGTCGAGGGAGAAGTGGAAGCATAGGCGACACCAATAAAACTTATTAGACAAATAAGAATATTATGTCATTGTAGAAAATAGAGAAAAGCTCGGCATAATTCCAATTAATTTCCTCTTTGCTAAAAACTATCGTCTCAATTCACTCACTTTCTGATTACGTTGGACTTATAAATAGAAAAAAGAAATCTAAATTGCATTAAATTTGCGATTGAGATTTCTTTTTATTCTATTTTCAGTTTTTATCGGTGTTAATAAGATACAGTTTTTGTTATGATTCGTAAAGTGAGATTTGTATGTTTGTTGCTTTAGCGTATTTTTTTAGTAGTGTGATAGTTAGATGTTTCACATCTTCAATAGGCATTTCAATCTCATATATATTGATTGTCATAAGCAATCGTTTTGTGGAGAGACTTAGTTTCGTTCGTTCGACATCGCTTGTGGGTGTACCAATTCCTCCGACATTATCTCGATATACAGGTAATCCTTCTATATTAAGAATACCACGTCCGATTGCTTCATATATATCATCTTTATGTCCGACTCCGAGCGTGAGAGTATCTCCTGAAATTTTATCAATATCAAATCCACCTATACTGTAGCCACTTTTAATAGAAATAAGATTAATCATATCAACTAAAATGTCGATGCGATATAGTTCCATTTCTTTGACAAGTCGGCGACATAAGGCTTCAGAAGATGGTCGATATCTGTTAGGATCTTTTCCTAATTTCTTATATGCTTTTCTTGTGCCACTGATTCCTATACGTTTGTTAACATCAGATAATTGAAGGTGTTGCCTGATTTCACGACCTATATCTTCAATTTCTTGCCATAAATCGTCGGGAGTAGGGGCATTTATAACATCTGCTTCAACTTTTAGAACTCTGAAATCTTGTATTTTATCGGTAAATTCTTTATCAAATTTTATCTCCATAAAGATTATTATACTTAAAAGAAATAATCATGAATTATTGTCATTGCATTATCTTGATCTTGCATTTTTACAACAACAGCAATATTAATTTTTGAATTTGCTTCTGAATATGCAAGAATTTTTATCTCATTTAGTTCTAAAATCCTATATAATTGGTTTGCAAGATTGGGATTATGTTTAATGTTTTCACCAACAACTGCAATAGTAGCAAGATTTGATTCAATCTCAATGCGATTTAAATCGTCTGTTTCATCAGATGCAAATTCTTCTTTGAGAAGTTTAAGTGCATTTTTTGAATCGGCTTGACGAATTGTAAATATTATTTTTGTATCAGACGATGATTGAGAAACAAATAATACGCCTACACCATTTTTTGAAAGAGTATTAAATATTCGTGATTTGAAATTTTCTATATTATCTGAAAAAGGTTCTACATTAACACTGATAATTGCTGTTTCAGATATTGAAGATAATCCTCTAATTGGAGCATCGATTTCCTTGTTCTCATCAGTTATCCAAGTGCCTGGTGCTGTCGGATTAAAGGTGTTTCGTAGGTTGATAGCTATGTTTTTGTGAAACACCGGATATATTGTAGGAGGATAGATGATTTTTGCACCAAAGTTACATAACTCCATACTCTCAATAAAAGAGAGATGATCTATGATTTGTGCATTTTTAATCTTACGTGGATCTGCAGTCATGAAACCATCTACATCTGTCCATATTTCAAGTACATTGGCATTTAAAGTTGCAGCTAATATTGCTGCAGTATAATCACTGCCTCCACGTCCAAGATTTGTAATTATTCCACTATCGCGATCTCTTGAAATGAATCCCGGCACAACAGCTACAGAGAAATTTTCATTATCAAATGTTTCGTGAATAAGTTTATTTGTCAATTCAGTGTCGGCAATATTTTTATTAAACCATTCCTCGGTCTTTATGAAATCAAGAGAATTGAAGTGTCGGGCATTATTAATTACTCGGCTGACGATAACTGATGAAATGCGTTCTCCAAAGCTGACAATAATATTTAATGTCCTTTCAGATAAGTCGCGTATCAATGATACTCCTTTATATATGTCTAAAAGGTCATCAAATAATGGATTTATTATTGAAAGGACATCTTCTTTATGTATGTCAGGTACTATACCCTCAATTACTGAATAATGGCGTTCGACGATTTCATTGTATCTGTCCACATATGATAAATCTCTACTACATGCTAATTTTGCTGTATTTATAAGTTTATCTGTTATCCCTCCTAATGCGGATACAACCACAATAGTAGGTTCGGTTGCTCCCTCTACAATGGATTTGACATTGCGTAGACTTTCAATTGTACCGACTGATGTACCTCCAAATTTTAGTACTTTCATTTACAAATAAATTATTTAGACAATCTTTTCTACAATTAACAGCGAATGCTGCTATAAATTCAGAGTGTAAAGTTAACTATTTTGTTACGATAAATTGCAATAAGATGTATTAAAAATGTTGTTGATTCTTATAAGTTGTTTTAAATCAAAATATTATCATTTTGATGGAGTGTTGAGTGTGTCGTTTAGGAAATGTTGCATAACGACAACATCTTGAAATTTATTGCCAATTCTACACCAATTCTTTAAAAGTCCACTCTTAGTGTAGCCACATTTTTCAAATAAGGAAATAGATATTTGATTATTTATGGTTGTGTATACTGCAATTTGTGATAAGCCAATTATATTGTAAGCATAATCCTCGAGTAGTTTTATACTGTATTGTGCATATCCTTTGTTCTGCCATTGAGGAATAATCAATATGCCTATTGATGCCTTGCTGTTATATATGTCAATATCATATAAGTCAATTGCTCCTATTGTTGTTTCCGTTTTTTTTTCGATAATCATAAAACGCAATTGCTTTGCAGTCAATATATCGGCATCATAATTTGAGATATAGTTTTCTAAAAGAGTTTTAGATAAAGGTATTCGTGTATCTCCATACTTCCAAAGGGTAGTATCATTTTCCCATTTGTAGAGAAAGTCGATATCATTGTTTTCTAAAAGTCTTAATGATATTATATCGTTTTTTATCATATTTTATCTATTTGTTTGAGAATGTGTCTGAAAATAGAATGCGATTCTGAATTGAACGCCCTAATGTTAATTCATCAGTATATTCTAATTCATTTCCAATACTTACTCCTCGTGCAAGGATTGTGATTCTTACAGGATATTCAGCTAATCTTCTAAATATATAAAAATTAGTTGTGTCTCCTTCCATAGTTGGACTTAAAGCTAAAATTACTTCTCTTATATTATTTTTGACAACACGTTCGACAAGACTATTAATTTCAATATCATCAGGGCCTATTCCGTCCATTGGTGAAATTAATCCTCCAAGTACGTGGTATAGTCCCTTATGTTCGTGGGTGCTTTCGATAGTTATCACATCTTTAACATTCTCTACTACACAGAGAGTTGTTGAATCTCTACGTTTGTCTGAACATATACTGCACTCTTCTGTCTCACTTATGTTATGACATTGATGACAATAGCTAATTTCTTGTCGCATTTTAATAATTGATTCGCCTAATGAAAGTGCTACATTTTCATCTTGGCGAAGAAGATGAAGAGCAAGACGAAGAGCTGTTTTATGTCCTATGCCGGGAAGTTTTGATAATTCGTTTACGGCACTTTCAAGTAATGATGAATTATATGAATTATTCATGATGCGAAGTTACCTAAAACTACTGAACTTGCCAAATTTTGTTGATTCCTTTCCACATTTTTAATTTTTTATTATTAAAAAAGGTATGAGTTGAAATAATTGTTGTATCTTTGTAACTATGATTATTAAAAGTGCAGTTTTTGAAATTAGTAATACGAACGTAAAAAAATGTCCGGAGACTTCTGTCCCTGAATATGCATTTATAGGTCGTTCGAATGTCGGCAAATCGTCTTTGATAAATATGTTGGTCCGTAAGAAGGGATTAGCAAAGACTTCTCAAACGCCGGGAAAGACATTATTAATAAATCACTTTAGTATTAATAATGGTGAATGGTACATTGTAGATTTGCCAGGTTATGGTTATGCGGCACGTGGCAAACAACAAAAGGAAGAAATTAAGAAAATCATAGAAAGTTATATTTTGCAAAGAGAGCAAATGACTAATCTTTTTGTGCTTATTGATAGTCGACATGAGCCTCAAAAAATTGATATGGAATTTATGTCATGGTTAGCTCAACAAGAAGTGCCTTTTTCTATTGTTTTTACAAAATTAGATAAATTAGGCACAAAAGCAAGAATAGAGAAAATTGAGGCATATAAAAAGGAACTTTTAAAATCATGGGAAGAATTACCTCCGATTTTTCTTACATCATCAGAAAAATATATTGGGAGAGATGAAATATTAGATTATATTGAAGAGATTAATAATGAATTATGCCCAAGAACATGAAAAAAAGAGTTTCAATTTTAGTCCCTGCATATAATGAAGAAGAGGCCCTCCCATTATTTTATACGACACTTTGCCGTGTTATAGCACCTCTTGAGTCAAACTATGAGTTTGAACTAATGTTTATTAATGATGGAAGTCGAGATGATACGCTCAAAGTTTTGCATGATTTACGTCAAAAAGACTTAAGAGTAAACTATATCGATATGTCGAGAAACTTCGGTAAAGAAATAGGAATGCTTGCTGGTTTTGATAATGTAACAGGAGATTGTGTAATTATTATTGATGCAGATTTGCAAGAGCCTCCTGAAGTGATTCCTCAAATGCTTACGAAATGGGAAGAGGGATATGACGACGTATACGGCAAAAGAAAAAGTCGCCAACAAGGTGTAATGAAGAAATGTTCTTCCAAACTTTATCATAGACTTTTGGATAATATGTCGGATATTGACCTATCACATGATGCAGGAGACTTTAGGTTATTAGATAGAAAATGTATCAATGCGTTATCATCACTTCGTGAGTCGCAACGATACACAAAAGGAATGTATTCATGGATTGGATTTAATAAGGTCCCTGTAGAATATGATATTCATCAACGTGTTGCTGGTGTGTCGAAGTGGAATGTCAGAAAATTAATGCATTTAGCGATTGATGGCATTACTTCTCACTCTGTTGTGCCACTGAAAATGGCAAGCTATATGGGTTTGGTTGTTTCATGTATAGCATTTATCTATTTACTATATATTATCATTAAGTCTGCTATTTATGGAGATCCGGTTGCCGGATTCCCTACATTAATCTCCGTCGTTTTGTTCCTTGGAGGGTTCATCTTGTTAGCATTAGGAATCATTGGTGAATATTTAGGAAGAATATTCATTGAAACCAAAATGCGACCTCCATATTTTATCAACTCTATAAATGGTAACAAACCGTCAAATTTTAATAAAAAAAGAAAAGATGAATGTAAAGAGGATTGTTAAAGACAAAATTGTTAAAAGTGAAAGTAAATTCAGTGAACTGATTAGATTTGGTCTTGTCGGGGGGCTGGCTACTATAATTCAATATGTAGTTTATGTCTTATTTGTTGATTATGTTGATATTCCTCCTGTTGTTGCAACAATGGTAAGTTATGCAATAAGTTTTGTTGCTAATTTTTTTCTTTCAAATTATTTTACATTTCACACAAGACCAAATGCAAAAAAAGGAATTGGCTTTTCATTAAGTCACTTAATAAATATGGGTTTACAAGTAGGTTTAGTTGCTATTTTTAAAAATTTTGTTGATGAGACATGGGCATTATTGCCGGCAATGGCAATATGTATTCCAATAAATTTCTTTTTAGTTAGGTTTGCGTTAACAAGTAAATTTGTAAAAAGTAGTACAGAAAAAACAAATAGTACTAACAAATAAATCAAAAACGCATTACTTCAAAGTAATGCGTTTTTGATAATACAAATTCGGATAGATTTATTATTTGTTAAATTTTTTGTAGTTGTTAAACCATTCAATAAAGTTGCGTATTCCTTCTGTAAGCTGTATTCGTGGACAATATCCTATTTCATCTTCAAGTTTTGATGTATCTGCATTTGTTTGATAGACATCGCCTTGTTGCATTGGTAAGAAATTTTTCTTTGCTTCAATTTTAAGATTTTTTTCTATTTCATTGATGAAATCCATTAGTTTGACAGGATTGCTGCAACCTATATTGTAAACTTTTGCAGGCACGTTATTCTTACATTGTTCACTTATAGGTGTTTTATCAAGAGTTTGAATTGTCCCTTCTACAATATCATCAATGTATGTGAAGTCTCTGATTAAGTCACCATTATTAAACACATTAATAGGTTTCCCTTGACTAATAGCATTTGCAAATAACATAGGAGCCATGTCCGGTCGACCCCATGGACCATATACTGTGAAGTAGCGTAACCCTGTTGTTGGTATTCCATATAATTTACTATAGGAATGAGCCATTAATTCATTACTTTTCTTAGTGGCGGCATACATGCTTACAGGGGAAATTACTTCATCATTTTCACTAAAAGGGACTTTCTCATTTAGTCCATAAACAGAACTTGATGATGCATATACAAGGTGCTTTACACAATAATGGCGACAACATTCCAAAATATTTAAAAATCCGTATATATTGCTGTCAATATATGCAAATGGATTAGTAATTGAATAACGCACACCTGCTTGAGCAGCAAGAGCAACAACAGTATCAGGCTTAAATTCCGAAAATAAGTGGGGTAGTGCTTCACGATTTGCAATATCCATTCTGATAAATGTCAAATTAGGCATTGTTGTGCTTTGAAGTCTTACCTCAAAAGGTATATCCTGGTATTTTACCTCAACTTGTTCGCCTGTTTCTGGAATAACAGTTGATGTTTTACAGCCCGCTGGTGGATATATGCCACATTCTGCAAGTCGACCAATTTTCAGTCGGGGATCGTAGTATGTATTAATATTATCAATACCTATAACTTCATCACCACGTTTAGCAAGCATATAAGCCACTTTACTGCCTATGAATCCGGCAGCCCCTGTTACAATGACTTTCATTTTATCTGAAGTTTATTCATTTAGTCGCGTTTGAAAATATCGCGAGTATATACTTTGTCGACTATATCATCAAGACATTCATCATAGCGATTTGCAATTATTGCTTGCGAACGACGTTTGAATTCATCAAGATTATTAACAACTTCACTTCCAAAGAACATTGTGCCGTTTTCAAGTGTTGGCTCGTAGATTATAACTTTTGCACCTTTTGCCTTGATGCGTTTCATAACTCCTTGAATTGCACTTTGTCGGAAATTGTCTGAATTAGATTTCATAGTCAATCGATAAACTCCAACAATTACCTCTTGTTCTTGTGCAGCATTCCAAGCACTTGATGCTGTGTAATATCCTGCTTTTGCAAGAACTTGGTCAGCAATGAAATCTTTGCGAGTTCGGTTACTTTCAACAATAGCCGACATCATGTTTTGAGGTACATCATTATAGTTAGCCAACAATTGTTTTGTGTCTTTAGGCAAACAATAACCACCATAGCCGAAAGAAGGATTGTTATAATGTGTTCCGATACGAGGATCTAATCCTATTCCTGTTATGATTGCTTGTGTGTCGAGCCCTTTTAGTTCAGCATATGTATCTAATTCATTGAAATAGCTAACGCGAAGAGCCAAATATGTGTTGGCAAATAATTTTACAGCTTCCGCCTCTTTTAATCCCATGAACAATACATCAATATTTTCTTTGATAGCTCCTTCTTGTAACAATTTTGCAAATATTTGTGCTGCTATTGTTAGTTTCTCAATATTTGCTATTGAAGAAATACTTTTGTTTTCTTCATCAAAATTGTCAATATGTTTAGGAATTCCAACAATGATTCTGCTCGGATACAGGTTGTCGTATAATGCTTTGCTTTCACGTAGAAATTCCGGAGAAAATAAAAGATTGAAATTTTTCCCTTTTAGATGTTCTTCTGTAGCGAATTTTTGTGCATATTTAGAATAAAGTGAACGACAATATCCAACCGGTATCGTACTTTTGATAACCATTATTGCGTCAGGGTTAATGTCAAGTACAAGGTTTATCACAGACTCTACAGCAGATGTGTCAAAGAAGTTTTTTTGACTATCATAGTTTGTCGGTGCTGCAATTACAATAAATTCCGCATTTTTATATGCCTCTTCAGCATTGAGAGTTGCACGTAAATTTAGAGGCTTTTCTTTTAAATATTGTTCAATATATTCATCTTGAATAGGCGATTTCTTATTGTTGATTAAATCAACCTTTTCAGGGATTATATCAACGGCAACAACTTCATTGTGTTGTGCTAATAGTGTAGCAATAGATAATCCTACATATCCTGTTCCTGCAACTGCAATTTTCATGGTATATAATTATTTAAGTTCGTCTTCTGAGTAATATTCATTATTTTTACGATTGCCGTATCCATATCCGTAACTATTTGCACTGAAGATATTTGTGCCATTAAGAATAAGAGACATGCGAGGAAGTCTATTTTGTTTGTATACATTTTCAAGTTCAGGAAGCATTCCTTTGTCGAAGTGCCCTGCTCGTATGATAAATATTGTCATGTCAATTTTACGCGCAATGATGCTGGTATCTGTAACTAATGAATATGGTGGACAATCAATCAAGATATAGTCATATTGGCTCTTAAGTTCATCAACTAATTTTTCATACTGAGGTGTGAGTAATAGTTCTACAGGGTTTGGAGCAATTGTCCCTACCGGTAAGAAGTCAATGATATACTTATCGTGATGTTTAATAATTAATTTGCTGATATCAGTATTTTTTTCAGTGAGATAAGATGTTATCCCTTGTTTAGGATTACCAATAAACTTACTTAACGAAGCTCTGCGTAGGTCAAAGTCTGCAACAAGAACCTTTTTGCCTTTTAACGCTAAACTAGTAGCTAAATTCAGAGTAATATACGTTTTCCCTGAGCCGGGATTAAAAGATGTTAACAGGATTGTTTTTGACTCATGATTTGAGGAAATCATGAAATCTAGATTTGTTCGAACCATTCTAAATGCTTCGTTTATGGCACTGCGACTTCTGTCTTTGACAACAATCTCAAGTTGTTCATCATCTAATTCGCGTGAGCGGTGCTTTAAGAAACGTCTTATTTTTGATATATTATCTTTACGTCGTTTTGATGATAAAGGAATTTCTCCAATAAATGGAATAGATACATTAACAATATCATTTTTTGTTAGGATTGTAGTATTAAGCATGTTTATTAGGTATAATATTGCAATAGGTATAATCAATCCAATTGCAAATCCCATTAAAACATAGCGCGATTTAACAGGTGCAATAACACCTAAACTCGTTGGTTGTTTAATAACACGAGTGTTGTTTACGGTTATTATTTCTGTTAATTCATTTTCTTCGCGTTTTTGAAGAAGATATAAATACAAGTTTTCTTTTACTTTCTGTTGACGTTCAATAGAAAGAATTTGTTTTGCTTGATTTGGAACAGAACTAATTATATTTGAATACATTCGTTCCTTGTTTAATGCTTCATTTACCCTGATTTGGCATGTTGCAATTAGGTTGTCAATTGATTGTACGATAACCGCTCGCATTGATGCTAAATTATTGTTTAATTCGGCAATTACAGGGTTTGAATCAGAACTGTTTAAACGTAAGTTATCTCGTTTGATAAGAAGTTTATTATATTCTTGAATTTGAGATTCGATCGAAGTGCTGGTAATACCGGAATTAGCAGGTATTAAATTATCTTTTTTTGTTGGATCGTTAAGATATTCTCGAAGGAATTTTGCGATGCTTAATTGATTTGTTGCTTCAAAAGTGCTGTTGTCATATCTCATAGATTGAGAATAATATGAATCAGCGGCACTGCGAAAATCAGGTAATTTGTTAGAACTTTTTACGTCAGAGATGTTAGCGTCAATCCCATTTAATTCTTGTTCAATAATGGCTAAACGTTCGTTGATGAAATTAGATGTATTGACTGCAGAACGATTTTTCTCATTAATCCACATTTCATTATATACATCTATTAATGTGTTTAGAATATCAATTGCTCTTTTTTTAGACTCATCAATATAATCCAAAAATATTATTGATGTAAAGTCTGGCCCTTGAGAAGTGGTAATATTTTTTGAAATTTTATTTACCATTGCTTCTGTAGAGTATTTTGTAACTGTTACTACATCATTAAAATTAGAATAATTTATTGTGCCTCCAATAATGATTTTACCGATAGGTGTTTTATATGTTTTACCAAGTTCAATTGTATGAGGCTCAACATCTATAGGTCGATTATTATATATGAAATCTGAAATTAAGACTCTGTTATTGTCTATTTTATTAATATTAAATTGGGCAGTAGAATCTGAAGGAATATCTAAAAAACTTATAGAAATTGGAGATTCACCATATAAGTCTTTTTCATATCCAAAAGCCGGAGTTGTATATGCAGTTGTAAGATTCAATTTTTTTACTACTCCGTCTACAATATAAGGTGATTTAATAATTTCCATTTCATTAAACATGTTAACTTCAGTCGACATGCCTTGTATATCGGCAAATGCAGCAATAGCTGTTCCAGTGTAGCCATTTCCCGAACTATTTAAAATTACAAGTTCTGCTTGTGAACCATATATTTTAGGTTGTCGGATTACTATGAATACGGCAATAATTGTGCATAGTAGGGCAGAAATGGTGATTAGCCATTTATTTTTCCACAATAATTGTAAAAAGGCTTTGAGATCAAAATTATTCTCCTCTTCGTTTATATTTTTGTTGTTTTGAAGTTCTGTAGTCATTGTGAATTAATTTAATGTTATTTTGCAAGTGTTACAATCATTGTAGCTAGAGATGCTGCAATTGAAATAAGGCCGGTCCAAGTTCCAACTTGTTTCCATGTATTCGTGTTAATATCACGTTCACCGGCTTTTTTCTCGTTAGGAACAACATAGACGACATCATTTTGTTGGAGGTAATATGCTGGAGAATTGAAAATTTCTTTGCTTCTTAAATCAAGAGTGTAAATTTTGCGTTCTCCTTTCTTTTCTCTAATAACAAGCACCTCATCTCTCTCTCCGGTGATGTTCATATCTCCGGCTTCTGCGAGTGCTTGAAAGATAGTGAATTTATCATCGTTCACTGTCAGATTGCGAGGATTTCGCACATCTCCAATGATTGAAATTTTGAAATTTAGGAATGATACTGAAACCGAGAATTCTTTGAGTAGTCCCTCTTTGGTTATACGTTGTTTAATCATTGATTCTAATTCTGCACGAGTCATGCCGGCAATATGTAATGTGCCTAACGTCGGGAAATTAATGTTGCCAGAAGGATCCACACGATAACCGTAGTCAACTTTGCGTGCATTATCATTGTTATATGTGCCAGTAGTGTTTGTAAATCCTGTTGTACCAGGTTGCATATTAAACACTGCAGATAATTCGGGATCTTTTGTTGTTATAATAATACTTAATAGATCGTCAGGTTCAATTGTTATGCCAGAGTTAGGGACAGTTTCTTCAATTGAATTTTCAGTTGCATCTTGAAGATATCTTACTTCTTTAGTTGTCCCGCAACTATTCAAAAGGATTGTAATTGCAAAAGCAAATGATAGTCTCTTAAGTAATCTTGTAGCCATAATTTAGATTTTGTAATACATATCTAACTGAATAGATAAAGTCTTGATTGTTAGTTCATTAATTAATATTTTAAAATATAAAAAAATATTCCTATTTATATTTTTTATTATTTCTATTATTTTTCGTTTGCAAAGATAGGTAAAATTTGCCGAAAAAGCATTACCTTCGCAGAAAAATAATTATAATTGTATGAAAAAAATAGCTTTTGCATCAGACCACGCTGGTTATAGTCTGAAAATTGAATTAAAGAAGTATCTTGCTGAAAAGGGGTATGAAATGATTGACTTTGGCACTGATAGCGAAGAATCATGTGATTATCCTGATTATGCACACCCTACAGCTGATGCTGTTGAGAAAGGAGTATGTGATTTTGGAATTGCTATGTGTGGGAGTGGTAATGGAATTCAAATGACATTGAATAAACATCAATCCATCAGAGCTGCATTATGCTGGACTCCAGAATTGGCTTCTCTTGCCAAACAGCATAATAATGCTAATATATTGGTGCTCCCTGCTAGATTTATTGATTTGAATACTGCAATCAATATTGTAGATGCTTATTTAGAATCTGAATATGAAGGTGGTCGTCACCAAAGAAGAATTGATAAGATACCTTTGAGATAATTTTATGTCAGAAAAATTGTCTATTGCTGTTGAAGATGCAAGATTTTATGCTTATCATGGAGTTTTTGCACAAGAGACAATCGTTGGTAATGAGTTTGAAGTGTCTGTAAAAGTTGATTTGTTATTGCCAAAGTCAATTAAAGATGACAATTTGTCAGAAACTATTTCATATGTAGATTTATATGAGATAATTTCTGAAGAGATGAAAATACCATCAAAACTGATAGAGCATGTGGCATATAGAATAGTTGGTAGAATTAGGGATAGATGGTTGATGGTAGAACATGGTTTTGTGTCAATTAAGAAGTTGGCTCCACCAATTGATAATTTTATGGGAAGTGCAAAAGTTGTCATAAATTTCTAAAAAATAAATATAAAATTTGGTAGATTGAAAAAAACTTACTAACTTTGCACTCACAAATCGCAATAATGTGGTTTAATAAAGGGTTCGTTAGCTCAACTGAATAGAGCATCTGACTACGGATCAGAAGGTTGCAGGTTTGAATCCTGCACGGATCACAAAAAAGAGTTGTTATTAGTAGCAACTCTTTTTTTTGTATGCTTTGTGTTGTGGCATGTTTTTTGTTTTTGATGTTTATGCAAATATTCTAAAACAAAAAATTATGAATTTAAACAATTTTACAATTAAATCGCAAGAAGTAATTCAAAAATCAATTGAAATTACACGCCAGTTTGGACAGCAACAAATTACACCCACTCATCTTTTGAAATCAATTATTAGTGAAAATGAATCATTGATAAATTTTATATTTGGGAAACTTGAAGTAAATTCTAATATAATTATTAAATCAATAGATTCAGAGATTAATAAGTTGCCTAAAGTTTCTGGAGGAGAAGTTTTTCTAAGTAGGGAAACTAATGAAGTTTTACAGAAATCGATTGAATACTCTCAGTCAATGGGAGACGAATATGTTGCTGTGGAATCGATTCTTATGGGACTTTTGCGAGTGCAATCTTATGTTTCTCGTATGTTAAAGGATTTAGGAATCACGGAAAATGCATTAGAGGTTGCTATAAAAGAATTAAGGAATGGTTCAAAGGTAGTTAATCAATCAGCAGAAGATACGTATCAATCTCTTGGAAAGTATGCTGTGAATTTAAATCAGCGAGCAAGAGATGGGAAATTAGATCCTGTAATAGGACGAGATGAGGAAATAAGAAGAGTGCTTCAAATATTAAGTCGCAGGACGAAAAATAATCCAATGCTTGTTGGAGAACCGGGAACTGGTAAAACTGCTATAGCCGAAGGTTTAGCACATCGCATAATAAGAGGAGATGTACCGGAAAATTTAAAGTCAAAGCAAATTTTTTCACTTGACATGGGTGCTTTAATAGCTGGAGCCAAGTATAAAGGTGAATTTGAGGAACGACTAAAAGCCGTTGTAAATGAAGTGATTAATAGCGATGGAGAAATAATTCTTTTTATTGATGAAATTCATACTCTTGTAGGTGCAGGTAAAGGGGAAGGGGCTATGGACGCAGCAAATATTCTAAAACCTGCATTAGCTCGTGGAGAATTAAGGTCAATTGGAGCGACAACTCTTGATGAATATCAGAAATATTTTGAGAAAGACAAGGCATTAGAGCGTAGATTCCAAAAGGTAATGGTTAATGAGCCTGATGAATTATCGGCTATCTCAATTCTTCGTGGACTAAAAGAACGATATGAAAATCATCATAAAGTAAGAATTAAAGATGAAGCAATTATCACTGCAGTGCAACTATCTGAACGCTATATTACAGATCGATTTCTTCCAGACAAAGCGATTGATCTTATTGATGAAGCCGCTTCAAAACTTAGACTTGAAATGGATTCAATGCCACAAATAATTGATGAAATTTCGAGAAAAATTGCACAAATGGAAATTGAAAGAGAGGCAATAAAAAATGAAGGAGATGCTAAAAAAATTATAATCTTAGATAAAGAGTTGGCAGATTTGCGTGAGGATGAAAAATCATATAAAGCAAAATGGCAAGCAGAAAAAGATGAGATTAATAAGATTCAACAGAACAAAATTGATATTGAGCAACTTAACTATGAGGCTGAAAGAGCTGAACGTGAAGGAGACTATGCAAAAGTAGCAGAGATAAGATATTATAAAATTAAACAAAAAGAAAACGAGAATTCTCAAATTCAAGATAGACTTAAGGAGTTGCAGGGAGAACGTGCAATGATAAAGGAAGAAGTTGATTCTGAAGACATAGCAGAAATTGTTTCTCGATGGACCGGCATACCTGTGACAAAAATGGCTAAAACAGAAAAGGAAAAATTGCTCAACTTAGAACAAGAACTTCATAAACGAGTTGTTGGTCAAGAAGATGCAATTCAAGCAGTATCTGATGCAGTACGACGATCTCGAGCAGGACTAAATGATCCTCGACGTCCGATAGGCTCGTTTATATTCTTAGGTACAACTGGTGTAGGCAAAACTGAATTAGCCAAAGCTCTTGCTGAGTATTTGTTTGACAATGATGACATGATGACACGAATTGATATGAGCGAATATCAAGAAAAGCATTCGGTATCTCGTCTCGTTGGTGCCCCTCCGGGATATGTAGGATATGAAGAAGGTGGTCAATTAACTGAAGCTGTTCGTCGTAAACCATATAGCGTAGTGTTATTCGATGAAATTGAAAAAGCACACCCTGATGTGTTTAATGTCTTATTACAAGTGCTTGATGATGGTCGCTTAACAGACAATAAAGGTCGATTTGTGAATTTTAAAAACACTATTATAATAATGACCTCTAATATGGGATCTCATCTTATTAGGGAGAATTTTTCAAAAATTAATGCTACTAATAAGGAAGATATTATAGAGACTACAAAAAACGATGTAATCGAGTTGCTTAAACAAAATGTTAGGCCGGAATTTCTTAATCGTATTGACGAAATAATTATGTTTACCCCTTTGAATAGAGATGAGATTGAACAAATTGTTAGAATGCAAATTAATAGTGTCATTAAAATATTAAATTCAAATGGAGTGCATTTAAAAATTACTGATGATGCAATTTCCGTACTATCAGAAGAGGGATATAATCCTGAATTTGGAGCAAGACCAGTTAAACGAACAATTCAACGTTTAATACTTAATCAATTGTCAAAAGATATATTAGCTCAAAAAATTAATAAAGATGAGCCGATTATAATTGATGCAGTTAATGGGAAATTAGTTTTTATTAATCAATAGCAGATTGATTAATATGTTATATGTAAAGAAGAGGTGGCAAAATTTTAATGTTACCTCTTTTATTATGCTCCAATTAATTTGATATAATTTGCATGAATGAAATAATTTGTATCTTTGTGCCAATTATGGAAAAATTATATATTTTTAATCCCGAAACAGATTTAGCATTAGCTGCTAATACATTATTTTATACCCCACCGATAAATATTAAGCGACTAAAAGAATGTTATGCTTTACTCCCTGCCTTATATGCTACACCAGGTTCATTTATTATTATTCCGGATAATTTTAATATAAATGATTCTCCACAAAATTTAGTCGAATTAGTAAATGTAAAAAGGCTAAATTTAATTAACTATTCAAACTTAAAAGACAGATCATTTGAAGTTAATGTATGGGGGTGGAATAAAAGTATACGAAATCAATTATTAAAATTTGGGATTAATAAAGATTGTTTACCTACGGAGAGTTATCTTGAAAAGTTACGAGAAATATCACATCGAAGAACTACAATAGAGATTCAGCAACGTTTGAGACATGTAATACTTGATTATGATATTGATTTACCAATAGAATTTTTCGATGAAAACGAAGCATTTTTATGGGCAAGTGAAAATATCGGAGCCTATATGAAGGCTCCATGGAGTAGCTCAGGAAGAGGTATCTATCAGGCAATTGAGCCGTATAATAAATCAATGCAGCAATGGATTCATGGAATTGTTGATAAACAAGGTAGTATAATTGGAGAAATAGGATTAAAACGTGATTTGGACTTTGCAACGGAATGGTATGTTGAAAATGGGAAAGCTTCTTTTTTAGGTTTTTCAATATTTGATGTTGCAAATCATGGTCTATATAAAGGTAATTATCTTGCTTCCAATAATGATTTAAGAGATATAATTATTTCGAAATCAAATAGATGGACTGATAAGTATCTACTAATACTTGAAGGAATTATAAATGAGGTTATATCTCCTTTTTATAATGGACCTATTGGAATAGATATGCTTATTTCTGATACTCAAAGAATAAATCTATGCGTTGAAGTAAATCTTCGAATGACTATGGGGCATGTTGCAATAGAAATATGGAATCAAAATAAAAAGAAAGGTTTTATGTCTATATAAAATCTAAATAAACATTGTACATTCAATATAAATAGTTAATTTTGCGATATGGAGATTGAACAAATAACGATTGTAGGTCAGGGTAATGTTGGTACACACCTTTATAAAGCACTTATATCAGTAGGTTACGATGTGGATATAATCAACTCTCGTTCATTATATAATATTCGTAACAATAGTGAATTATATATACTGGCAGTAAGAGATGATTCAATAGATGATGTTGCATCGAAGTTATCATCTGTCAATGGTATAATTGTTCATACTTCGGGAAGTAAGTCAATTGACGTTTTATCTAAGTATTCAACTAAATGTGGAGTATTTTATCCATTACAAACTTTTACAAAGAATGTTGAATTAAAATACTCTGAAATACCTTTTTTTATAGAAGGGTCTGATTTAGAAGTTGTTTGTGCATTAAAAAGAGTAGCAAATAAGATATCGAAGTTAGTCTATGATGCAGATTCAGAACGCCGGAAGCGATTGCATGTAGCATCAGTTTTTGCATGTAATTATGTCAATCATATGTGGACTATTGCAGATGAGATATTGAAAAATGTTGGATTATCAATCAATGTATTATATCCATTAATTGAAGAAACGATAAATAAAATTCATAAAATCACACCATATGAATCTCAAACTGGCCCAGCTGTCAGACAAGATATGTCGGTTATAGAATCACATCTTAATTTTCTATCTGATAATGATGATGCATATAATATATATAAAACCTTATCAAATAGTATAATAAATAAGCACAAATAGATTTATGAGTACTATAAACTATGATTTAACTAAAATTAAAGCTTTTGTTTTTGATATTGATGGAGTATTATCACCTTCAACAGTGCCTTTATCTAATAATGGAGAGCCAATAAGAATGATAAATATAAAAGATTGCTATGCACTTCAATATGCCATTAAAAAAGGTTATTTAATATCAATTATCTCTGGGGGATTTAGTGAATCGATAAATGTGAATTTACATTCTTTAGGTGTCAAAGATGTCTTTATGAGAATATCATCTAAATTGCCAAGACTAAAAGAATGGATTATAGATAATAATTTATCTGCTGATGAAGTTGCATATATGGGTGATGATATTCCTGATTTACCGGCATTACACTATGTAGGACTTCCTTGTGCTCCATATGATGCGACATGGGAAGTGAAACAATCTTCAAAGTGGATTTCCAAGTTTAATGGTGGATATGGTTGTGTGCGAAACTTAATAGAACAAGTAATGAAGGCAAATGGAGATTGGTTAAGAGATGAATGTGCATATGGTTGGTAATTATAATTTTATAAAAAATGCTTGATAATTTAAAAAAGTATAAAGTATATTTGGCTAGTAAATCGCCACGTCGTCAAGAATTACTTTTGGGCTTAGGTATTCCCTTTGAAATAATATCATTTAAAGATATTGATGAATCTTACCCATTAAATTTGCCTACAGAAAAAGTTGCGGAGTTTATATCTTTAAAGAAAGCAAAAGTCTATGCTGATAACATAAAAGATGATGAGTTGATAATTACTGCTGACACTATAGTTGTGTGTGGGAATGAAATTTTTGGAAAGCCGAAAAATACTCAAAATGCTATCGAACTTTTAAGGAAAATATCAGGGAAAGTTCATCAAGTGATAACTGGAGTAACTATTGTATGTAAGGGTAAACAATCTTCATTTAGTGTAAGAACAGATGTTGAATTTGCTGAATTGGACGATAGTGAAATTAAATATTATGTCGAACAATTTAAACCTTTGGATAAAGCTGGCGCATATGGAATTCAAGAGTGGATCGGATATATAGGTGTAAAGAATATACATGGCAGTTTTTATAATGTAATGGGGTTGCCAATACAGCGTTTATATGAGGAATTAAAATTATTTTAATTCATATAAAAAGAAGTATCTTAATGTTATTATACAAATAAAAATATATTCTAAAATCGCAATTTATTAGGGTTTGGAATAATAAATTGTATGTTTTATCGTTTCCCTAATTGTGAGAAATAATACTAAAATATGTCTATCTGTCCTTTTTTTGCTCATAGGATTATCTGTTTGGGCAGAAAATGTCAATATATCAGGTATAGTAAAAGACAATGAAGATAAACCGATTGAATTTGGTACTGTAAGAATCTCTGGTACGGCAATAGGAACTAATACAGATCTTAATGGGAAATATCATTTATCTGTTGCTGAAAAAGATACGATAGAGATTATATTCTCTTGTGTTGGGTTTAAGGACGTTGTTCATAAATTAATAAAACCGAAGGGAGATATTAATTTCAATGTTAAATTGCTGCCTGATGATTATAATCTTGAAGAATTTGAAGTGACAGAATTCCGTCGAAGTACAGATGGAATGCAAACATTTGATTCAGATTCATTTCGTTTATCTCCCGATGTGTCAGGAGGGAGTGTCGAAGCACTGATAACCACAATGGCAGGAGTTAACTCATCAAATGAGATGAGTTCTCAATATTCAGTAAGAGGCGGTTCATTTGATGAAAATTCTGTTTACATTAACGGTGTGGAAATATATAGGCCTCAATTAGTGCGTTCCGGTCAGCAAGAAGGATTAAGTATCATCAATCCAGATCTTGTGGGAAATATAAAATTCTCAACAGGAGGATTCCCTGCTGAATATTCAGATAAAATGTCGAGTGTGTTGGATATTACTTATAAAGAACCGGAATCGATAGAAGCAGGTGCTACGTTAAGTCTTACAGGAGGCTCTTTGTATTTTGGACAAAATTCAGACAAGTTTTATCAAATACATGGTCTCAGACTTAAAAAAAATAATTCATTGCTTAGTTCATTAGAAACTCGAGGAGAGTATGATCCGTTATATTTCGATTACCAAACTAATTTGGTCTTTAAACCGACAAAGAAGATAACAATGTCTGTTTTAGGAAACATCTCGCTGAATCATTATAATTTTAAACCGGCTAATCGCGAAACGAGTTTTGGAACATCTACTGATACAAAACAATTTAAAGTATATTTTGATGGAGAAGAACGAGATAAATTTGAGACTTATTTAGGAGCATTATCTATCAATTATAGAATGAATAAGTCCACAGATTTTTCTCTTGGAATATCCGGATTTCTTACAAACGAATTAGTGAGTTATGATATATCAGGAGAATATTGGCTTGATCAAGCGGGAACCTCTGGAGAAGGTGGAGTAGGAGGTGAGTTAGGAGTAGGAAAGTATATGGAACACTCTCGAAATAGGCTAAAAGCATCTGTGTTTCAACTTGCTTTACGAGGGAATACGGTTGTTAAAAATAATCATATTTCATATGGTATGACCTATCAACGAGAGAGATTTCATGATAGAACAAAGGAATGGGAATGGCGAGATTCTGCCGGATATTCATTGCCTACTTTACCAGAAGGTGTTCATTTAATTTATAATCTTTACTCTAAACAAGATATTTCAGCAAATAGAATAGCATTTTATGCTGAAGATACATATTTCTTTGAAAATAGATTTGCATTTATGACACTTAATGGTGGTGTCAGATTTTCATATTGGGACTTTAATAAAGAGTTTTTGGTGTCTCCTCGTATTAATTTTACATTTACTCCAATTAGATTCAATCGATGGACATATAGGATTGCTGGGGGATTATATTATCAATCTCCATTTTATAAGGAATATCGACAGGCAGTAACAGATGAGTTAGGAAACTCTATTGTAACATTAAATAAAGATATAAAATCACAAAGATCTTTGCAATTTATCATAGCTGCAGATTATACATTCAGAGCCATGAATCGTCCGTTTAAAATATCGGGAGAAGCATATTATAAGAATTTGTCAAATTTAATATCTTATGAATATGATAATTTAAAAGTTCAATATTCCGGTGTAAATGATTCAAAAGGATATATAATGGGATTGGACTTTAAATTATTCGGACAGTTTGTTGCAGGTACAGATTCATGGGTTAGTTTTTCATTAATGAAAACCCAACAAACCTTAAATGGAGTTAAAGTGCCAATGCCGAGTGATCAACGATATAGCTTCTCTCTATATTTCACCGATTATGTTCCAAAATTTCCAAAAATAAAATTTAGTTTAAGAGGAATATTTTCTGATGGATTAACTATGACGGCACCTCGAACAACGCGAGATCAATCATATTTTAGGGCACCTGCATATAAACGTGTTGATGTTGGAGTAAGTTATCAATTAGTTGGTGCTCCTACAGATGGTGTTAGACCATATAATTTTTGGCGACATTTTAAGAATATAACTATAGGGCTTGATGTCTTTAATTTATTTGATATCTCAAACGTAAGTAGTTATTATTGGGTAACAGATGTGAATAATATTCAATATGCAGTACCCAATTATTTAACACGTCGCCAGATAAACCTTCGTCTTACAATGGAATTTTAAAAGAAATATAGACAGATGGTTTACAGTTATAAAATTTTTTATACCTTTGTATTTGAATTCTAACATTGCTAATATATTAATCAAATAATCTAAAATTAATAGTTATGACTAAGCCTTATGTTTTAGGTATCGATATAGGCGGTACAAATACTGTTTTTGGAATAGTTGATGCTCGAGGACAAGTTGTCGCAAGCGATTCAATCAAAACAAAAAAGCATAATAACTTTGATGATTATGTAGATGAACTACATACAGAAGTTATAAGATTGTTAAAAGCAAATGATGCAGAAGACAAAATACACGGAATTGGTATAGGTGCTCCAAATGCAAACTATTATACAGGTATGATTACTAATGCCCCAAACCTTCCTTGGGGAGCAAATGTTGCATTGGCCGATAAAGTAAGTGCAAAATTTGGTATACCTGTTGCAATAACAAATGATGCTAATGCAGCAGCAATTGGAGAAATGACATATGGTGCAGCACGAGGGATGCGTGATTTTATTATGATAACCCTTGGCACAGGTGTTGGTTCCGGTATTGTTGTTAATGGTCAATTAGTATATGGACATGATGGTTTTGCCGGTGAGTTGGGACACGTAATAATGAAACGCAATAATGGACGCATGTGTGGATGTGGCCGTACAGGTTGTTTGGAGGCATATGCTTCAGCAACTGGTGTAGCTCGCACAGCACGTGAATTTCTGGAAGTTCGTTCTGAACCATCTTTATTGAGAGAAATTGAAATTGAAGATATCACTTCAAAAGATGTTTATGATGCTGCTATTGCAGGGGATAAGTTAGCAAAAGATATTTTTGAATTTACAGGAAGAATTTTAGGAGAAGCAATTGCAGATATGATTGCATTCTCAAGTCCTCAAGCTATTGTTTTGTTTGGTGGGCTTGCTAAAAGTGGTGAATTACTACTCAAGCCACTGCGTGAAGCAATTGATAAGAATGTATTGTCAATTTTCAAAGGCAAAACGAAAATTATTCTTTCTGAACTGAAAGAGAGTGATGCGGCTGTACTCGGTGCTTCTGCTCTCGGTTGGGAAGCAAAGCATAAAGTTAATAATTCGAATAATGAATAATTACAAAAATATTAAGATAAAAAACGCCCTGATTTTCAGGGCGTTTTTTATTATTGCCATAAATCAATAAAGTAGTGCTATATTGTTCTTTTATGTAAGATTAGTTGCTGTTTAGTAATTTTTTTTCTAAATTTGCATCAATAGAATTCATATGTTTAACTTTAAAAATATTTTTATGCTAAAATCTACATTAAATTTAATAAATAAAGTCCTGTTGACTCTATTTATTTGTGTTGGAATTAATGCACAAGCGGAGATTACTTACGATTATATGCCGTTAGGAGTTACGCCTGCAGATGGTTCAACTGTGTCTAAATTATCTGTTATTGAAATTTCTACTGAGAATGCTATTTCAAATTGGAATGGATATAATTTCGCGATAGTGAAAAATTCAGCAGGGGAGGAAATTTCAACCGGTACATTTGGTCGAAATACTGCTGATTTGTCTATTGTTAAATGTACATTTTCTCCTGAAATAACAGAAGAAGGAACATATACAGTGGTTATTCCGCAGAATTCTCTTGGAGATGATGCTTGGTTAAGTAGTGCGTATAATTCTGGTCGTGCAAATCCAGAAATTATATATACATTCACAGTAGGTTATGTGGTTGTTGGTTTACCTACATCTGTTGTACCAGAAGATAAATCTACTATTGCATCATTGGAGAAGATTATATTCTCATTTAGTGAGGCTGACTATCCTGGAGGGATTAGCAATCGTCCGAGTACATATTTAGAAGTATATGATGCTAATGGAAGCAAGGTTACAGAAGCACCATTTCAATGGGAAAGTAAATATAATAAATTATCGGTAACTTTCCCTGAAGCAATTACAAAAGAAGGTACATACACAATTAACGTGCCGGCAGAAATATTTAAAAGTTTTCAAGATCCACTAATTAAAAATCCACAATTTACACTGACATATATTATTGAAGATCCTTCTGCTGGAGGAGATATAGATGGTGCTCCTATTGCTACTTCTCCAGAAGCCGGATCAGTGTTGAATTCGTTATCTCAAATTGTAATGACATTCGATACAAATTATTATACAAGTGGAGAATTGATTAATGATTGGTTGGCAATGCCAGAGGTATATAATTCCAATGAAGAAAAGGTTAATGTAGTTCTTTCATATGCTTTTGATTATGAAACGCCGAATAATATTATTCTAAATATTGAACCTGCTTTAACAGAAACAGACATTTATACAATTAGATTCCCTGAAGGTTCAATAAGAGACTTTTTCTCACCTGATATAAAATCACCGGCTTTCGAATTGGTTTATACAATTGAAGGAGGTAGTAGTGTAGATGATGTAACAATAAGTGTAGACCCAGTTAGTGGTACATATTCTCAGTTAGATCATTTCACACTCACAATAGATGGAGCAGAACGTATTGCATTAGCAGAGCGAGATGAAGATGGTTGGACAAATGTTATTCAACTTCAAATGGCGTCAATGGGCTCTTTTATGTCAATAATGGATTTTCAGATCACCCTCGTAGAAGGTACAGCTAATCAATATACTTTAACCCCAACAGAAGGAAGAGGATACGAACCATATTGGCCAATGACTTTGCCTGGCAGTTATAACCTCTATATTCCTAAAGGGGTATTCTATTTCAATGGTGATAGAGAAAACGTCAATGAAGAGATACAAATAGGATATGAAGTATCAGAAGGTGAAGTTGAAGAAATGACTGTAGTCCCTGCAGAAGGTGAAGTTGAAGAATTGCACTATATTAATATGATATTCAATTCAACAGTAACTCCAAATAGAGAAAAAGACGAAAATATCGTATTATCACTAAACGGTAATGAAATTGAAAAAGTGCCATTTTCAAAAGTAACTTATGGATTTGAAGAGTATGAAGCCCAATTCAACTTTGCAAATAAACACATTGCTGCTGGTACATATACAGTATATATTCCTTCAGGAGTTGTATTGTTTGCTGATGGAGCAGAGTCTAAAGAAAGAACTTTGACGTATACTATAAATAGTAATGTAGATATTCTTGAAGTAACAGCGACAGTAGATCCTGCAGAGGGAGTAGTAGATAAATTGAGCGACT
>CALDPR010000027.1 GCA_937911575.1 uncultured Porphyromonadaceae bacterium | reverse complement strand
GAGAGCGAAGCGATTCAATAACCGGGGGTTGAGCGAAGCGATACCCTCGGAAGGGGAGACCAGCGACACAGCGTCTGCAAAGACGCGAATCTCCAGACGAATCTCCGACGACAATGGGAGCGAAACTCCGACGATATTCCGATGGCACCGGGTGGGTGGGTCATGTGTGTTACAACAAAAAAAAGAGACTGGCTTCACAGCCAATCTCTTCACAATGAAAAAAAACAATTTTTTTATTATTTTCTAAAAATTATTTTAGATTACAAAATGATTTTTTCTACTTTATTGCCTTGACGACGGATAAATAGTCCGTTTTCAGGATTGTCTACTCTGATACCTTGCATATTGAAGTATTCCACAGGAGCATTGTCGCTTGATTCAATATTTTCGATAGCATTTGCTTCTGCAAATTCAGTTGCAAGAACTTGGAAGTTGCCATTGTATGAGCTGACAAAACCTTTGATGTCATAGTTACCATCTGTTTCAGGGAATCCTACTTGAGGATCGCTGTAAGAGTTGTTCCATGTAGCATAGATTGTTGCTGTGCCGGTTGCATCTGTTGCGTAGCCGGTGTTTTTAGTTTCTGAATTGGCAAATGCTGCGTTTACGATAACCACATATTTGTGATAATTTGCCAATGTAACTTCTGATGCTGTGATAACTACTGGAGACACTTCTTCTCCTGCCACTCCTTCTGTGAATGTACCTGCAACAGGTAGGAATTGTGGTTGACCATCATTAGTTGTATATGTCATTTGGAAACCACTGATTACATCGCCATTGTTGTATTTTGGCATTTCTACGTCTTTGCAATAGAACAATGTCCATGTTTCGGCATCTTTAACATAGAGGTGGCGATTGTTTTGATACACCACTGTTGCATTGCCTGTGAATGTGATTGCGTCTGTAACGCCATCTGCTCCAAGTGCAAGTGCTTCTGCGAATGTTGATGCTTCATTATTTGGTGTTGGAGGCACAACGATTCCGTCTGTGAATTCAACAGGATAGATTTGTAATTCCGGTTCTTCTGCTCCTTTTGGTGTGTAGAGGCTTACCAAACCGATTACTGTGTATGTGCCATCTTCCGGAAGTTCGAGTTTGAACTTGTTGTAAAGTGCGATTTCTGCATCTATGGCATCAATGATTTTGCTGTTTGCTGAATCGAATGTTACATCTTCGATTGCTACATATGCGTTTTGAATTTCCGGCACGATGTTTTCGATTGTGTAAACTGCAGGTGCTACGGCTGCTCCACTTGTCGGGTTGAATGATGATGCATCTGCTATCATTTCATATGTGCTGAAATAGTTCTTGAATGTTCCTTTGATTCCTTGCAGACGATCTCCGTTTTTGAATTCTGCAGATCCGAAACTTCCTCCGTCATATACAAGAAGCGAACCTGTTGCATCTTGAATATATAGGTTTTGTCCGTTGTGGTATGTTACTGCCACTTCGCCTGTGATTGTGAACATTGTTGTTTCGTCGGTCAACCCTTTTTTGATGAATTCTGCAATGTTTGCAACTTCGTTTTCTTCTATTGGGTCAACTGTGCCTGATGTTGCCACTTCTGTTACAATGATATTCACATATTTTCCACTTGATACAGAAACCAAATATCCTTTTATGTCGGCTTCAAGTCCGTTTTGTAGTTTTGCTTTCACTTCGTCTGTCGCATAATATACAGAAGCTTGTGAATTTGCTGCTCCATCAACTGTCATGTTGATATAGTTTCCGTTTACGGCAACTATACCTTTCACATTCACATATTGTGCATTTTCTGATGCCGAACGTGTTGCTATAACGTCGAGTGCTGCCCCGTCAAGCACTGTTGCTGCCGGATATGTATATGCTTCGTTGCCCCATTTTGTTACAGCAAGATCTGTGCCTATGAATTGCAATCCGAAACCATATTCTGATACTTCGGCTGTGAATGTTACTTTGTCGCCGATTGCATATGCTGTTGTGTCGAATCCGTTTGCTACATATACGAGTAATGAACCTGTATTGTCTGTAACTACAAATCCACGTGTTGAGATACCTGTTACGATACCTCCTACTTCAAGTTGATCTCCCACTTTTGCCGATCCAAGCACACTTGACATTGCAAAGTCTCCGGCTACTTTAGTGTATGTTTCTGTAACAACTGAAGAGGCTGTTTTCCCTTCTTCAACTGCTATTGCTTTAACTGTCGTTGTTTCAACAACTGCGATTGGTGCTCCTGCATATACCTCGCTTGATTCTGTAGGTGTCGTTCCATCAAGTGTGTAATAGATTGTTGCTCCTTCTGCCGCTGAGATGGTAACTGCTACAGCTTCTGTGAATGTTTGACTTGCTGGTGAAATAACAGGTGCTGCCGATTTTTCTACTACGCTTCCTCCTTCGCCGGTTGTCGTTACGTCCATAGCTTTAAACGACAGACGTCCGGCTTTGCCTGATTCTGTACCAACTGTTGCAGTCGCTCCTACTGTGAAACTTACTGATGATGCTTCGCCACTCCATACAACTGTCCATGTGTCGGCTCCGTTTGATACGCAACTTCCGGTATTAACGCTCATGTCGGAAAGGCGTTTTTTGCCGTTATCTGAGATGGTAAACACTATCTCTGTCATATTCGAACCATCGGTAGTGCTGATTGTCAAAATTTGATTTGCATATACACGAACATCTTTCCCACTGTTGCTGTAAATGATTTTTGTCCCTGTGTTTTCTCCAGATTCGATTGTTGCATCGATGATGCCGTATGAAAATCCATCGATTACCGGATTTCCACTTTTGTCTGAATCCACTTGGTCAAGTGTAACTTGATCCATTGTGAACGAAATCGTTTCCGCTGATGCATAGCTGATGAAGCCAAGCATTACGGCTAATGAAAGTAAAAATTTCTTCATAAATTAAATTTTTTTAGTTAAACTTATTCTGTTTTTGTGATTATTCCAACTGCCTTGTACAATAATACTTATTTCGAAACAAAATTACAAAAAAATATTGATACAGAAGCTATTTTGGCTTTGATTTAACAATCATATGCCTAATCATTTCAAGCATAAAAAAAGAGTAGGAAACAAATGAATCCTACTCTCTTTCTAAATATCTTATTGATTTACTTTGCTAAGCTGCGTCCTTTTTCGATTGCTGCTTCGTTAAGTGGAATCAATTTATGGTGGCGTTCCGGAAGTGATTTCTTAAGACCTTTGATCACATTTTCCATTGGAAGTTTATAGTTCATCACTTCAAGAAGTGCTCCCATGATTACCATGTTGTATGTCTTGCTGTTACCCATTTCCAAGCATGCTTTTGTTGCTTCAACGCGAACAACTTTGATGTCTGTGCGTTCCGGCATACGGTTAATACCATTTGCATCGAAAATGAGAATACCACCAGGTTTCACTTTTGGTTCGAATTTGTCGAGACTTTGTTGGTTAAGCACGACTGCAATATCGAATTTGTCGAGGATTGGTGATGAGATTTTTTCATCTGAAAGGATAACTGTAACGTTTGCCGTACCACCGCGTTGTTCCGGACCATAAGAAGGCATCCATGTTACTTCTTTGTCGTCCATCAATCCGGAGTAAGCAAGAATTTTACCCATTGAAAGTACGCCTTGTCCACCGAATCCTGCTATGATTATTTCTTCTTTCATTTTTTTCTTTTTTCGATTTTAGGGTGAATTATTCGTTGTTCTTCAAATCACCGAGAGGATATTTCTCGAACATGTTAGCAACCATCCATTCGTTTGACTTTTCAGGTGATAGTTTCCAACCTGAATTACATGTAGCTACTACTTCAACGACAGATGTACCTTTTTTATCTAATGCATTTTGGAATGCTTTCTTCAAGGCTGCTTTTGTCTTGCGAACTGCTGCAGGTGTGTGAACTGCTTGGCGTGTTACGTAGCAAGTACCATCAAGAATTTGCATCAAGTTTGTGATCTCAAGTGGGTGGCCGTTAAGGTCTACACGACGTCCGTATGGTGTTGTTGCTGTCTTTTGTCCGATAAGTGTCGTCGGTGCCATTTGTCCTCCGGTCATACCATAGATCGCATTGTTGACAAATACCATTACTATGTTTTCTCCACGGTTTGCTGCATGGATTGATTCTGCCGTACCAATTGCCGACATATCGCCATCACCTTGATATGTGAACACTACTTTGTCGTCCCATAGGCGACTCATCGCTGTTGCTACTGCCGGTGCTCTACCATGTGCTGCTTCTACCCAGTCTACATCTATATAGTTATATGCAAATACTGCACAACCTACCGGTGAAACGCCGATTGTCTTGTCGGCTAAGCCCATCTCTGCCACTACTTCGGCAATTAATTTGTGGATCACTCCGTGAGAGCAACCCGGGCAATAGTGCATATGCACTTGTTCGAGAAGTTCAGGTGTTGAATAAACCTTGTTCTCCGGACGAATTATTTCATTGATTTCCATGAATTCTTTTGCTTTTGAGAGTGATACGATTATTTAACTAATTTTTCTTCAAGTGCTACTAAAACTTCGTCCGGACTTGGAATGATACCTCCAAGACGTCCGAAATGTTCTACCGGCAAACTGTCGTGTACGGCCAATCTGACATCTTCTATCATTTGTCCGGCGTTCAATTCAACGCAAAGCACTCCTTTTTTGCCTTTCGCTGCTTTCTCGATTGCTGCTGTCGGGAAAGGCCACAATGTGATCGGACGTAGGATACCAACTTTGATACCTTTCTCTGCTGCTAATTCTTTCGCTTTTGTACAGATACGTGCGATTGAACCAAATGCTACGATTAGATAATCAGCGCCTTCTACATCTATCTCTTCCCAACGTGTTTCATTCTCTGCGATCTCTTTGTAGCGTGCTTGTAAGCGTTCGTTGATCACTTCCATACGTGCACTCTCAAGCTCCAATGATGTAACTACATTACGCTTTCTGTCGCCTCCTCGTCCACATGTTGCCCATGGGCATTGACGACGAATCTCTTCTTCTGTGCGTCGTGGACGTTGTTCTGGAAGAACCACTTTTTCCATCATTTGACCAACAACACCGTCTGCAAGAATCATTGCAGGATTAGTGTATTTGAATGCCAAATCAAATCCCAAACCTACGAAATCAACCATTTCTTGAACTGTTGACGGAGCAAGAACGATTAGATGATAGTCGCCATGTCCTCCTCCTTTACATGCTTGGAAATAGTCTGCTTGTGATGGTTGGATTGTACCAAGACCCGGACCTCCTCGCATTACATTGATAATCAATGCCGGCAATTCTGCCGCTGCAATGTATGAGATACCTTCTTGTTTCAAACTTACACCAGGTGATGATGATGATGTCATCACTGCTTTTCCTGATGCTGCTCCACCATAAACCATGTTGATAGCGGCTACTTCTGATTCTGCTTGCAACACAACCATGCCTGTTGTTTCCCATGGCATTTCGTCTTCGAGAGTTTCAAGCACCTCTGATTGAGGGGTGATAGGATATCCGAAATAGCCATCGCATCCATAGCGTATGGCTGCATGTGCGATAGCTTCGTTACCCTTCATTAGTCTAACCTCTTCTTTCATATTTTCTTTCTGTCTGTTAGCTTTTAAGGTGATTAATTCTAATTTCTTACTGGGTTTAGTCTATCTTTACTCGATAAACTTCAATACATGCGTCCGGACATACTAACGCACATGATGTGCAGCCCGTGCAATTGTCAGGGTTTGCCATATAGGCATAGTGGTAACCACGATTGTTTACCTCGTTCGGTTGTAATGAGAGGGTGTCTGTTGGACATGCCACTACACAAAGGTTGCAACCTTTGCATCTCTCCATGTTAACGGTAATAGCTCCTTTTACTTTTGCCATATTAGAGTTTAGATTAGTTGATTTTAAGTCTACAAAATTACATATTTTTTTTCTTAAATCACTATGTTTAATTATTTATTTTTATGTTTTATAGCATGTTTTTAACATTTCCTATCATCGTCGATTTATTTTTAACATTTAACTCCTAATATGTTAACCAATTTCCTCATTCCAACGGTAGCCTTTTCCTCTATTATCGTTACTCCAGCGACATGCCCTATTGACGCCGGTCGTGGATCGATATAATAGATCGGTGTCCCTCGCCGTACACAATTTATCAATCCTGCTGCCGGATAAACTGCCAATGATGTGCCGATGACAACAAAGATATCTGCCTCCTCAGCCAATTCCATTGCAGGTGTGATGTTGGGAACAGCTTCCTGAAAAAATACTATATGTGGTCGCATATAATCCCCGTTTGCCCCTCGTGTCTGAGGACTCGTCTCCAATCGGTCTGCACTGAGTGTCTCTATATAATCCGGATCATTTACCGATCGTATCTTCATCAACTCACCATGCAAATGCAACACTTTCGATGAGCCTGCTCGCTCATGCAAATCATCTACGTTCTGTGTGATGATTCTCACATCATAATATTGTTCCAATTCAACCAGCAGACGATGTGCCTCGTTTGGCTCCGCTTTCAACAACGCCTTGCGTCGCTCGTTGTAAAATCGATGAACCAATTCCGGATTCGAACGAAATCCATCTGCCGACGCTACTTCCATCACCGGATAATTCTCCCACAATCCATCGGCATCTCGAAAGGTCTTGATGCCACTCTCTGCACTGATGCCGGCTCCCGTCGATACAACTATTTTTTTCATATATATATTTATATTAGGTGTGTTAACTTCTTATTTATTCGCAAATATACTATTTTTTTGATTATCTTTGAATATAGAATCGACAAAATATCCCTTTGGGTCCATATTCCTAATATTACACCTTATGATAAAAAAAACGTATGACACTGACCGGCAAAATACGAATCGGCATATTACCTACACTTTAACAGAAAAAACAACTAACCCTTGAGGTCAGATATAATACTTTTTTTACTTGGCAAAGACAACAAGACAAATAAAAAACTTTAAAAAATTTGCACACAATCAAAAAAGAGATTAACTTTGCAGTCGCAATTTGTTTCGTAAGAGCGACTTCGTAGCTCAGTTGGTAGAGCAAATGACTCTTAATCATTGGGTCGAGGGTTCGAGCCCCTCCGAGGTCACAAATAGGAGAGAGGCTGTGTCAAAATTTTATGTTTTGACACAGCCTATTCAATTATAATAGACGATTTTTATGTAGATTATAATTTTCAGACCACACCTATTTCTTGTTATTACTATCCGATAAAACCCGAAACAGACATTCCGACTATATTTGCATGACATTCTGACTATATCGGGTGCGACTCCTCGGACGACATTCCGACTGCAGGTGCGACATTCCGACTATGTTGGGTGCGAAGCACCGGAGAGCGAAGCGATTAAAAAAGATTGAG
>CALDPR010000026.1 GCA_937911575.1 uncultured Porphyromonadaceae bacterium | reverse complement strand
TGCTACCCATCACTGCTTCCCATAGGGCTTGCGTTACCTCGGTCTCGCCGATATAATAGTCGCTCAACGTTACCCTATGTGTCAGTGTCTCATCACTATCTGCATCGCTGCCCTGCTCCGAGGTTGCCCCCATGGTGAATGTGCCACCCTTGACGGCTATCATCTTGAACGATACACCGTTGACGGTGATCGTCTTGTCGGCAAATGCCGATGTCTGTGCTTCTTCTGTTGGTACTACTACTGAATCTGCAACTGGAGTTGAATCTGCAACGGCTTCCTCTTCCGGTGCCGGTGTAGGCTCCGGTGCTGGTCCGTCACAGTCCTTTACAAAGAAAATAACAAGACCAATTATTACAAGTATAAACCAATAAACCAATTTCGACGGTTTCTTATCATCGTCTCCTCCATTAATAACTTTTGTTCCATTCGAATCATTTCCATATCGAGGTATAGGTGGTCCATATACACATGGTTGAGGAACATTGTCTTTTGATGACCAGCCTTTAGATTCAAATCCACTTGTTAATTTGCCTATTTGGGGTTGAAGATTGCCTCCTATCATCTGCATAAACTCGCTAATGCTCTTGGGGCGATCTTCAATATCAAGCGACATAGCAGCATATACTCCTTGTTTCAGCGATGCTCCGACAGACGATGGCAATGCCGGCAACTGCTTCTTAAACGGGCTCAAAGGCACTTTGCCTGTCAATAGGTAGGCTATTGTTGCTCCGACAGAATATATGTCGGATTGAGGAGAAAATCGGTTCAATGCACCCACCTCATACTGCTCAACAGGAGAAAAACCTTCACTGACACCTTGTACTAAACCTGTGGAAGTTTGTTTGCCATCGGAGTCATAATGCTTCGCCAATCCGAAATCAACCAATTTCAAACTACCGGTTTCGCTGATTAGAATGTTTGCCGGTTTGATATCGAAGTGTGACACTTTATTTCTATGAATATAGTCGACTGCCATTGCCAGTTGGTCTACAACCTGCATCGTTTCCGTTTCACTCATCGGCCCCCTTTTCTCTACGATTGCCTCAAGCGATTCTCCGGCGATATATTCCATAACGAAATAGGCAGTGTTGTTCTCTTCGAAGATGTCTATAACCTTGACAATATTTTCGTGGTTGAGTTTCGACAGATTATTTGCCTCTTTAACAAACTTTTTGCGATAGTCTTCAATGAATCCCGCCTTTTTCTTCGATGGCACGGTTACGGCATTTGAGTTCTCCTCTCGCTCGCATTCACTTTTGATGAAAAACTCTTTTATCGCCACATCTGATTCGACAATCATTTTACCTATTGCACCTTGTGCTTCAAGCTTCATCTTCGCTTTATAGGTGATTCCGAAACCTCCTTGACCTATCGTTTTAATTATCTTATATTTGCCTCTTTGCAATAATATCCCCTCTTGCAGAGAATCTTCATATTCCATTTGACAGTGGATTTGTTTGGTTATTTTTTATTTTGCATCTTTTTCGCAAAATTAAAGAAATCACTTTATTCAGCCAAATTTTCAATGTGTTTCTTTACGAAAGGTTGCGATTTTCGTACAAACCAATATGTTTTAAGTTTGAAACAGAATTATTAGTGTAGCGAAAATTGCTAAATTAATTATTACTATCCGATAAAAACAAAATCTAAAGTAGAACCTCACTGACAAACTTTACCCCCACTCTCTCCATTTTCTGTAATTATCCAACTACTCATTGGGTGAATTTCCAACTGCATAGGGTACATTTGTGTGGCATAGATTTCCGACTGCATAGGGGGCGAATCGATATTTTCGGCAGACATCTGACATTGTTTCGAAGCCATTCCGACTGCATTTGTGTAGTATGGATTCCGATGGTATTGGGTGCGAAGCACCGGAGAGCGAAGCGATTCAATAACCGGGGGTTGAGCAAAGCGATACCCTCGGATAGCGAACACCCATCGACACAGCGTCTGAAAGACGCGAAACACAAAAAAAACGTCCGATAAAAACTATTATCTGTCAACGACAAAAAAGCCGAATCTTTTCAGACTCGGCTTCAAAATATATAGATTCAAATCTATTATTTTTCGTCTTTAGAAAGTTGTTCTTTAAGAGCTTGAAGAGCATCGAGGTCACCAAGAGTAGTTTTTTCGATTGCCGGTACAGCATTTTCTTCTTCTTTCTCTTTTTTAGCGACTTTCTTAGGAGCTGCTTTGCGTGCTTCTGCTTTAGTTGCATCTTCAGCAATGCGGCTATGGCTAAGAATGATGCGTTTGCTTTCTTTGTTGAACTCGATCACTTTGAATTGAAGTTTTTCTTCAAGTTGAGCTTGAGAACCATCTTCTTTTACTAAATGTTTAGGAGTAGCAAAACCTTCTACACCATATTCAAGTGCAATAACAGCACCTTTGTCCATCATTTCAGTGATAGTACCTTCGTGAATGCTACCTACAGTGAACACAGTTTCGAATACGTCCCATGGGTTTTCTTCAAGTTGTTTGTGACCAAGGCTCAAACGACGATTGTCTTTGTCGATTTCAAGAACTTGAACTTCGATATCGTTGCCAACTTGTGTGAATTCACTTGGGTGTTTGATTTTCTTAGTCCATGAAAGGTCTGAAATATGGATAAGACCATCTACGCCTTCTTCAATTTCTACGAATACACCGAAGTTTGTAAAGTTGCGTACTTTAGCAGTGTGTTTGCTACCGATAGCATATTTTTCTTCGATTGTTTCCCAAGGATCGTTGCGTAGTTGTTTGATACCAAGGCTCATCTTACGTTCGTCGCGATCTAATGTAAGGATAACAGCTTCTACGTCATCACCAACTTTCATGAAGTCTTGTGCTGAACGAAGGTGTTGGCTCCAGCTCATTTCGCTAACGTGGATAAGACCTTCAACGCCAGGAGCGATTTCGATGAATGCACCATAGTCTGCCATAACGACAACTTTACCTTTCACATGATCACCAACTTTAAGCTCTGCATCAAGAGCGTCCCATGGGTGTGGCATAAGTTGTTTTAGACCCAATGCGATACGTTTCTTTTCATCGTCGAAGTCAAGGATAACAACGTTGATTTTTTGATCAAGTGCAACCACTTCTTTCGGATCATTTACACGACCCCAAGAAAGGTCTGTAATATGGATAAGACCATCTACGCCACCAAGATCGATGAATACTCCATAAGGTGTGATATTTTTAACTGTACCTTCAAGTACTTGACCTTTTTCAAGGCGTGAGATAATTTCACGTTTTTGTTGTTCAAGTTCTGCTTCAATAAGTGCTTTGTGAGACACAACAACATTTTTGTATTCTTGGTTGATCTTAACAACTTTGAATTCCATTGTTTTGTCAACAAAGACATCATAGTCACGGATTGGACGAACATCGATTTGTGATCCCGGCAAGAATGCTTCGATACCGAATACGTCAACAATCATACCACCTTTAGTGCGGCATTTAACATAACCTTTGATGATTTCATCGTTTTCAAGAGCTTGGTTAACACGATCCCAGCTGCGTGATGCACACGCTTTCTTGTGTGATAGAATTAACTGACCTTTTTTGTCTTCTTGATTTTCAATGAATACCTCAACTTTATCGCCAACTTTCAAATCCGGATTGTAACGGAATTCGTTGATTGAGATGATACCATCTGATTTGTAGCCGATGTTAACCACTACTTCACGTTTGTTCATTGAAATAACAGTACCTTCGATTACATCTTTGTCTTTTACGGTGTTAAGAGATTCATCGTAAGTTTGTGTCAACTCTTCGCGGCTCTTGCCACCTAATACGTCGCCTTTTTCATAGGCTTCCCAATCGAAATCTTCGATGGGTGAATTTTTAAATTCGCTCATTAAATTGTTAATAAAATAGTTAATAATTCTCTCTGCTCTCATCAACAAACGATGAAAGCGACTGCAAAGTTACAACTTTATTTTATTTCGTGCAACTCTATTTAGCTTAAAATCACACTGATAACAATTTATTTTGGTCTTTTAACATTTGACGGCTGTTTTGACGATCTTTTTGTATCGCCTCATCAAACTTCTCAGAGGCTGTTTTTGCTTCGTGCATAACCTCTTTCCAACCATTCTGCATTTGATATGCTATCCACTTTAATTCCAATTCATGATAGTCCTTAAACGCTTGTTTAAAGATATTGGAAATTGCTATGAGTGAATCTTTTTTATAAATTGTCTCAAAGATATGAATCGGAATAATCTGTCCCACAAAATCTATCCATTGCATATCTTCCGGTTCGTATGTCGAAATATCTACATTATGTGTCTTTTCGTAAAAATATTTAAGTATTGCCTGTCGATAATATTCTCGCCCTTTACTAACAGAAGACGGTTTGAGTTTCAATCCATTATAACAATACATTCCATCTTCTCCAACTTTAGTTGATTCTATTTCATCAAATAGTTGCAATGCGACTATCATTGTTCCGACAGTTTGTGGATTCAACACTTCATAACACACATTGTCGTTAAACGGCAAGCCATATTTGCTTCGCTTATCTCGTGCCGGCCACTTTGTAGCATCTCGCAACAAACCACAACTCTTAAGCATAATTCCCGGCACTACTATTGTCTCATTCTTCTCGTTGCTGAACAGATATGAGAATGGAAAGGGCGATGTGTCAGGGTGCGTCTTGTGCGAACCCATCAACAATGAAAATGCACCTATTTTCCCTTGCCACATCATATATGCATCGCTTGAAGTTTTCACGCCTCGCTCCATGATGCCCCAATGCGACGGACCCAACTTATACATATGATTACTGCTATTTGTTCCACTCCCGGCATTCATAAACATATATTGGGCTCCTATCAATAATGATGACTTATGCATCGAAACTGTGTGTGGACCGGCAAATATTGCACAGGCTTCTCCATTTTCACATACACTATTGGCAAAAAACAGTGAATCGTGTGCCGTAAAACCTTTTACTATGGCACAACCCTGACCTACGTAACAATTACGCAATGTTGCATTGGTAGACACTTCAGCATCTTCTATTATGAAATTCTCCGCATCAACACCTGTCCCGACATATGCAAGAGATTCTCCAATCGTGCTATTATTTATTACAGCTCCATTTTTTAAATGCTGCGCCCCTTCTATCTTTACATTTGCATCTATATGTACATTGAATATGCTGACTGTATCTATTATCGACACGTTATTACCTATTGTCAATGATAATGGTCTTGACACAAATAAATCTTGAAGCTTTGGCAGTAATACATCTTCAGTAAATTGAGGTTTATAAGCCATTAATGCCGCCATTTGAGCCGATATGCCGGGATATATATACACCGGGCGAGAACCTGTCTCATCAAGCACACAGACAGGTGTTCCCAATCCACATGCAGCCTCAGATATATTCACAATCCTTCCTACATTGTCTATTCGCACATTATCTCCTATTCGGCAACCTCTTAATTCTCCTCCTACATTGTTTATATATACATTATTCCCTATTTTGCAGTCTCTTACTACAGCATTAAACAACCCACATTCAATATCGGCATCTATCAACGACCCTATCTGCACATCTCCATAGAATCTCACATTACGAATTAATGAAAGATCCGTAGTTGGATCAATCATTATTGTCGACCAATCTTTTGCATAGCACCCTTGCCGCTCAAGTTGAGATATTTGCAATGCAGACAATTGAATGTTGTTATTCTGTTGTATCTTCGTCATATTTTTGAAATAAGAAATCGTTGTATGGGAATCGTTCGATATGAATCTCTTTAGCCTTTTGGTATAGCAACAACTTTAACTCTTCAATATTTATCTTCTCTTTAGCAGAAATAAATACACAATTATTATTCATTTTTGCCATCCATGTAGTGCGAAATTCATCAAGTGAAATATTTTCTCGCTTTCGGGGCGTTAGATCATCTTCATCTTTAGGAGTATATCTGAATGCATCAATCTTATTAAATACAAGAATCATAGGCTTGTTTATTGAGCCACATACATCTTGAAGTGTCTTATTGACAACTTCTATCTGCTCCTCAAATTGAGGATGACTAACATCTACAACATGAACCAACACATCTGCATCTCTCACCTCATCGAGTGTGGATTTAAACGAATCCACCAAATGTGTGGGTAATTTCCTTATAAACCCTACCGTATCGGTTAACAAAAACGGAAGGTTATCAATAATCACTTTTCGCACCGTCGTGTCAAGGGTTGCAAACAACTTATTTTCAGCAAAAACATCACTCTTGCTCAACAAGTTCATTAACGTTGATTTTCCAACATTTGTATAGCCAACTAATGCCACACGCGTTAATTTACCCCTGTTTTTTCGTTGAATACTTTTTTGCTTATCGATATTTTTCAACTCTTCTTTGAGCCTGCTTATCTTATCTAAAATAATACGGCGGTCGGTCTCTATCTGCGTTTCTCCCGGACCACGCATACCAATACCCCCACGCTGACGCTCGAGGTGGGTCCACATACGCGTCAATCGAGGCAATAAATATTGATATTGAGCAAGTTCTACTTGCGTACGTGCAGTCGCTGTTTGAGCTCGTTTAGCAAAAATATCCAATATCAAACTCGTTCGATCTAATATCTTAACTTGTAATTCTTTTTCTATATTCGACACCTGTTTAGTTGTCAAATCATCATCAAAAATCACAATTCCTATTTCATTATCCTCCACATACTGACGTATCTCTTCCAACTTCCCCTTCCCAACATAAGTTCGTGGATTCGGATAATCCATCTTTTGTATAAATCGTTTTACAGGGTCTGCACCAGCAGTATCGGCAAGAAAAGCCAACTCATCAAGATACTCATTAACCTTGATCTCACTCTGTTGTTGCGTTATTAAGCCGACTAAAACCGTACGTTCGTTTGCTTCTTTATTTATTATGTTATCTTCGATCATAATATTCCAGACGAGTATATCTCCTCGTTCATATTAAACAAAAAATTCATTCCACAAGTCTTATCTCGCAGAATGAATTTTCCTATATTTTAAGTATTTATCTATTTTTTTACTTTGTTATATCGAGCATTCAATCCTGCAATTACCTCATCGGTTATATCCAATTTAGGATTTATGTATAGCGTTGCATCTTTATATAAAATAGCATCATATCCATATGCTGAATTATATTCATTTATAAATGCTGCTATTGAATCATTCAATGTTTTTTGTGCTTCCATGGCTGCATTTTGCATACTTGTTTGCATTTTAGCCAATTCATTTTGAGCTGAAGTTTGCATCTGGCTCATCTTTTGTTCGTCTTGCTTAAAACTTGCTTCCGATAGATAACCATTATTTTGCAATTTCTGTTGCACTTGAGTCGCGAAATTTTGAATTGAAGTTTCTCTTTGACGTGCTGTGTTCTCAAAGTTTGTTTGCATTCTCAACATCTCTTCACTATAATCTTTCGACAAATTATATGCTCTTAAAACAGAATCCATATCAACATATCTGTAATTAGGAAGCTCCTCATCGCTTGTTTCCACTTTTGACAACAGCGAATCATTCGAATCTTTTGTTGCATTTTCACTACATTGAGTCATTCCAAAAATAACTCCACACGCAAATAATACACTTGCAATTTTTAGTAATCCTTTCTTCATCTTTTATTTTTTATTTTCTCTTTTCTTTTTGTTTGCAAGAATGTCCCATCAAGAATTTTCCTCCTCTTCGGAAAATCACTCTCACCGAAAGCAAAAACAAAGCAATCCCTAATAAAACAATAATAATTAGCGTAATACCCACTTTCTCTTATTGATTTTAAATTTCTTATTTTCATCTTTCAGAGTGCAAAATTACTAATTTTTTTGAAATATCAATAATTTTATCTATCTTTGAATGTTTTTATTATACAAACCAATAATTAAATCTATATAAAATGGAAGTAAAAGACCTTAAACCGACCTTAATTTGGCAATGTTTCGACGAAATCACAAAAGTGCCTCGTCCATCTTGCCACGAAGAACAAATTAGAGAATATCTTCTAAATTTTGCTAAAATCAATAACATTGATGCAAAAACAGATGATTGTGGAAATGTCGTAATGACTAAACCTGCAACTGCTGGACATGAAAACGCCCCTATCGTAATCCTTCAAGCACATATGGACATGGTCGCTGAAAAGAACAACGATGTATGCCACGACTTCCTTAAAGACCCTATCAATACATATATCGATGGTGATTGGGTAAAAGCAAAAGGAACAACTCTTGGTGCGGACAATGGTATTGGTATGGCTGCTGCTCTTGCTGCATTGATTGATAATAGTTTTGAACATGGTCCTATCGAATGTCTTTTCACTATCAATGAAGAAATCGGTCTTGAAGGAGCACAAAACCTCGGAAAAGATATGATTAAAGGATCTATGCTTATAAATCTTGACTCTGAAGATGATGGTGAAATATTTGTCGGCTGTGCAGGGGGTATTGATACAACTGCAATATTCTCTTATAAACAAATCGAACCAAATAAAAATCTTAAATTTGTAAAAATTGCTGTATCAGGTCTACTTGGTGGACACTCTGGCTCTGACATCAATACCGGACGTGCTAATGCCAATAAATTAATTGCTCGTTTCATCTGGAACATTTCTCAAGATTGTAAAATAGAACTCGCATCATTCGATGGAGGAAATCTTCGTAATGCTATCCCTCGCGAAGCTCATGCAATCATTGGTGTTGAAAACGTATCTGACGTAAAAGCAAAATTAGATGCTTATGCTGATGAAATAACAAAAGAATATAAAGGAATTGAACCTGTTGTGAAATTCTCATTTGAAGAGGTTAATACTCCTGATTTCTGCATTGATGAAGCAACTGCAACAGCTCTTATTCGATCTCTATATTCTGCTCCTCATGGTGTATACTCTATGAGCCGCGACTTAGAAGGTCTTGTAGAAACATCTACTAACCTTGCTGCAGTAAAAATGATTGAAGATAATAAAATCAAAGTAACAACTTCTCAACGTTCATCTGTAGAATCTCGCAAATATGACATCGCTCACCAAGTTGAATCTCACTTCCAACTTGCCGGTGCTGCAATCGATCATTCAGATGGCTATCCGGGTTGGGCCCCTAACATGGATTCTACAATCATGCGTATCTCTGCTGAAGCGTACGAAGAACTATTCAATGTTAAACCTGCTATTAAAGCAATTCATGCAGGTCTTGAATGTGGTCTTTTCCTTGCTAAATATCCAAATCTTGATATGGTAAGTTTCGGACCTACAATGACTGGTGTTCACTCTCCTGATGAAAAATTATACATACCAACAGTTGAGAAATTCTGGCAACACCTAACACTTGTGCTTGAAAAGGTTGCTAAACTATGAATAAACGTTTAGTTCCAATACTTATAATACTATTCTTTTGTGTTGGCATCTCTTTGTCTGATGCCAACACAATTAGTAATATGCAATATATTCAGCAAAATGATTCTATTGCAATTCCTGACTCAACAAGTTTAATTATCGTAGCTGACTCAACAGTTTCATTTAATGACTCCCTCAGATATACATCTTTAACAGAAGAAGACTACCAACGAATAGCCGATAAATTAGATGTCGAGGTGGCTGCAATGAAAGCAGTTGTATCGATTGAAGCCGGCAGTAATTTAAGTGGATTCCTTGCTCCCGGTGTTCCTCTAATAAACTTCGATAAATCTGTATATAATAGTTTAGCAAAAAAAGTCAAATCAAAAACAAAAGCAGACCCAAATTCTCAAATTCCTGAAGGTATAAACAGTGCTTACGGAAGAAAAGAGTGGCAACAACTGATAAACGCTCGTAAAATTAATGAGGAACAAGCTAATTTGGCTACATTCTGGGGCATGTTTCAAATTGGAGGATTCAACTATAAACTATGTGATTGTAAATCAATCAACGAATTTATAGATAAAATGAGCCATTCTGAATATATGCAATTAGAACTATTTGCAGCCTTCATCACTAATACCAACATTGTGAAATATCTTAAAGATAAAAACTGGGCAGCTTTCGCTCGAAAATATAATGGACCCGGTTACGCAAAAAGAGGATATCACACAAAAATGGCTAAAGCATACAATAAATTTAAAAATCAAAAATAAAAATTATCATGAAAATAACAGATCTAAAGCCAACACTTATTTGGCAATGCTTCGACGAAATCACTAAAATACCTCGTCCAACCCATCACCTTGAAAAAATGAAAGAATTTTTAGTTTCTTGGGCAGAGAAACATAATATCCCTGTTAAAACAGATGAAGTTGGCAATGTCGTAATGACAAAACCGGCTACTCCGGGACACGAAAATGCTCCTAAAATAATCCTTCAAGGACACCAAGACATGGTTGCCGAAAAACGTGGAGATTCAAATCATGATTTCCTTAATGATCCTATCGAAACCATCGTTGATGGCGATTGGGTAAAAGCAAACGGTACTACGCTTGGTGCTGACAATGGATTAGGCTGTGCTACAGCTATGGCCGTACTATTAGATGATACACTTGTACATGGTCCGATTGAAGCATTATTTACTGTCGATGAAGAACAAGGATTGATTGGAGCAAACGGAATTCAACCCGGTTTTGTAACAGGTTCTATTTTACTAAATTTAGATTCTGAAGAACATGGTCAATTAGTGATCGGTTGTGCAGGAGGAAAAATAACAACATGCAAATTAAACTACTCTTCAACTGAAGCTCCTGAAAATTACACATATTTCAACCTTCATATAAACCATATGATGGGTGGACACTCTGGAATGGAAATCGGACTTGGAAGAGGAAATGCAAACCAACAACTAGCTCGTATTATTTGGGAAGCTGACCAAAAATTCGGAATCGTTCTGTCTACATTTAATGGAGGTGGACTTGCCAATGCAATTCCTCGTGAAGCAGAAGCAATAATTGGTGTCCCTTCTCAACATGTTAACGAATTCATCAAACTAACAGAAGAATTCAATCAAACAATACATACAGAATTTAAACTTGCCGAAAATCCTGATTTCACCTTTGAAACAACTCCGACAGATGCCCCTAAATTTATTATTGAACAATCTCAAGCATCAAAAATCATAGCAGCTATTTTCTGCACACCAAATGCCGTTCAAGGAATGTCAAATGCTGTCCCTGGATTAATCGAAACGTCTTGTAACCTTGCAAGCGTGAAAATGCAAGACAACAACGAAATAATAATAACCGTACACCAACGCTCTTCTGTCGACAGCCGTCGCGATGAAATAGCTAATCGTATCAAAGCCCTATATAAAACAATAATGGGTGGAGACGTAAACTTCGAAGATGCATACGTGGGTTGGGCCCCAAATCCAGATTCAAAAGTACTTAAAATTGCCGTACAAAGTTTTAACGACTTATTTGGAGAAAATCCACGTGTTGAAGCTCTTCATGCAGGTCTTGAATGTGGATTATTCCTGGAAAAAATGCCGGAATTGGACATGATTTCTTTCGGGCCAACTCTGAAAGATATTCACTCTCCAAGTGAAAAAGCTAATATACCTTCTGTAGAAAAATATTGGAACTTACTAACCGAAATTCTAAAAAGACTCGCTTAATACTTCCAATATATTAAAATTGGGGGTTGTCTTAAGAAAGACAACCCTTTTTTATATACAGTTTGACAATAATTAAACAAAATCAGACCTTATTTTTTTACTCAATAAACATTATACCACAAAAAAGAACCAATACTTATAGCATTTTGCTAAAAACAGAGATAAATATTTGGTTATTTCAATTTAACAATATACCTTTGCACAATAATTTAAAAGTCATATTTTGAACTTTGAAATTTTGGATTCCGGGAAACTTTGCTAACAATGCAAACATTTCACATTAAAACAAAAGAATTGTTTTATCAATATTTGCGTAAACTAAACTCTATCTTTGGAACTAATACCACGAAAAACTTGGAAAACTGCTATTAATAAATTATTCTGGCACCTAGCGTGATGCTATTGTGCAGATGAATATTCCCTAAAGGATAAAATAAAACTCTAATACAATGAAAAACAGAAACTATTCTATTTTAATGTGAAACCCGGATAATTCCAAAATAACCATACTGATTGTGTCATATATAAAATAACCTATCACTTGACTTACCGTAAAGAGATATTTTACATTTCTATTAATATACAATTACTTCTCTAATCTCCTAAACTGCAAAAGGTCCATAATCTCTAAAATCAATAATTTATTGACTTACAACTTCACACTCTTAATATGCATAACCGTCGAAATAACAACGCTATACAAATAGTTTATGCTGTTTTTAGGATATAGTAGTAATTCATTCTCAATATCAAGCTACCATTATACCACCTACTCTTTGATCAGGTTTTCCACTTAGCATTATATCATTTGCAATACGTTTAAACATGAATTACAACCTTGACAATATTACATTTTGTTACACGAGTTTCCAACTACAAAAATAATTATATGAATATTGGTGTATTTTTTTGTCTCATTATAAACTATTATGATAAAATTTGATTAAATTTGCCGTGCATATTGCTTGCAGAAACCAGATATGGGTCAAGTGAGCGAGTGCAGACATAATTTTAGAAAAGCGTTTACTTACGCTCTTTCTTGGCTTTTCGAAATCTGGAAAATTAGGCTTTAACTCTCGCACATTGTTGGATTATTTCCTGTTTCGAGCAATTGCATGATGCCCTAAATCATGGAATAACAGGTCATGAGACAGATGATTTTTAATTAAATTATGAGTTTTCAATAAAAGTATTTTTAAAATATTGGTATCTGATAAAATTTTTTTGAAGCAATAAAAAATGAGGCTGATTTCATTTGCAGGAATCAGCCCTTATTATTTATCATCATAAACTATAAATAACAATGGAAAAGCACACATTTATTCGGACACCAATAATTTCTAACGTCGAAGATGTTAAAAAAGAGACAGACACTCTTGTTGTAAGTGTCTGTCTCTTGCTAAGTTGGCGATGACCTACTCTCCCACTTTCGCAGTACCATCGGCGTGATA
>CALDPR010000025.1 GCA_937911575.1 uncultured Porphyromonadaceae bacterium | reverse complement strand
GTCGGAGGTTTCTCTGGAAGTCGGACCCAATAGCGTCTGAATCCATGCCACCCCACTGCTGTCGGAGGTTTCTCTGGAAGTCGAACCCAATAGCGTCAGAATCCATGCCACCCCACTGCTGTCGGAGGTTTCTCTGGAAGTCGGACCCAATAGCGTCTGAATCCATGCCACCCCAATGTCGTCGGAGGTTTCGCCGGAAGTCGCACCCTATGCAGTTGGAGGTTTTCCAAATGAGTAGTTGGAGAATTACACAAAATGGAGAGGGTGGGGTTTTAAAGTTTGTCAGAGAGGTTTTGCTTTAGATTTTATTTTTATCGGACAGTAATAATTTTTTATCTGTTTTGGAAATAATGATTTATTTGCTATTTTTGCATTAAATTATAATTCAATGAGGGATTTCGTAGCAATAGATTTTGAGACGGCGAATAGGGAGCGTTCAAGTGTGTGCAGTGTTGGTGTTGTTATTGTACGCAATGGTAAAATTATTGATAAGTTTTATCGGTTGATTCACCCGGTTCCGAATTATTATAATAGGATAAATACGTCGATACATGGTCTTTCTCGTATTGACACAGATTCAGCAGATTATTTTCCTGAGGTATGGGCAGAGATAGCTCCTAAAATCGAGGGAATACCGTTTGTGGCACATAATAGTACATTTGATGAGTCGTGCCTTAAGGCTGTATTCAGTCGCTATGAAATGAGTTATCCGGGTTATAAGTTTTATTGTACATGCAATGCTTCTCGGCGTCGATTTGGCAAAGAATTGAGTAATCATCAGTTGCATACAGTAGCCGCTCATTGTGGATATGATTTGAAACAACATCATCATGCACTTGCAGATGCAGAAGCGTGTGCTGCGATTGCATTAGAGATATTGTAGGTATAGAAGAGAACGTAAATTATGGAATTGTCAAAAGCAAAGATAAAACAATATGCTTCATTATCAGTCAAGAAGCATCGGTTGGCAGAGGGGTTATTTGTAGTTGAGGGAACCAAGTGTGTGCTTGATACGTTAGATTATTTTTCAATAGAATCTATTGTCGCTACAAATGAATGGTTTGAGTTACATAATTCGGTAGAGTTGCCAGAAGAAAAGTGTATGAAGGCTACCCATCGACAATTAGACCAAATATCGTCGCTATCTACGCCTCCTGATGTGTTGGCAATATATCATTTGCCTAAATGGGAAATTGACTATAATTTGATGAAGCAGGATTTGACATTAATGCTTGACGGAGTGCAAGATCCGGGTAATCTTGGGACTATTATGCGTATAGCTGATTGGTTTGGCATTAAGCAGATCATAGCTTCATATGATACGGTAGATATTTTTAATCCGAAAACTATTCAAGCCACTATGGGAGCAATTTCTCGTGTGAAAGTGTTCTATGCTGATTTGGCAGAAGTGTTGTCGGGAATGAATGAATTACCTATTTATGGGACATTTCTTGACGGCAAGAACATATATGAATGCGATCTTTCAAATAGGGGTATAATTGTTATGGGGAATGAAGGGAAGGGTATATCTTCCGGAATTCGAAAGTTGGTTACAGATTCGTTATTAATACCATCGTATCCAATAGGAGAAATTACAAGTGAATCATTAAATGTGGGAGTGGCAACAGCTATTACGGTTGCAGAATTCCGGCGAAGAATAAAATAGCAAAGAAATGGCAACAAAAGTAAAAACAGCATATTTTTGCAGTAATTGTGGTAATGAGTCACCTAGGTGGTTGGGCAAGTGCCCGGCTTGTGGCGAATGGAATAGTTTTGTTGAAGAAAAAGTTGTTAAACCTTCTAAAGCAAAAGGAGGGTTATTATCAACGAAGAGTTCGAAGCCGATAAAAATTTCTGAAATTGAAGTGTTGGAAGAGCCTCGTTTGCGAATGCCGAGTGAAGAACTCAACAGAGTGCTTGGAGGTGGGTTAGTAGCAGGTTCGTTGACACTTATAGGGGGAGAACCGGGCATAGGAAAATCTACTCTTATACTGCAAAATATATTAAGTATTCGTAACAAGAAGATTCTATACGTTTCGGGAGAGGAGAGTGCTTCTCAATTAAAATTACGTGCCGATAGGATTGGCAAAGTTGGTGATAACACGTTTATTCTTTGTGAGACATTGTTGGAAAATATATTCACACAAATTGAAAATATTGAACCACAATTAGTGATTGTTGACTCAATCCAAACCATTGCTTCATCAGAAATTGAATCAGCAGCAGGGAGTGTGAGTCAGGTAAGAGAATGTGCGGCATCTTTATTGCGATATGCTAAAGAGTCGAATGTCCCTATAATTCTTGTTGGTCATATAAATAAAGAGGGTTCGATTGCCGGGCCTAAAGTATTGGAACATATTGTTGATACAGTATTGCAGTTTGAGGGCGACAGACAATATTTATATAGAATTTTACGGTCAATAAAGAATCGTTTTGGCTCAACATCTGAAATCGGTATCTATGAAATGGTTCAAAAGGGATTACGAGAGGTGAAGAATCCATCAGAGATGTTGTTGTCTCAAAATAGAGAGGAGGCAATGTCAGGGATTACTATAGGAGTTACTCTTGAAGGTATTCGCCCGTTTCTTATTGAAGTTCAAGCCCTTGTTAGCACAGCGGCATATGGAATACCACAACGCTCAGTAACAGGCTTTGACCAGCGACGCATGAATATGCTTTTGGCAGTGCTTGAAAAACGAGTCGGTTTTAAATTGGCTCAAAAAGATGTTTTCCTCAATATTGCAGGAGGTCTGAAAGTAGCAGATCCGGCACTTGATTTGGCTATTATATGTGCAATATTATCATCAAATTTTGATATTACTGTGCCTGATGGTGTTGCTATGGCTGGCGAAATTGGCTTGTCGGGAGAAATTCGTACGGTAACACGAATTGAACAGAGAGTGCTTGAGGCTCAAAAACTTGGATTTTCTACTATATATATTCCTAAAGGAAATCTAAAGGGGATTCACGATAAATTCTCAATTAGAATAGTAGAAGTGTCGAAGGTGGGACAAATATTTCAAGATTTATTCGCATAATCAGGCAACATAACAATAATAAAAAGAGGGTGCAGTTCGTTTTGAACCGACCCTCTTGATGTTTAACTATGGTTAGGTATTGATTAGCAACAGAAACAAAGTGCCAATAATTGAGCAACGACAACACGCATAAACATTGTTAACGGATATACGGTTGAATATGCCACTGCAGGAGCATCATTATTTGCTATTTTATTTCCATAGGCAAGAGCCGGTGGGTCTGTGTATCCACCACTCATAAGTCCCATAATAGTAAGGTAATTAAGTTTTAGTTTACCTCTGGCAATTATTCCTACGATAATCAAAGGGATTGTTGTGATTATAAATCCGTAAAGAACCCACATAGCCCCAGTTGAATTGAATACAGTTTTAGCAAATCCTTCTCCGGCAGCAATACCAACAGAAGCAAGGAATAAGCATATTCCCATTTCTCGTAAAAGAAGATTTGCAGATGAACTGGTATAGGTTATAAGATGGAATTTATGCCCATAACTACTTATCAGAATTGCTATAATCAATGGACCACCGGCAAGACCTAATTTCATTGGTACGGACATTCCCGGAAATTGTAGAGGAATACTTCCAACAATAATACCTAAGAAAATACCAATGAACATTGTTATTAAGTTAGGCTCATTTAGGCGTTTCATTGAATTGCCTAAACGAGTGGCAAGACGATTGATGTCTTCTTCTTTACCTACAACAGTCAGCCTATCGCCAATTTGAAGTCGCAAGTTGGGAGATGCAAGAAGCTCCATTCCGGCACGTGTCACGCGAGTAGCATTTAATTTAAATCCCATTGGAAGACGCATTTGTCCGATTTTTATACCATTGTATTCCGGTTTTGTAACAAGTATTTTACGAGATACAACAGGTCCTTGCATTTGTTCCCAATTTTTCTCAATTTTCAATCCAATGAATCTGTGAAAGATTTCTTCATCTTGAATAGACATTACAATTAATACCAGATCATTCATTTCAATGATATCTTCTGATGTCGGTATCACTAATGTTCCATCTGCTTTTTCAATACGAGATATTACGAAATTACATGATATGATTGTATGTAGTTTTTCTATTGTCAGACCACTGATAAGGTCGTTTGTTACTTTAAACGTAACAAGGTGTGGCTTTAACAAAGAGTCATTTTTGTCTTCTTCCACAGCTTTGATTTCTTTCTCTACATTGATTCTGAATATTTTGCGTATCACTATCATTGTAACGATAATTCCTATCACCCCAAGTGGGTAGGCTGCTGCATATCCCATAGACATTTGTTGCGACATGGCATTGGCGGCTGCCGGATCAGTTGATATTTGTGCCACCGTTTGTTGTGCTGCTCCGAGTCCGGGGGTATTGGTTACGGCCCCACTCATAACTCCAATTAATTGTTCTATGCTTGTATTGCCATTTGCTCCTCCTTGAAAGTAATAAATGCCGATAAGAAGAATTACATTAAGAGCTATACCTGTAAGTGCCAGTGCATTGAGTTTTAATCCACCCTCTTTAAATGAAGAGAAAAAACCGGGACCAACTTGCATGCCGATTGAGAATATAAATAGTATAAGTCCAAACTCTTGAATAAATTTCAATGTGTTGAGTTCTACGCTATAACCTAAATGGCCAACAAGAATACCGACAAATAATACGAATGTTACACCTAATGAGACTCCGAATATTTTTATCTTACCTAAATATATTCCGGCAAAAATCACAAAAGAGTATAAAAGAATTGTACTTGCTAATGATAATGTTCCGGGTTCTAATAAATTGATTAACCATTCCATATAATTCAGGAAATATTTTAATAATAAATAAATTGGTAATAAATACACTTATTACCTACATTTGTGATGCAAAGTTACAAATAATATTTCTCTTTGAGACAATAAAATAGGACAAATCGAGTAATATTATTCAAAAGCAATGTCATTCTTTATTAATTTGGCTTTGTCTGTCAGCTTTTTATAGTCTTTCGTGTTAATATATCTTTTTATTGCTTCGATATGAGCAGAGTGATGCAAATCACTGCCGATAAAATCCACATAGTTATTATCCAACAGCCATTCTGCAACTTGTTTAGATGGCTTGCCATAGTATCCCGAAAGAGATAATAAATTCACTTGAAACAATATTCCAAGTTCATTAAGCATCTTATATCTATTCTTTTCAGGCTGATAATACTGATAACGCTCCGGGTGAGCAAGAATAGGCTTTAACCCATATTCTGATTGAAGATTGAATAAGAATGAATCCAACCCGAAAGGTTCTTGAATCCATGAGTTCTCAACCAAAATATAATCATTAGGCATTGGTCTGACGATTCCTTCCTTTAAATAAGTAAACAAAAGATCGTCAATGCGATATTCGGCAGAATAGTCCAATTGCATATCCATGCCAACAGAAGAAACAGCATTTGATATTTTATCAAATGCCTTACTGATTATCTCCGGTGTGTTTGGAAACGTTTCGTCAGTAACATGAGGAGTAATAATCATCTTTCTTATTCCTAATTCATGCATTTGTTCGATAAGTCCTAACGCATGGCGAGTGTTTCTTGCTCCATCATCAATGCCGGGACACATATGTGAATGGACATCGGTCTGAAAAAAAAGATGATCAGTTCCTTTATTTCTTTTAAAAAACTCAAACATATATTATGCTTCAACTATCGTTTTTTCTAATATTATCAATTTTATATAACGTAAGATAAATCTCTTTATTTATTTGGAATTGCAAAGATAAGCATAATATTCATATAAACTATTTGAATACGCAAATAAGAGGTAAGATTAGATTAATTTCATCATCAAACCTGCATACTTCATCAAATAATCCGGCTACTTCATTGAATTAAGAGATTTTAATTTTGTCAAAATTTAAATAAATGTTAATTTTGCATTGTCTTTAACACAATAGCCCAAGAGAGGGAACGTAATTGTGGGAGGGAATTTTAGAAGCGTTCATTTCGCTTTATCTTCTTTCTTTCAGAACTTCGCAACTTTTGATCCTACAAGAAGATAATGCAACAAGAGAACGTCCGGAAGGTGTAGTTTGGTGTAGAGATACACTTGATTATATCTGCGTGGGCTATCTGTGTTGCTTATCTATGTAGGAAAGGCAATGCGAAGGCCTTGAAAGAGTGGATAAGCAGTGATTGATCCACGCTTTTTTTATATTTGTTTATTAACCTTACTTCCGGATCAAGAGTAAACTAAAAAATATTAATATGTTTACGTCTAAAATTGCAAAAGTGTTCTTATGTGTGGCTTTGCTCGGTTTCACAAATTCTGCAATAGCAGATAAGCTTCAAACTCACAATCAAGTTTACCAGCAGACAAGAGAGCAACTTGAGAAAGATGCATCGAAATCTGCAAAAAAAGAGGCAAAACGCCTTAAAAAAGAGGGGTGGACTGTCGCTCCGGGAGCATTGCCACTCGACAAACAATTAGATCGTGCTTATATGTTTCAATTAGAACTTGGTGAAGATATGATGCCGAAATATGTCATTGGTGAAGCTATGAGTGTTGCTGAAAACTATGATGCGGCAAAAGTTCAAGCACTTGAATTAGCAAAACAGAATCTGGTGTTACAAATTGAATCAGAGATAACAGCTTTGATTGAAAGCACGGTTGCTAATCAGCAAATTTCTGCTGATGATGCCGCTTCAATTACAAAGACAATTGTTGACAGTAAGAATCAGATTGTGAAGCGTATTGGTCGTGTACTTACTATTGTTGAAGCATATCGCACTCTCCCGAATGGGAATAAAGAGGTGTTAGTCCGTGTTGCATATAGCATGGAAACGGCTCAACAAATTGTTAAAGAGACTATTCGTGAAAGCTGGGAAGAAGACGATGATGTAAAAAATAATAAGTTAGACAAAATTTTTAATAAAAGAAATGAAACGCTTCGTTAATCTAATTATTTTGGCAATGGCATGCTTCACAGTGTGCCTTGCTTCTTCCGGAAAGTGTGGCAACAACATCACTTGGAATCTCGACCGTAATGGAATTCTTACGTTAGAAGGTAATGGCATGATGCCCGATTTTTCCGAAACTCCTTGGCATCCTGATCTTGTGAGATCTGTAGTTATCAGTGAAGGGATCACTTCTATTGGTAAAAATGCTTTCAAGAAATGCAAAAACTTAACGTCTGTTTATATCTCCAATACAGTGAAATTAATTGGTGATAATGCATTTTATAATTGTAAACACTTGTTTGATATCATAATCCCAAGTAGTGTCGAACATATTAATAGTAAGGCATTTGCCGGTTGCGAGAAGCTTATCTCTATTGTAATTCCCTATGGAGTGAAAACGATTGAAAATGAGGCGTTTTCTGGTTGTGAAGGATTAAGTTCAATTCGGATAGCATCATCTGTGAAACGAATAGGTGTAGATGCGTTCAAAGGATGTGTAAATCTTGTTGATTTCAAAGAATTACCAAATTGCGTTACTAAGCAAAACTCTGAATTACTCGGATTGAATAAAAATGCTGTATCTGATTATTGGGCAAATGTTCAAACAAATACAAATTCTGTGATGCAGGCAAATGAAACGATTATACAATATAATGAGCAATATACAGCTCCTGAGCAAATTGTCAATGTTCAATCCGATGTTGATGTCTATATCCCTCAAAATCCAACCAACAATGAAAATACATTTGTTGTTATCATCGCTAATGAAAACTATAATAAACTTGCCGATGTGCGTTTTGCTCGCAATGACGGAAAAGTATTCGGCGAATATTGCCATAAGACACTTGGAATACCAACAACGAATATTCGCAGATATGAAGATGCAACTTTCGGAGTGATGCTTGAGGCTCTTGCCGACATAAAGAATATATCAAAAGCATATCGTGGGGATTTAAAAGTGATTTTCTATTATTGTGGTCATGGGGCTCCAGACGAACTTTCAGGAGAAGCATATCTGCTCCCGACCGATGCTTTTGCTGTTTCTCCAAAAACTTGTCTCGCAATCAGTTCGCTATATGAGGAGTTGGGGTTGATGAAAACCATCTCTACAACCGTATTCCTTGATGCCTGCTTCAGCGGTGCAACTCGCGATGACTCGATGTTGTTGTCGGCTCGTGGTGTGGCTATCGCACCTAAATTAGATATGCCGACAGGTAATGTAGCTGTCCTTTCAGCATCAACAGGGGCAGAAACAGCATTGCAATATGCTGATCAGGGGCATGGATTGTTCACATATTACCTTCTCAAGAAGCTACAGGAAACAAAAGGAAATGTCTCTCTTGGTGAACTCAGTGAATATGTAACCCGAAAAGTAGAACAGAAGTCTACAGTTGTGAATCGTAAAAGCCAAACACCTACAATGTCGGTTTCTCCTTTGGTAATTAATAAGTGGCAAAATTGGCAATTAAATGATTAAAGATATTAAGTATTAACTAAATAATAAATAAGAAATGAAAAAATTATTGTTAATTGCGATGGTGATGCTTGGCGTGTCATTCACATCAAACGCACAAAACGCCAACCGTTCCGGATTCTTCATCGAACTCTCCCCCGGAATATATGTTGGAAATACACCGGTTGTTGATATTGAAACAAAACAAACAGTTGTCGGAAACAAGTCTGTCACTCAAACTATTGAGAAGCATTTGTCCGGATTGAACCTCGAGATAGCTGCCGGCTATCGTTGGGCTTTTGCTCGTCATTGGGCTTTAGATGCAAAGGTGGGGTTCTCACTCCCGACATCGCGAACCAACGAATTATGGACTATAGAGATTTTACCTGGTTTGAGATATACTTCGAAGGAATTAGGTAGTTCAAATGTTTCATTATTTGCCGGATTTAATGCAGGTTTAGGTTTTCAGATTGATTATGAGTGGCATCTACTAAATTTTGCATATGAATTGAAAGCCGGATTTAATTTGAGTAATAGATTCAGCATCGGGCTTGTTTGGAATGCGTTGTCTGATTTAGAATTTTGTGATCTTGATGTAAGTTATAATCATTGTCATACCGGTGCTTTGGGAATAAATCTCGGCTATCGATTCTAATCTAAGTAATTTGATTATCAACGATACTAATTAATTTAAACACTATTTAATGTAGTTATTTATTGAAATTATTAATTATAAATAATAGAAAGAAATGAAACTAAAATTTATATTCTGTATTTTTTTATCAATTTTATTATTTTCTTGCGAAAAAGAAGAGATTACTTATGAAGAAGGCTCATCAATATCCTATGATGGAGAAATAGATGGTTATGGATATGTTGACTTGGGATTGCCTTCGGGTTTAAGATGGGCAACCCATAATATTGGTACATCGCTACCCATTGAAAGTGGTGATCGTTTTGCATGGGGAGAAATATCGACTAAAAACAATTTTGAAGAAAGTAATTGTAAAACTTATGGTAAAAGAATGGAGGATTTTTCCAATAACATCGAATATGATGCTGCAACTTACAATTGGAGTAAAAAATGGCGTGTTCCGACTCATGAAGAAATTTTTGAATTAATAAATAATTGCTCTTGGAACTATGTTGAAATTTCGGGAATACCATGTATTAAATTAACATCTAGAATAAATGGTAAAACAATATTATTCCCATTTACTGATTCTCGCGGACGTTATTGGACTTCAACGCCAGGTTATGCAGAAGGCGACGAAGACAACGAAAATCATGAATATGCATATCAATTTAATTTTGATGAAGGTGATATTACTACTAAAATTTATGGGTATGTTTATAGAAGATGTGTAGGAGCTAGTATACGTCCGGTCAGTACTAAACCTGTTGATATCTCTGGGGAAATAGAAGGACATGAATATGTTGATTTGGGCTTGTCAGTTAAGTGGGCAACTTGCAACGTTGGAGCGTCATTGCCAGAAGAATATGGCGATTTTTTTAAATGGGGCAGAATCTTACCAGTCTCAGGACCCAATAATGATTTCCCCGATAATATAATGGCGGAAATATCAGGAAATATCAATTATGATGCAGCAACTGCAAATTGGGGTGGTAGTTGGAGAATGCCTACAATGAGTGAATTACAAGAATTGGTTGATAATTGTAGATGGAGTTGGAAGCCAATGAATGGATGTTATGGTTATGTAGGTGTAAGTAAAAAAACTGGAAAGTCTATATTCTTACCTGCGGCAGGACATAAGTTTTTTTCTAATGGAGAAATAATACATTTTAGTCAAGGCGAATATGGGCACTATTGGAGTGGTAGTTCACTGGTTTTTGATGATGGTCAAACAATTGTTTTTGGAAATTTACATTTTAATGAAGAAAGGGCTCCAAATACATTATTTGATAATTTGTATGATGATCATGGAATAAGCATTCGTCCTGTTTCAGATTGATGCGTGAAATTTTTTGATAAAAAAATAGATGAAGATATTGAGAATTGTTTTGGCGGTGGTGTTGTCTGCCGTGAGTGTGCTGGGCGTGTTTGCTGGAAGACCTCGCACTGTCATGGGGGAATACACCTATGCTCTTCCTTCTGATATGTCGATTGAAGAGGGTAGGCATATAGCCATGGAAAGAGCCATTATTGATGCTCTCGCTGCCGAATTTGGTACGCTGATGATTCAAGAAAATTCAAGTCGGATTGAAACCATCGGAGGCTCGTCGCAAACGGATTTCTATTCGATAGGTCGCAGCATTGTAAAAGGTGAGTGGATTGAGACTATCGGCGAACCTGAGTTCAGTAGTCAAATCGGTGATGATGGTGTCGTTTTCATTACTTGTAAGGTGAAAGGGAAAGCTCGCGAAAGGGAGAGTGCCGATGTCTCTTTTGCTGTATCGGTTTTGTGTAATGGTCAGTCGGGAAGATATGCTTCGTCGGAGTTTAAAAATGGAGATAATATGTATTTGCAATTTATGGCTCCAACAGATGGTTATCTTGCTGTCTATCTTGCTGATGCCGACGGCAATGTGTTCACTATGTTGCCCTATATGGCAAGTTCTGAAGGTGCTGTGAAAGTGCAAGCCAATAAAAATTATATTTTCTTCTCAAGAAACAGTGTTCCGTATGAAGAAAGAGCCATAGTTGATGAATATCGTATGGAAACAAATCGGGCGTCTGAGTATAATACAATCTATATCGTTTTTTCTGAAAAATCTTTTGTAAAGGCGATAGACAATGCAGGAGGAGAAAGTCAGATTTCGGGCCTACAATTGCCTCGACAACAGAAATTTGAAGCATTTCAGGAATGGTTAACGCAGCAACGTTCGTTCGACGACAGAATGCAGGTTGAGACGTTGACAATACGTATCGTTAGGTAATGATGCGAATATAGAATATTCTATAAAAACGGACTTTCTCATTGTTGAGGAGGTCCGTTTTTTAGGAAGCTGTATCAAAATTATTGGTGTCCGAAAAAACAAAATCTAAAGCAGAACCTCTCTGACAAACTTTAAACCTCTGCCTTTCCATTTTGTGTAATTATCTACCTACTCATTGGGTGAACCTTTGTGTGCGACTCCTCGGACGACACTTCGACTGCATTTGTGTGGTATGGATTCTGACAATATTGGGTGCGACTTCCAGAGAAACCTCCGACGGCATTGGGGTGCGAAGCACCGGAGAGCGACAGCGATACCCTAGGAAAGCGAACAACAGACGACAATCTGACAACACTAAGTATAAATTCCTACTATGTTGGGTGCGAAGCACCGGAGAGCGACAGCGATACCCTCGGAAAGCGAACACCCACAGACACAGCGTCTGAAAAGACGCGAAACACATAAAACAAATTATTTTTATCAGACACCAATACAAAATTTTATTCGGTTATATTGTTGGTTTAAAAACTTTCACTATCTTTGCTGAACAAAAATGCGTATATACGCAAAAATATTCAGTAGGATTATGGAAATAAAGCGTGATTTATACCTGAACAAACTCATTAGGAGTATGCACAACGAAATGATAAAGGTTGTTACCGGAATCCGCCGTTGCGGTAAGTCAGTCGTATTTGCTTTTCAATTTGTTTGGCGACTATCTGAAAGCTCAGGGAGTAGATGATGAGCACATAATCAAGGTTGATTTGGAAGACCGTCGTAACAAGAACCTCCGTAACCCCGATGCTTTGCTTGAATACATAGATACTCGTATTGCCAAAGAGGGGATGCACTATGTGATGCTTGATGAAGTACAATGGGTGGATGAGTTTGAAGATGTATTGAATAGTTATCTTAAAATTCCCAATGTAGATGTATATGTGACAGGCAGCAATTCTAAGTTCTTATCGAGTGATGTTATTACCGAGTTCCGTGGTCGTGGTGATGAGATAAAAGTTGCACCTTTATCGTTCAGTGAGTTTTTCTCTGTCTTTGAGGGTTCTCGCGAGGAAGCTATGGAAGAGTATATGACTTTTGGCGGACTCCCTATGATTGTAACAATGCAGGCTGCTGAGGAGAAGATGAAATACCTTCAGACGCTCTTTAAGAAAACATACATTACCGATATATTGGAGAGGTACAAAATCAAGAACGAAGAGGAGTTGGAGGAACTTATCAATATTCTTGCATCTTCAATCGGAGGGCTTATCAATCCAAACAAATTGGTGAACACCTTCAAGTCGGTCAAGAATGTTTCTATATCTCCAAATACCATAAGTTTCTACCTTGAAATACTGCAAGAGGTCTTTATGGTGGAAAAGTCAATACGATACGACATTAAAGATAAGAAGTACATTGACACTCCTGCCAAATATTACTTTGCCGATTTAGGTTTGCGTAATGCCCGTATAAATTTCCGTCAGCACGAAGTAACACATTTGATGGAAAATCTCATATACAACGAGCTTCGCATTCGTGGATTGATGGTAGATGTGGGTGTTGTAGTAGTAAACACCAAAGATGAGGAGGGCAAGAGCCAGCGTAAACAATTGGAAGTTGATTTTGTATGCAACGAAGGCAGTAAACGATGTTACATACAATCAGCTCTGCTGTTGCCAAATGAAGAAAAACGGGAACAGGAACTACGCTCGCTAACGCATATATCGGACAGTTTCCAAAAGTTTGTAATCACTGAAGAGCCAATAAAGCGTTATCAAGACGAAAATGGTGTTGTATTTATGAACATCTATGAGTTCCTGCTTGATAGGGATAGTTTGAAAGTTTAAGCCAATTATGAAAAATCAAAGGTATAATAACTGCATTTTGCTAAAATTATTATACCTTTGTCATACAAGAGTTATTTGAGAGTATTGCTACCACAAACCGCAGAAATTCGCACGATTCCCAAATCGTTACCTCGCTCTTTTCAAAATAACTTCAAGTGTTTATTCTTCAAACAATTATATCAAATTGATGAAATATTAAAACAAATTATTTTTATCAGACACCAATACAAAATTTTATGAGGTCGGTGAGCAATTTTCGAAGTTTGATTGTTATATTATAAAATTAACATTCTTCATGCCATGATAACTGATGATGTAATAAAAGAGGTGTATCGGAGATTTGACTCTCCAAGTGAAAGTAGTTCAAATCTCAATATAGATTATTTTATGGAAATTCTATCTCCGAAGTATAATATTGAAATAGATGGCGACAAATTGATAGTTAATGACTTAGGGGAGAACGCATTTAAAGTTGTTTTATTGAAAGCAATAAATACGATTATCGAGTTTGATAGATTTGTAGCGATTGTCTTGCGAAATCATATTATCTTTTTTGATAAGCATCAGAAGAATGTCAATATTCATTTTCGTTATGATGATATGGAGGATAAGCCTAAAACGAATTGGTTCAAACGTCTTTTTTGTTTCAAGAAAGGTTAATTCAGTAGACGTATAAAAGAGATTATAAAAAAATAAAGACTGTCTAAACGAGATGTAAAGACAGTCTTTTTTATTTGATTAATAATGCTTAGTTGAATTGAGAATAATCATCGTAACCTTCCGGGAGTTCATCTTCATTATATCCGGCGTCTCCATAGAATTCGATATCTAAATCTTCATCAGTAGCAGCGGCTGTAGCAGCAATTCTTTTTTCTAATTGAGCATCGAACTCATCAATGTCGAGATGTTGATGAGGTGGTTTGCCTTCTTTTCTGATGCATAGAGGGTCCATAAGGGTTTTGCCGGTAATGGCTTCTTTAAGTTCCATAAAGAAAGAGCGTTCCGTAAGATAATCGAAAACAAAAATCAAACGTTGTCCTTCTTCTTCGACTAATTCGTTAATGTGGGTGTCTTCCATTAGCCATAAATCTTCGTCGCTGTATGTTCCCATATCTTCTAAAGTGATTTCCTCTTTCTTTTCCCAATCATCGTCGCAAAGGAAGAAAGAGTTTAGCTCATCTTTAGAAAAACCAACACTATCAAGAATAGCGTTGCGTAGTTCAAGGAAACTTGCATCTGCATCTATTTCAATTTCTCGACAAAAATTGTCAACTTCGTCGGATACTATTTTAAAGCGATATACCATTTTATAAAAGTTTTTTCAGTCAAATTTTCTGCGAATTTAATGCAAATTATTGAATTAAGGATATAATTGTAGTAAAAAAAATGAAGTGCAATTTAAAGTATTACACTTCATTATTGTAATTATCTGAATATCAGTATATTCTTATTTTATGATTTCGTGGCGTTTGAATACTTTTTCTATTGCTTCAAGCGAACGTGTAACTTGCTCTTTCGTGTGAGTTGCCATCATAGAATATCTAATCAGAGTATCGTGAGGAGCAACAGCCGGAGAGACAACAGGGTTAACAAATACGCCTTCTTCAAGCAAATCGCGAGTAACTGCAAATGTCTTGAAGTCATCACGTATGAATAGAGGAATGATAGGAGTTGATGTGTTTCCTATTTCGCAACCCATTGCTTTGAAGTTCTCGAGTGCATAGTTTGTGAGATCCCATAAATGTTGTTGACGTTCAGGCTCGTTAATCATAATGTCGAGAGCTGTACTTACAGCTGCTGTTGAAGCAGGAGTGATACTTGCTGTGAATATATATGAACGAGAATGATGACGTAAGAAATTGGTGATCTCTTTATCTGTAGCAATAAACCCGCCTAAAGATGCGAATGATTTACTGAATGTCCCCATGATAAGGTCTACATCTTTTGTAACACCACAATGGTTGCAAAGTCCACGACCACCTTCACCAAATACTCCGATACCATGAGCTTCGTCGACCATTACTGCGGCATTGTATTTTTTTGCTAATTCTACAATAGCCGGTAAATTTGCCACATCACCCTCCATTGAGAAGACACTGTCTGTAACAATCAATTTTATTTTTGATATGTCGCATTTTTTTAATTGGTCTTCTAATGAGGTCATATCGTTATGTTTGTACTTCAAATAGTTTGAAAACGATAATCTGCGACCTTCGATGATTGATGCGTGGTCTTGTTCATCAAGAATTATGTAGTCTTCACGTCCGGTTAGAGATGACACAACACCTAAATTAACTCCAAAACCGGTTGAGTAGAGCATCACATCTTCTTTACCGATATAGTCAGCTAATTTAGCTTCCAATTCTTTATGAATGTCAAGTGTACCGTTTAAAAATGGAGAACCAGCAAGACCTGTTCCATATTTTTTAGTAGCGGCTACAGCTGCTTCAATCACCTTAGGGTGAGTTGTCAATCCCATATAGCTATTGGAACCGAACATTAACACTTTTCGCCCATTGATAAGAACTTCAGTGTCTTGTTCGCTTGAGATTGGTCTGAAATATGGATATACTCCTGCTGCTTTCGCTTTTTGAGGGGCGTCGTAACGAGATAATTTTTCTTGTAAAGATTTCATAGTTTATTTAATCGTCCTTTATTTATTATAAACTATCTGCAAAATTATTATTTATAATTTGTTCACAATTTTACAGACTGCAAAGGTAATAAAAAATATCTGATTTTAAATACTTTTAACTAAAAAAATGCTCAAAATATCTTTTTTGTGCAATTTTAAAGATGTAAATCAATTTTTTAGGATGTTTACAATTAAGAAGAAAAAGATTATTTGTTTATTTATTGGATAAAACTCAGAATTGTTGGTTTATACTTCTTAAAAAGATGAATATCAATTGTTAATTTGAAACTTAAGTAATGAATATAAAGGAAGAAAGAAGATTTGGTATATAGCAAAAATTAAATTTAGTGTGTAATATATAGTTGAAGTATGCAAAAAAATTGCGATATTTGCACTAAAATTAAAAAATAAGAAATAAATGGAGATTACAGCGAAAGAATTAGCCTTGTTGGTTAATGGCACTGTTTATGGAGATGACAATATAAAACTAAATAATTTTGCAAAGATCGAAGAAGCAACAGAGGGTTGCTTGACATTTTTAGCAAATCCTAAATATACACAATTCTTATATTCAACAAAAGCATCAGCCGTATTAGTGAAATCGGATTTTGTCCCTGAACACGCTGTTTCAGCAACTTTGATAAAAGTGGAGAATCCATATGCGTCCTTAGCATTTTTAATGCAAATGGTGGCTGGACAAAAAGAAGATATGCGAGGAGTGGAAGAACCATCATATATTGCAAATGGAATTAAATTATCTGATGATGTATATGTTGGTGCATTTGCATATATAGGAAAAGGTGCAAAAATCGGTTCAAATGTGAAAATATATCCACATGCATATATAGGAAACAATGTAGAGATTGGAGATGGCTCAATAATTTATTCCGGTGTTAAAATATATGCAGATTGCAAAATAGGCAAAAATTGTATTGTCCATTCAGGAGCTGTAATAGGGGCCGACGGATTTGGTTTTGCCCCGATTAATGGCAGTTATGAAAAAATCCCTCAAATAGGCAATGTCGTGTTAGAAGATGACACAGAAGTCGGAGCTAATACGACAATTGATAGGGCCACAATGGGGAGCACTCGAATTGGAAAAGGAACTAAATTAGACAATCTCATACAAATAGCTCATAACGTCGAAATAGGAAAGAACAACGTATTTGCCGCTCAAACAGGAGTTGCCGGGTCAACTCAAATTGGCGACTTCAATATGGTCGGTGGACAAGTAGGATTTGCCGGTCATATAAAAGTAGGTAGTTTCAATGAAATTGGAGCCCAATCAGGTATTCCTAATAACGTCGGAGACAAAAACAGATTATTAGGTTATCCGGCTGTTGATGCCAGAACATTTGCTAAAAATTTAGTATATATAAAGAAACTCGAAAGTCTATTTAAAAAATAAAATAATATAGGTATAACATGAATCAGCTTACACTAAAAGCCCCTTTTACAGTAAAAGGAAAAGGATTACATTCAGGTTTAGAAATCGAAGCTACATTTAAGCCTGCACCTGAAAATCATGGTTATAAATTTCAAAGAATTGATTTAGAAGATCAACCAATAATTGATGCAGTTGCAGAGAATGTTGTAGACACAACGCGTGGAACAGTGTTAGGTAAAAAAGATGTCAGAATAAGCACTGTTGAACATGCATTATCTGCTCTCTATGCAAGTGGAATTGATAATTGTCTTATTGAAGTCAATGCTCCCGAAATGCCTATACTTGATGGTAGTGCAAGTATATATATGGCAGAACTCGAACGTGTCGGCATTGAAGAACAAAATGCAGACAAAGACTTTTATATCATAAAACAAAAAACAAGTTTCCGAGATGAAGAAACCGGTTCAATGATAACAATCTATCCTGACGATGGATTCAACGTGGAGGTTATGGTTGAATATAATTCACCAATCATTCCTAACCAGTTTGCTATATTAGACAATTTGCAAGATTTCAAAAACGAAGTTGCTTCTGCACGCACGTTCGTCTTTGTCAGAGAAATTGAACAATTGCTCAATCATGGTTTAATAAAAGGAGGAGACCTTGACAATGCAATTGTCATCTATGACCAGATAACAGAGCAAGATAATATCAATAAATTATGTGATTTACTTGGCAAAGAGCATATCAAACTCGATAAACTCGGATATATAAATGAATCTCCATTAAAATGGGATAATGAACCGGCCCGTCATAAATTGATGGACGTAATTGGAGATATTGCTCTAATCGGACGCCCTTTGCGAGGTCGTATAGTTGCTGTTAAACCCGGTCATACAATAAATAATAAATTTACTCGTATGCTTCGTAAGGAGGTGAAGCATACAGAAATCCAAGCACCTATATACGATCCTAATAAAGAACCACTTATTGATATAAATGGTATCAGAAGCTTATTGCCTCATCGTTACCCATTTTTAATGATAGATAAAATCATTGAAATGGATAAAAAACATATTGTAGCAATCAAAAATGTAACTACAAACGAACCATTTTTCCAAGGTCACTTCCCACAAGAACCGGTTATGCCTGGTGTGTTAATTGTAGAGGCAATGGCACAAGCTGCCGGCGTATTGGTGCTTAACAACGTTGATGAACCGGAGCGTTATTCAACATATTTCATGAAAATTGATAATGTGAAATTTCGCCAAAAAGTGGTGCCTGGAAACACTCTTATACTTAACACCTCATTAATGACTGAAATTCGTAGAGGTTGTGCAGTAGTGAAAGGTTATGCATTTGTAGGCGAAAAAATTGTTACAGAAGCTGAGTTCATGGCTCAAATTATTAAAAATAAATAACTAAATTAATATGAATTCAAGTTTATATTGCGTTCATAAAGAAGCTAAATTAGGCTCAAACATTGAGATAGGAAATTTTACGACTATTCATGAAGATGTAGAAATTGGCGACAACTGCATAATAGGAAGCAATGTAACCATATTCCCCGGAGCAAGAATAGGAGAGAATGTAACCATATTTCCCGGAGCTGTTGTTTCCGGAATGCCTCAAGATTTGAAGTATAGGAATGAAAAAACCTATGCATATATCGGTAATGGGACAACACTGCGAGAATGTGTAACTGTTCATCGAGGTACTGCATCAAGAGGAAAAACAGTAGTGGGAGAAAATTGCCTAATAATGGCATACTCACATATTGCACATGATTGTATAATTGGAAACAACGTAATAATTTCAAATGCATCACAATTAGCAGGAGAAGTTGTTGTTGATGATTACGCTGTCATTGGTGGAGGTAGTCTGGTTCATCAATTCTGCCACCTAGGCAAACATATAATGTTGCAAGGAGGCTCATTAGTAAATAAAGATATCCCACCATATGTAAAAGCAGCACGAAACCCAATCTCTTATGTTGGATTGAATACAATTGGATTACACAGAAGAGGATTTTCACAAGAACAGATAAATGCGATTCAAGAGGTATATCGAATTCTATACCTAAGTGATTTAAATGTTACGAATGCAGTTAAAATGATAGTAGAGACATTACCTCAATCAGACCTCAGAGATGAGATTGTCTCTTTTGTCAATGCTTCAGAAAGAGGAATCATCAGATCTGTAATATAAGAAAACCAACACATTTAGTTCAAGATATAGAGGCTGAGTCAGATGTTGTCTGACTCAGCCTCTTGAAATATCATTAATCCAGCAAGCGATTGTCAGCGAGCATTATACCTGCCAATAGAAACAGGAACATTGTCAGCCATAGAATATGTTCAATATCCACTCCAAACAGATTTTTCATGCCTTTTTGCAACCGAACCAGAAAGAGACGTTCAGATAACATCGCACCGACGGAACAAACGCATTTGACGTTCTTTATATTGGCTGTGAAAAATTTCCCAGTCAAATTACCGAGAGGATATTGCCCTCAAGGATTATGTGACGCACATAATAAAAGAACGCCCGAATTGCTCACGTTTGGCAAAATTCAAGCGAGCTTGTTTTGCCTCACTTACTCGCAATAGTCGATACGCTCTACATCGGTGCTGAAATACGAAGTATTCGCGAGTGGGCTTGTAGCGATTGTCGTGCTTGCACGGTTTGCGTTTTTTGAACAAGACCCATCGCAAAAATTCCCTTTCAAAGAACTTATGCCGTACACTTCAAGTGGAGTGCTATGATTTTGAATATATACAATTTGCAAATGGTGGTGTAATTTGGCTTACATAAATTCTGTCATATTTCGACTCAAAATTAGGTGACATTACTACACCTTTGAAACTATAAGTATGTTCTTCCCACGGCATTGTTATTATAAGCCACATTTCATCAAAAGTATCTTTGTTTTCATTTATATAGTCGTTGTATAAATCTTCTTTTTTTGTGATAGCTTCCTCTATGATATAGTTCTTAACTTTTACACTAAACCCTTCCCAAACAAAATTAATAGATATCCTATCATTTGATATATAGTGATTTACACCCTGCATATCTTTTAATTGTTGCAACCTAATATAGTCGATATATTTGTTAGAGATAGGCTGACCAGTTAAGTGATCATCTATCTCCTTTATCAAATTTTGGTCATTTTTGTCTATTTTATCCAAATACACATTTTCGTTTAATTTTACTTCTATAGAAAATGCCTGTATGCAGTTATTTAATAATCGATTTCGCAAAATTTTTTCTATTTCTATGTGTATTTGGTTCAAATCGATATTACCATTATTTAATTTCTTGTGTGGTCTAATTTCGGTTACTTCTATTCCGATGTATTTATCGCAATATTTCAATCCGAAATCAGGCCTTCTCGTATTCAATTTTGTTAGTTCACAAGTATTGTTTCCCAACAATACCATAACAGGAAATATCAACTGCATTTCTCTTTCTTTTTGTTGTGTTTCACAACTTTTTTTATCAATCATAATTTACTAAATTTTATTTGCTTGCAAACATAATCAAATGTTAATAGTCTGCCAAAAAAATGATTTAAATACTTATTTCACTATGAAACAAATTTTCTGTTTTCATCTCAAATACACATGTTTTTAAGCATGTTGGCTTATTATTTCGGTTTATTTTATTAACTTTGCTTTTGAACAAATCCTTACCGTATTAGACCAGAGAACCTAAACAAATAACGCCCTGTAAAGGCGTGGGACATACAGGACTCCTTGATAGGTTTTATGAGCTTTGGTCGGCTCGCGGTAACTATCAAGGGGTTCTTTGCTTTTAGCAGATATGACAACACAAAGCGAAGCTGCATTAGAAAATGGTCTGATAAAGACCTTGCAAAATATGAGTTATGAGTTCGTTGAAATTCGTGAAGAAAGCAATATACTTGCTAACTTCAAGACTCAACTTGAAAAGCATAACCAAAAAGAACTTGCGAAATACAATCGCACTCAATTTACAGATAAGGAATTCGAAAAAATCCTCATTCACTTAGAGGGTGGAACTCGTTTTGATAAAGCAAAGAAACTCCGGGATCTTTATCCCCTCGAAACTGAAGACGGAGAACGTATTTGGGTAGAGTTTCTAAATCGTAACCAATGGTGCAAAAACGAATTTCAAGTTACAAATCAAATAACCGTTGAAGGTCGCAAGAAATGTCGTTATGATGTAACTTTGCTTATCAATGGTTTGCCACTTGTGCAAATTGAATTGAAAAAAAGAGGTATTGAGCTAAAACAAGCATATCAACAAATACAGCGATATCACAAAACTTCTTACCACGGATTATTTGATTACATTCAAATATTTGTAGTTTCAAATGGTGTGAATACACGCTATTTTGCCAACAATCCAAATCAAGGCTATAAGTTTACTTTCAACTGGACTGATGTTTCTAATAATGCATTTAATGACCTTAGCTTATTTGCAGCTGAGTTTTTCGACAAATGTACCCTTGGTAAATTGATAAGCAAATATATTGTAATGCACGAGGGCGACAAATGCTTAATGGTGTTACGACCTTATCAATTCTATGCCGTTGAAAAGATTCTTGACCGTGTGCAAAATTCCAACAAAGACGGATATATTTGGCACACAACAGGAGCAGGTAAAACCCTTACATCATTTAAGGCGGCTCAATTAGTCTCTGAAATAGACGGAATCGATAAAGTAATGTTTGTTGTTGACCGTCATGACCTTGACACGCAAACACAATCAGAATACGAAGCATTTGAACCGGGTGCTGTAGATAATACCGACAACACTTCGGAACTTATCAAACGCCTCAATGGAAATAGCAAAATCATTATTACTACAATTCAAAAACTTAACACTGCCGTATCTAAAGACTATTACAGCAATAAACTGCTTTCGGTCAAAGATAAACGCATTGTTATGATTTTTGACGAATGCCACCGTAGCCATTTCGGAGATAGCCATAAGAATATTATGAAGTTCTTTACCAATACTCAAATATTCGGTTTTACAGGCACTCCGATTTTTGTTGAAAATTCTATTGACGGACATACAACAAAAGAAATCTTTGGCGACTGCTTGCATAAGTATCTTATCAAAGATGCTATTGCTGATGAAAATGTACTTGGTTTCTTGGTTGAATATTATACCGGCAATGTGTCTGCCGAATATGATGACGAAGGAAGAATGACTGAAATTGCTCAGTTTATTCTTAACAATTTCAACAAATCAACATTTGACGGAGAATATGACGCACTATTTGCAGTACAGTCTGTTCCTATGTTGATTAAATATTACAAGATTTTCAAGAGCCTTAACCCTCTAATTAAGATTAGTGCTGTATTTACTTACGGACAAAACACTAATCAAGATGACGCATACACAGGTATGAATAAAGGCTTTGAAAACGACAAAGTTCAAGCAGATGAGTTGCAATCCATAATGGACGATTACAACAAAATGTATGGCACAGCTTTCACCACTGAAAATTTCAGTGCTTACTACGATGATATAAATCTTCGTATGAAAAAGAAAAAAACTGATATGCAACCTCTTGACCTTTGCCTTGTGGTGGGTATGTTCCTAACAGGTTTCGACTCTAAAAAGTTGAACACTCTATATGTCGATAAGAAACTTGAATATCACGGATTGGTACAAGCATTCAGTCGTACAAATCGCGTGCTTAACGAAAAGAAACGCTTTGGTAAAATCGTTTGCTTCCGTAATCTTAAAGACAATGTAGATACTTCGATAAAGCTATTTAGCAATAACTGCCCAATAGAAGATATTTTGCGTGAGCCTTTTGATAAGGTAAAAAAAGAACTTAACGACTTGACTATTGAGTTTTTGAAGAAATACCCAAAACCTAAATTTGTTGATACTTTGCAAAGCGAATATGACAAGCGTGATTTCGTTATAGCGTTCCGTGAAATCATCAAGAAACAGGCTGAAATTCAAATCTACGAGGAATATAATCCCGAAGATTCAAGCCTATATATGACCGAACAAGAATTTAATGATTTCAAGAGTAAATATCTTGATATAGCATTAGGTGTTGTTACTCCTGAACAGCCAACAGGAGTTGTTGCTGAACCTGAAGCGATTTATGGGGAACCAAAAACACTTGAAGATATTGACTTCTGCTTGGAATTACTCCATAGTGATATTATCAATGTGGCTTACATTCTTGCTCTTATTGCAGACCTTAATCCGTTAAGCGATGATTACCAAGTTAAACGCCAAAACATTATTGATACAATGATTAATGACGCAGAAATGCGTAACAAAGCAAAACTCATAGACGGCTTCATTCAACAAAACGTGGACGATGACCGAGAAAACTTTGAGCGTGCTAAAGCTGATGGTTCTATGGACTTGGAAGCAAAGCTTAATGCTTATGTTAAAGAAAAGCGAGAAAGAGCAATTAAAGATCTTTCGGAAACCGAAAATATTCCTGTCAATGTACTCGCACGCTACTTAGCTGAATACGACTATTTGCAAAAGCATAAGCCCGAAATTATTCAGGAAGCAGTTGCTGAGCAACATCTTGGTCTTATCAAAACAAGAAAGGCTATCAAACGAGTTACCGAACAATTAATGTCAATTATTAACACATTCTCTTGGGAATAAAATACTACAATAATATGAGCGAAGAACTTCAACAAAAATTACGCAACCAACTTTGGACTGTTGCTAATACTTTAAGAGGAAATATGTCAGCCGGTGAGTTTATGTACTTCTCACTTGGTTTTATATTCTATAAATATCTATCAGAAAAAATCGAACATTTTGCCGATAATGCTCTTGTTGATGATGAAATTTCTTTCAAAGAACTTTGGAAGATTACCGACGATGAAGATTATCTTGAACTTCAAGAAGCAGTGAAAACCCAATGTCTTGAATCTATTGGTTATTTTATCGAACCCGAATTTCTTTTCTCATCGGTTATCGCTTTAATCAAGAAGAAAGAAACCATTCTTCCTATTCTTGAACGCTCATTAAAACGCATTGAGGATAGCACTCTCGGTCAAGACAGCGAAGAAGATTTCGGCGGACTTTTCTCCGATATCGACCTTGCTTCGCCCAAACTTGGCAAAACTACCGATGACAAAAATACTCTTATCAGCAATGTTCTTCTTGCTCTTGATGAAATAGATTTTGGTATTGATGCAGCTGAAGAGATTGATATTCTTGGCGACGCATACGAATATATGATTAGTCAATTTGCAGCCGGTGCAGGAAAGAAAGCTGGTGAGTTTTACACTCCTCAGGAAGTAAGCCAAATTCTTGCAGATATTGTAACCACAGGCAAGACACGCCTACGCAATGTTTACGACCCTACTTGTGGTAGTGGTTCATTGCTGATTCGTGCAGCTCGTAATGGTAAGGCTGAAGATATTTACGGACAAGAGAAAAATCCGACAACATTCAACCTCTGTCGTATGAATATGTTGCTTCACGGCATCAAGTTCCACAACTTCCGTATTGAGAACAACGACACTCTTGAACACGATGAATTTGGCGACGCCCAATTTGACGCTGTGGTTGCAAATCCACCATTCTCGGCAGAATGGAGTGCCGACGCTAAATTCAACAATGATGACCGTTTCAGTAAGCCCGGCAAACTTGCACCAAAAAGCAAAGCCGACTATGCGTTTATTCTTCACATGATTCATCACCTCAATGAAGGTGGAACAATGGCATGTGTTGCTCCTCACGGTGTATTGTTTCGTGGCTCGGCAGAGGGAACTATCCGTCAATTCCTTATTGAAAAGAAAAACTATATTGACGCAATCATCGGTTTGCCTGCTAACATTTTCTACGGCACATCTATTCCTACCTGTATTCTTGTATTAAAGAAATGCCGTCAAGCAGATGACAATATCCTTTTTATTGACGCAAGCAAGGAGTTTGAAAAGGTCAAAACTCAAAATAAACTTCGCCCAGAACATATTGAAAAAATCGTTACAACCTATCGTGAACGCAAGGAGATAGAGAAGTATAGCCATTGTGCCTCTCTTGATGAAATCAAAGAGAATGACTATAACTTGAATATCCCTCGATATGTTGATACCTTTGAGGAAGAGGAAGAAATCGACATCAAGGCTGTAATGGCTGACATTAAGTCGCTTGAAGCACAGCGTGCAGAACTTGACGCTCAAATCGAAGCTTACTTAAAGGAACTTGGATTAGTTGACTAATTGCAATCCTTAATGTTTAACCTAAAAGTAAACTAATGATTATGGCCGACAATAAACAAAATAAAAATCCAAATGTACCCAATTCAGGAAACGCTCCAAAACTTCGCTTTCCGGAATTTTCAGAAGATTGGTCATACGTGAGTTTAGAATCTCTTGCTCCAAACATTTCGGCAGGAAAAGATTCTTCTGAAAATGGAAAATATAATTTGTATGGCTCTACTGGAATAATTGGTAAAACAAAAACTCCTACATATAAAGGGGAAATCGTATTGGTCGCAAGAGTAGGAGCAAATGCAGGTTTGTTACAATATGTCAATGATGAATTTGGAGTAACTGACAATACTCTTGTTGTTAATGCACATGAAAACAATAAATATATATATTATTATCTTCAATTTTATAATTTGAATAGATTGGTATTTGGTTCAGGACAACCTCTTATAACAGGTGGAATGTTGAAAAAAATACCCATTGGCATCAGTATAGATTCTTCTGAAAAAAATAAGGTTGTTGAATTATTGTCGTTAATAGACGAAAGAATAGGAACCCAAAACAAGATAATACAACAACTACAATCCTTAATTAAAGGAATTGTGGTTTCTGTAACAGCGGAAACACCTAACACTCGTATTGATAAATGCCTCGCTTGCCATTCATCAACATTGCAAGAGAACCAAATTGAGGAGTGTGGGGATTTCCCCGTTTATGGAGCAAATGGAATATGTGGATATACGGACAATGCAAATTTTGATGAACCGGCAATCTTAATTGTTAAAGACGGTTCAGGTGTTGGGAATGTCCGTTATGTGAATGGCAAATATTCAGTCATCGGAACACAAAATATTTTAACCCCACAAAATGGATACTGTTTAAAGTATATTTTTTACAGCCTACAAGCCTTTAATTTTGTACCGTATAAAACAGGAATGGCAATACCACACATTTACTTTAAGGATTATGGTAAAGCAAAAATTTATTGTCCCGACTTTGAGCAACAAGTAAAAATTACTTCTCAAATAGACCTTATAGAAAGCAAAATTGAGATTGAAACTCAATTGCTCAATAAATACGAAGAGCAGAAAAAATTCCTGCTCTCCAATATGTTTATATAAACAAGTTCCTTAATAGATATGCTTTCTGCTTTTGATAGGCTGAAAGTATATCTTTTTCTTGTTTGAGTTTTGTCTCAATTTTGTTGATACCGTCAACTATGCCTACTTGCGTTTCTAATGGTAAAATAGGAACAATAAATTTCTCTAAATCCTTCTTTTGAATATTAGGCAAACCACTGCCTATTCTCAATGCCATTATTTCTTTCTCTCTTGCTTTCAGGTAGTGATATAAAAACAAGTTGCTATATCCCTCTTTAATGTTTTGTAAAGTATAACAATGCCCTCCACTCCAAAAAGGCACAGTATTGAATTGAATATATCCACAGGAATTACCTCCCTCACTTATGGAGATTGTGTTTGGCATAGTGTTATATTTGTCATAATATCCTGAAGGTTCTATTCCGCCATTCATTACATAATAATCTCCCAATTCAGATAGTTCTTCGCCATTAACTTGTTGTCCTTTTTGTATCGTACAAACAGTTGAAAGTTTTTGACAATCAGAAAAGTTCTCAAAAACTTTATCATAAATTCCTTTAATTAAGGATTTAATTTCTTATTCTGTACGGTTCATTAGTTCGTCATAATGTTGTTTATACTCTTCTTCTGTAAAACTCTCAGCACAACTTTTTGAGTGCAGTAGAACGCGTAGGTTTTCACTAAACAATATTTCATGTTGACTCATCTGTGAGTTAAAATATTTAGGAGTATAAAAACGGTCTATTTCTGTTTGTTTTAGATGATGATAGCCTAATGCATTTGCCATTTCTGATAACAAGTCTAATCTAAAAGAATTACTATTGTCAAAATGAGGTGATTTTTCATTTAAGCTATCTAAATATTCTCTCCATGCTTGCCTCACTTTTTTGTTGTCTTGGAAAACAACATCAATAGTATTTAATGCATCGACCCAATCTTTTGTAATTGGGGTTGATTTTCTATCTGCCATTAGGGTAAGAAACAATCGTAGTTGTGCTTCCTTTTTTGTCTTTCTATCTTGATATTTAACGCTTACCCACCATGTTATAAATGGAATTATCGCGACTGCGATAATTTGTCCAATACCTATAAAAATTTGGATTTGTTCGGTTGCAGTCATATCTATTTTAATTTTTTAAAGAAATTATCAATATTAAAATAATCAAAAACGAACAATGGGAATGCATTCAATATGGAAACACAACATTGTTCAGTATTCACATATTTTACAAGCTGATTAGTATATATACTATCTTGTTGAATATCTTTTTTATCAGTTGGGTACGAGTTAATTCCATTACATATATAATTTGCCTTGGAAACATTCATATCAATAAGATGTTTCCAGTTTTTTATTGCACTATCAATATGAGCTGTTCTTTTTTCAATAGATTCTTTGGGATTGTATGATAATAAGATATAATCTAATGATTTATAAAAAGAAAATTCATGAGCGATATTTTTGAATTGTTTACATTCTTTTCTAGAAATAATATAATCTATGAATTGAGAATCAGGCAACTCCTTATGATATTTTATCGACTCTATCATTGGATAGTTTATATACAACTTTCCATTTGATGTTTCATCATTAAAATAAGCCAACATTTCATTTAAGTGTTGATTATTTTCCTCTAATGAAAGTCGCGATTCATGAAAATCATAATCAAAGAATAAGAATATTTCTGAAATATCAGATTCGATGATGTCAGCAAGGGTGTTATCACCATTACTTTGAAGGATACGATTCAGAATGGATACAGTTCTTCCATAAGACTCTTTATTCTTATTCTCAAATACTTCATGTTCAGAAAGATGAGAATAAAGAGAATATATATTGCTATTATAAGTACATATGAATTGTTCTGTTCTCTTTGGGAAAAACAACTCTTTTAGTGCCTCAAACAATTTTGGTTCACTCTTCTTTCCTTCAAAAACAAATAATATCATAATTGAAAAGCCTTTCCTCTGAACAATTTTTCGATATTATGACCAAAACGCAAATCTTTATCAGTACAATCACAAAGAGCTTTTATATTCTCTCCATTGATTAAGAAGTTGCAATCAGGGCGTAATAAATCATTTGTCATCAAATATGTATTGTGTGAAGATAGAAATATCTGGCAATCTATTTCAAACATATATTTACATAACTTGAATGCAAGATCAAAATGATAAAAAGCGTCAAATTCATCTATAAATACAAATTTAGCATCATTCATTCGTTTCAACCAAAAGAATAATAATTCTAAGGCTCTTGTTCCTGTTGAAACTGTTGTATTGAATAATATCGCTGAGTTTCCAACCTTATACCATAATTGTTTATCTCCTTTTTGAGGAGTAATGAAATCAAATTTCTGACCACTGATATTTTCCAAAAACTCAGAAAATTCCGGGACTAAGTCATTTGATATAAAATACTCTTCAATGTTGCCATTGTCTTGTGTCTCTATACCGATAAATTCTCTAACATCAAGGCATCTAAACCACAACATTTTGTTTGCAAATTCTTGCATTTTTAGAATGTAATTATCAGCCCCTAAAGGATAGTATGTTAGGAGGAAATTCACAACAGAAATATTGTTGGCACTATTTTTGAGATTCTGTGTAATTATTTCGTCATTCGGGAAATATTTAGTCGTGATAGTAAATAGATTATTTTCTCTATTAAAAATCATCTCTCCATCAACTACAAGCTTTTCACTAACAAAGATACCCTTTTCCTTTTTTGAGTAAGTATATTCAACTGTTTGCGAACCAAACTTGAATGTATATTCAAAGGTTACAGGCTCATTAACTGCACCTGCATATACGAAATTGTCATAGTAATCTCTTTTTTTTGCTTTCAATGGAGCTAAATGGTATTCAATATCAAATATTGCTAATCCAATATTTGTTTTTCCTGAACCATTAGGTCCATAGATAATACCATTTTTTACTATGCCGTCTTTTATGACATTCTTATTAAACTCGTAATTACTTGGATTTGATAGATCTAATTCTATACGATTGGCAAAGCCTCGATAGTTAGTTACTGCGAATTTAGTTAACATAGTTTTCTCCTTTTTAGTTAGTTTTCCGGTACAAAGGTAATAATATTTTCTCGTCCGTAAAAAAACTACGGCAATAAAGTGTAAAAATTTTACGGCTCAATAATAAAACGAATCACGCAGTCATAATGTTCAAATCTTTTATTTTGAATTGAAGATAAGCAATCCTTAATGGTCGCAATTTGTAATAGGCTAATAGACAACTTAGTTAATTGTGAAACTTTGGTTTGTTTTTCTGAAGTCTATAGCAAAGCAGGTGAAGGCGGAACTCCCGAAACAAGTAAATCTGAATATTATAAAAATGGGAATATACCATTTATCAAAATTGATGATTTGTCAAATAAATATATTATTTCAAATAATGATTTTATCACCGATTTAGGATTGCAAAAATCTTCTGCTTGGATTATTCCAACGCATTCATTGATTTATTCAAATGGGGCAACAATAGGAGCAATTTCGATTAACACTTATGAAGTATGTACAAAACAAGGCATACTCGGAATAGTGCCAAAATCTACAATTTCAGTTGAATATCTATATTGTTTAATGTCATCTAATTATTTTACCAAACAGGTTAATCGAATAATTACACATGGCACTATGGCGACTGCATACTTGAAAGATATAAATAAAATAAAAGTTCCTATTCCCCATATGCAACAACAATTAGAAATTGCTGAAACAATTAGTTCCATAACTAATAAAATAGAAACAGAACTAAACATTTTATCGTTATTGCTGAAACAAAAGCAATATCTACTTCAGCAAATGTTTATATAAACATATTACTGAGCAGATAGGCTTTCTGAGATAATAGTGATTGGAGATATTTATTTTCAATCTCTATCTTTTTATCGTATATCTCCATTAAATCACAAAATGCATTAACGATATTATTATCGCCAGGATATGCAATAAGCATTGGCTCTATTTCTGATATATAATGCCGTTTATGTTCAGCGGTCTCTAATCCAATGTAATTTATGTATTCGTATATGTATCTTAATGATATTCCATTTTTAGATGTAAGTATTTTGATAGCTGATGATTTAACCTTAAATGCAAAGTCAACCAGCTTACAATCAAGAGTAAAGTCATCAAGGATAATACATTGACCTTTATCATATATACCAAATGTCTCGTCTGTATATCCAAGTATGAATGCTTTGTTGGCAGTTAATACAGGGATGAGATTATTATCATTCAAGTATTCTGTGTTAGAAACTATATATTTTGAAGGCTGTTCATAATCAAGCAATTCAGATATTTGCGAATTTAATCCATATTGTTTACGAATTATATTTAATTGGTCATCTCGAATTGCGACCTTTAATTTTTTCAAATCCTCAATTATCTTGTTTTGGGTTGCAATGCGTTCATCAAGTAAAAATAGAAGGTTTGATATTTTGGCTTGTTCTGTATATGAAGGTATATTACATTTGATCTTTTCGATTGTACTCTTTGATAAACTCGGAACACCAGATGCTTCGTTATATAATTCCCAATTTATATTTTGAAATAATCCGAACACGAATTTTGGTAACACACCATTAAATGAATGTGTGTAAAACAATGTATCAACAGTCCAAAATTTACCTTTATAATAGAAAGGCTTGTTAATTGTTCCCTTTCTTCCAATGAAAACAGATTCCCCATCATAAAGATAGTCATCTACAGAAAGCATATACCCACCAGTGCCAAAAACAGGAATATTTCCTTCTTTTAATAATTTATAATCTTTGCCGTTCCCAATTTTAAGGACTTTGCCAATTTGTGTTGCTGCCCAATCTTCAGAAAACTCCGGAAAACGAAGTTTTGGAACTTTTCCTAAATTGGGTACATTAAGGTTTTTCTAACCTTGAATTTTCTCACGCTCGGCAAAATCGGAATAAATTTCGTTTTGCCCTCGCTTACTTGAAAAATTAAGGACTTCCAATCCGTAAATTATAAATGTACTATAAACATTTACAATATGACGGAATTAGAATCATTTAGAAAAATTTCCTCTCTGTGGAAAGAGGAAAAACGAAAGTATGTAAAACTTTCAACCATTTCAGCCTATGCAATTATCCTTGAAAATCATCTTTTACCAACTTTTGGAGATAAGACAAAAGTTATAGAAGAAAATGATGTGCAAGAGTTTGTTTTTGACAAACTGAATGCAGGACTAAGTCAAAAAACAGTAAAAGATTTTATGATTGTGTTGAAAATGGTCTATCGTTTTGGAGTAAAAATTGGCGCAATGGAACATCGTGAATGGGATATAAAATATCCAATCACACAAGAACGGACAGGTATTGAGGTGTTGAGCGTTGCTAATCACCGTAAATTAGTAAACTTTGTTGCCGAAAATTTCACATTTCGCAATCTCGGAATTTTGCTTTGCCTACATACAGGAATGCGTATCGGCGAAGTTTGTGCTTTGAAATGGGAAGATATTGATATAGCACAAGGCATAATCAATGTAAAACGAACCATTGAACGTATTTACATTATTGAAAATGGAGAACGACGAACAGAACTAATCATTTCAACACCTAAAACGCAAAATTCAATTAGAGAAATACCACTTTCAAAGGAACTCATAAAAGTGATAAAGCCGTTGAAGAAAGTTGTTAATGACACCTTCTTTGTGCTTACTAACGAAAGCAAGCCTACCGAACCAAGAACATATCGCAATTATTATAAATCGATTTTACAAAACCTCAAAATTCCTCTCTTGAAATTTCATGGTTTGCGACATAGTTTTGCCACTCGCTGCATTGAAAGCCAATGCGACTATAAAACGGTGAGCGTAATTTTGGGACACGCTAATATAAGCACAACCCTAAACTTATATGTTCACCCAAACCTTGAACAAAAAAAGCGTTGTATTGACAAGATGACAAAATTATTGAAATAACTATCTTTTACGATAGACATACGATGATGTGCCGTTGATTCTTGGCTTTGGCTGTTCTATCGGTTGCAACCGACTTCGGTAAACATCGTTTAATCCTCATATCCTACTTGTGAGATTCGCTTCAAACTTGGTTTGAGGTGAGTCTCGCTTGGTTTATAACCATACGTGTACCGGCTAAAGCCGACATACACTGTTCGCTCACGCTCGAATACTCTGCATTTGACCTGCACATAGGAGCGAGCCGAGTGGCTTTTGTTTATTGGACACCGATGTAATAAAATTAATGAATAGTGAAATTAGATGTATTTTAGATGGTAAAACGTATATTACAAATGAAACTTCGATGTTTATTTTGTCTTTGTTCTTATGGGAAGTCTAATCCATAGCCAATGAGGAATTAGTTTCCAGAAGTAGACTAAGATTCTATATCTCCAATCAATAACTTTTATTTGTTTCTTCTGAATGATTGCGTTAAAGATTTTTTTTGCAACATAATCACTATTCATCATTAATGGATATTTGTTGTTGTCATTTAATAGGGGAGTGGCAACAAATCCGGGACGTAGATCAGTAAAAGTAATTTTTGTTTTATTAATAGATGATAATTGTTGTAAACATTCAATGTATGAGTTTTGAAATCGTTTGGTTGCACTATATGCCGGTGCAACACCTAATCCTTTAGTGCCTGCTATTGATGACACAATAGCGATATGCCCATGTATATTATTTGAAGAGAAGTAGTTGTAGACAAAATCAATCATTGAAGTGAATCCAACGACATTTGTCATGCATGTATCATATTCAATCGTTGCATTTAAATTTAAATTTTGTTTGCCGATTCCTGATACATGAAGATATATGTCAAGTCCACCAAGTTTTGCAATGAGAGATTTCAACTTATCTTGAGCATTGGAGGCTGTCACATCAATTGTTTCGTATTCTATTTTTTTGTCAGGATATTTTTCAATAATTTTTATTAGTTCTGATTCTCTACGTGCAGCAATACCGACATCGTAGCCAGATTCAATGAAATTTGTCGCTACGGCTTTCCCAATTCCGGAAGATGCCCCCATGATTATTATTCTCTTTTGCATCTGTGATTTGTAGTAAAGTCTTAATGTTTTTGTTTATTTATAACTTCAATTTGTTGTCTGACACTTTCCTCATGAATTGATTCAAGAATTGTTTTAATGAAGTCTTTGCCTAACCCGATGTTTTGTGCTTGTGAAATTCGGGAACTGATAAGTTGTTGATAACGATTGTTTTGAACAACAGGCATTCTATTCTCTTTTTTATGTTGTCCGATTTCTCGGCATACACTCATTCTTTTTGCCAATAATTGCATCAATTCATCATCAATGTCGTCAATTTGACTTCTCAGTGCAGAAAGATTTTCTGACGTAGACATACTATCTCGAATAATCAGAGAAGACATTAAATCGTCAAACATCTGTGGGGTTAATTGTTGTTCATTATCGCTAAGAGCATTTTGTGGATTGTTATGACATTCTATTATTAGACCATCAAATCCCATATCCATTGCTTGCTGGCAGAGAGGTGCAATAAGTTCTTGTTTGCCCCCTGTATGACTTGGGTCATGAAGTATTGGAAGATTTGGGAAACGTCGGTGTAGTTCAAGAGGTATATGCCACTGAGGCTGATTGCGATATGTGTGTTGCCCATATACACTGAATCCACGATGAATGGCACCTAATTTCCGAATACCAGCATTATAAATACGTTGTATGCCTCCAATCCATAGTTCCAGATCAGGGTTTATTGGATTTTTTATTAATATTGGAATGTCGGTATTTAAAGATTTTAAAGTGTCGGCAATTTCTTGCATGGCAAAAGGGTTTGCACATGTTCTTGCTCCAATCCATAAAAGGTCGAAACCTGCATCTATGGCTATTTTAATATGTTCATGGTTTGCTACTTCTGTTGAAATATACATTCCAAGCTCATCTTTGACCTTTTTTATCCAAGGTAAGGCCTTTACTCCATGTCCTTCAAAGCTTCCGGGTTTTGTTCGAGGTTTCCATACTCCGGCACGAAAAATTTTCACTCCTTGAGTTTTCAATTTTTGTGCAGTTTCAAGAACTTGTATTTCATTTTCAGCACTACAAGGACCGGCAATTATCAATGGCCGTCGGTCCTCTATCTGAGGAAGTAATATTGATTCAAGATTCTTCATTCTCATTAATATATGGCAAAGATAACAATTATTTTCGGAATATTGATTAATAATAAGATATTAAAGATTTGTCTCATACCTGAAGTTGAACTTCTCATATTGTATATGAGATTAGAGTTCAAAAGAGATAATTTATCTGTAAACTTTTGGAAATTCGTTTAAAAGTTTTGTGTTTAAAAAAAATGTTGTAAATTTGTGTTCTATAACATAAAATCAGCAAGAGTAGGGTATAAAATGATAAAAAAGAGTGTTTTTGAAAAAATAATAGGAGGAGATTTGAGGGCTATGTGGAGTGTCTTATCTCGTGTGGAGAAAAGGCTAATTACCGATAGTTTTACTATTCATTATTACAAAAAAAACCAAATAATATATGCAGAGAAGGAGGAACCGGAATATTTATGGTGTCTGCTTCAGGGTAAGGTGAAGATGTATAAAAACGGTGTAGGAGAACGAGTTCAAATCCTTCGTTTATATCGCCCTGTACAATATTTTGGATATAGGGCATATTTTGCAAGGGAACCTTATGTGTCGAGTGCTGCTGCTTTTGAACCATCTGTTTTAGGCTCTATTCCGATGAATGTTGTTGAACAACTAATAAAGCAAAACAATGACTTGGCAATGTTTTTCATACACGAGTTGTCGAGAAATCTTGGAGGCTCGGATACAAAGATTGTGAACTTGACACAAAAACATATCAGAGGCCGTTTGGCAGAATCTTTATTATCGTTAGCGGATAATTATGGTTATGAAGATGATGATCAGACATTGAAAATCTATATGAGTCGTGAAGATTTAGCAAATTTATCTAATATGACTACGTCAAACGCCATACGAACATTATCAGGGTTTGTAGCAGAAAAACTGATAACAGTAGATGGGCGTAGAATAAAAATTCTCAATGACTCGATGCTTCGTAAAATTTCAAAATTTGGTTAAACTATAAGAAAGTATTATTTCGTTGAGTCGGTTTAATATCTTGATATAAAATATGGGAGGCTGTTTCAAATTTGAATTTTTACACAGCCTCCTCTTGTTTTTAATTGTGGAATCAGAGTTTTCTTAAATCGTGGATTGTTTGTAAAGGATTTTTAGAGCCAAATACGAAGCTTCCAGCTACTACCATGTCTGCACCTGCTTGAGATAATAGTTTGCCTGTTTCTAAATTTACACCCCCATCAACTTCTATAATAGCTTTTGATGATGAGTTGTCAATCATTTTGCGAAGTTGGTTTACTTTTTTTGTTGCATTCATTATGAACGATTGACCTCCAAATCCAGGATTTACAGACATTACAAGTACTAAATCTACATCTTCGATTATATCTTCTAGGGTATGTGTCGGGGTTGCCGGATTTATAGTTACACCGGCTTTCATTCCGGCATTATGAATGTTTTGAATGGTTCGATGTAGGTGAGGACATGCTTCTTGGTGAACATTCATAATTTGAGCATTTAAATCTCTTACTTGTGATACCCATTTATCGGGTTCTACTATCATAAGGTGTACATCTAAAGGTTTTGTACAAAGTTTGGCAACTGCTTTCATAACCGGAAATCCGAATGAAATATTTGGCACGAATACTCCGTCCATGACATCAAGATGCAAATAGTCTGCTTCTGAAGCATTAATCATTTCTAAATCCGGCTTCAGACAACCGAAATCTGCTGATAGAAGTGATGGTGAAACTAACATATTTAATCGATTTTGTAATTATTTCTTTTTGGGTTTAAATGCATTCCATAATATATATGCTATACAAATTATTCCAAGTGCGTATCCGGCATATGTCAGATATGTGTTGTATTCCTCAATTTTATTAAATAATTCTTCACGAGATACGTGTTGTGCTAACCAATATCCCAATAATGCAAGTATAATATTCCATATTCCGGCTCCTAATAATGTGAAGATTGTGAATATTCCAATATTCATACGAGCTAAACCTGCCGGAATTGAAATTAATTGTCGGATTGCAGGAATAAGTCTACCTATAAAAGTTGAAATAGCACCATGCTTATCAAAGTATCTTTCTGCTTTCTCAACTTTCTCTTGGTCAATTAAACAAGCATGTCCGAAACGACTATTAGAAAATTTATATACTATAGGTCGGCCGATCCACATTGCAAGATAATAATTTATAAATGCTCCTGTCAATGCACCAAGAGTGGCAAATAATACGACTAGATATATATTCATGTCATTACCTGTGCAAGCAAGATATGCGGCTGGTGGGACAACAACTTCAGAAGGAAATGGAATGAACGAACTTTCTATTGTCATAAAAATGAAGATAAACAAGTAGTTCGCATTTTCTACAAACCATTGAAAAAAATCACTGGCATTAAATAGTGCTAAAGGTATTAAATCTATTATCATTTTAAAGTGTTTTTTAGTTTTGCAAAGTTAGTTATAATATTCCTATTTCGGATAACATTGTTTTATAAAATTCTGCTTTCTGTTCCAACTTCATCGGATATGCACGTGATGTAGAAGGCATTCTGTAATGGATAAAATTTATTTGATTATCGTTCAGTGATATATGAATTTTCTCTCCAATTTTAGGTTGAGGTGTATTTGTTATTGAGGCTATGACTGAAGATGCTTTTTCTCCTGTGGTTACAATATATTTGCAATCAGGCATTTGAGATAAGATTTCAGATAGATTAATTGGTTCGATAATATGAAGAAATTTGTCGGAAGCATTATCTTTCTCTCGATGTACAGTCATTGCTGTATCATATACAGCAATTTTCAATTTTTTCAATGTCTCTTTTATTTCATTGACACGAAATGTCTTATTTAAGTTGTCTACAAAATGGTCCTTATTATTGTATATGACCAGTCCGAATATACGCCACATATCGTTAATGAAATTTGGGTAAAAAAACTCCATAGACCATTTCTCTCTTTTGGGAGGGAATGTACCACAAATAAGTAGTTTTGCCCCTTGTGGAATAAACGGTTTTAAAGAATGTCGTTCAATTTGCTTATTCATTTAATTTATCGATGAAAACTTTCGCAAAATCTTTAACGTTATTGATAACTTCATTAGAAATTGATTGTTTCATTTCTAATGATGCTATTATTGGCATATTCATTGTTTGAGCATATTCAGACAATTTTTTAGTAGCTACAGAAGACCATGTATAAGATCCGAAAGTTGCAAATATCCTATTTTTTAACTCTCTTGTTTGTAGGGCTTTCATTAGAGTTTCAATAGGGGGGAATAGTGTCATGGAGTATGTTGGAGCTCCAATAATAAGGCCTTTATATTTAAATATATCAGCTAATATATCGGATAGTTCAGCATTTGAAATATTGTGGATTTTGATATTTTTTATACCATGCATACATAAATTTTGTGCAATTTCATCAACTAATATTGCTGTATTCCCATACATTGAACCATATACGATTACAATCCCATTTTGGGCTTCGTAGCGACTGAGATTATCATATAATGTAACAACTTTGTCTATCTCATTGTGCCATACAGGTCCATGTGTAGGACAGATATAGTCTATTGCATAATTTTTTGTTTTAGAGAGTGCTTTTTGAACAAATGTTCCATATTTGCCAACAATGTTAGAGTAGTATCGATACATCTCCTCAAAGTATATGTCAGTGTTTATTTCATGGTCAATGACACCTCCATTTAATGCTCCAAATGCTCCAAATGCATCGCCTGAAAATATAAGATTTTGTTCTTTGATATATGTCATCATAGTTTCAGGCCAATGAATCATCGGAGTCATAATGAATTTTAAAGTTTTATCGCCGAGCGAAATTTCATCATTATCTTTAACTTCGATAAATCTGTTGTCATCGCAAATATTATAGAATCCTTTAATCATGCTAATGGTAAGTTTGTTTCCTATAATTTTGATGTCGGGATAAGCTTGAATTATGTTTATTATAGAACCCGAGTGGTCCGGCTCCATATGATTTATAACCAGGTAGTCGATTGGTTGTTGTCCGATTATGTTTAAGATTGAATTTGCAAATTCAGTAGAATTTGTTGTGTGAACAGTGTCTATGAGAGCTATTTTATTGCTTTGTACAATATATGAGTTATATGATACGCCGTTGCGAAGATGCCATAGAGCTTCGAATTTTTCAGATGAGCGATCGTTGACTCCTGTATAATATATATTAGAGCTTATTTCTTTAATATTCATAATGTCGTAAAGTATTATAATTTATTAAATACAAATTAATTTTTTTATTGTTAATTAATATTGTAGTTCATATAATAATTTGTAACTTTGTTTTCTCAAACCACAAAGTTACAAATTTCCTTTCAAATAGCCTTGAGGAAATTTAAAAATAATATTTTCAAACTTCTTTGATATTGACATGAAATGTCAATCCGATACGACACATATATGAGAAATTTGGAGATGTATGATTAAAGAGATATGTAAACTTAGTTGTTTTATTTTAATAGTAAATTGGAGATGAGTTCGATTATTAGTACAATTCTTTTATTAGTTATATCTAATGTGTTTATGACACTCGCTTGGTATGGTCATTTGAAGTTACAAACCATGGGTGTTTCAAAAGATTGGCCGTTGTTTGGAGTCATATTATTTTCATGGTTAATAGCTCTTGCAGAATATGCATGTCAAGTGCCTGCAAATAGAATTGGATTTATCGGTAATGGGGGTCCGTTTACATTGATGCAGCTTAAGGTATTACAAGAGGCAATTACATTAGTAGTATTTACAATAATAGCCTTATTTATGTTTCAAGGAGAAAAGTTTCAGTGGAACCATATCGTAGCATTTATATGTCTGATAGCAGCTGTTTATTTTGTGTTTTTACCGGGAAGTAAGTAAAATAATAGATATTAAACGGGTATAAAAATAGGGTGGAAAATAAAAATCCACCCTGTTTTTATTTCTATGAAATAAGAATTACATCATTCCCATTCCGCCTCCCATTCCGCCAGCAGGCATAGCAGGAGCTGCATTATCTTCTTTTTTATCAGCTATAACACATTCAGTTGTTAAGAACATACCTGCGATGCTTGCTGCATTTTCAAGAGCAACACGCGTAACTTTTGCAGGATCAATTACACCGGATTCAAAGAAGTTTTCAAATTCTCCTTTTCGTGCATTATATCCGAAATCGCCTTTTCCGTCTTTAACTTTTTGAACGATTACAGCACCTTCAACACCTGCATTTTCTACGATTTGACGTAGAGGTTCTTCAATTGCACGACGTATAATTTGAATACCAGTATTTTCATCATCATTATCGCCTTTGAGATCTTCTAACATAGGTAGACAACGAATATATGCAGTTCCTCCACCAGGTACAATTCCTTCTTCTACGGCAGCACGTGTGGCACTGAGTGCGTCATCAACACGATCTTTTTTCTCTTTCATCTCTACTTCAGAAGGAGCTCCGATATATAGTACGGCTACACCACCGGCAAGTTTTGCAAGGCGTTCTTGTAGTTTTTCTTTATCATAGTTTGAAGTTGTTGTCTCAATTTGAGCTTTGATTTGACCAATACGAGCTGCAATTTCTTCTTTGCTTCCTGCTCCATTAACTATGATTGTATTGTCTTTGTTTATTGTAATTTTTTCAGCAGTTCCTAAATCTTGGATTGTAGCTTGTTCGAGACGCATTCCTTTCACTTCGCTAATGACTGTTCCTCCTGTTAGGATAGCAATATCTTCAAGCATTTCTTTTCTTCTGTCTCCAAATCCAGGAGCTTTTACAGCACAGATTTTTAGGGAACCACGAAGACGGTTAACTACAAGTGTAGCAAGAGCTTCATTGTCGACGTCTTCTGCAATAATTAATAAACCACGTCCTGATTGCGCAGTGGCTTCAAGGACAGGAAGCATATCTTTGAGATTTGATATTTTTTTATCATAGAGTAGGATATATGGGCTATCCATTTCGCATTCCATTTTTTCTGTATTGGTAACAAAATATGGAGAGATATATCCTCGATCAAATTGCATACCTTCTACAACCTCTACTGTTGTGTCAGTGCCTTTTGCTTCCTCTACTGTAATTACTCCCTCTTTTTTAACTTTACGCATAGCTTCTGCAATTAATTTCCCAATTTCTTCATCATTGTTAGCAGAGATGCGAGCCACATTTTCAATTTTATCAAAATCATCGCCAACTTCTTGACTTTGAGCTTTGATTCCTTCAATTACTTTAGCAACGGCTTTATCAATTCCTCGTTTGAGATCCATTGGATTTGCTCCTGCTGCAACATTTTTGAGACCAACATTAACGATTGCTTGAGCAAGTACGGTTGCAGTTGTTGTACCATCACCAGCTTGGTCTCCAGTTTTAGATGCAACTTCTTTAACAAGTTGGGCACCCATATTTTGGAATGGGTCATCAAGTTCTATTTCACGAGCAACTGTTACTCCATCTTTTGTTATGTGAGGAGCACCGAATTTTTTTTCTATAATAACATTTCTACCTTTAGGTCCAAGTGTTACTTTCACAGCATCGGCTAAAGCATCAACTCCATTTTTGAGTTCTTCACGTGCTTTAATATTGAATTTAATTTCTTTTGCCATAATAGTTAATTTTTAATTATTTGATAATTGCCAAAACGTCTGATTGACGCATGATAAGATATTTTTTATTTTCGAGTTCGATTTCGGTTCCGGCATATTTGCCATAGAGAACCATATCTCCTTCTTTGACTATCATCTCTTCGTCTTTTGTTCCATTACCTGTTGCGATAATGATTCCTTTAAGAGGTTTCTCTTTTGCTGTATCAGGAATAATTATTCCACCGATAGTTACTTCTTCTGCCGCAGTTGGTTCGATAAGCACGCGGTCTGCTAATGGTTTGATATTCATAATATATTATTGTTTAATTGATTTCTGATTCTTATATTCGCATATTCTGTGCCAATATTTTGTTTATAATTTAATTCTAAGAATTGTTTTAATTATGGATATGGATATGAAAATCAGTGTTTTTTTGTATTTTTGCGTCATGAAAGATAGACAATTATTTAGAATAGTATTTTGTGCATTATTGTTGATTCTGTGTGTCAACTTTGGCAGAGGGTATGACAAAGTGTCAAATATACTTAAATTTAAAATGCGTGCAGAGAATAGTAGGTCTGCTAAAATGTCGTTGACGGAATCAAATTATTTTTATGTCCAAGTCTGTGGTTATGATTGTAGTTTTGCTGAAAAATTGCAAAAACATGGAATAGAGATAGAAGCTATGTATGGAAATGTGGCATATTGCAGATTGTCGGCTAATTTGATTCATGAATTGAGTGAAGTTGATTGGATTAAGAAAATTGATGTGCCACACAAAATGTCGTTGTCTATGGATATAGTGCGTGAGGCGACAGGGGTAGATATCGTTCAAGATGGGTTTGAGTTCCAGAAAGACATAATACCATTTAAGGGGGATAATGTAGTGATTGGGATAGTAGATTGTGGAATAGATCCCTTTCATACGTCATTTATGTCGAGTGATTCGAATAGTAGTAGAATTGGACGATACTCAGTAACAAAAAGTGGTTATGAAAATGGATCAAATGGTTTTGAAGTAGTTGTAAGTGAGGGTGTTGATGAACTTGACAATGCCGTTCCAGAGAATTTGTGTGGAGGTCATGGCACTCATGTGGCAGGCATATCATCAGGAAGAGATGTTGGGAATGGTTATTATGGAATTGCACCACAAAGTGAGTTGGTGTTAACAACAATGGGAGAACATATATATGAAGATGAAGTATTATATGGAATTCATTCGTCGATAGAATATGCAGATGAACGAGGATTGCCGGTAGTCGTTAATTTGAGCTTAGGTTCAGCAATTGGGCCACATGATGGTGAAGGTGCTGTTACAGACTATTTGAGTAGCATATCCAAAGAAGGACATATAGTGTGTTTTGCTGCAGGCAATGATGGAGGGCAACAGATTTCTTTAAATAGAGATTTTGAAGTTGATTCACAAGAATTGTCGAGTGCATTTGCAAGGCGAGGTTATGGAACACCACCGGAATCAGTATATTCTCAGATGTGGAGTTCTGATGAGACTGAATTTGAAATAGCATTTCATGTTGTGGATATAGTAAATAAAAAAGTATTATTTACAACTCCATATCTAAGTAGAACTCTGACAAATGGAGCGACAGATAATGTTGTGGTATTATATAGTTCAGATAATCCCTATACTTCAGAATATCCTGAACTTGGAGAATATTTTACAGGAGAAGTGTTATATGCCACATCAAACGAAAATAATAGATATGTAGGTGAAATATTAGGAATGTTTGATGGAGTAGATATTGAAACACCTTATACGTTAGGTTTTAGTATAAAATCAGAAGCCGGAGCTAATGTTATGGTGATTTCAGATTTTGAGTGTTGCTATTTAAGACACTACGGATTAGACGGCTTTGTTAATGGAGATGCGAATAACAGCATATCGGATTATTGTACGAGTCCATACGTCGTATCTGTTGGTTCATGGAATGCACGAGAAGGGTTTGTCGATGCTGAAGGGATATGCCATGAATTGAATGAAAATAGTTATGGTTCAGTCGGATCTATCTCTCGATATTCAAGTTATGGAGAGAATGTGATGACTGGTGAGATGTTGCCCCATGTTGTTGCTCCGGGGACAGAGGTTATCTCTTCGTTGAATATAAATGCGACAGATATTAATAAAGAAACGTATGTTTGTTCGGAAGTATTAATAGAAGAAGAAACTTATGCATATGGAAATATGACAGGTACATCAATGGCAGTACCTGTCGCAAGTGGTATTTTAGCATTGTGGCTTGAGGCAAAACCAGATCTGACAAGAGATGAAATATTAACAATTATGCGTAATTCAAGTCAACGAGACAGCCATGTAGAAGAAGATTATTATCGAGCCGGTGCAGGGAAAATTGATGCATATGCAGGATTGAAATATATTTTGACATCAATGGGAAGCACATCACCAAAAGCATATGATGAAGAACTAAAGTTTATGATACGATATTTGTCAAACGAGGAGATAGAAGTTGTGTTAACAGAATTTGTGGATCAAGCAACGATAAGGTTTTATAATTTGGTAGGGCAAATTGTTGGAGAGTATGATTTTACAGGGAATCAAATAAGAGTGCCTATGAAGCAAAGTTCTGGATATTATCTAATGAAAATATCAACAGAAAAGCAAGAAAGAGTTGAAAAAATATATATAAAATAAAAATTAATAATGAATTATTAGAAAAATAGCATTATCTTTGCACGTTAAACCAAGAAAATAATAATTTACGCAATATGACAGAGGTAAAAGAAGATGCTTTAGTAAATGAAAGCGGTTTAAATTTTGTTGAGCAATATATTAAGGAAGACCTTGCAGCAGGGAAGAATGGGGGAAGACTTAATACACGTTTCCCACCGGAGCCGAATGGATATTTGCATATTGGTCATGCCAAAGCAATCATAATGGATTTTGGTGCAGCTGAAAAGTTTGGAGGCACATGTAACCTTCGTTTTGATGACACCAATCCACAAAAAGAAGATACAGAATATGTTAATGCCATAATGGAGGATATTCATTGGCTTGGTTATGATTGGGAAGATAGACTATATTATGCAAGTGATTACTTTCAAAAACTCTACGACTTGGCAGTCCGTATGATAAAAGAGGGTAAAGCATATGTAGATGAGCAAACAAGTGAAGAGATTGCAGCACAAAAGGGCAGTCCGACAGTCCCTGGTATTAATAGTCCGTACAGAGATCGTCCAATTGAAGAAAATCTTGACTTGTTTGAAAGAATGAATTCGGGCGAATTTGACGAAGGGACATTGGTGTTACGTGCAAAAATTGATATGGCAAATTCAAATATGCACTTCCGTGACCCAATTATGTATCGCATTATCAAAACACCTCATTGGCGAACAGGCGAAAAATGGAAAGTTTATCCAATGTATGATTTTGCTCATGGACAAAGTGACTATTTTGAAGGGGTAACACACTCTATATGTACACTTGAATTTGTGCCTCATCGTCCGTTATATGAATATTATGTAAAAGAACTTGCCGATGAGACATACTGTCCTCGACAAATTGAATTTAATCGCCTCAACCTTACATATACGGTGATGAGTAAAAGAAAACTTCTTCAACTTGTTAAAGAGGGGCTTGTTAATGGTTGGGACGATCCTCGAATGCCGACATTATGTGGTCTTCGTCGTCGTGGTTACACACCATCATCAATCAAAGACTTTGTCAATCGTATCGGTTATACTAAATATGAAGCTCTCAATCATATAGAATTGCTTGAGCACTCTATACGCGAAGATCTTAATAAAACAGCAACACGTGTGAGTGTAGTTCAAAATCCGGTAAAACTTATACTTACAAATTACCCTGAGGGAAAAACCGAAATGGTGTCAATGGATAATAACCCTGAGGATCCTAATAGTGGACGACACGAGATGCCATTTAGTCGAGAATTATGGATAGAAAGAGAAGATTTTATGGAAAATCCACCGAAAAAATTCTTCCGACTTTCTATCGACAAAGAAGTTAGACTAAAAGGTGCTTATATAATAAAGTGTACGGGAGTGAAAAAAGATGCAGAGGGAAACATTATAGAAATATATGCAGAATACGATGCAAACACTCTTAGTGGAATGCCGGGAAGCGAACGAAAGGTCAAAGGGACATTGCATTGGGTGTCAGTGCCTACAGCCGTAAAAGTAGAAGTCAGAGACTACGATAGACTATTTTCAGTAGAAAATCCATCGGCAGAAGAAGGCGACTTCAGAGACTTATTAAATCCTGAATCCCTTAAAATAAGAGATAATGTAATGATTGAACCATGGCTTGCACAACAAGTAAAAGCAGGAGACCATTATCAATTCCAACGACTTGGATATTATACAGTAGACCCTGATACAACGCCGGATAAGATTGTCTTCAATAAAACAATAGGCTTGAAAGACACTTGGGCAAAAGAGCTGAAAAAATAGAAATATTAATATTAAAATATATAGGAGTAGAATCAATTCTGCTCCTATATATTTTAATATTATCTGTGATATAACCATTCAATAAACTCAATAATTCAGACCACTATTTATCTTTTTTTAGTTTTATCTGATATTAATAACAGATTAATCATTCAGATATATGATATATCATTAAAGTATTATTGTTGATGATATGGTAATAGAAATCAGATGAAAAAAGATAAGAAAGAGAGATAAAGTTTCTGAATAAAAGTAAATTTGTTTGGTAGTATGAATGAGATTGACTATCTTTGCACGAAATTTTGTAAAATCATCATTTCGAGATAAATAGAAATCAGATGATAAATATAGATTAAGGTAAAAATAAAATAAAACCATGATAAATATTAAATTTCCTGATGGCAATGTCCGTCAATATGAAAGCGGTATAACTCCATTTCAAGTAGCGGAAAGCATTAGTCCACGTTTTGCTGCTGATGTCCTCGCTGCTAAAATAAATGGGGAAGAGTGGGATATTTCGCGTCCAATATTAGAGGATTCTCAAATTCAGTTATTCAAATGGGACGATGCTGAAGGGAAACATGCATTTTGGCACTCATCAGCACACCTCCTTGCAGAGGCATTGCAAGAACTATATCCCGGTGTAAAATTTGGGATTGGTCCGGCAATAGAAAACGGATTCTATTATGATATTGATCCGGGAGAACATAAAATCACAAGTGATGATTTTGCAAAAATTGAGAAGAAAATGGCCGACCTTGTTGCCAAAAAAGAAAATATCGTAAGAGCAGAAATCAGTAAAGATGATGCATTAAAGATGTTTGGCGACCGAGGAGAAGAATATAAATGTGAATTAATAAGCGAGTTAGAAGATGGTCATATTACGACATATACACAAGGTGCATTCACAGATTTGTGTCGTGGGCCACATCTTCCAAACACATCAGCAATCAAAGCTGTTAAAATCCTATCTCTTGCAGGTGCATATTGGAGAGGAGACGAAAAACGCAATCAATTAGTGCGTGTATATGGTATCTCATTTCCTAAAAAGAAAATGCTCGATGAATATTTGGTTCTCCTTGAAGAAGCAAAAAAACGAGATCATCGTAAATTAGGAAAAGAAATGGAGCTCTTTGCGTTTTCTCAAACAGTAGGGCAGGGACTTCCATTGTGGTTGCCAAAAGGAGCAGCACTTCGCGATAGATTAGAACAATTCTTGCGTAAAATACAAAAACAATATGGTTACCAACAAGTAATAACCCCTCATATTGGGAACAAACTTCTCTATGTAACGTCAGGACACTGGGCGAAATATGGAAAAGATTCATTCCAACCTATTCATACTCCTGAAGAAGGCGAAGAATACTTGTTAAAGCCAATGAATTGCCCACATCATTGCGAAATCTTTAAAACATTCCCACGCAGCTATCGTGATCTTCCATTGCGATTAGCAGAATTTGGAACCGTATACAGATACGAACAAAGTGGTGAGCTTCATGGGTTGACTCGAGTAAGAGGCTTTACTCAAGATGATGCTCATATCTTCTGTGCTCCAAACCAAATAAAAGATGAATTCTTGAAGGTTATGGATATAATCTTCTATATTTTCAAAGCCTTGAAATTTGAGAACTTTGAAGCCCAAATTTCTCTTCGCGATCCTAACAACAAAGAAAAGTATATTGGTAGCGATGAAAATTGGCATCTTGCAGAGAATGCAATTATAGAAGCATGTGAAGAAAAAGGATTAAAAGCGAGAAAAGAACTTGGAGAAGCAGCATTCTACGGGCCAAAGCTTGACTTTATGGTAAAAGATGCTATTGGACGTAGATGGCAATTAGGAACAATCCAAGTTGACTATAATTTGCCGGAACGTTTTGGATTGGAATACACTGGTTCTGATAATCAAAAACATCGTCCTGTAATGATCCACAGAGCCCCATTTGGTTCTATGGAGCGTTTTGTAGCTGTATTGCTTGAACATACAGCAGGGAAATTGCCATTATGGTTGACTCCTGAACAATGTGTGATTCTTCCAATCAGTGAGAAATTTAATGAATATGCATATCGAGTGGCAAAAGAATTGGATATGCAAGATATACGAGCAATCGTAGATGACAGAAATGAAAAAATCGGCAAGAAAATTCGCGACAATCAGATGAAAAAAATACCATATTTGCTCATTGTTGGCGAAAAAGAAGCAGAAAATGAAGAAGTTTCTGTAAGAAAACATGGTGAAGATAGTACAGAATCAATGAAAATTAGTATCTTTGCACAAAATTTGACCGAAGAGGTAAATTCAATGATAAACCAGTAAACGACTGAATGGATACAAAACCACAATTTAACGGTCCTAAAAAACCGGCACAAGGACAACGTCAACCACAAAAAGGGAGTGAAAAAGTCGGTAAAGACCAATATGTGATTAACGAAGAGATTACAGCTCGCGAAGTGAGATTAGTAGGGGATAACGTCGAACAAGGTGTATATTCTCTATCTAAGGCACTAAGTATTGCAGAAGAACAAGAATTAGACTTAATTCTAATTTCGCCAAATGCGGAGCCTCCGGTATGCCGAATATTGGATTATCAGAAATATCTCTATCAACAGAAAAAACGTCAAAAAGAGCAGAAAGCAAAAGCAACAAAAGTCGTAGTCAAAGAAATTCGATTTGGACCGCAAACAGATGATCATGATTATAACTTTAAATTAAAGCATGCAATCGGCTTTCTCAAGGAAGGTGCAAAGGTGAAAGCATACGTGTTTTTCCGAGGACGTTCGATTCTTTTTAAAGAGCAAGGTGAAGTGTTATTACTTAGATTTGCAAATGATCTTGAAGAATATGGTAAAGTGGAACAAATGCCTGTTCTCGAAGGAAAAAGAATGACAATAATGCTTACACCATTGAAGAAATAACAACAACTAATCAAAAAATAAAAGAGACCGTAGGCACATGTGCCGAGGTGAATTACAAACAACTAAATTTTTTATTAAAATGCCAAAGGTAAAAACTAATTCCGGTGCTAAAAAAAGATTCGCTCTTACCGGAACAGGAAAAATTAAAAGAAAACACGCTTATCACAGTCACATTTTGACTAAAAAATCAAAAAAGCGTAAAAGAAATCTTGACCATACAGCAATGGTTCACACTTCTAACGAAAATTCAGTAAAAGAATTGCTCGCAATGAAGTAAAAATCAAACCCAAGATTCTTAAAAAACTTTTAATTTAACAAACAAATTTTATTAACCGAATGTGAAGCACCGCAAGAGCTAACTAATAAATGCCGCTCACGTTCAAAAAAATTAAAAAACATGCCAAGATCAGTAAATCATGTTGCTTCAAGAGCAAAAAGAAAGAAAATTTTGAAACTTACACGCGGTTACTATGGTAGTCGTCGTAATGTTTGGACCGTAGCCAAAAATACTTGGGAAAAAGGTTTGACATACGCATATCGCGATCGTAAAAACAAAAAACGTAATTTCCGTGCTCTATGGATTCAACGTATTAATGCAGCAGCTCGTCTTGAGGACCTTTCTTATTCAAAATTGATGGGTCTAATTCACAAGTCAGGTATTGAAATCAATCGTAAAGTCCTTGCAGACCTTGCAATGAACAATCCTGCTGCTTTCAAAGCAATTGTTGATAAAGTGAAAAATGCTTAATCAAAAATCAGATTGCTAATTTTAAGAGTAGAAAGTTAAATGTTCTACAATAGAAAAAGGTTGCATACTGCAACCTTTTTCTATTGTAGAACTTGTGATATTATTTTATTAAACCGGTTCGATACGCTTTTAGCAACATCTGTAAATCATCTATCTGTTGTTGTAAAATTTTTCCTTTGTCAGTATCTCTAACCATTAATCGACGTTCATTAAACTCAGAAAGGACAGTGTTTGATATAATATCTTGCCCGTCTTCAATAGCTTTTTGACGTGATTCAAAAGGTTCGTGTTGAACAAGTTGCATACCTCGAGAGTGGAACACCAAAGTGTAGCCGGCAATACCGGTTTCCGGTTGATATGCTTTAGAGAATCCTCCATCAATTACAAGAAGTTTGCCGTTAGCTTTGACGGGTTTTTCTCCTTTAATGATTTTAACAGGTACGTGTCCATTAATAATATGAGTATGGTCTCCAAACAAACCAAATTCAGCAAGAATGTTGTTGCAAATATCTTCATTATCACTTAATTGATAGTAGTAGCCCTTTTGTTCCTTTTGGGGGACTTTGTCGGAAGTTAAGTATCGCTCAAAAGTTGCCATTTTTGCTTTGTCAAATGAAGGAGAATCAGCTCCGCACCATAGATACCACATATAGTCGATAGAGTATTCTTTTTCTTCTGTTAGTTCAGTGCTTTGGCGACAAGCACATTGTACAAGTTTGTCGAGTCTGTCAAGAAGGGCTTTGCCTGAGAATTTTTCACCCATTATGTTAACTTTCTTGAGAGAACCGTCTTCATTTAATGGGATAGATGCATGGAAAAGAAGATTCTTGTTTTGAGCAAGATAGAAAGATCCTCTACGCAGCAAACAATATATATGTTTCTTTAATTTTTCGCTATGTACGAATGAATTATGAAGATGATTGATAATAGCAAGTTCATCATCAGTTAGGGCATAAGGATTTTCTGGATCTATCGTTGGGAATTCTTTATCTTTTAGTTCGTAATCAATACCATCAATTTTTACGGTTCCTTTTTTGAAATCAATGCAATGGAGTAATTTTCGATCATTCATTTCATAGTCAGGGTGCCTATCAATTAAGGCAGCTTCAACTTTCCATTGAATGACAGTGATAGCCTTATGCATTTGAGCAATCATCTTCTTTTCTTTGTCTGTATACCTATCCGTAGCATAGAATTTGATTTTTGGCATAAAAACGTCAACTGGCACATTATTGTATGTTTCCAAAGCATATGTAGCTAAAGGAAGGAGGTTTATACCGTAGCCCTCTTCAAGAGTATCAAGATTTGCATATCGTAGCGACATTCTGACTACATTCGCAATACAACTATTGTTTCCGGCAAAAGCACCCATCCAAACAAGATCATGATTGCCCCATTGGATATCAACATTGTGAAAATCACATAAAGTATCCATTATAATATGTGCTCCGGGTCCACGATCGTATATATCACCGACAATGTGCAGAGAGTCAATAGTTAAGCGTTGAATCAAATTGCATAAAGCAATTATGAATTCATCTGCACGTTCAGTAGATATGATTGTTGAAATAATTTGATTATAATATGCAAATTTGTTTGGGTCAGATTCAGTTTCGTGTAACAATTCTTGAATAATATAAGAAAAGTCTTTAGGCAGTGATTTTCTTACTTTTGAGCGAGTGTATTTCGAAGATACATTTTGACAAACTTTAACCAATCGGTTAAGAGTTATAATGTACCATTCGTTCATATTTTTTTCTGATTGTTTCACTAATCTAAGTTTCTCTTTAGGATAGTAAATGAGAGAGCAAAGATTCTGTTTTTCATTTTCTCTTAAAGTGCTTCCGAAAATGTCATTTACTTTTCTTTTTATAGAGCCAGAAGCATTTTTCAACACGTGCTGAAATGCCTCATATTCGCCATGAATGTCAGTGAGAAAGTGTTCAGTCTCTTTTGGGAGGTTGAGAATCGCTTCCAGATTAATTATTTCAGTGCTTGCTGCGGCAATTGATGGAAATGATTTAGCCAATAATTGCAAATAGCGAATTTCCATGTCGGAAAAATTTTTCTTTTCAGTCGCTTGATGTGTCATGGTTTAAATAGGTTTATTAGGGGGATTTTAATCCTCGCTATGATTCGTAGTTTAAATGATAATGCAAAGATACACAAAATTTTGGAATGAGAATCTGATTAGATTGTTTTTTTATTTGACATTCTATGTCTTATAACATTCGTTGTTGATCTATATAGTAAATTGTAGAATTCATTGAATCTAATTTATAAGAATAATGCTTTTCACAGAGTTTGTTGAATCACGAAAATTTGCTAATTTTGCAACTAATTATGATAATAGCATCTCAAAAGAAAAAAGAAAATATTGCAGAATATCTTCTTTATATGTGGCAGATTGAAGATATTATTCGTGCAAATGCTTTGGATATTGATAAAATCCAAACTAATATTATAGATAGATATAGCAATCTTGATGTTAAAGAGCAGAAGGATATGCGTGAGTGGTATGAATCGCTCATTGATATGATGCGTCGTGAAGGAGTTGTCCAAAGTGGGCATATTCAGTTAAATAAAAATGTTATTTTATCGCTGAATGATCTGCATAATCGCTTAATGCAAGATAGTCGCTTTGTGTCGTATAATTCTGAATTTTATAAAGTGTTACCATATATAGTTGAATTGCGATCTAAGCAAGGAGATGAAAAATATGGTGAGATAGAGAGCTGTTTTAATGCGTTGTATGGTATTTTGATGTTGAGACTACAAGGGAAAGAGATAAGTAAGGAGACTCTATCTGCGGCTGGAGAAATTTCACGTTTTTTGGCATTGTTATCATCAAAATATAAAAAAGATTACGAAAATCAATTATTTAGGGAGGAGTGATGCGAATCTTGGTTACAGGTTCTAACGGGCAGTTGGGAAAGACTCTTCACAGATTATTCGATAAAGAGAATCGTGAAAATGTAGTCTATACAGATGTTGATACACTTGATTTAACTGATAAAGAGGCTTTAGAGTTTTTTTTTCAAAAAGAAAGTTTTGATATAATTATTAATTGTGCTGCTTACACAGCTGTAGATAAAGCAGAAACTAACAGCGTAGCATGTTCAAAAGTAAATGTAGAAGCTGTAAATAATATAGCTGAAATAGCACGAAGGTTGAAAATTCGAGTTATTCATATATCAACTGATTATGTTTTCAACGGAGAAAATCATAGACCATATGAGGAGAATGATACGCCGGATCCTCGAAGCACTTATGGGCACACAAAACTAACCGGGGAAGGAATTCTCAAATCATTTTGTCCGTCAAGTATTATAATTCGTACAGCTTGGTTATATTCAGAATATGGAAATAATTTCTTGAATACAATGCTTAAACTTGCATGCGAACGAAAAGAAATTAAGGTAGTGAGTGATCAAATTGGAACTCCGACATATGCTAAAGATTTAGCACAATTGATTATAAAGATAATAGATGCAGAAGAATGGAAACCTGGAGTATATCACTTTACAAATGAGGGTGTCGCTTCATGGTATGATTTTGCAAAAGCAATTTTTCGGATAAGTGGGAATAAAAATATAAAGGTTATTCCTATATTGTCAAAAGATTATCCGACAGTGGCTAAGAGACCACATTATAGTGTGTTGAACAAATCAAAGATTAAGAAAACATATGGAATAGAAATAGCATATTGGGAAGATGCTTTAGCTAAATGTATAACTAAATTAGAGAAAATAAAGATTTGAAAATATGAGTGTCTTAACAGATGAAATAAATAAGCGACGCACGTTTGCTATAATCAGTCACCCTGATGCAGGAAAAACAACTTTAACAGAAAAACTCCTCTTATTTGGTGGTGCTATTCATGTTGCCGGTGCAGTAAAGAGCAATAAGATAAAAAAGACAGCCACGTCAGACTGGATGGAGATAGAGAAGCAGAGAGGAATATCTGTTGCGACATCTGTCATGGGATTTAATTATGGAGATTATAAAATAAATATTCTTGACACTCCGGGTCACCAAGATTTTGCTGAAGACACTTTTCGCACTCTTACGGCAGTTGATTCTGTAATAATAGTTGTCGATGTTGCAAAAGGGGTGGAAACGCAAACAAGACGATTAATGGAAGTGTGTAGAATGCGAAAAACTCCTGTAATTATATTCGTTAATAAATTAGATCGTGAAGGTAGAGATCCGTTTGATATCCTCGATGAACTGGAACAAGAATTGAAAATCGGTGTCAGACCATTATCTTGGCCCATAAACATCGGAGCAAAATTTAAAGGTGTATATAATATATATGAAAAAGGATTAGATCTGTTTACTCCAAGTAAGCAGACCATAAGCGAACGTATTGAAATTGATGATGTTAATTCTTCTCAAGTAGATGAATTGATAGGGGAGAATGATGCCTCAAAACTTAGAGAAGATTTAGAACTTATAGAGGGAGTATATCCAGAATTTGAGGTGGAATCATACCTGGCAGGAGAAATAGCTCCGGTATTTTTTGGTTCAGCATTAAATACATTTGGTGTTAAAGAATTGCTTGATTGTTTTGTGAAAATTGCACCATCACCTCGCCCGATTCAAGCTGTTGAGCGTGAGGTGATACCTCAAGAAGAGGGATTTACAGGGTTTGTATTTAAAATACATGCAAATATGGATCCTAATCATCGAAGTTGTATAGCATTCGTAAAGATATGTTCTGGAAAATTTGAGAGAAATGTCAATTACAAACATGTTCGTCAAGGTAAATTGATGCGTTTTGCTGCTCCAACTGCTTTTATGGCACAGAAAAAAGATATTGTAGATGAAGCATATCCGGGTGATATAGTAGGTATCCCAGATACAGGTAATTTTAAGATTGGCGACACATTGACAGCAGGAGAAGAATTACACTTTAAAGGATTACCGAGTTTCTCCCCTGAGATGTTTAAATATATTGAAAATTCAGATCCAATGAAGTCTAAACAATTGGATAAAGGAATTAATCAATTGATGGACGAAGGAGTTGCTCAATTATTCACAAATCAATTCAATGGGCGAAAGATTATTGGGACTGTCGGTCAGCTTCAATTTGAGGTGATACAATACCGATTATTGCATGAATATGGAGCACAATGTCGTTGGGAACCGATAAGTCTTTATAAGGCATGTTGGATAGAAAGTGATGATGAAGAAGCATTAAAGGCATTTAAAAAACGTAAGCATCAGTATATGGCAACAGATAAGGAAGGTCGTGATGTATTTTTAGCCGACAGCAATTATGTATTACAAATGGCACAGAGCGATTTTCAGAAAATTCGTTTCCATTTTACGTCTGAATTTTAATACTTCAATACATAGACTAATCGTCGCAGTAGCTATATTTTTATCGTTGTCAATAGCGATTAATGCTTAAATGACAAAGTATCATATCGTAGCTCCAAAGCTATCTCCTGATTTTGTTGATTTGGTTTTTAGTATGGGAATAATGTCCATAGCAATTAGGAGCAACAAAAATAGTAGAACTAAACTTGGGGGATTCTGTGAATATTATCCTTGCAGAGTATGTATATAACTTCAAAAGAGCAAAAAGCTCTTTTATTACTTATACAAAAAATCAGAGAAATCCTAATTACTGATAGAATTTCTCTGAATATGAATTTTTAAGGGACGACTACTTAGTGTTTGATGTCATATCCTTGTGCTTTGAGATAGTCAAGGATTCGATATTCCATTGCGTGGCGATAGTAGTCGAGGATATGATCGCACCAATCATTAGTAGTGGTTCCTCCTGAACGAGTTTTATTGTATTCTTTGACAATATTGTCGTATTCTTCTAATTCAGCTATCATTTGCTCTGAATCTTGTCTATACTGATTCTTGTGGAACATGAGAGTATCTCCTTGTTTTGGTTTAAGATCAGGTTGTTCTCGAGGTATGCCAAGAGCCAAGCCACAAACGACAAATACACCTTTTGGGAGTTTGAGTAATTCAGCTAAACGAGTAGGATCGACAGTGCGTAAATATCCGATGCAGTTACTTCCCAATCCTGATGCTTGAGCAGCTACAACGGCACTCATCATTGCTAATGATGCATCAATAATTCCTATGGTTACACCGTCCATAGTGTTAGTGAATTCAGGAACATTAAATCCTTTATGGTTGGCAAGAAGAGTTATTTTATTATAGTCTGAACAGAAGATAAGTAAGCGATTACATGTTTTAAGTTGTTTTTGGTTTGTAAGAGTATATAGCTCTTCTTTAAGTTGTTGATCATCAATGTCAATTACGGAGAATTGTTGGCCATTGTAGCTTGTTGGGGTGTTTTCAATTGCTTTGTAGATGAATTCCATCGTTTCTTGAGGAATAGCTTCTCTTTCGTAGCGACGCACACTTGTGCGATTCAATAATACTGATTTAATATCTTTCATTTTAATTTGTGTGTATAAATAATTGTTTGTTCTTAAATAAAGCCGATGAATTATTAATCATCGGCTTTTATATATGCCACATCAAAGGAATGTGATGAAACTCCGAATGACAGGATTTGAGTGCCTCTCTTTCTTTGTAATCCACTGTGTTTTTGGAACATCTCTTTCGAGTGTGGCCCGCCATTAAAAGAGCAAGCTTGTCTCGGTATTTCTATAAAATTTGATGAGTTTCCCAATCTACTTTGATGTGGAAATTTATTTCAATAGATATAAAAGTACTCTTACTTTTAATTGTAACACAAAGATATATAAATTTGTTTTAATTGCAAAAAAAAATTAGAAGAATTGAATTAAATCATTTAAAATATCCTAATTATTTTAATAATTTAATTTGTTTAGGTTATATTGTTCAAGATTAATGTAAAGGAAGGACATTAATATTATGAGTATTGAAGATTTTGCGTGCCGTATTGTTAAAGATATGCCAGTTCGCTATTTGTCCGGCAGGAATATGGTTGCTTAACCATGATGGTACGACCATAAAGTTAGAACCTTTACCTATCGGTTTAACTGTATAAAATGTGTCGTAATTTGCGTTGATTAGACGTGCTTTCCCATTAGAGTCTCTACTGATTCTACATTTTATAAATGCTCCTCCACGAGTGTCGTTGGTTTTCATGTTTGAAATAAAATTCCCTAATGAATAAACAATCAGTACATCTTTGTTTTCTTGTTTATTTCTAATAATTTTCATTGGTTGAATCACATGAGGGTGCCCACCGATAATGAGATCTACACCTTCTTTAATGAGAAAGTCTGCGATGTCTCGTTGAGTGCTATTTTCGAGTAATACGTATTCTATTCCCCAGTGAATACATACGCATATTATTTCGGCTCCGGCATTTCGTGTTCGTTTTATTTCGTTAGAGATTTTCTGTCTATCAATGAGAGCAACTTCTGCTCCATTAGTAGCCTTCAAACCATTTGTTCCATAAGTGTAATTTAAGAAACCAATTTTTATGCCGTTAATATTCTTTATGAATGGTATTAATTGTTGTCGTTGAATAGTATCATGGTATGTGCCGATATGATCTATGTGCATATTATCAAGAACTTTTATTGTACGTCGTACTCCTTTATCAAGTCTGTCGAGAGAGTGATTATTAGCAGTAAGAAACATATCAAACCCGGCATTTTTCAATGCTTCTGCATAAGAATCTGGGGCAGAGAAACAGGGGAATCCGGTATATTTGGGCCCTCCTCCTAATGGTGTTTCAAGATTGCAAACAGCATAGTCTGCGTCGATTATTGTTGGGGCAATAAGAGAAAAGCAATCATCGAAATTATATGATGTGTTATTTCCTTCAAGAAATGCATGGTCTATTTGTGCTTGGTGCATCATTGCATCTCCTACGAATAACAATTCAGCACCAATTGATTTATCTATGCTATTAGTTCCTGTAAGAAAAGATATTAATGATAGGCAAAGAGGGAGTATGTTCATTATTTTAAAAAAGAAAGTAAGTTCTATCATATAGAACTTACTTAGATTATTAAATTAATTAACCAAATAATTTTCCACTACGAGCAAGTAATGTATTTTTCATTAAAGAGCATATTGTCATAGGACCAACGCCACCCGGTACTGGTGTAATATATGAGCATTTGGGTGCGACATTATCGAAATCTACATCGCCACTGAGACGAAATCCTGTAGGGCGAGAAGAATCGGGGACACGAGTTGTGCCAACATCAATTACAACAGCTCCTTCTTTTACCATGTCGGCAGTTACAAATCCCGGGCGACCGAGTGCTGCAACTATAATATCGGCTTGCAAGCAAAGCTCTTTAATATTTTTAGTTGATGAATGACATACTGTAACAGTGCAGTCTCCTGGTTGTGCTTTTAGCATAAGAAGATTAGCAATTGGTTTACCTACAATGTTGCTGCGTCCAAGTATGACAGCGTGTTTGCCTTTAGTTTCGATATTGTATCTGTCTAAAAGGTCAATAATGCCTGATGGAGTTGCACTTTTGAAGCATGGAAGACCAATAGACATTCTTCCAACATTAATAGGGTGAAATCCGTCTACATCTTTTCTATAATCTATTGCTTCAGTGATTCTTTGTTCATTGATGTGTTTTGGCAATGGAAGTTGAACAATGAATCCATCAACCTTCGGGTCGTTGTTCAGTTTGATTATTTCATTGAGGAGTTCCTCTTCTGTAATAGAACTGTCAAAACGTAGAAGACTGCTTTCAAATCCACACATTTCGCATGCTTTCACTTTGTTTGCAACATACGTTTCGCTGCCACCGTCGTTTCCAACAAGTACAGCAACAAGGTGGGGGGGACGTTGTCCATTAGCAACCATTTCTGCCACTTCAGTTGCTATTTCTTGTTTTATTTGTTGTGCTGTTAGTTTACCATCAATTAGTTGCATAGTATATATTTCTTTAGTGTTGTTTATTATCGACGTTTCCCTTGTTGACGCATTTGCTTCATCATTTTCATAGGATTTTTCATTGTTGTAGCCATACGCATCATTTTGCGAGTCTCTTCAAATTGTTTTATAAGTCTGTTGACATCAACAATCGACATTCCCGAGCCTTTTGCAATACGTTGACGTCGACTGCCATTTATTATTTCGGGATTTTTACGTTCTTCCGGTGTCATTGAATATATTATTGCTTCAATACCTTTAAAGGCATTGTCGTCAATATCAATATCTTTAATTGCTTTGCCTACACCCGGAATCATTGATGCAAGTTCTTTAAGATTTCCCATTTTTTTGATTTGATGTATTTGTTTAAGGAAATCTTCAAAATCAAATTTATTACGTTTGATTTTCTCTTCAAGTCGTTCGGCTTCTTTTTGGTCGTATAACTCTTGAGCTCGTTTGGCAATTTCTACAATATCCCCCATGCCAAGTATACGACTTGCCATTCCTTCCGGGTTGAATTCCTGAAGGTTTTCAAGTTTTTCACCAGAACCAATAAATTTTATTGGTTTGTTTACTACTGAACGAATTGAAAGTGCCGCACCACCACGGGTGTCTCCATCAAGTTTTGTAAGGATAACACCGTCAAAGTCTAATCTATCATTAAATTCTTTGGCAGTGTTTACGGCATCTTGACCTGTCATTGCGTCTACAACAAAGAGGGTTTCTTGTGGTTTTATAGCTTCTTTGATGGCAGCTATTTCGTTCATCATCTGTTCGTCAACGGCAAGTCGTCCGGCAGTATCAACGATGACGAGGTCGTAGTGATTTGCTTTTGCGTGCTTGATACCATTTTCAGCAATCTCTACAGGATTTTTATTCCCGTCTTCGGTGTAAACAGGTACGTTGATACTTTCACCAAGAATTTTTAATTGTTCGATTGCTGCAGGTCGATATACGTCTCCTGCGACAAGTAGGGGGCGTTTCCCCTTAGAAGATTTTAATTTTTTTGCTAATTTCCCAGAAAAAGTTGTTTTACCAGAACCTTGTAGACCTGACATTAAAATTATTGTCGGGTTGCCTGAAAGATTTAGAGGTGTTTCACATCCACCCATTAGGGCAGTTAATTCATCGTGTACAATTTTTATCATTGCCTCTTGAGGTTTTAAGGCATTGATTACATTTTGTCCGATTGCTTTTGCTTTTACTGTATCGGTAAATTGTTTTGCGACATTATAGTTTACGTCGGCATCTAATAATGCTCGGCGTACATCTTTCATTGTTTCGGCAATATTTATTTCGGTGATTTTGCCTTGACCTTTTAGAATTTTAAAGGAACGTTCTAAACGTTCGGATAAGTTTTCAAACATATATAAAGCTGTTCTATATTTTATAATTTATTAGTTGTTGTGTCAGGGAAAATTACTTTTGGAGAAAAGGTTTCTGCTTCTTCAGGTGTCATAAACGCATATGCCATAATAATGACAATATCACCTTTTTGTACTTTTCGAGCTGCTGCTCCATTCAGACATATGACCCCACTGCCTCGTTGTCCGGCAATGGTATATGTATCAAAACGTTCGCCATTGTTGTTGTTAACAATATATACACGTTCGCCAACTTTTATTCCGGCAGCGTCAAGAAGATCTTCGTCAATTGTTATGCTTCCGATGTAGTCAAGATTCGCTTCTGTTACAGTAACACGATGAATCTTTGATTTTATCATTTGGATTAACATATTCCTTTTTATTGTTATTATTTTCTGAAAGTTATATTATCAATAAGACGTGTTTCTCCACAATAAACAGTTATGCAACCAACAATATAGGGCGAGTCTTTCCAGTCCTTAACAGGTTGCAACGTGTTGCCGTCAACAATAGAGAAATACTCAACTTCACATTCCGGCAGGGCGTTGATTTGTTCGACAATAATGTCGTGAGTCGCATCAACAGAATGATTTGTTGAATATTCAACTCCAGATTTAAGAGCTTTAAATATTCCCGGAGCTGTTTTTCGTTGGTTGGCAGTAAGACGCATATTACGACTTGATAGAGCTAAACCATCAGATTCACGTTTTATGGGACAAGCAACTATGTTGACGTTAATATTTTCAGTTTTTATCATTCTTCGAATAACGGCTATTTGTTGGAAGTCTTTTTCTCCGAAGTATGCGTTGTCAGGTTTGATTAGTAAAAATAATTTACTGACAATTTGAGCAACTCCCTGAAAGTGTCCAGGTCTAAATTTACCTTCCATGACTTCAGCTACATCTCCTAGATCAAAAATGTGTACAGTATTTTCTTTTTCGCTTTCCGGATATATTTCTTCAACAGAAGGAGCAAATACTGCAGATATGCCTGCTTTATTAAGCAAGTTGAAGTCAGATTCTTCATTACGAGGATATGTGGCTAAATCTGTAGGATTGTTGAATTGTGTAGGATTAACAAAAACAGATGTTATGGTTATATCATTTTCGTCAACAGCTCTTTTAACGAGAGACATATGTCCATCGTGTAAAGCCCCCATTGTAGGAACTAATCCAATTTTTTTGTTGTTCGACTTTTGATAGTCTATGAATTCGGTAAGTTCGTTAATTGTTCTAATTATTTTCATTGCCTTATCCGGAAATTTAGAAAGTAACGTTATATAAATTATCAGATCATCGAATGTAGAAGATAACTTCAAATTCAAGTATGAATGATTTCAAGTTGCAAAATTAATGAAATATTGTCAATCACCATAATAAAATTGTGAAAAAGGAAGTTGCGAATATTAAAGTTTCTTAAAATTGTTGTCTAATGTGTGAGAAATAAGGAAAAATTCAATAAAAATTGTTACCTTTGCAAAATAATAATTTGGGGAAAAGTTTTTCTGAATTATTATAAAGAGTTTTTTTAAGAGATAAAACATTATGTCTGATAAAAGAATTTTATACGTTACGCAAGAAATTGCTCCTTATCTGTCAGAAACAGAGTTGTCATTGTTGGGAAGAAAGCTACCTCAAAGAGTTCATGAACTTGGTTTTGAAGTTCGTACGTTTATGCCAAAATATGGTTGTATAAATGAGCGTAGAAATCAATTGCATGAAGTGATTCGCTTGAGTGGAATGAATATCATAATTAATGATTCAGACCATCCACTAATAATAAAGGTTGCTTCATTGCAACCCTCAAGAATTCAGATATATTTCATTGATAATGAAGATTTTTTTCAGAAATCTGATGACGATATAGATGAGAAAGGTAGTAATAGAAGTGATAATGATGAGCGTTCTATATTCTTTGCAAGAGGAACGATGGAAACTGTCAGGAAATTAAACTGGAAACCGATGGTCGTTCATTGTCAGGGTTGGATTTCTGCATTAGTGCCATTATATTTAAAGACAATGTATGCAGATGATCCCTCTTTTAGAGATTTAAAAATTATCTATTCTGTTACAGAAGATAAATATGAAGGATTATGGCCATCATTTTTAGTTGAGAAATTGAAAATGGATAATATTCCGGTTGAAAATCTCACAAGTATATTAGATAAAGAAATAGATATTAACAGCTTACATAAGTTGGCAATTGACCACAGTGATGGAGTAATATTCGGACATTCTGATATTGATCCTGAAGTAGTAAAACATGCAGAATCTAAATCTATTCCGTGTTTGACATATGATAAAGTGTCTGAATCAATAGATTCATATGCTGAGTTCTATAATTTGTTTATCGAAAAGGAACAGAATGAAGACTAAAAGATTGTTTTATATAATTATATCAATCATTACACTATCGATTGTTTTTTACTCTTGTGAAGATGATAGCAGGATAGGCTCATCGTTGTCAAAGAGTGACGTTTCTGTGGTTGTTGATTCTTCGTATAAAATATCAGGAAAATCGATTGATGTTCACTCAATAAATTCAAAATCAATGACACAATTGCTTGGGAGATTGTCAATCCCGGAATATGGTAGTTTGTCATGTTCGTTTGTAACACAACTAATGTCTGCAGTATCAATGGATATACCGGATTCAATTACTATAGATAAAGTTGATTCATTGCGTTTGCGACTGACAATAAAAAAAGGAAGTTTGACAGGAGATTCGTTAGCTCCACAGCAATTAAAGATTTATCGTTTGAATAAACAATTACCTAATGATATAACAAATAACTTCAATCCAAGTGGTTACTATGATGAATCCGGACTGATAGGCGTCAAAAGTTACACTGCATCTGCACTGGGAATGAATGATACATTGTATAATAAAAAAGAAACAATTACTGTCAATATAACGTTGCCTAAAGAGATGGCTATTAACGTTTTTAATGAATATAGAAACAATCCGGAAACATTTCAGTGGCATGATAATTTTGTGAAATATTTTCCAGGTCTTTTTGTTGAACAAACATTTGGGCGTGGTTGTGTGATAAATATTTCGTCCACAGAAGTTTTATTATATTATCATGATATTAGAAAACAAACGAGTGTTGAGAATGGAGAAGCAGTTACAAAGGATAAAATAGTTGTTGATTCTGCAACATTGTTTACGGTTTCACCAGAAATAATATCTAGTAATAATATTCGATATGAGGTATCGAATTCATTGAAAAACGAGGTTGCTTCAGGAGAAGCTGTTATAACATCTCCCACAGGTTATAATGTTGAAGTATATTTCCCAACAGAAGATATTTTAACTAATTTCTTAAATAGCGATTATAATCTTGCCGTTATTAATAACTTAACATTTACAATACCTGTTAAATCAATAGAAAATGATTATGGAATAAATCCTCCTCCATATTTATTGATGGTTAAGAGTTCGGAGAAAGAAAAATTCTTTAATTCATCATTAATTCCAGATGATAAAACATCATTCTATGCAATATATGATTCGGAAAAATGTGAGTATTCATTTACATCAATGCGTGAGTATATTGTAGAATTGCGACGTAATGGGGGAGTGGTTACAGAAGAAGATTGTACGTTTACTCTTATTCCTGTTATGATAGAAACAGAGACATCGGGTGTATATAATACTACTACAGTCGTTTCATCATGTGTGCCTTATGTCTTGCGTCCGACTATGTGTGTGTTGGATTTGGATAATTCAAAAATAAAATTCACATATTCTAAACAGGTGATAATGTAAACAGTGTTACTTATAATAAAATAAGGCACAGTTTTAAACATAAAATAAGTTTAGAATGTTATATTAAAAAGAGTATTAACGAAATAAAAAAATTAAATTATGAAACCAGTTCATTTAATATGTGCAGTTATAGGAGGTGCTATTGCCGGTGCAGCTATAGGTCTATTGTTTGCTCCTGAAAAGGGAAGTGATACACGCAGCAAAATAGCAAAAGTCTTGAAAGAAAAAGGTATATGCCTCAAGAAAGAGAAAATGGAAGAATTAGTTGATGATATTGAAAATCAATTGGATAATGTTTAAATCTATGTAAGATGAAAAATTTAAATATATTATACGCATTTTTAGGAGGAGCAGTAGTTGGCTGTGCGGCAGCAATCTTATTTGCTCCTGAGAAAGGTTCTGATTTGAGAAATAGAATAAAAACGTTACTAAAAAAACGGGGCGTAAAAATCAGTGATGCAGAAATAGACCAGCTGGTGGCAGAATTGTCAGGGACAATTGAAGAATAAAAGAATATGTTGTTACAGAGAATGACTGATGTTCATTCTCTGTAATTAGTTAAAATCCTTTGAAAAATGGTTGAGAAAACGTTATCAGAACAAGTCCAAGGCATATGGAAAATAGCAAAAAAATATTGTTCTCTACAATTTAATTATGCTAAATTAACATTTGCAGAAAAGCTTGTAGTCTTACTAAGTGGTATAGCAATAGCTGCTATTTGCTTCATGTTGGCATCGTTTATGATTTTATTATTGTCATTTGCCTTGGTTGATATGCTAAAAACAGTAGTTTCTCCGATATGGGCATATATAATAGTATCTGCAATATTTGTATTAATGATTGCGATAATAATAATATTTCGTAAGTCATTGATAATGAATCCAATTTCTCGTTTCATTTCCAAATTGTTTTTTAATGAAAGACTTAAATAATATGATGCAAGATAAAGATAATCTAAATAATAATGCAAATGCCCAAGACGATTTATTCAAAGGATACACTTTAGAGGAACTTCGTTATCAACGAGCGTTGATGAGTTTACGTTCAGATTTCTGTAAAGAAAAATTAATGGCAGAAGTCGGAAATATAACTCAAAATAGTCCCTTGGCGAAATTTAAACGCAATCGAACTGGAATTGTTGGTAAGTTGGCAAAGAGTCTTGATTTTATTGATTATGCTATGCTGGGGCTTACTATGTTTAAGACAATAAAATCAATAATTTCGATATTTAAGAAATAAAATAGGATTAGGATATAATATATACAATATGATAGATTATATAGAATTGCGAGTAGATATTACAAATTGTAATGAAACAATTACAGATCTTCTTGCAGGCTTTTTAGTTGAAGTAGGTTATGAATCGTTTTTGCCTGATGAAGAAGGATTAACGGCATATATAAAATCAGAAGAATATGAAAAATCGGTTATAGAGGATATTATATCAAATTTTCCTATTGAAATAAGAGCTGACATAAAGTCTACATTAGTAAAAGGACAGGATTGGAACGAAGAGTGGGAGAAAAATTATTTTAAACCGATATTAATAGATGATAAATGTGTGATTCATAGCACATTTCATAAAGATGTTCCTTCGGCCACCTATGATATAGTTATTGACCCTAAAATGGCATTTGGGACAGGTCATCATTCAACTACATCGCTTATCTTAAGATATTTATTGTCGCTCGACATAAAAGATAAGACTGTAATTGATATGGGAACAGGGACTGGCATATTAGCCATTCTTTGTTCGATGCTTGGAGCCAAATCTGCAGTAGGTATAGAAATTGATCCCGGTGCATATGAAAATGCATTAGAGAATGTTGCTCTAAATCATGTGAATGTTGAAATATTACTTGGAGATGCTATGAGATTGGCAGAGACAGAAATTGCGGATCTGTTTATTGCTAATATAAATAGAAATATAATCTTATCAGATATTTCATTATATGCTCCCAAAATAAAGGTTGGAGGAACGTTATTATTGAGTGGATTTTATGAAAATGATATAAATCTCATATCAATGTCTGCATCTATGCTAAATTTGGAATTGGTTGATTATAAGATGGATAATGAATGGGTGGCAGTGAGATTTATAAAAAGTAAGTAAATTTTCATATCTAATATTTGCAAGAATAAAAATATTGTTATATTTTTGCTGTTGAAAAAGAAGTAGTTATTAACCATTAAAAATTATTTGCCTATCGAAAGACCTATACTATAATAATAATACGATAGTAATGGTACATATATTAAGCATGACCGACGAGCAGTTGGTTAAACTTTATGCAAGTGGCAAAAATGAAGCCTTTGATGTTTTATTAAAGAGACACCAAGAGCGTATTTTCAATTATATTTTGCGAATAACTAAAAATGAAGATGTCGCGAACGACATCTTCCAAGAGACATTTGTCAAGGCGATAATGACAATTAAGCAAGGACGTTATACAGAAAACGGCAAGTTCCCTGCTTGGATAACTCGAATAGCACATAATTTAATAATTGATTTTTATCGACAAGAAAAGTCGGAAAACTTGCAGTCTTTCGATGTAGATGAGATTGATGTGCTTAATAGAAAAGAATTAAGTGAAGATACAGTTGAAGATAATATCATAATATCACAAATACACAATGATGTTAAATCGCTTGTTGAGATTCTTCCAAAATCTCAAAGAGAAGTGCTTGTAATGAGATATTATCAAAATATGAGTTTTAAAGAGATAGCGGATAGTACAGGTGTAAGTATAAATACAGCACTGGGTAGAATGCGTTATGCTATTTTAAACATGCGACGTATAGCACAAGATAAGGATATTGTATTAACTTTATAAATACCACAAATCACTTAGATATAAGATTTTAATATTATAAAATAGGCTGTGTCAATTATTTTGAATTTCTGACACAGCCTAAATTTATTTATAATCAATAACAATTATTTTTTGTTTTTGATGTATTCATCAATTGCTTTAGCTGCTTTTCTTCCAGCACCCATTGCAAGAATAACAGTAGCAGCACCTGTAACAGCATCTCCTCCGGCGAAAACACCTTCTCTTGAAGTTTGCCCGTATTCGTCTGCTACAATACAACCACGTTTATTTGTATCAAGTCCGGAGGTTGTGGCCTTAATAAGAGGGTTTGGAGATGTTCCTAATGCCATAATTACGACATCGCATTCAATGATGAAGTCGCTTCCTTCTTTTACAATAGGTGAACGACGTCCACTTTCATCAGGTTCTCCAAGTTCCATTTCAACGCACTTGATTGCTTTTACCCAACCTTTATCATCTCCAATGATTTCAGTCGGATTAGTAAGCATTTTGAAGACAATACCTTCTTCTTTTGCGTGATGTATTTCTTCAACACGTGCAGGTAATTCGGCTTCACTACGACGATATACGATATAAGAGTCGGCTCCTAAACGTTTTGCTGTTCTAACAGCGTCCATAGCGACATTGCCACCACCAACGACAACAACTCTTTTACCTGTATATATCGGAGTGTCAAAATCGTTATCAAAAGCTTTCATTAGATTTGCTCGTGTAAGGAATTCATTAGCAGAGAATACACCATTTAGATTTTCTCCATCTATTCCCATAAAGCGTGGCAATCCGGCACCGGAACCGATGAACACTGCATCATATCCCTCTTTATCGAGTAAATTATCGATGGTCAAAGTCCTACCAATAATGACATCTGTTTCAATCTCTACTCCTAATTTTCTTACAGCATCAACTTCTTTAGCAACGATTTTATCTTTAGGTAAACGAAACTCAGGGATTCCATATACTAACACTCCTCCAACTTTATGCAATGCTTCAAAGATTTTTACTTCATAGCCCAATCTGGCGAGGTCGCTTGCACATGCTAATCCGGAAGGTCCGGAACCGACAACTGCAACTTTCTTACCATTTTTTTCAATCTTAGGCATTGGGATTTCATCTGAATGTTCAATTCTCCAATCGCCGACAAAGCGTTCTAATTTTCCAATTGCAACAGGTTCACCTTTAATTCCTAAAACACACGAACCTTCACATTGAGATTCTTGTGGGCAAACACGACCACAAACACTTGGAAGAGAACTGTCGACAGCAATTGTGTCGGCAGCAGCCATTAGATTACCATTACTTATGTGATTAATAAATTGGGGGATATTTATTGAAACCGGGCAAGCTTGAGTGCAACGAGGATTTTTGCAATTTAAACATCTTGATGCCTCAATTACTGCCTCTTCATTATTGTATCCATAGCATACTTCTTCAAAATTAGTTGCTCTTACTTCCGGCTTTTGTTCTCTAACCGGTACACGTGGTATTCTATTAGCCATGGCAATTACATTTATGAGTTTCTGGATTTGTTTTTATGTTATCTCTATACATAGTTTGGCGACGCATTGCTTCATCGAAATCTACTTGATGTCCATCAAATTCAGGACCGTCAACACAAGTAAATAGAGTTTTCCCTCCTACAGTTACACGACATGCACCACACATTCCGGTACCATCAACCATTAGAGCATTAAGTGAAACAACTGTCGGAATATTGTATTCTTTAGTAGTTAATGAAGCAAATTTCATCATTATCATCGGTCCAATTATAACACAATGGTTATATTGTTTTTTTTCGTTATCAATTAGGTGTTTTATAAGTCCGGTTACCATTCCATGAAAACCTTCAGAACCATCATCTGTACAAAGATATACGTTACCGACATTTTTCATTTCATCAACATAAGAGAAAAGGTCTTTTGTTTTTGCACCAATGACAACGTCAGCTTCAATACCATGTTCTTTGAGCCATTTAACTTGAGGATAAACAGGAGCTGTACCAACTCCTCCTGCGACGAAAAGAATTTTCTTCTTTTTCAATTCTTCAATAGGCTCATCGATTAAATCAGATGGTTTGCCTAATGGTCCGGCAAAGTCTGCGAATGAATCTCCTACATTCATATCGCATATTTTTTTTGATGATATTCCAACTATTTGAGTAACAATAGTTACAGTTCCTTCAGTTGAGTCATAATCACAAATAGTCAATGGAATGCGTTCTCCTTGTTCATCAGTTCGTACGATAATGAATTGACCCGGAAGTGCAGATTCTGCAATTCGAGGAGCTTTAACTTTCATTTCAAAAATGTTTTTGGCAAGCTCTCGTTTAGTTACAATTTCAAACATGCTATTAGTTTAGTTAAATTTTATGCAAAGTTAGTTCGGTTATTTATATAAAGCAAATTTATTTGTAAAAATTAATCATCAAATCTTTTTAGAATAGGAGAGTAGTGATCAATTCTTCTGTCTCGTAAAAAAGGCCACCATCTACGCACATTTTCACTCCTTTTAAGGTCTATTTCAACTGTCTTTATGAGCTCTGAGCTATTATCTCCTTCAAATAGAAATTCTCCTTGAGGCCCTACAACAAAACTGTTTCCCCAGAATTGTATCCCATTCGTTTGATTAGAAGGATCAATCTCATGTCCGACTCGATTTACGGTGATTACGGGTAATCCGTTGGCCACTGCATGACCACGTTGGACTGTAATCCAAGCATTCTTTTGACGTTGTTTTTCTTCATTGCTATCAGAAGATTCCCAGCCTATTGCTGTAGGATAAATTAATAATTCAGCACCCTTGAGTGCCATGATCCTTGCCGCTTCAGGATACCACTGATCCCAACAGATTAAAACGCCTAATTTGCCTATAGATGTATTGATAGGTTCAAATCCTATGTCTCCTGGTGTAAAATAAAACTTCTCATAATATGCCGGATCATCGGGAATATGCATTTTTCTGTATTTCCCGGCAATGCTTCCATCAGTGTCAAATACGATTGATGTGTTGTGATATAGTCCGGCTGCTCTACGTTCAAAAAGAGATGTTACTAAAACAATATTATTCTCTTTGGCAATTTGGCTATATTGTTTTATTCTATCATTGTTGTCAAAAGAGATGGCTATGTCAAAATTGTCGACAGATTCTGTTTGACAAAAATATAATGAATCATGCAATTCAGGTAGTATAATTAATTTGCTCCCCTGTTTAGCAAGAGTTTCTATGGAGTTTAGATTTTTTTTGACATTAAATTCTATATCTTTAGTATATGAATTTTGGATTATACCCACTTTTAATACGTTTTCTTTTTCCATATTTAATTGATTTAAAGGAGTCTATATACTATGATGTTGAAAATAAAAAGGTGTTTTTTAAATAAAAATTAAAGCAATGTATATAATAACATTTTATATATTCAACAAGCCTTTTGGTATTTGCATTGTAGAGCAATGAAGAGAACCATGTTGTTTAATTAATACACAGCAATCAATGCCAATTATTTCATGATTTGGGAATGCTAATTTAATTTTGTTGATTGCCTCTGAATCATTTTGTTCTTGGTTATATGTAGGTACTAACACACGGTCGTTCATTACTAAATAATTTGCGTATGTGGCAGGTAGTCGTTCTCCTTCATTATCAAAAATAGGATCAGGGAGTGGAAGTTCGATAAGGTTATACTTATTTCCTGTTTGTGTGCAAAACGATGATAATTGCATTCTCATTTTTAGTAATTCTTCAAAATGTTCGTCATCAACATTCCGGCAACCTACATATAAAATTGTATCATTAGGACACATACGTGCAAGAGTGTCAATATGGCTGTCAGTGTCATCTCCTGCAAGATAGCCATGATCCAGCCATAAAAAGTGGTTTATTCCTAATCTTTTTGATAGGATTTCTTCAATTTCAATTTTGCTTTTCCCTCCATTTCTGTTTTGAGAACAAAGGCATTCCGAAGTTGTCAATAAAGTGCCTTTCCCATCAGTTTCAAGAGAACCTCCTTCTAAAGTAAAATCTCGATAATTAATATATGAATTTTGAGGAATAATACCGTTATTTAAAAGTTTAAGATTAATCAGATTATCTCTATTAGAAGCAAATTTCAGTCCCCAACCATTAAATTCAAAGTCAAGAGCTTTCATATATTGGTCTTCAGTTACTGAGATGAAACCATAATCCCGAGTCCACGTGTCATTAATTATTGTCTCAACATATATTATCAGGTCTTGGTTAAGTGATGACAGAAGGGATTTTGCATCAGATATTGAAGATGTTAAAACAATTAATTTCTGATTACCTTCAATTATTGCCTTACATATATTAAAATAGCAATCTTTAACTTCATCTAAAATATAATTCCAATCAGTGGTCTGATCGGGAATTGCAATAAGAATAGCATCTTGAGTTTCCCACTCGGCTATGAAACGTCTGTCGTTAGAAATATTCATTTTCATTATTTAAAGAATCCCATTTACTTTCTTCTTCATCAAAAACAGTTTGACAATATTCTATGAATCCTTTTTTTTCAGTGTATCCTTCATGTGTACACCATTCTTTATATGCTTTTTTGATTTCATTGTCATCGCATATCATTCGCTTAAATTCACTCTCGGCCATATCAATAGAGCGATTATGTTTAATAACAGTCTGAAAAATTTCAAAAATATCTATCATAAAATAGGGATTAAATTAAAAGGATTCATAAAAATTTGCTCAAAAATAAAACAAATTATTGAAATAGTCAATTATTTGAGATTTTTTTAATATTTTCGCACTTAATTTAAAGATATTATAAACGATGAAAAATAAAAATATAATTACGACTGAACATCAATTTGCTGAAATAAAAGCAATTTGTAAAGATATTTTTGTAAAAAAACTTAGAGATTATGGTACTTCTTGGCATATAATGCGTCCTGAAAGTATTACAGATCAAATTTATATAAAAGCAAATAGAATCAGAACGATTCAAATGACAGGTTCTTCAAAAGTGAATGAAGGAATTGAGCCAGAGTTTATTGCTATAGTTAATTATGGAATTATTGGTCTGATTCAATTAGAAAAAGGACTGGGAAAATCAATAGAAGAAGAGAAGGCTATTGAATTGTATGATTATTATCTGAACAAGACCACAGATTTAATGCTTGCCAAGAATCATGATTATGGTGAAGCATGGCGACTTATGCGTGTGAGTAGTTATACAGATATTATTCTTCAGAAAATTCTTCGAACAAAGCAAATAGAAGATAATCATGGTAAAACATTGATTTCTGAAGGTGTTGATGCTAATTATATGGATATGATTAACTATTCAATCTTTGCACTTATAAAATTAAAATATGAAGAATAATACATCGTCGATCGCTTTGTGGAAAATATGGACAACACATATCTTACGTTTAATTGTAGGAGCAACATTCATATTTTCCGGTTTTGTCAAAGCTATTGACCCATGGGGAAGCATATATAAATTTCAAGATTATATATCAGCATTGGGGTTTGAACAATGGGGGAATCTTATTATAGTTGCTGTATTTCTACTTTGTTCGATAGAATTTGTTGTCGGAGTATTTTTTATCCTTGGTTGCGATAGGCGATTGACATCAGTTGTTGCATTGTTGATAATGGTATTTATGCTACCTCTTACACTCTGGGTTGCTCTAACTGACCCTATTGTTGATTGTGGGTGTTTCGGCGATGCATTGATTCTATCTAATTGGACAACATTTTGGAAAAATGTGATTTTGACAGCAATGATTATATGGTTGATATTATATAATCATAAATCACGATATTTTGTTATCCCGGAGTTGCATTGGATTGTGTTTATTTTTACAGCTCTATATATAAACATTATTGGATTGTTTGGATACATATATCAACCATTAATAGATTTTAGACCATATAAAGTTGGCGAAACATTAATAGATTTTTCTGATAGTGATAACGAGATTAATTATGAATTCATATATTCAAAAAATGGTATAGAACAGTCATTTACGATTGATAATGTGCCCACCGATGATGAATGGGAATTTGTTGAGAGGAGACAAAGCAATATCAGTAATGATGGCGAAATTTCAGTTAAAGGGAAGCAAATTGCAATATATGATGGTGATAATGAAGTGACTTCAGATGTCATTCTTGATTCAGGAGAACAAATGATTATATTTTATCCGTCTTTATCTTCATATAGCATTGCATCAACCTATCAAATTAATGCTCTACAAGAATATTGTTTTAACAAAGGAATAGATATGTATGCAGTAGTCTCCGGTACAGAAGAAGAAATTTCTGAATTTATTGATTTGTCGATGGCTACATATCCAATTTATACATCAGAAGACACATCTATTAAGGAAATAGTAAGAGGAACTCCGGCAATAGTTTATCTTAAAGATGGTGTCATTGTATGGAAAAGCACTTTAAGAGCGATAAATAATGATTATTTTATGCTTGAAGATAAAATAAAAGAACCGGCAGAGATTGCTTTTAATACAGATAATATTTTAAAGTTCTTTACTTATATCTATTTAGGTATAATCTTTTCAATTGTGGTCTTAAGTCATATCCCAAAGGCTGTTAGATATGCAAGAAAGAAAATTAGGTTTAAACAGTTTATAAAAAACTCACAGGAGCAAGAAGAGAGCAATGATATAGGTGAAATTAGTTAAATTGATATTTATAATATAATTTTTTTTCGAATTACTTTCCCTGTTGTTGTGAGAGGTATATTATCAACAAAAATAACTCTTTTGGGTATTTGATAAGGCTTTAGATGACACTTTAATTCAACTGTTAATGTATTAAAGTCAAAATTATTATTAGTGTTATTCATTATTAACACTACTTCTTCTCCCCATTTATCATTTGGGACAGAAGAGATATAAAAGGATTTATTATTTGGAATAAATTTGCTTATTATATTTTCTACCTCTTGAGGGTGAACTTTCAAACCACCTGTAATAATCACATCATCATATCGCCCTAAGATGTTGAAATGAGTATCATCAATTAAGTCAACGACATCATTAGTTATGTATCGATATTCATTGTCAATTTCAATAATCAGACATTGACGATTGTCGGTAGAAAAATGTATTCCGGGAAGAGCAAAATACGGTTTTGTTGGATCGGTTGTTACTTTTCTTAATGCAACATGCGACGCAGTTTCAGTCATTCCATATGTCTCATATGCGATAAAATCTGATTCTGCCAATTCTTCTCTGAGAGTCAATGGTATTGAAGACCCACCGACAATTATGTTTTTTATTTTGCATTTTAACTCTTTATTTAATAAATCAATTAATTGAGAAGGGACAACTGCTAATAAATCGATATCATCATTCTCTGTATCTAAGGATAATATGTTTTTAGGTATTTCATAAGTAAGTTTAGCACCCGATATTAATGCTCGAACAATCATCATTTTCCCGGCTATGTAATCAGGAGAAAGAGTTAGGTGTAAATGAGAATATTTATCTATCGAAAAAAATCCGTTTGTGCGAAGAGCAGATTTATACATAAGACTTTTTGATAGCTTGATTTCTTTGGGAATACCCGTAGAACCAGATGTGTGAACAATAATATAGTCATTGCTATTATTCCATTCTTCAATAAATTCCTCAATAGTCATTGCTCAAAAAATAATAACACTATTACATTCTCCATTCAAGATTTTCAAATTGAGAATAATCGATATCTATTCTATTATCATATTTTAGTTTCTCATTATCTAAAAATATAGGAGTATGGAAATTATTTTTGAATACTCCTCCTGTTCCTAATCCTTGAGGCATATCAGTTTTTAGGGTTGCAACCCATTGGGCTATTGCATTTAGTCCGATATTTGATTCTAAAGCAGATGTTACCCACCATTTAATATCTCGTTCATTGGCAAGTTTAATCCATTCCTCAGCTCCACTAAATCCACCACATAGTGCCGGCTTAAGAATAATATATTCCGGTTGAATTGTCTCAAGTAATGCTTTTTTCTTATCTATTGATGATATGCCTATTAATTCCTCATCAAGAGCAATAGGTAATGGTGAAATTTGGCATAGAAATTTCATAAGTTCCCATTGTCCTTGTTTAATTGGCTGTTCAATTGAGTGGATATCATATTTTGCAAGAATATTGAGAGCATTAATAATGTTATCCATATTAAATCCTCCATTTGCATCAACTCTTATTTCAAGAGTTGATGCTGAATAGTAGGATCTGATATATTTAATCATTTCAATTTCTTTAAGAAAATCAATAGCTCCTATTTTTAGTTTTAAACAATGGAATCCACTTTTGATTTTCTCATCAATCCGACGAATCATTTCATCATATTCTCCCATCCATATCAGACCATTTATGGTTATGGATTTATTGCCATTGACAAATTCACTTGGGAAATATATGCCTCTTGCTCCATTAGAATAATCATATATAGCTTGTTCAAGTCCGAACTTAATTGAAGAATAATGCGATAAATCTGTGGGTATACCTAAGGCCACATTTGATAAAGTTTCAATAAGTTTAAGTTCGTATGAATTATTGTCTTCAGCACTTAATCCACGAAAAATAGCTGCTTCACCAATGCCAAATTTTTGAGGATTTGCCTCGTCCCAAATCTTAATGAAATACGTGGACTTAGTTGTCATTACGCCTCTTGACGTACCTCCCGGTTCTTTGAAAATGAGATTATATGGAGCAAAAGCGAGTCTCATAAATATGTCGAATTATCCTGGGAATTTTTGAAATTTACCAAAATCAGGATCTCTTTTTTCTAAGAATGCATTTTTGCCTTCTTGAGCTTCCTCCATCAGATAATACATAAGAGTGGCATCGCCGGCAAATTCCATCATACCACGTTGTCCGTCTAATTCGGCATTTAATGCACGTTTTATCATTCGAATAGCCATCGGACTACGTTTAAGAATTGTACGGCACCAATCTATGGTCTCTTCTTCAAGTTTGTCAAAAGGTACTACTTTGTTGACCATTCCCATTTCATATGCTTCTTGAGCAGTATATTGACGACATAAGAACCATATTTCTCTTGCCTTCTTTTGTCCGACGCATCGAGCAAGGTATGAAGAGCCAAAACCTGCGTCAAAACTTCCAACTTTAGGACCTGTCTGACCAAAACGAGCATTTTCTGATGCAATAGTTAAGTCACAGACTACATGGAGAACGTGTCCACCTCCTATTGCATAGCCATTTACCATGGCAATTACCGGCTTAGGGATTGATCGAATGGCTTTATGTAGGTCAAGCACATTAAGACGTGGTACACCATTTTCATCGATATAACCTCCTATACCTTTCACCTTTTGGTCTCCTCCACTGCAAAAGGCTTTATCTCCAATACCGGTAAGAATAATTACTCCGATATCTGCTCGTTCTCGGCATATTGACATTGCATCAAGCATCTCCTTATTAGTTTGAGGTCTAAATGCATTATATACTTGAGGTCTGTTAATTGTTATTTTTGCTATTCCTTCAAAATATTCAAATAGAATATCTTCGTATTCTTTGATTGTTTCCCATTTAATCAGATTCATAATCGTTAAATTTTTCTGTTCATATAATTGTTTAAAATGATTGCACTTTCTTCTTCAGGTGTTTCAATTTCTAATATTGAAAACATATCTGAACTTAAAAAATCGCAGATACAATTTTTTAATGAATTCTCATCGTTGGCATAATAGTATTGATAATTATATGCTTCACATAATTCTCTCAAAGGGAGATTTGGTTGACAACTAAAATAATGTTCTCGTTGACTTAAATCCTTTGTTGTTTTTATAAAACGAAAAATACCACCTCCATGATTATTGATAACGATAATTTTTAAATTTTTAGGGATATAATTAATTCCCAGAGCACCAATATCATAACTGAAACTCATGTCGCCGGATATAAAGATGGTTTTCTTATTTTCAGCTAATGCTATTCCAATTGCTGTCGACGTGCATCCATCTATGCCGGAAACACCCCGATTACAACTAAAGGTTTCGACGTTTTTTATATCAAATAATTGGGTATAACGTATTGGAGTTCCATTTGAAACCGAAAGATGAAATTTTTCGTTGAATTGATTAATGCTATTTATGATAATATCAAATGCTTTAAAATCTGACCAACTTATGTTTGATAGATAGTTGATATGGCTATTAAGTGTTTTATTTTCAATAATTCCCCATTTCTTTGCGTAATCGATTTTTGATGAGGTTAGATTTTCACTTAATTGTTCAAAAAAAGATTCAGGAGCAATTTCAATTTTATCAGTAAGAGACTTAAAACAATCAATTGTCGTATGATTGTATCCTATGCTGATATGTCTTAAAGGCTTAAATGAACGAAGAAATTGTTTGACATATCGAGACACTAACGCTCCTCCAAATGATATTACAATATCCGGAGTCAATTCATTTAATTCAGAAGGAGATAATGGGCTTATTGTGCGATCAATATTGGTATTAATAGCATTACCTTCAACATTTGTAATTGTCTCAGTTAATACTTTAATATTGTTATATAATGAAAGGTTATTAAGTGAAGATATTAATCTTTCATTTCGTTTATAAAATCCACCAACAATCAATATTTTTTTATTGTTAATGTAATTACATAATTCTAATAAATCATCTTCCTTAAGATATTGTGATGTTTGAATATTTTTAATAATTCTATATTTTTCTCCTCTTTTTTCAATTGTTTTAGATAAAGGTTCATTAAGTTGAATGTTCAAATGAACCGGACCTTTCCTTTCAGAAATGGAAGTTAACAGAGCATCATTGATTGTTCGATTTGCAAACCATTTCATTTCTTCGTCTTCTTCCTCAATATCGATGATGTCGTAGCTTTTCTTGACAAAATTCCTCAAAGCTTCATACTGGCGTATGGTTTGACTGTCATCTTGATCAATCCATTGTGCCGGACGATCTGCAGAAATTACTATTAATGGAATACTCTGATAGTATGCTTCAGCAACTGCCGGTGCGTAGTTTAACAATGCTGTGCCAGACGTACAAGCTATGGCTACCGGTTTGTTACTGCTCTTTGCTATGCCTAAAGCAACATATGCCGCACTTCGTTCATCAATTATTACATGCTTTTTAAGATTTTGATTTGAATCAAAAGCAAGTATAATTGGCGTATTTCTTGAACCGGGTGATAATACGACATCTTCAACTCCATGAGCAGTCAGGAGTTCAGAAAGTATTCTGCATGTTATTTTATTCGTAGTAACATTCATGTCTATTTACAAACACATGGATTAAATCCCAAAAGAAATGCTTGTGTTTCCATTCGTTTTTTACCGGCTAATTGCAATTCTTTAATTTCAAGTAATCCATCAATACATTTTATTGCCATTCGATTTTTGGATAATATAATTTCTCCAATATTTGTTGTTGAATCAATTAAATCATCGCAAATGGAAGATTCAAAAATTTTAAGTTGATGACATTTGCCTGTCGTATCTGTTATTTCTGTCCAAGCAGCAGGATATGGAGATAATCCTCTTATTAGATTTTTTATATTTTTACGAGGCATATTCCAATCGATTCTACAAGTGTCTTTATATATTTTAGGTGCCGGAATATATTCTCCTTCAGGTTGAGGAATAGGGGAGACGGATCCGGTTATAATGTTGTTTACTGTTTCAACTACCATCTCTGCTCCTAAATGCATTAAACGATCATGCACGCTACCCACATTTTCATTTTCTTCAATAGAAATTTTTCTTTGCTGAATAATATCACCAGTGTCTATTTCATGTTTTAGAAAAAATGTAGTTACTCCTGTCTCTTGATCTCCATTTATAACTGCCCAATTTATTGGAGCAGCTCCTCTATATTTAGGAAGTAGAGAAGCATGAAGATTAAATGTCCCGAGTTTAGGCATTGACCATACAATTTCAGGCAACATTCTAAATGCAATTACAATAAACAAGTCTGCATTTAATTCTCTTAGTTCATTTATAAAGTTTTCATCTTTCAAATTTGAAGGCTGAAGAAGTTTTAATCCCTTTTCAACAGCATATTTCTTAACATCACTACAAATAAGCTGATGTCCTCTTCCTGCTTGCTTATCTGGCATCGTCACTACCGCTGTAATGTTAAATCCATCTGATAATAATCGGTCTAAACTTTCAACAGCGAATTCCGGAGTGCCGAGAAAAACTATTTTTAAATCTTCTTTTGTCATATTAATCATCTGTATAATGTCGGAGTACGCGACGATAAGAATTAAATATTTTTGATTTTGAAACAAAACCGATATACTTGCCATTGTCGACAACCGGCAAGTTCCATGCATTAGTTGTGTCAAATTTATTCATGACAATGTCCATCGTATCTGATATTTCTATTTTTGCTGGTGGAATTGACATAAATTTCTGAACATGCATTTTAGGATATAGATCTGCTCTAAACATAATATTTCTAATATCATCTAAAAGTACGACTCCGATTAATTGCCCATCAGAATCTGTAACAGGAAATAGATTCCTATTTGATTGAGCAATGACATCAACCATCTCTTTAAGATTCATTTCCGGGTGAACCTCTTTGAAATCATTCTCTATTACACTATCTATTCGCATGAGAGTCAATACAGCTTTGTCTTTTTGAGGGGTCAACAATTCACCTCGTTTTGCAAGACGCATAGTATATATGCTATAAGGTTCAAAGATTTTTATGGTACCGTACGAAAGAGTTGAAACAATTAGTAAGGGAAGAAACAAATCATATCCACCCGTCATTTCAGCTGTTAAGAATATAGCCATTAAAGGGGCATGCATTACACCACTCATAACTCCGGCCATTCCCATAAGAGCAAAATTCTTGTTTGAAATATCTATTCCGATATCAAGATTATTAAGTACATATGAGAATAAGAATCCTGCCATTGCACCAACAAATAAAGATGGAGCAAACGTACCTCCAACTCCTCCGGCTCCATTTGTTGCACTCGTCGCAAAAACCTTTGTCAAAATGACGAATAATATAAAGATTGCAATAAACCAAGTTGAATCTCTATCCAAATAAAAGAATGTGCCATCAACAATAGAAGAGGGATCGCCATCAAGTAAATTACTGATTGCACTATATCCTTCTCCATATAATGGAGGGAAAAGGAAAATAAGAATTGATAAAATTAATCCACCAAATATGATTTTCTTCCATTGATTTTTTATTTTGCTAAATATACCTTCCATGAAATTCATGGCTCGTGTGAAATATAAAGAAACAAATCCACAGAAAATTCCTAAAAATATTGTATATGGAATTTTTCTTGTTAAAAATGGCTCACTTTGCGAAAAGAAAAACTCAGCCGTATATCCTTCCATGACATATGCTACTGTTGCTCCGGTAATCGAAGAAATTAATAGTGGCATTACAGTAGCACCTGTTAGATCAATCATTAGCACTTCGATTGTAAATAGCATTCCGGCAATAGGAGCCCTAAATATACCGGCTATACCGGCTGCAGCACCACAACCCACCAATAGCATTAATACGCGAGGAGATAGTCGAAACGCTTGTCCGATATTCGAACCAATAGCAGCCCCTGTATAAACGATTGGACCCTCAGCCCCAACAGACCCTCCAAATCCAATAGTAATTGATGATGCGATTAGTGAGGTATACATATTATGACTCTTCAGACGAGACTTTTTTTGAGAAATTGCATACAAAACTCGAGTAACACCATGCGATATGTTGTCTTTGACAATAAATTTTATGAATAAGGTTACAATTAATATTCCTATTGCTGGATATACAAGATATAGCCAATTCGCAGTTGTCATATTCATGTGAGAGGTAAGCATTTCAGCGACAAAATGAATTAGTGCTTTAAGAGTTAATGCCGCAAATCCACACACTACTCCTACAACTAATGCAAGAATAATCAATAGATTTTTCTCTTTAATATGACTCTCTTGCCATTTTATAATTGAGAGCCACATTTGTTGTATTTTACCATTACTTTCTTTATATGCCATGTTTGCTTACATTCCACGTCCTGTGAGGACAGTTTTTACTGTGTATATTAAAATCTTCATGTCAACTATTATTGACATGTTTTCAAGATAGATAAGGTCATATTTTAATCGCCGAATCATTTCATCAACATTACAAGCATAGCCATACTTCACCATTCCCCATGATGTTATTCCCGGACGAACTTGGTGTATTAAAGAATAGTATGGTGCTTTTTCAACTATTTGTTTTATGAAAAATGCTCTTTCCGGTCGAGGTCCAACCATTGACATGTCTCCACACAATACATTCCAAAATTGTGGTAGTTCATCAATCCTATATTTCCGAAGAATCCGACCTAATTTTGTGATTCTGTTGTCTTCGGGTGATGATAGTTTTGGACCTTCCGATTCGGCATCGATTCGCATCGTCCTAAATTTGTATATATTGAATGGCTTTTGACGATATCCAATTCTCTCTTGATTGAATATTACGGGACCTTTAGAGTCTTTCTTTATTAAAATTGCAATTATTATCATTGGTATAATCAATATTAATAATGCGATTAGTGAAAAGATTATATCTAAGATTCGTTTGATATTCTTTGTTGATTCACTTATGTCTGCATTTGTAATATCGATAAAAGGCTCCTCGTAGATATTTTGAAGACGTATTTTTGATGTCAAAATTGATAATGTATCGGCTGAAATCTTTATTGGAATATTTAATGGAAAAAGACGATTAAGTAAAGATAGAATAGTCTTTTCTCTTTCAATATTTGGAATGATAATAATTTCTTTTACATCGTGCTCTTTGCAGATTTTTTCGATGTCATTAAAATCATATATTATACTTCTTGGTATGTTTGTTTGAAATTCTTCGTTTGGCAGATTAACATATCCAATTACATTATATCCATTGTTGCTTTGGGAATTATTGAAGCTTTTGCCAATCTTAACTGCATTTTCAGAAGTGCCTATGATCAATACATTGAAACTCCATTCTTTTGATTTGATTTTAGATAAAGCTTTTGATGTAATTAATATTCGCAAAATGTATGTGCTTACAAGCAAATCCAAAAATAGATATATGAATAATTCATAATTTGTAGTTCTTAATTTTGTAAGATCATCTGTCAATAATGCAAAATAAATCAGTAGGGAGGCAATAATTGAACTGATTATTGTGGTTAATAGCTCTTGAATTCTCGATTTTTGAAACGGCTTATTATAGTACCCTGACAAATAATATATTAAAAGAAGTATTACGGGTATTATAATTTGTTCGATGATCAAGCTGTCAGAAAATAAAAATAAGGATAATGTTTCATATCCAAAATTCTTTTGCTGTAATGTATAGTAGCGAATGACATTAAATAATACCAATGCAACATTTGCACTGATAAAATCAGATAAAATGTATTTTAGTCGTTGTCTAATTGGAGAAATCACTATCTTAATATTTTAAGTTCACCATTATTTGATAGTTTTATAATACTTGAAGGTGCCACCTTTGTATAATCATCTTGACGAAATTTTACAACATAATCCACACTATTTATAATTGCATTATCAATTTCTTGAAATGTTTGTGGTGGTTGCTGACCACTTATATTTGCAGATGTTGATACTATAGGTTGGCGAAACCTTTTACAAAGCTCTTTTGAAAATATCTCATTTGTTACGCGTATGCCTATTGATCCATCAGAATTAATTAAATTATCAGCAACGTTAATTGCTTGATCATATATAATTGTTAAAGGTTTATCCGATACATTTATCAAGTCATATGCTATATCAGGTACTTCACTAACATATTTTTCTATATCATACGCATTTCCTAAAAGTATAAGCATTGATTTTGATTCTGAACGCTGTTTGATTTTATATATTTTTGCTACAGCAGCTGCATTTGTGGCATCACACCCTATACCCCAAATCGTATCAGTCGGGTACAGAATTATACCTCCATTTTTTAATACTTCAATAGCTTTTTTTATTTCTTCCTGCATACAATAATTGGTAATTTCTGATAATGCAAAATTAACTCATCAACACGATATAACCAAATTAAAACAAATTATAATTTATCGCATTCAGCTAACCATATATTTGATAAAGCGTCTGATGGCATCTTCCAATCGCCTCGAGGGGAAAGTCCGACAGAGCCGACTTTTGGACCATCAGGCATGCATGAACGCTTAAATTGTTGGTTGAAAAATCTACGATAAAATGTCTTAAGCCAATATTTGATTGTGCTATGGTCATATATATTATTAAATGCTATTGTAGCAAGATAATATATTTTGGAAGGGCAAAATCCGTTATGCACCATATGATATAAGAAAAAATCGTGCAATTCATAGGGACCCACAAGATCTTCTGTCTTTTGTTTTATATTACCATCTTGATCTGAAGGTACTAATTCCGGACTTATAGGTGTAGCTACAACATCTAATAAAATATCTCTCAAAGCAGATTCATTGCATGATGATGCAAACCATTTTACAATATGTCTTACTAACGTTTTAGGAATATCTGAATTAACCGCATACATTGACATATGATCACCGTTATACGTGCACCACCCAAGTGCCAATTCCGATAAATCTCCTGTTCCAATTACAAGGGCATTTGTCTTGTTAGCATAATCCATAAGAATTTGCGTACGTTCACGAGCTTGACTATTTTCATACGTAATATCGTGAATGTTCTCATCTTGTCCAATATCGGAAAAATGTTGTCTCACTGATTCGGTAATTGGTATTTCTTTTATCGAAACACCTAAATTATTCATCATTGATATTGCATTCTTATACGTTCGATCAGTAGTGCCGAATCCAGGCATTGTAATTCCGATTATATTTTCCCTTGTAATATTTAGCTTGTCGAAAGCATTGACAGCAACAAGCAGTGCTAATGTTGAATCCAGTCCACCTGAAATTCCAACGACAAGATGTTTTGTAAGAACTGTCTCAATACGTTTGATTAAACCTTCTGTTTGAATATTGATGATTTCTTGACACCGTTCGTGTAATTCATTTTCGCTCTTTGGAATAAAAGGAGTTGGACTGATTTCTCTAATTGGAAATTGTTGAGGGAGAGAATCATAATTTATTTTTTCAAGCGATATTTTTAAATATGATTTCCTGTGATTTCTTAAAGAATCATTAAATGAGTTTGTATTAATTCGTTTATGTTCAAGTCTGTCAAGATCAATATCTGAAATAATTAACTGAGGCTTACGAGTAAATCGTTCGGATTTTGCCAAAATAGTACCATGTTCAGCTATAATAGCATTTCCTGCAAACACTAAATCAGTTGTTGATTCTCCATAACCGGCTGACGAATATACGTATGCAACTTTGCATCGAGCTGATTGCTGTTCGATTAGGGAACATAGATACTTATGTTTTTGAATCAATTCTGTAGAGGCAGATAAATTAAATATGAGATTTGCTCCATTAATGGCAGCAATGCAACTTGGAGGTATCGGAGTCCACAAATCTTCACATATTTCAATTGCAAATTTTGCATCTCCTCTCTGAATAAGTATATTTGGACCAAATGGAATGGAAATATTATTAATTGAGATACTTTCAATTTGATCAAAATCAGATGCAGACGCAAACCAACGCTTTTCTGCGAATTCGTTATAATTAGGAATATATGTTTTGGGAATTACTGCAATATATTTTGCATTTGAAATGACGACAGCACAATTATAGATTGCATTATTGTATTTTAAATGGCAACCGACAATGACAATTATATCTTTACCTATTGTTGCACTACGAATTTGATCTAATCCATTATATGTTGCTGATAATAACATATCTTGCATAAACAAATCTCCACAAGAATACCCGGTTATGGAAAGTTCCGGAAATGTAATTACTTCAACACCTTGGCGATTTGCTTCTGATAAAAGTTCAATGATTGAACGAGTATTATATTCCACGTCTGCTACTCTAATCGACGGAACAGTCGCAGCAACTCTGAAAAATCCTAATTTAGTCATATATGTTAGATTGTTTGCTAGATTTAATGCAAATATAACTAAACAATTTGGATTAGAAGTAGTTTTTTACATTAATTTTGCATTATATATCTCAAAAAACAGGTAAATCAAATAAATTTTCAAAAATCATTATCTCAAACGTGTTGCTTTTATACATCATATGTCGGAATAACTTAATTAGATAATACAATAAAAATAATTTTAGTTGTAGGGGATATGCTTAAAAAAGTTTTTTCGCCTGAATTTTCTTTTATCCTGAAATTAGACTTTTTGAATTTGTACCCTATAAAAACGACTTTCGTCAAACGATATTCTATGATGGTATGAATTAGAATATTTTTACTAACCTTGCACACAAAGCATTGAGGGAATGGTATTCAGTCGTAATGAGTTTAATTATCGCCTTTGGAGCTTTAAAAGGTTTATAATCTTTGTTATTATGGCTCTAATAGAATATTTTGAATGCAAAAATCAAGTCAGTAATACTGCCGAAACATGCCCTCATTGCGATGCTAAATTGGCAAGACGTAATGGGTACGTATGGCTCGTTTATTGGTTGATCTCCTTATCGACAATGTAAATTCACTACGAAATAGCACAATAACTTGGCAAGCAACTTATCGATGTTATTTTTTATAGAACATGAATAATTTAGAATAGAAGGGTGACTAAATTACTTTTTAGCCACCCCTTTGTCTTATAAGCATATATTTAATTTAGTTGTTGTCAATTATTGTCTTATATTCATCTGATAGGGCAGAATTAATCTGGTTGAAACAATCTGCCATCAATTTTTTAGTATTAAATCCTCTTTCCCCTGGGAATATCGGTTTGTGAATTGTTAATGTGATTGTTGTCGGTGTAACATTATATGTCGTGCGTGGCATTGCTTTAAATGAACCATCTATGGTTATCGGAACAATAGGTAGACGAAATTCTCCGGCAAGCATAAAAGCACCTCTTTTAAAAGGTATCATTTTCCCGTCCCAAGATCTTGAACCTTCAGGGAAAACGACAAGCGACATCCCATTTCTTAATGTTTTTTCTGCATCATCTATTGTGTCTTTAATCCCGGCAATATTGGAATTATCAACAAATATATGTCCGGCTTTTTTACATGCTAATCCGATTAAGAATACTTTTTCTAGACTTTTTTTCATTAACCATTTGAAGTTATGGTTTAAATACCCATATATAGTCCATATATCGTATGCTCCTTGATGATTCGCTATGAAAACATATGAAGTTTTTGGGTCAATGTTCTCTCTGCCAATTACTTTGACTCGCACTCCCCATAAGATACACATACATTTTGACCATATCTTTGGAGGATAATATCCCCACCAATTGATGTCTCCTAACATAGAGCCAATAGCAGTTGTTAGTGCTGTGAGAATAGTTAATATGAGCAGTATAGGACCTGCAATTACCCATTGGTAGATTCTGAATATATATTTCATATAATTTAAATATGCTAAAATCCTATTGCAAAGCAATAGGATTTATAATTGTTTTGAGAGATTATTTTTTTGACTGTTCTGTAGAATCAGGCACTACTAATTTGTATCCTTTACCATGTATGTTTATGATTTCTACAGCAGGATCATCAACTAAAAGTTTTCTTAGTTTAGTGATATATACGTCCATACTGCGAGCGTTGAAATAGTTGTCATCAACCCAGATATGTTTTAATGCATAATTTCTTTCGAGAATTTCGTTGATGTGATTGCATAGTAGAACGAGAAGTTCTGATTCTTTAGTTGTGAGTTTTTTGATTTTGTCATCAATGATTAATACTTGTTTTTGAGTATCGAAAGTGAATCTTCCCAATTTGTACATTGTAATTTCTCTTTCTTTTTTTCCTCTGACACGACGTAGGATTGCATTAACTCTCAAAACTAATTCTTCCATTGAGAATGGTTTAGTAATATAGTCATCAGCTCCAATTTTAAATCCTTCAAGGATATCTTCTTTCAAAGCTTTTGCTGTTAGAAATATAATTGGTACTTCGGAATTCACGTTTCGAATTTCTTGTGTTAGAGTGAAACCATCTTTTTTCGGCATCATTACGTCTAATATACACAAATCATATTGCTCTTTTAAAAAAGCCTTGTAACCTTTATCTCCATCGGAATACAGATCTGCATTAAATCCTTTTGCTTGTAGAAATTCACGAAGGAGCATTCCGAGATTTTCATCATCTTCACAAAGAAGAATTTTCAATTTTTCGTCCATAGTCTATTCTGATTTAATTAATTATTTTCATTTGATATTGGTAAGTAAATTATAAAAGTGGTCCCTTGCCCGAATTCACTTTCAACATGGATTCGTCCATTAAATTCTTTTACTATTTTTTTTACGTAGGCCAAACCTAATCCAAATCCTTTCACATCATGTCGATTGCCCGTATGCACACGATAAAACTTATCAAATATACGTTTCAAATCATCTTTCTTGATGCCTATACCATTATCAGATAGATGAATTTCATAAAAATTGTCAACGACCTTTGTTGTCAATTCGAGTTGAGGTTCGGTGTCTTCTTTCATATACTTGACTGCATTGTCAAGAAGATTGAAAATGACATTAGTGAAATGCATTTCATCAACCTTTATAAATGCTTCGTTTTCAGGAATATTTGTGGTAATAGAACCACCAAATTTTTCAACTTTTATCTTAAATGTATTAACTACGTTTGAAATAACTTTATTACCATCTATGATTGTAAAATTGAGAGCAGAATGCTTTTTGTCAAACATTGATGTTTGTAAAACTTTTTCAACTTGAAAACGAAGACGTTTTGATTCATCGTTAATCACTTTGGAAATGTGTTGAAGCATTGATGTTGACTTCCTGACAGAATCATCATCAAGCATTTGTGCTGCTAATGAAATTGTTGATATTGGCGTTTTAAATTCATGTGTCATGTTGTTAATAAAATCATTCTTGATTTCTGTAAGTTTTTTTTGTTTAAATGCCAATATTATTGTATAGAGAAAAACAATTAACAGGATTAATGTGAATACTAAAATTGGTATTAAGAATTTAATAGACGAATATATATATGAGCTTTTAGTGGGGAATGTAATTTTTAAATGATATTTTGTATTGCTATTAGGGAATAAAATTTGAGAGTATAGATTGTCTGCATCGCCATCGTTGAAGTTTGATGTAGAATAAAGAATTATGTTGTTATAGTTAGTAACAGCAAATTCGAATGGAATATTAACACCGTTATTACTCAATTCATTTGTTAAAAAGTTTTTAATTATTGTTGAATCAGCCCTCTCTAAAGCCGGACGAGAGCATGACTCTTGAAGGATTGTAAGAATTACTTCATTTAACAATCCTCTTTGATAAAGATACTGTCCTCGAATCACCTCTTGCATGGATTGATAGCGAGAGCCTATGCCATGAGTCTTATGAGATAATTCAAGCTTTGAAGGATCTTGCTTGCGTTTGTCTACATAGGATGATATAGTATAATTCGTTATTGAACCATCATTATTTTGAACGGAATAATTAAAAATTCCACTTTCTTCACCTGTTTGTTGATTAGTATAAAAAGAACTTTCTATTCCACTGACATCTTGTTCAAGATAATAAAGAGTCTCTTCTCGTTCTAAATAGCCGGAAACAGCGTAGAGACAGCGTTTGACACTTTCTCCAAACTGCTCATTTCGCATTTTAATCATACTCTCCATATACATTACTTGCATGTATATAAGTATGCCAAGTGAAAGAGACATTATAATTGTTAGTAACCAAATGGTAGACTTTTTCATATGATTAATTATATGCTTATTTATAATTAATTAAGTTGAGACATTAGTTATATTTTAAACAAAAATATAATATGAAGGTTTAACTAAATTTTAACACTCAAGTGCAAAATTAACATTTAAATGTGAAAATTGCAAAGAAAATGACAGGAATATTTGCTCATTAAGTTAGAACATAAATTCGATATTTAAATCAAAACTATTAAAAATTTAAAATATCAAGAAAAAAGTTATTAATGAGTTAGGAGAATTGCGAGTAAAATAGTAATTTTGCAAAATAAGTCTAAAATTGTAAAAATAAAATATGGGAGGTTTTTTTGGAGCCGCATTGAAGAAAGATTGTGTAGCAGATGTGTTTTATGGCACAGATTATAACTCACATCTTGGGACAAAACGAGGAGGAATGGCAACATATGATAAAGAGATCGGTTTTGTTCGGAGTATTCATAATCTTGAAAATTCATATTTTCGCACGAAATTTGAGAGTGTTTTACCTCGATTTAAAGGTAATTCGGGAATTGGAATAATTAGCGATAATGATTCGCAACCGATTGTAATTAATTCTCATTTAGGTAAATTCGCAATTGTTACAGTTGCACGTATCAACAATATAGCCGAATTAGAAAAAGAAATGCTTGATGCAAAGATGCATTTTGCAGAATTGAGTTCTGGTAATACAAATCCGACAGAAGTAATTGCAACATTGATTAATCAAGGGGAAGACTTTGTTGATGGAATATGTAATGTATATCGCAAGGTAAAAGGATCATGTTCGATGCTTTTGTTAACAGACAACGGTATAATTGCGGCACGAGACAAGTGGGGGAGAACTCCGATAGTAATCGGTCATAAACAAGATGGTTATGTAGCCACATCAGAAAGCTCAAGTCTGCCTAATTTAGGATATGATTTAATTAGAGATATTGGCCCCGGTGAAATAGTTAAAATCACACATGATAAGATCGAATGCTTAAAAGAAGCAGAAACAGGTCTTCAAATATGCTCTTTCCTGTGGGTATATTATGGATTCCCAATTTCGTCATATGAAGGTGTTAATGTAGAAGAAGTGAGGTTCAATAGTGGCTATTTAATGGGGCAATCAGATGATACGGACGTTGATTGTGTCTGTGGTATACCGGATTCCGGAGTAGGCATGGCATTGGGTTATGCTGAGGGTAAAGGAGTGCCATATCATCGAGCTGTAGCTAAATATACACCAACATGGCCTCGTAGTTTTACACCAAGTAACCAAGCAATGAGAAGTCTGGTTGCGAAAATGAAACTTATCCCCAATGGAGCGATGCTTAAAGATAAAAAAATTGCCTTTTGTGATGATTCAATAGTTAGAGGAACTCAATTAAAGGATACTGTTAAAATGTTGTATAATTACGGTGCGAAAGAGGTGCATATCCGTATTGCTTGTCCTCCGTTGATATATGGTTGTCCATTTGTCAATTTCACATCATCGAAAAGTGATATGGAATTGATTACACGTCAAATAATTGAAGAGATAGAAGGCGATGCAAACAAAAATTTAGACAAATATTCAAAAACCGATACACCGGAATATAAAGAAATGGTGAAACGTATCGCTGATAGATTTGGATTAGATTCATTGAAATTCAGTACAATAGAATCACTTGTAAAGGCAATAGGAATGCCTAAATGTAAAGTGTGTACTCATTGTTTTGATGGTTCATCTCATTTTTAATTTACAGAATAAAAGAAAAATATAATATGAAATTTAATGTAGCAAGTAAAGCCCTTCAACAACAATTAGGAGCTGTAAGCAAAGTAATAAATACGAAAAATGCGATGTCAATTCTTGATAATTTCTTATTAAGAGTTGATGGTGATAAACTAATAATCACAGGTAGTGATCAAGAAAATACGATGACTGCATCTGTTGATATAATGGACGTCGAAGGAGAAGGTGTAATTGCTGTTCCTGCGAAACGATTATTAGATATGCTAAAAGAAGTTTCAGGACAAGGACTTACATTCTACATAAATGATGATACCAAAGAGATTGATATAAACTATCTGAATGGTCATTTTAATTTTATGGGAATAAATGGTGACGAATACCCTCAAAAACAAATTCTCGAAGGAGCTACTCAGACATTTACAATTCCAGCTTTGACATTACAAAAAGGATTGGAAAATTCGTTGTTTGCTGCAAGTACGGAAACTATACGCCCTATTATGACCGGGGTGTATTGGGATATTACTGAAGATGCCATAACATTTGTGGCAAGTGATACACACAAATTAGTCCGTTATATAAACACAGAGAGTAAACCGGGATTAACGGCATCATTTGTTATGCCTCCAAAACCGGCAGGTATATTGCGAAACATAATAAGCAAGACATCTTCTGATATTGAAATAACGATGGACGAAAAGAGTGCAACATTTAAATTTGATACCTACACACTCTCTTGCTTGTTTATCAATGGCGTGTATCCAAATTATAATAGAGTTATTCCTCAAGATAATCCGTTTGAATTAACAGTAGATCGTGTTTCATTCCTTAACGGAATGCGTCGTGTGGCATTATTTGCAAGTATGGCATCAAGTTTGGTTAAATTAAATCTTCGCCCGAATGAGATGCTACTATCTTCTCAAGACTCAGATTATTCTACATCGGCAGAAGAACGTCTTGATTGCGAATATCAGGGGAATACAATGACAATAGGTTTTAATGCATCATACATGATTGAAGTGTTGTCGAATCTAAATCATGATACAATAATCATGAAATTATCAGATCCGACTCGCCCTGGGATTTTTGTACCTCTAGCACAAAAGGAGAACGAAAACATGTTGATTCTCTTGATGCCAATGCAAATTTTAGATTACTAATATTATAATAAGTAACAATATGAATTTAAACCTGAAAAGACCTATTATATTTTTCGACCTCGAAACAACAGGAACAAATATTATGCATGATAGAATTGTCGAATTATCATACATAAAAATTTATCCGAATGGAACGGAGGAAGAGAAAACACGAAGATTAAATCCGGAAATGCATATTCCAGAAGCAGCAACAGCAATTCATCATATAACAGATGAAGATGTGAAAGATGCACCTACATTCAAAATGATTGCTAAAGATTTACTTCGAATTTTTGAAGGTTGTGATATTGCAGGTTTTAATAGCAATAAATTTGATGTGCCTGTTTTAATGGAAGAGTTTTTGCGTGTCGGATTAAAATTTGATGTGTCAAATAGAAAATTTATAGACGTACAGACTATATTTCATAAGATGGAGCAACGCACATTAGTGGCTGCATATAAGTTCTATTGTAATAAAGATTTGGAAAATGCTCATTCGGCACTTGCCGACACACGAGCTACATATGAAGTGCTTAAGGAGCAATTAAATAAGTATAAAAATCTTGAAAATAATGTAGATTTTCTATCTGAATATTCATCTCAAAATAAGAATGTAGATCTTGCCGGAAGAATAATAAAGAACGAAAATGATGAAATAGTCTTTAATTTTGGTAAATATAAAGGGCAGAAAGTAGAAGATGTTTTAAAGAAAGATGCCGGTTATTATAGTTGGGTTCTACAAGGTGATTTTACTCAGAATACAAAAGATGTGTTAACCAGATTGAAAATTGAATTTAGTAAAAAATAGATGTTAAAAGGGAAGCATATTATATTAGGCATATCAGGAGGAATAGCTGCATACAAATCAGTTTATTTATTAAGACTTTTGATAAAAGCAGGAGCAGAAGTTCAAGTTATAATTACACCTAACGGTAAAGAGTTTATAACACCGGTAACACTCTCTTCATTAAGTGGGAGGCCGGTTATTAGTGAATTTTTTACTGCCAATACAGGAGAATGGCATAGTCATGTTGATATAGGGCTATGGGCAGACGCAATGGTTATTGCTCCGGCAACGGCATCGACAATAGGTAAAATGGCAAATGGAATAGCCGATAATATGCTAATTACGACATATTTATCTGCAAAAAAGAAAGTATTCATTGCTCCTGCAATGGATCTCGATATGTGGAAACATCCAACAACGCAGCGAAATATTCAAACATTGCGTAGAGATGGAGTAGAAATAATCGAACCGGGAGCAGGTGAATTAGCAAGTCATCTTGTAGGAAAAGGACGAATGGAAGAACCTGAGAAAATTGTCGAAACATTAAACACATATTTTTCTGCTGAAACAGATTTAAAAGGCAAGAAAATATTAGTTACAGCCGGACCTACATACGAAAATATTGATCCCGTACGTTTTATTGGTAATTACTCAAGTGGGAAAATGGGTTTTGCTCTTGCTGAGGAATGTGCCAAAAGAGGTGCAGAGGTTTATCTTGTGTCAGGTCCTGTTAGTTTGACAACAACTCATAATAATATTCATCGCATTGATGTTGTTAGTGCAAAAGAAATGTGTAATGCTTGTCAAAATATATTTTCTCAAATGGATATTGCCATAATGTGTGCTGCCGTTGCAGATTATGCTCCAGCAGAGTTTGTAACATCAAAAATTAAACGAGAAAAAAGAGATTGTCTGACAATTGAATTGATTAAAAATCCGGATATTGCAGCCACATTAGGAGCTCTAAAAACAACAAATCAACTGCTCGTTGGTTTTGCTTTAGAAACAGACAATGAAATAGACAATGCTGTTAGAAAAATTAAAAATAAAAATCTTGATTGGATAGTCGTTAATTCGTTGAATGATTCAGAAGCAGGATTCCAAAAAGACACGAATAAGATTACGATGCTTAATGCAAATGGTGAAAAAATCCCTTTTATGGCAAAACTTAAAACCGAAGTGGCAAAAGACATTGTAAATACAATATTAGACAAATAAAATATGATAAATAAATTGAAGAGACATATAAATATCTGGATAATAGGAATTATAGTTTTATTCGGAGTAAGTCAATTAGATGCTCATGCTCAAGAATTGAATTGCACCGTAGAAGTTAATGCAAGTCAAATTGAGGGTACGGACAAATCAGTATTTATAACTCTTCAAGAAGCAATAACAGAATACTTCAATACTAGAAAATGGACAAATGCTCAATTTGCAGTTAATGAAAAAATAGAATGTAGGTTTTATTTGACAGTAAGTGAATATTCTGATGAAAAATTTGTGGGCGATATTCAAGTACAATTATCCAGGCCAGTATACAATAGTACCTATACAACTACATTATTGAATTTTAAGGATACAAAAGTTGAATTTACATATCAAGAAAATGAGTCATTAATATTTAATGAAAATATGATGGAAAGCAACTTGACAGCCATTCTTAATTTTTATGCGTATTTATTTTTGGCATTGGATTTTGATAGTTTTTCTCTATATGGAGGACAAGAATATTTTGATAAGGCCGCTACTGTGGTTCAAATGGCTCAATCAAGTGGAGAAACGGGTTGGAGAGCGTTTGAAGACAATAAAAACAGGAGTGCCGTTTTAAGCGTATTTACAGATAAGAGCACAAGTGGAATTCGAACATTGATCTATAATTATCATAGGAAAGGTCTTGATGAAATGGTAACAAGTCCGGATAAAGGTAGAGCAGAAATTACGAACTCACTAAAAGAGATTGTGAAAATTTATGAAGTTGCTCCTATGTCAGTAGGACTATCGATGTTTAGAGACGCAAAATTAGATGAGTTAGTCAACGTATATTCACAAGCAGGAGTATCTGAAAGAGAAGAAGTATATGAAATGCTTTATCCCATATACCCAACAGATACAGAACGAATTGAAAAAATAAAAAATCCTGAAGACGTTAGGTAAAACATGCTTTCAAAACTAATAATAAGCAATTATGCCCTTATAAATCACCTTGAAATTGATTTTAATAAAGGGTTATCAATAATTACCGGAGAAACTGGTGCAGGAAAATCAATTATACTCGGTGCATTATCACTCATACTTGGAGAAAGAATAGATTTAAAAGTTATTCGCAACACAGAGAAAAAAGCAATAATTGAAGTAGTTTTTGATATTTCGAAATATAATTTGAAATCCTTCTTCTCAAATAATAATCTTGATTGGAATGATAATGAACTGATTTTAAGAAGAGAAGTAGCAATAAATGGCAGGTCAAGAGCATTTATAAACGATACACCTGTAAATTTGAATGTATTGAGAGAATTATCTATTAAATTAGTAGACATTCATTCTCAACATCAAAATCTTTTGTTGGCTGATTCAAAATACCAACTTCAAATAATTGATGCATTGGCAGATAATGAGCAACTACGAATTAAATATAAAGAACAATTCAAAAAATACATTAATTTAATTTCAAAACAACGGAAATTAGAAGAATCTATTTCCCGAAATAACGACGAAGAGGAATATTTAAAATATCAATATGATTTATTAAAAAAAATAGATCTAAAAGAGGGTGAGATTTCAGAATTAGAAAAATTAAGTGAGATATTAAATTCAGCTGAAGAGATAAGATATAATCTTTCAATGGCAAATAGTAAAATATCTCAAAGCGACAATTCAATCCTTGCACTTATAAAAGAATCTATAAAGACATTGTCTCATGTAAATTTCTCGTTGTTTACAGGCGTAAATGAAGAATCAGATAGTTTGTTAAAACGATTAGAAAATACATATATAGAATTAAAAGATATTTCCGAAACAATCGAACAATATTTATCAAATGTAGATGTAGATCCTCAACTGTTAGAACACACCACTCAAAGATTAGATACTCTATACGAAACACAACGTAAGTTTAGAGTATCATCTGAAGCAGAATTAATTGAGTTAAAAGAAGATATAGAGCGAAAGTTAGTATCTATAGTTAATTCTGATGAAGAGATCAGTGAATTGAAAGAAAAAGTAAAGATAGAAGGAAAAACTCTTATAAAATTAGCGACTGAATTAACGGAAACGAGGCAAAATGCTGCGAAGAATTTTTCTGATTTATTAATTAATATGGCTCGTCCATTAGGAATGAGAAATATTAAGTTTATCGTTAGAATATCAAAAGGGAAGCTGAATTCAGAAGGACAAGATATTATAGAATTTTTGTGTTCATTTAATAAAAACCAAGAGTTAATGCCAATATCTAAGGTTGCTTCCGGAGGAGAAATGTCAAGAATAATGTTATGCGTTAAAAATATAGTTGCGGCCAAAATTCAACTACCAACAATCATTTTTGACGAAGTTGATACTGGAGTATCAGGAGAAATAGCAGATAAAATGGGAGATATGATGAAAAGAATATCAGAGAGCATACAAGTATTAACCATAACTCATTTACCTCAAGTGGCAGCAAAAGGAGATTTTCACTATAAAGTTTTTAAATCCGATGCCGAAGATTTCACATATACAAGCATACAAGAACTGAATGATAATGAGCGAATAAATGAAATTGCACAGATGCTTAGTGGTTCAACAATTAATGATGCTGCAATACTAAATGCTAAATCATTGCTTAAAAAATAAAATAATAAAATAAATGGAAAAGTCAGATTATATATTTGGAATTCGAGCAGTAATAGAGGCTATAGAATCAGGAAAAGAACTTGATAAAATATTAATAAAAAAAGATTTGAATGGCGAGCTTGCTCAAGAGTTGTTTCATAAAATAAAAGAATATGGTATTCTTACACAAAGAGTTCCTATTGAGAAGTTAAATAGAATAACTATGAAAAATCACCAAGGTGTAGTAGCTATTCTATCTCCAATTTCATATTATACATTAGAACAAGTAGTGCCACAATTATATGAAGATGGCTCCTTGCCATTTATCGTTTTACTTGATGGTATAACAGATACTCGCAATTTCGGTGCAATTGCTCGTACGGCAGAATGTGCAGGAGTAGATGCAATTGTGATACCCGAAAAAAATAGTGTGTCTGTCAATGGAGATGCAGTAAAAACTTCTGCAGGAGCATTATTACATATCCCAGTATGTCGTGAACACAATATTGTTTCTGCTGTTAAGTTTTTAAAAGACAATGGTTATATGATTGTTGGGGCATCAGAAAAAGGAGCTATTGACTATATAGAACCAGACTATACATTGCCTATTGCAATTGTAATGGGAGCAGAAGATAAAGGGATATCAAATGAAGTATTACGTCTTTGTGATAAATTGGTGGCAATACCATTAGTAGGAAATATCGGTTCTTTAAATGTATCTGTTGCAGCAGGGATAATGATGTATGAAGTGGTTCGTCAAAGACTGATTTCTAATATTAAAATTCAATAATTCACTTTTTTTTCTTAATTTTGTACTCAAAATAAAAACGGACATATAGAGTTATGATTAATCGTGTATTGATAAGGATAAAAGTTATTCAAATGCTTTATTCGTATCTTCTTACGGAGAAGATGTTTATGTTAGAATCACAACCAACACCTCCTACAAAAGAGAAACGATTTGCATATAAATTATATTTAGATTTGCTTACAATGATGGTTGATATTTCAAATTCTGTTGAGGTAAAGAAATATTTGCCATTAAAAGACAATAGATTCATTCGAATTATAATGAATGATGAAAAAATAAAATCTAATTTAGTAAGAAATAGTATTGAACCGTATCCTTATTCAAGTCTAATATCTATATTAACTGACCAAATAAAAGAATCAGCCATCTTAAAAAATTATCTAAAGAGTGCTGATAAAGGAATGTCGCAAGACTTAAAAGTGTGGCAAGAGATTTTCTCGTTAATAATAATACCAAATAAAGAACTTAATGATTTAATCGGGCAGCAAGAAAACTTCTCGGCAAGAGGTGTTGAACGAATGAGAGAAATGATGAATACAACGTTCTTAAATTTCTCTATGTCGCAAGATAATATATTTGATGCCATAAAGACATTGCGAAGTAGTTTTGATAAATCATATGAATTATATTTTTGGCTATTATTACTTCCAATAGAACTAACAAATTTGCGAGAACAGCAAATAGATTTAAATAAGCATAAATTCTTACCTTCAGAAGAAGATTTGAATCCAAATCTGCGTTTTGTTGAAAATAAGTTTGTTGAAATTCTACGCTCTAATGAAATTTTTATAGACTTTATTAATAAAAATAAATTAAGCTGGCATTCTGAAAATAGAATATTGCTGAATTCATTGCTAAAAAATATTATTGATTCTGAAATATATGATGAATATATGAATGCAGAAGTCAATGATCTAAAAGCAGATTGTGAATTCTGGCGAAATATTTTTAAAACGATTATATTTGGAAATACTGATTTAGAAGAATCCCTTGAGGAGAAATCTGTATTTTGGAATGATGATATTGATATAGTAGGAACATTCGTTTTAAAAACAATAAAGAAAGTAGAATCTGAAACAAAAGATTTTATCCTTGCAAAATATAAAGATGAAGAAGATGCCAGATTTGGAGAAGAACTTTTTCAATATGTTATAAAAAACAAGGACGAATATAAATCATATATAAATGAATTTGTTAAGAAAGAATCATGGGATTCCGAACGATTAGCATTCATGGATGTGATTTTAATTATAACAACATTGGCAGAAATACTTAATTTCCATAAAATTCCTGTAAATGTCTCTTTAAATGAATATATTGAAATAGCTAAATATTATAGTACACCTAAAAGTAGTTTATTTATAAATGGAATTCTTGGTGCAATAATAGCAAAACTACGAGCCGATAAGATTTTATTAAAAGAATAAAACGAATTGTGTGTTTAAAAATTTATTTATCTAATTAACTAATAAGAAAAATAAAAGAATTAATTGTATTAATAAATATAAATTAAATAAAAATCATTATGTTATCAACAATTCTTCTTCAACAGCAATCAGGTGGAAGTGCTGGAATGATTAATCTATTGTTTATCGTAGGTATCATTGTTGTATTCTATTTCTTTATGATACGTCCACAACAAAAGAAACAAAAAGAAATCCGTAAAGCTCGTGAAGCGATGCAAGCTGGAGATAATGTCGTTACGGCAGGTGGTATATATGGTAAAATCAAAGAAGTTAAAGAAACAACATTTTTAATTGAAGTTTCACAAGGTGTAATTATTAAAATAGATAAAGGATCTGTGTATCCATCTATTGATGCAGCTAATGAAACTAAAAAATAATTATTTTTCTAATAAAAGAGCCATAACACATTGTGTTTTGGCTCTTTTTTAACTAAAAATCAATGAGCAAATTATCGGAATATATTGAAAGATGGCATCAAATTAAGAAAACGGTTTATTACCATAATTTTATGGTGTTTTTAGTCTTTGTTGCAATATCAACTGTTTTTTGGCTAATGATGACTCTTAACGATAATGGTCAGAGTGATTTTGATGTTAAACTAAAAGTTGAAAACATTCCGGATAATGTTACATTCATTACAGACCCTCCAAAATCTCTGCACGTTCATGTTAGAGATAGAGGAGCAAATTTGCTTAGAAAAGGGTGGTTTAATGAGCCATTAATTAGGATTAATTTCAATGAATATGCACAAAATGGAGTCTTTAGAATGACTAATGCTGAAATTAATACAGTTGTCAGATCATTCTTTGGTACGACTGCTCAAATTTCTGCATTATCACTTGATTCATTAAGATTAAATTATACCATAAATCCAGGTAAAGAAGTTAATCTCGTAATAGATGCAGATGTTACTCCATCATTGGAGAATATAATAAATTCACAGCCATACTCAACCACCGGTTCCTTGGTTAAAATATACGGTGATTTACAAGTTTTAGATACTATTGAACAAGTATATACTGAAAAGATAGTAAAACATAATCTTAAGGAATCATACGAAGCGAAAGTGCGTATTCGACCTATAAATGGAGTAAGAATAGAGCCATCTGAGGTAACTGTTGTCATAGCAGTCGAACCCCTTGTTTTAAAGTATGCTTCCGTAGATATCAAACCTATCAATGTTCCTAACGGAGAATCGTTAATTCTTTTCCCAGCTGTGTCAGAAGTAAGTTATTTTGCTCCTATGAGTCAATTTGATGAATTAACACAAGATATTATTATTGTTGCAGATTATAACACAATTTTACCAACATCAAATAAAATTAAGATAGCTATAGAATCGTCTCCTGAGCAATATGTTAATTTGAAATTAACAAAAGATAGTGTTGAATATATGATTGTAAAATGAGTTGGTTAAGTTTATTCGAAGAAATGAAAATTTTGGTCGGGATAACAGGAGGTATCGGTAGTGGGAAAAGTATAGTATCTAAAATATGTAGGATTAAAGGATTTCCTGTCTATGATTGTGATAGTCGAGCAAAAATACTAATGCACTCCTCCAAATCGATTAAAGAGAAGTTAATAGAAATAGTTGGAGAACAGGTTATTATGTCAAATGGATCAATTAACACCACTATTCTTGCCGACAAGATATTTTCAAATTCAATAATTCGGAATAAAGTGAATTTCGTTGTTCATAATGCAGTTAGATCTGATATAGAGAAATGGATTGAGCAACAGAAAACAGAAATAATATTCATCGAGTCTGCAATTCTACATACGTCACATCTTGATGAATTTGTGGATTCAATATGGTACGTAGACGCATCAGAAGAGGAAAGAATCAGACGAGTAGAAATCAGAAATAATATATCTAAAGAAGAAATAAAGAAAAGAATTTCATCACAAAAAAATGAAATGGATAATTTGCCTATTGAAAAACTTAAAATAATAAATAATAATGGTCAAAAATCTTTGGTAGAGCAAATAAACCATTTTATAAATCAAATGTCAAACAAAAAAATATCAATAACTAAAATATAATTAATTTAAAATTATGCTTCGTACAATATTAGCTATAACAGGCAAACCAAGTTTGTTTAAAATAATTTCTCAAGGAAAGAATGTATTAATAATAGAAGATTTACTGTCAAAAAAACGCATTCCCGCACATTCTCGAGATAAAATAATCTCTTTAGGCGATATTGCAATGTATACAACAACAGAAGATATATCATTGGGAGAAGTGCTTGAAAAAGTGTATGCTTTTGAAAATGGTGGTAAAATTGATGTAAAACAATTAATTACAGAGAAGGAATTGCGTAATCATTTTGAAAAGATTCTTCCAAATTATGACCAAGAAAGAGTATATGATAATGATATAAAGAAGTTGTTCAGTTGGTATAACATACTTATTGAAGCTGGGTTTACAAAATTCGTTAGTGAAGAAGAATCTGAAAAAGAAGATTCAACTGAAGACGCTACACAAGAATAACAATTTTCTAAAAAAATAGAGATTTAGTATTGTATTTTGCAAAAGTAGAATTTTTGATGTAACTTTGCAACGTAATTCAAATCAGTAGGGGATGACTGGTTTTGACAGCGTGTAGAAGTGGTAAGTAAGCATGCAGAGCTAAGATGCCTATGCTCTTAAATCAATTGGTATCGACTTATAAATGGCGAAAATAATAATTACGCTCTCGCTGCCTAATCTGAAGTATAGTAGGATTGCTTAATCTTCATTAAAGATAGTGAAGACGAGACATTACCCGATTGCCCCGTTCCGAGACGTTTCGATAAGGTAGTGCCAAAAAAATCGGAAATAGAATACAGGGAGCTTCGACCGGTATTTGAAGTTAAGAAGATAAGGATATGATTGGAGGTCAGAAGCCTGTTATATCTCGAAAAATTAAGTTCATGACTAAGCATGTAGAAAGCTTATTAGTTCCACGTTTGGACGAGGGTTCAAATCCCTCCATCTCCACAAAAAGGGAACCTTTCGAAGGTGTCCTTTTTTTTATTAAAAAAATGTAGAAAATAATTGTTGATATATGGTTAAAATTTATTAATTTCGCAGAATTAAGAAATCAAACCATAGAAAACATGAAAATAACTCTTTCTAAAGAACTTCCCGAATATCCTTCATTTGAAGAAGGTATAAGACGTGCCCCGGATCGTGGTTATACGTTAACTCCAGAAAAAACAGTTGTAGCTTTAAAAAATGCACTTCGATATATACCAGAAGAATTGCATGAGCAATTAGCTCCAGAATTCTTAGAGGAACTTCGAACAAGAGGGCGTATTTACGGCTATCGTTATCGTCCTCAAGGAGATCTTAAAGCGAAATCAATAGATGAATATAAAGGGAAATGTGTTGAAGGTAAAGCATTTCAAGTGATGATTGATAATAATCTTTGTTTTGACATAGCCTTATATCCGTATGAATTAGTTACTTATGGAGAAACCGGTCAAGTTTGTCAAAATTGGATGCAATATCGTTTGATAATGCAATATCTTGAAGAGTTGACTCAGGACCAAACATTAGTCGTTGAATCAGGACACCCTCTGGGTCTATTTCCATCAAATCCGTCTGCTCCACGTGTAATAATCACGAATGCCATGATGGTTGGTATGTTTGATAATCTTCATGATTGGCATGAAGCAATGCAGTTGGGAGTTGCCAATTATGGTCAAATGACAGCTGGAGGTTGGATGTATATTGGACCACAAGGTATTGTTCATGGTACATTTAATACTCTTCTTAATGCAGGAAGAATGAAATTAGGTATTCCTCAAGATGGCGATTTGAGAGGACATCTGTTTATTTCATCAGGACTTGGAGGAATGAGTGGAGCTCAACCGAAGGCTGCAGAGATAGCAGGTGCAGCTGCTATAATTGCAGAAGTTGATCTCTCTCGTATTGAAACTCGTCATTCACAGGGCTGGGTGCAAGAGGTTACTTCAGACATAGCAGAAGCATTTGCATTAGCAGAATCAGCGATGAATGAAAAACGTTCAATATCAATAGCATATCATGGTAATGTGGTTGATTTATTAGAATATGCTGTTGCAAACAATAAGAAGGTTGAATTGTTGAGTGATCAAACATCATGTCACGCTGTCTATGAAGGAGGATATTGTCCGGCAGGAATTACTTTTGAAGAACGTACACGTCTTCTACATGATGACCTTCCAAAATTCAAAGAACTAATTGATAAGACATTACGACGTCATTATGAAGCAATAAAAGTGCTTGTCGAACGTGGGACATATTTCTTTGATTATGGAAATTCATTCATGAAAGCAATATATGATGCAGGAGTGAAAGAAATTTCAAAAAATGGCATTGACGAAAAAGATGGATTCATATGGCCTTCATATGTAGAAGATATAATGGGTCCAATGTTGTTTGATTATGGTTATGGTCCTTTCCGTTGGGTTTGTTTGAGTGGTAAGCATGAAGATTTGATTAAAACAGACAAGGCGGCAATGAGTTGTATTGATGTGAATCGCCGTGGACAAGATAGAGATAATTATAATTGGATACGTGATGCAGAAAAAAATGCTCTTGTTGTAGGGACTCAAGCACGCATTCTATATCAAGATGCAGCAGGACGTTTAGCCATTGCCCTTAAATTTAATGAAATGGTTAGAAACGGAGAAGTTGGTCCGATTATGCTTGGAAGAGATCACCATGATGTAAGTGGCACAGATTCTCCTTTCAGAGAAACATCAAATATAAAAGATGGCTCAAATGTAATGGCTGATATGGCTGTTCAATGTTTTGCCGGTAACTGTGCAAGAGGAATGAGCTTGGTAGCACTTCATAATGGAGGAGGTGTAGGTATCGGTAAGTCTATAAATGGTGGATTTGGAATGGTCTGTGATGGCTCAGAAAGAGTAGATGAGATACTCAAAAAAGCAATGCTTTGGGACGTTATGGGAGGAGTGGCACGCCGTTCGTGGGCAAGAAATGAAAACGCAATGGAAACAGTCAGCGATTGGAATAAAACTCATGAAGTTGAAGGCTTTGTCATAACTGAACCATATTTAGCAAATGAGAAATATATAAAAGAATTAATTAACAAATAAAATATAACATTATGAACCAAATCATTGAATGCGTACCTAATTTTAGTGAAGGTCGCGACAAAGAAAAAATGGAAAAAATTCTTGATTGCTTCAGAGGCAAACAAGACGTGAAATTATTGGATTATTCTAACGACGAAAATCATAATCGTTTAGTGGTTACAGTTGTTGGCGAACGCGAACCACTAAAAGCTGCAGTCATTGAAGCCGTAGGGAAAGCAGTTGAATTAATAGATCTGACAAAGCATGAAGGTCAACACCCTCGAATGGGAGCAGTTGATGTAATCCCATTTATTCCTATTCGCAATGCGAGCATGGAAGATTGTATTGAATTATCAAAAGAAGTTGGTGCTGAAGTTGCGAGATTATATAACTTCCCTGTATTCCTATATGAAAAGTCTGCGTCGGCTCCTCATAGAGAAAATCTTGCATCAATTCGCAAAGGTGAATTTGAAGGAATGGAAGAAAAGATTCATCAACCTGAATGGCGTCCTGATTTTGGACCAGAGCAACGTCACCCGACAGCCGGAACAGTGGCTATAGGTGCTCGTATGCCTCTTGTGGCTTTCAATATTAACCTAAATACAAATCGTCTTGATATTGCTACTGCTATTGGTAAAAGAATTCGTCATATCAATGGAGGTTTCAGATTTGTAAAAGCTATGGGAGTTGATCTTGCTGACAGAGGAATCGTACAAGTATCAATAAATATGACAGACTATACTCGTACATCTCTATATAGAGTATTTGAAACAGTGAAGTTTGAAGCAGCTCGTTGGGGTGTTACAATTGCCGGTAGTGAAATAGTTGGTCTTGTTCCTATGGCAGCACTTGTTGATACTGCTGAATATTATCTTGGAATTGAAGACTTCTCAATGAAACAAGTCCTCGAATCAAGAATAATGGAAGAATAATTCATATGCATAATATTATAATTAATAATGCAAAAATAGTAACTCCTCTTGGCGAAAAGGCTCGCAAGGGGAGTTCTATGTCTGAAATCCATACAATAGAAAATGGTATTATTGTAGTTACAGATGGTATTATCACGTATGTTGGCTCAATAGAAGAAGCTCCACATATTGATAACAAAAATTATGAAGCTATAGATGCCCAAGGAAATGTTGTATTGCCGGGATTTGTTGATTCTCATACTCATTTAGTTTTCGGGGGATATCGCCCCGATGAATTTGAATGGCGATTAAAAGGTGATACCTATATGTCGATTATGCAACGTGGAGGAGGTATACAAAGTACGGTTAATTCTACACGTGAAGAATCAGCAGACCAATTATACGATAAAGCTCAAGTCTTTATAGATAAGATGTCTGCAATGGGGGTTACAACGGTTGAAGCAAAGAGTGGTTATGGTCTAAATTATGAAACAGAACTTAAACAGCTTGAAGTAATAAACCGATTAGCCTCTGCAGAAGATCAAAAAGTAGGTATCGTATCTACATTTTTAGGAGCTCACGCTGTACCTAAAGAATATGCCGGACGCACGAGTGAATACATCGATATGATTATCTCTGATATGTTGCCCAAGTTTAAAGATTTGGCAATAAATTGCGATGTGTTTTGTGAAAAGAATGTATTTGAATTAGATGATTCTCGACGCTTGTTGCAAGCCGCAAAGGAAATGGGGTATAAAATAAAGTTACATGCTGATGAAATTGTAACACTTGGAGGAGCAGAACTCTCTGCCGAACTTGGAGCATTATCTGCAGACCATCTTTTGCATGTCAGTGATAAAGGAATCGAAGAAATGGCAAAAAATGATGTTGTTGCAACATTACTTCCTCTAACTGCCTTTACATTAAAAGAGCCATTTGCTCCAGCACGTAAATTTATTGATGCCGGAGCTGCTGTTGCTCTTGCTACTGACTTAAATCCCGGTTCATGTTTCTCTGGTTCAATACCTCTTACGATTGCGTTATCATGCATCTATATGAAAATGACGATTGAGGAGACAATCACAGCATTAACGATAAATGGGGCTGCTGCTCTTGGTTTAGCAGATCAAATAGGTAGTCTTGAAATTGGCAAACAAGGTAATATTATAATTCTTAATACAGATAATTATAATATGCTTCCATATTATGTAGGCATGAATTGTGTGAAAACTACAATATATAGAGGAAAAATAGTAAATGAAAATAAATTTTAAACGTACTCAATTATGAAACTTCAAGATTTGAATATAAAAGATTTTATGGCAAAAACCTCCGGAAGTGATCCTGTTCCAGGAGGAGGTAGTATATCAGCATTATGTGGAGCTTTGTCTTCTGCACTTGCAGAAATGGTTACAGGCTTGACCATTGGAAGAAAAAAATATGTTGATGTGGAAGACGAGATGAAAGCAATTGCTCCCAAAATGGCTGAAGCACAAGTTAAATTTTTGCAATTTATTGATGATGATGCAGATGCATACAATGTAGTTTTTGATGCATTCAAACTTCCAAAGGAAACAGATGAAGAGAAGAGCATACGTTCAGTTGCCATTCAAGACGCAACTCTGAAAGCTGCGTTAGTCCCATTAGAAGTAGCTAAAACAGCAGTTGAGATTATGGATTCAATTGCGATTATTGCATCAAAAGGAAATCAAAATGCTATTACAGATGCTTGTGTGGCAATGATGTGTGCAAGAACAGCAACGTTTGGAGCATTACTAAATGTCAGAATCAATTTATCTTCACTTAAAGATGCTACTAAAGTAGCTGAATTATCTGCTGAATGTGATAGATTACATGAAATAGCAAATAATAAAGAGCAAGAACTATTGAATTCAATTAACCTATAAATCTATACCTATGAAAGAATATGCTATTGGCTCAAGTCTATTAACTTATGATTTGATTGAGCAATTATTAAATGAAAAAGTAAAACTCACTCTTTCAGAAGAAGCAAAACAAAAGATAGAGCATTGTCGCAACTATCTTGATGCAAAAATGGACGATAGATCAAAACCGATATATGGCGTAACTACCGGATTTGGTTCTTTGTGTAATCGTACGATTTCAGTTGAAGATTTATCTACTTTGCAAGAAAATTTAGTAAAGAGTCATTCATGTAGTATTGGTACACCGGTAGATGAAACTGTAGTTAGATTAATGTTGCTACTTAAAGCTCATGCACTTTCAATGGGCTTCAGTGGCGTACAAGTAATTACGGTTCAAAGAATTTTGGATTTTTATAACAATGACATTCTTCCTGTAGTTTATGATAGAGGCTCGTTAGGAGCTTCAGGAGACCTTGCTCCACTTGCAAATCTATTCCTTCCATTGATCGGAGAAGGAGAAGTAATGCATAAAGGAAAACGTTTCAAAGGTTCTGAAATTCTCAATATTTTTGGTTGGAGTCCTATTAAATTGAAATCAAAAGAAGGATTGGCATTGCTTAATGGAACTCAGTTTATGAGTGCCAATGGAATAAAAGCATTGATCGATGGTTGGCACATGGTGAATTGTTTTGACCTCATAGGGGCTATATCATTGGAGGCTTTTGACGGGCGTATTGAACCATTCTTTGATTGTATACACCAAGTAAGACCTCATAGAGGCCAAATTGAAACAGCCGAAAGATTTAGAAAAATTCTCGAAGGTAGTGAGATTATAAAAAGAGAAAAAGCACATGTTCAGGACCCATACTCATTTAGATGTATTCCTCAAGTGCATGGGGCTGTAAAAGATGCAATGTATCATGTTACAAATGTTCTCCATACAGAAATTAACTCGGTAACAGATAATCCGACGGTGTTCCCTGATGAAGATTTAGTTGTTTCTGGTGGTAATTTCCATGGAGAGCCTTTGGCATTAATTTTTGATTATATGGGTATTGCTCTTCATGAGCTTGGAAATATTTCAGAGCGTCGCACAGCTCAGTTAATTCTTGGACAAAGAGGTTTGCCTGAGTTCCTTGTTGCACACCCTGGACTTAATTCAGGTTACATGATTCCACAATATGCAGCTGCGGCTGTAGTTAGTCAAAATAAGATGTATTGCTATGCGGCATCTTCTGATTCCATTGTAAGTTCAAATGGTCAAGAAGACTTGGTTTCAATGGGAGCAAATGCAGCTACCAAACTTCATAAAATAATTTCAAATCTTCAATATATTGCAGGTATTGAACTTATGAATGCAGCACAAGGATTAGATTTCCGTCGTCCATTGAAATCTTCTCCAATGATTGAAGATATAATTGGCAAATATCGTAGTGTAGTTCCTTCTGTTGATGATGATGTCGTAATGAAAGATTATATTGAGTCAACAATGAAGTTTTTAGAAAATTACGAAATTAAGTTTTAATTTTTAAGAATGATAAAATGCCCTGTGTCTAAACTGATTCAGGGCATTATTTTATATTATGCACTACTCTTTAAATGATTTAAAAGAACGGCATTCAGTTCGTTCGTATACAAAAGAACCAATACCGTTAGATATAATAAATAAAATAAAAGCAGAAATAACAATGATTAATACACATGAATCGGGAATCAAGTTCTGTTTATGTGTAAATGATAATAATCCATTCAAGACTTTCAGACAGTCATATGGCTTTTTTGCAAATGCAAATAATTATATCACATGTGTAATAGATCCATATTATAAGTATAGTTATCAGCGTGCCGGATTTTTTGCTCAACAGATAGTAATGAAGGTGAGCTCTCTTGGTTTAGGCACTTGCTATGTCGGAGGGACATATGATAAAAATGCTGTTTCAGTTGACTTAAAGGCGGGAGAAAAACTGTTGTTTATAATTTTACTTGGATTTGAAGATAAAACTAAAATTCGACCGGTTGCACGAATTGCATATACCTTAATTCATTCAAAAAAGATGTCATTAAGTGATTTTATGCCAAATTTATACGATCAAGAAGCTTTTTTCGAAAAGAATCCCAAATTGAAAGATGCAATTGAAGCCGTTTCTGTTTCTCCTTCGTCTCTGAATAAGCGTCCGGCAAGGATAAAATATGATAAAGGAAATGTTTTAATGTATGTTGAGAGTAACAGTGATAAAAGTCAGATTGATTTAGGGATAGCTCAATTTAATTTTCAAGCAGTATATCCCGGAGAATGGGAGTGGGGTAATCCCTCGTTATTTATCCCATTTGATGACTAATGCTTCCCTTATACATTTCTGAAACAAAGTAATATTAGATTTTGTAGTTGTCATTGTTTAAGAGGTTGATTCTTTCTTGCATTTTTAATTCAGATGCATTCTTTGATGGAATCCAAAACGTTTGATCTATTGCTTCATTTGGCATATATTGTTGTTTGACAAAATTATTTTCATAGTCATGTGCATATTTGTAGCCCTCGTTGTAACCTAAATCTTTCATTAATTTTGTGGGAGCATTACGCAGATGTAATGGTACAGGTAGATTCCCTGTTGACTCAACAAATTGCAACGCATGATTAATTGCCATATAAGCAGAATTACTTTTAGGAGATGTAGCTAAATATATAGCACATTCCGATAAAATTATTCTTCCTTCTGGCCACCCAATTTTTTGAATAGCGTCGAAAGTGGCATTTGCTAACAATAAAGCATTCGGATTCGCCAATCCAATGTCTTCAGATGCTAAAATAACAAGGCGTCGTGCAATAAAAGCAGGATCTTCACCACCGGCAATCATTCGAGCTAACCAATATACTGCCGCATCAGGATTGCTACCTCGTATTGATTTTATAAATGCTGAAATGATGTCGTAATGTAATTCTCCATTACGATCGTATGCGGCAGGATTTTCTTGAAGCCGATTTATTACTAATTCATCTGAAATATTAATTTGTTCATTCTTAGCAATTGATTGTTCGATTAAGTCAAGAATATTTAGTAGCTTACGAGCATCTCCACCTGCAAATCTAAATAAAGCCTTTGTTGATTCAATCTTGATGTCTCGAGTTTTTAAAATTTCATCTTTTTCTAAAGCATGATTTAATAATCTTTTAAGGTCATTCTCTTCAAGAGGTTTTAAGACATAGACTTGTGCTCTTGACAATAATGGACGTATGATTTCAAAAGACGGATTTTCAGTTGTGGCTCCAATCAGTGTAACTATGCCCTGTTCAATAGCTCCTAATAAAGAGTCTTGTTGAGATTTATTAAATCGATGTATCTCATCAATAAATAAAATAGGGCGAGATTTGCTAAATACACTTCTACTTTCTGCTTTACATCTTTCTATAACATCTCTTACGTCTTTTACTCCTGATGTAACAGCACTTAATGTAAAGAAAGCTGATTCTGTCTGTTCTGCGATTATTTTTGCAAGAGTAGTCTTTCCAACACCGGGAGGCCCCCAAAGAATGAAAGAATTTATTCGTCCGGATTCAATCATTTGCCGAATAACAGCACCTTCTCCAACAAGATGTTGCTGTCCGATATAATTATCTAATGTATTTGGACGAAGTCGTTCGGCTAATGGGATATTCATATGATTAATTTGCTACTTTTTTAATTAAGTGATTGATGTCCAAGTTTTCTAAACTATCAAGTATGTCATCGGCATAAAGGCTTAATAGAGAACTATCGACTGTGCCATTAATTCCAATAACGTATGCTCCGGCTGCTTTACCAGCTTTAACTCCCTGTATGGAATCTTCAAAAACGATACAATGTTTAGCAGGTATACCTAACTCTGATGCTGCTTTTAAGTATCCTTCAGGGTCTGGTTTTGACTTGGTTACTTTTTCAGCATCAATAATAGAAGTAAAGAATGATTTAAATGAAGGGTGTTGTTGCCAAAGATGATTCATTTTAACGGAATCACTACTTGTTACCAGAGCAATAGGATAATTATTTGCTTTTAATTCTGTAAGAAAATTAATTGCCCCATTACAAAAATCATATATCATATTGTTTTCTTCGTATACACATCGTTCAGCAACCTGAGCTCTTATTTTCTCATCAGGGTAATAGCGAGATAAAATGTCGGGTAGGGTAGTGCCTTTAATGACATCTTCCAAATTTTCAATCCCGGTTGGGAAATCTTCGTTTATCTTTTTCCAAATTAGAGAATATTTATATTCACTATCAATAAGAACACCATCTAAATCAAAAAGGAATCCAATTTTAAGACTATTTGCCATTCAAAATTATAGTTTTTAATAAAATGTTCACAAAATTACTAAAACTTAATTAAAGATATGCTAAATTTGCACTTTAAAATAAACTGAAATGATTGAAAAGATAAATATTCGTCTTATTCCCGAAGACTCAGTGTCGGAGAAAAAGATACTTAGTGAGGTGTCACAAATTTCCGGAATTGAATTAAAACGAATAAATCAATGGAGAATAATAAAAAAGTCGATTGATGCAAGACAACGACAAATTTATATAAATCTTACAATATTGTTAGCAATAGATGACGATAAAGTGTTGGTAACAAAAAATGCCAAAGAATATTCAGACGTTGCAAATAGTAAAAATCATATAATCATTGTAGGTGCAGGTCCGGCAGGATTGTTTGCTGCATTACGAGCCATTGAATTAGGAATAAAGCCTATTATTCTTGAGCGTGGTTCAGATGTAGATACTCGTCGGAAAGATTTAGCCAATATATCAAAAGCCGGTAAAATTAATCCGGAGTCGAACTATTGTTTTGGTGAAGGTGGAGCTGGAGCATATAGTGATGGAAAATTATTTACTCGCAGCAAAAAAAGAGGAAATGTTGACGATGTGTTGCAAATATTGCATCAATTTGGAGCCTCTGAAAATATTCTAATCGATGCTCACCCTCATATAGGAAGTGATAAATTACCCTTAATCATAAAAAATATAAGACAAACTATTATAAAATGTGGAGGTGAAGTTCATTTCAATACAAAAGTAGTTAGTTTAATAATAGAACAAAAAGAGGTAAAAGGCGTTGAAGTAGCTTCCGGAAATAAATTATTCGGTCCCGTTATATTAGCAACCGGACATTCAGCTCGAGATGTATATAAAATGCTTCATGATCATGGAGTTAAGATAGAATCTAAAGGCTTAGCAATAGGAGTGAGATTAGAGCATCCTCAAAGCTTAATTGATCAAATTCAATATCATAGTAAGGTCGGACGAGGAGAAATTCTCCCACCTGCTGAATATAGTTTTGTAACACAAGTGAACGGGCGAGGGGTTTATTCATTTTGTATGTGTCCCGGAGGCATTATTGTCCCGGCAGCATCAGCAGATAATCAATTAGTTGTAAATGGTATGTCGCCTTCTAATAGGGGCTCTCGTTGGTCAAATTCCGGAATGGTGGTTGAAATTAGACCTGGAGATTTTCCTGAATTTTCTATGTATGGAGAATTTGAAATGATGGAATTACAGAAGTCAATTGAGGAAAATTTTTATAATGCATCAGGTAAAAGCCTAAATGCCCCTGCACAAAGAATGATTGACTTCATTAATAATAAAATATCTGTAACATTGCCAAAATCTTCCTATGCTCCGGGAATTCATTCAGCTCCGATTCATTTCTTATTACCCAAAGGAATATCAGAAAGATTACAAGAAGGTTTTAAGCAATTTGGGAAACGCAGTAAAGGTTTTTTAACACAAGAAGCAATATTGATAGGTTTAGAATCTCGCACATCGAGTCCAATAAGAATACCAAGAGATCCGGAAACTTTATGCCATGTTGAAATTAGCAGATTATATCCTTGTGGAGAAGGTGCAGGATATGCCGGTGGTATTGTATCTTCGGCAATAGATGGAATGAGATGTGTGGAAAATTTTTATAAAAGTTTGAATAATCAATTAATCGATTAAGAAATATGGATATAATATTGAATATAGAAACATCATCAGACATGTGTTCTGTTGCATTAACATCAGGTGGTGGAGTTCTTTTTGAGAAAAGAGAAGAAGAGGCAATGAACCATGCTATAGTTTTGGCTCCATTCATAGAGGAATGTATGAATTATCTTAAAAATCATGATCAAGAATTATCAGCCGTTGCCGTTAGTATAGGTCCCGGATCCTATACCGGTTTGCGAATAGGATTATCAACAGCAAAAGGAATATGTTTTGGAAAGAATATACCACTTATCGGAATATCTACACTTGAAATAATGGCAGTCAGTGCAATGTTTCGAAAATACGATTGGGAAGGAGATGAGTTGTTGGTTCCAATGCTTGATGCAAGGAGAATGGAGGTATATACAGGAGTTTATGATTTTGCGATGAATGCCATTGAACCTCCCCACCCACTGATTTTAACTGAAGAAAGTTTTAAAGAATACTTAAATAAAGGCAAGGTTTATTTTATGGGTAATGGCAGCAAAAAAGCTATGGAAATTATAAAATCTCCTAATGCTATGTATATGAATAGAATAGTTCCTAATGCAATTGATATGATGGCATTGTCAGAACGAGCTTTTAGAGATAAAAAATTCATGGATTTGGCATATTCTGTTCCGGAATATCTTAAAGAGTTTCAGACAACTATTCCAAAAAACAAAATTTGAAAAATCAAAAAAAAATATTATTTTTGCAGAAAATAGAAAAATCAGATTAATGATACAATATAATACGCAGACAAAGCAATTGATTTTGCCTGAATATGGAAGAAATATTCAGCAAATGGTTGATTTTTGTATGTCTATTGAAAATAGAGAAGAGAGGACCAAATGTGCATATGCAATAATAGACATAATGGGAAATCTGTTTCCTGATTTGAAAGAGAATGAGGCATCAGAGAATAAATTATGGGATCATTTATATGTTATGTCAGATTTTCGGTTGGATATAGATTATCCATGTAAAGTAGTTCAAAAAGATGAACTAAATCCTAAGCCGGAAAGAATACCATATAGTGTTAGCAATATAAAATACAGACATTATGGAAATAACATTGAGCAAATGATTAATGTTGTTGCAGAAATGGAAGAGGGAGAGGAAAGATCCACCTTAATTTCTATGATTGCACATCACATGAAAAAATTAATGCTTATCCATAATAAAGAAGGTGTAGACGATGCTAAAATATTACGAGATTTGGCAGAGTACTCTCATGGAAAGATTACACTTGATCCAAATAGCTACTTCCTTCATGAATTCAAAGAAGATGTAGTTGCAACATCAAAATCTAAATCAAAATCTAAAAAAAAGAAGAAGTAATACTAAATAATCAATAAATATGGGAACTTTTATTGTTGAAGGTGGACATAAACTTCAAGGGGCAATAACTCCACAAGGGGCAAAAAATGAAGCTCTTGAAGTGATATGTGCAGTATTGCTTACAGATGAAAAGGTTATTATTTCTAATATTCCTAACATTCTTGATGTCAATAATCTTATAAAATTATTAGGCGAAATGAATGTGAAAATTGAGAAATTAGATACTAATACCTACTCATTTCAAGCAGATGAAATAAATATTGATTACATATATACAGATAATTTTATAAGGAAAGCTCAGTCTTTGCGAGGATCTGTAATGATAATAGGACCATTAGTCGCTCGTTTTGGTAGAGCAATATTGCCTAAACCCGGAGGAGATAAAATTGGACGGAGGAGATTAGATACTCATTTTTTGGGTATGAAGAAATTAGGGGCAGATTTCGAATATGAACCCTCACAACATATTTTTAAAGTATCAGCACCGAATGGTCTGAAAGGAACATATATGCTGCTTGATGAAGCATCAATAACAGGTACGGCGAATTTGATAATGTCTGCTGTTCTTGCTGATGGAGTAACAACCATCTATAATGCAGCCTGTGAACCATATATACAACAATTGTGTAAGATGTTGGTCAGAATGGGTGCAAAAATTGAAGGTATTGCATCAAATTTGTTGACAATAGAGGGTGTCAAAAAACTAAAAGGGACAGAGCATAGAATGCTTCCTGATATGATTGAAGTGGGAAGTTTTATTGGCATTGCAGCAATGACAGGCTCTGAATTGACGTTAAAGGATGTAGATATTAAAGATCTGGGAATAATGCCTGATGCTTTCGCCCGATTAGGAATTGAAATTAAGCAAGTAGGAAATGATATTTTAATTCCGGCATTGGATAAATATGAAATAGAGTCATTTATTGATGGTTCGATAATGACATTTGCAGATGCTCCGTGGCCCGGACTATCTCCAGATTTATTAAGTATATTTTTGGTCGTTGCCACACAAGCAACCGGAAGTGTTTTAATACATCAAAAGATGTTTGAAAGTCGATTGTTCTTTGTTGATAAGTTAATTGATATGGGAGCAAAGATTATTTTATGCGACCCTCATCGTGCGGCAGTCATTGGTTTAGGGAAAATACATTCGTTGCATGCTACTAATATGGTTTCACCAGACATACGTGCCGGTATTGCAATGCTTATGGCGGCAATGGGAGCAAAAGGGACAAGTAAAATACAAAACATCGATCAAATAGATAGAGGTTATGAGCATATTGATGAGAGACTTAATAGGCTTGGAGCAAGAATAATACGTGTTGAAGATTGAATAGATGATTCAAAGATTTGAAATATCGGAAATTGGTCAATTTAACAAATCGCATGGAATTAAGGGCGAATTGAATGCAACAATGTTTGTTGAACATGATTTTTTTGATGATAACAATTACATCATTGTTGAAGTAAATGGTATTTTTGTCCCATTTTATATTGAGACTGTCAGAACTAAAGGGAGCAAATCAATGCTCATTAAATTAGAAGATGTTGATTCAGAAATAGCGACTAAACCTTTTGTTAATAAAACAATCTTTTGTAGAAAAGAGATATTGAGTGAATATGAAGAGCAATTCGAAAATGATGGAGAATATGCAGATTTCTATATTGGATATGCCATTCATAGTGATGATAACGTATATATTGGAGAAATTATAGATATTGATGACTCTACAGAGAACGCTCTTTTTGTGGTTAAATATTTAGAAAACATAAATTACATACCTATAACTTCTGATTTCATATCTAATATTGATAACGACAAAAAAATATTATATATGATGCTTCCTGAAGGATTAATAAATTTGAACAGTTAATATCATGAGTGAAAATTTAAGTTATGATGAAGATAAAGCAATAGGTTTTATACGGAATTATCTCCCCGATGAAACTAAGAATAATTATTCTGATGATGAAATATTATTCGTAATTGATTGTATTTGGGACTATTATGAAGATAATGGTCTTTTAGACCTATCTGATGATAGTGATGATGCCATTGATTTTGATAATCTTTATATTTACATTGAGAAATCAATTAAGAAAGATGGAGAAATCTCTATTAATAAGAATGATTTGAAATGTATTATTAAAGGTGAACTTGAATATGAAGAAAGTTTGGATATTTTTAACGATTAGTTGTTTGATTTTATCAACCAATACATTGTTGGCTGGAGGCATAAATATATTTCAATCGGATAAAGAAGAAAATCTTGATGAAATGACAAATGCTGAAATAATGGCGTCAGTTGATTTGGGAAAATTTGCACCAATGATCCAAAAATTTCAGTATAATGAAGCTCTTAATTTGAGGAATGGTAAGTATAATAAGAATAGTGGGTGTAATGTTGAAACATTAAGAAATCGAGAAATAATAATAGTTACTATTCCAACAGATTATCTATTCCTCCCTAATGAAACCACATTATTAAAATCCGGAGATAAATATTTAGATCCGATAAAACGCTATTTGAAAATTCCTGATATGTACAGAGTGATTTTAGTTGTTCATACTGACAATACAGGTTCTGATACATATACAGATAATTTAGCATTGGATAGGGTTGATGCTATATTTGAATGGTTTGAAAATAATGTGGCAGATACAAAATATATATTCCCTACTGCAAGTGGAGCAACAGAACCATTAGTGCCTAATATATCTGGCGAAAATCGTTCGAAAAATAGACGATTAGAAATTTATTTAGTGCCTGGTAATCAAATGCTTGAGAGTGCAAAAAAAGGAAGAATAGCATTATAAAATAAGAAATAAATAATTAATTATCTTACATAAAATAGATAAGAGAAATGGCAAAAGAACTTAAAAATTTCACCAAAAGATCTGAGAACTATTCTCAATGGTATAATGAATTGGTGGTAAAAGCTGATTTGGCAGAACAATCAGCCGTTAGAGGTTGTATGGTAATCAAACCTTATGGTTACGCAATATGGGAGAAAATGCAACGAATCCTTGATGATATGTTTAAGGCAACAGGACACCAAAATGCATATTTCCCTTTATTGATACCAAAATCATTTTTGTGCAGAGAGGCAGAGCATGTTGAGGGATTTGCAAAAGAATGTGCCGTAGTGACACATTATAGATTAAAAAACGATCCGGAAGGAAAAGGTGTTGTCGTTGATCCTGAAGCAAGGTTAGAAGAAGAATTGATAGTCAGACCTACTTCAGAAACAATAATTTGGAATACATATAAAAATTGGATTAATAGTTATCGTGATTTGCCAATTCTTTGTAATCAATGGGCTAATGTAATGAGATGGGAGATGCGTACGCGAATGTTCTTACGCACTGCTGAATTCCTATGGCAAGAGGGGCATACCGCTCATGCTACTCGTGAAGAAGCAGAAATTGAAGTAGTGAAAATGCTAAATATATATGCTGATTTTGCAGAAAATTATATGGCAATGCCTGTTGTGAAAGGTGTGAAGTCTGCAAATGAACGTTTTGCTGGTGCTTTGGATACATACACTATTGAAGCATTGATGCAAGACGGGAAAGCACTTCAATCGGGCACATCGCATTTCCTTGGCCAAAATTTTGCTAAAGCTTTCGATGTTAAATTTATTAATAAAGAAAATAAATTAGAATATGTTTGGGCAACTTCATGGGGAGTATCAACAAGATTAATGGGAGCATTAATAATGACACATAGTGATGATAACGGATTAGTCCTTCCTCCTCGTTTAGCCCCAATTCAAGTGGTAATTGTACCAATATACAAAAATGCTGAACAGTTATCATTAATAAGTAGTAAAGTTGAACCAATAGTGTCAGAACTTCGTAAACGTGGCATAAGTGTAAAATACGATGATGCAGACAATAAACGTCCGGGATTCAAGTTTGCAGATTATGAATTAAAAGGAGTTCCTGTCAGATTGGCAATCGGAGCAAGAGATATAGAAGAAGGAACGATTGAAGTTGTGCGTAGAGATACTCTCGATAAGCAAACTACACAAATTGAAGGCATAGAAAATTATGTAGAACAACTTCTTATAGAAATCCAAGAAAATATGTTCAAAAAGGCAGAGGATTTCAGAAACCAAAAGACAACGACAGTTGAGACTTACGAAGAATTTAAAGAAAAAATAGAAGAAGGCGGTTTCATATTGGCTCATTGGGATGGCACTCCTGAGACTGAAGAAAGAATTAAAGAAGAAACAAAAGCAACAATCCGATGCATACCTTTAAATGGAGATAATACACCTGGAAAATGCATGGTTACAGGTAAACCATCAGCGCAAAGAGTGTTGTTTGCAAGATCTTATTAATAATAATAACAATATGGCATAATCTGTTTAATGATTATGCCATTTTATATATACTTAACATATGAATAAAACATTTAAATTATTTTTAGCAGGATTATTATTAGTCCTAAATAATCATTTATTATATGCGAATTTAACCATTCAAGATTATTGCGATATAAGGGTTAATGCTCCGATGGGTATTAAAGAAATGAGACCAATGCAAGATGGTGTATCCTATCTTTGTATTGGTGAAAATGGTAATACAATAGAAAAATTTAGTTATAAAACTGGAAAGTTGATTGACGTAATTTTTGATATTCAAAAAATAAAAGGAGATATTAAAATTGAACAATTCGATGGATATGAAATATCTGCCAATGAAAAGAAAATATTGTTATGGAATGAAAAAGAGGGGATATATCGACATTCATTTTGGGCAGAGTATTATGTTTACGACATTATGAGAGGTACTTTGAAGAAAGTTTCTTCGAATGGAAGACAGCGAGGTGCAATCATTTCTCATGATGGCAGAAAAGTTGCATTTATGCGTGATAATAATATTTTTATTAGTAATCTTGAATATGGTACAGAAATTCAAGCTACCAAAGATGGAGAAGTGAATAAAATTATACATGGGACATCAGATTGGGGATATGAAGAAGAATTTGGTATTGTAAATACAATGCGTTGGTCGCCTGATGATAACACTCTTGCTTACATAACATTCAATGAAACTGATGTGCCAATGTATGAATTTGACATATATTCGGGTTATTGTAATCCTAATCCGGAATATGAGTTGTATCCCGGACAATTCTATTATAAATATCCTCTTGCCGGCTGTAATAATTCAATAGTACATGTTAATGCCTACGATCTTAATAATCGTACTATTAAGAAAATGGATATCCCATTGCAAGACACAGATTATATTCCAAGTATGGAATTTGGGTATACAAATGATAGATTAATGGTTATGGTTTTAAATAGAGAACAGAATAATCTTAAATTATATTCTGTAAATCCGTCGTCAACCGTTGCAAAACTAATCTATAGTGAACAGAGTGAAGCTTGGTTAACACCGGAAGCATACCAAATGGTTGACTATCAAGAGAATGATTTTGTATATTGTAGTGATAAAGATGGATATAGACATCTTTATCTGATGGATTATAATGGAAATATAGTTAAACAGTTGACAAAAGGAGAATTTTATGTTACTGATTATTATGGATATAATGTAAAAACCAAGGAGTATTTCTTTCAATGTACGAAATTAGGAGCTACGAATAGAAATGTAGCAAAAGTTAATTCAAAGGATAAGTTTGAATTACTCCATCCGGAAGAAGGAACAGAGTATGCAAGTTTTAGTGCTGATTTTACTTATTACGTAAGAAATTATAGTAATGCAACCACTCCTAATCAATATACTCTATGGTCAACTAAAGGAAAAATTGCTGATTTAGAGATGAATGAAATATATGCTACTAAATATTCTGTCGCTCCGAAAAAAGAATTTCTAAAAGTCAAGAATGGAGCAGGTGAAGATATGGACGCATTTATTATTAAGCCTAAAAATTTTGATCCTACAAAAAAATATCCTCTTTTGACATATCAATATAACGGGCCGGAATCTCAAGAAGTGTTAAATAAATGGAAAATGGACGGCATATATTATTTTGCAGATCAAGGTTATGTAGTTGCGTGTGTCGATGGTCGTGGCACAGGATATAAGAGTCGAGAATGGTCAGATATTGTGTATAAACAATTAGGCTTGTATGAAACTATTGATCAGATTGCTGGTGCAAGATATTTTGCATCTCTACCATATGTAGATTCTCAAAGAGTGGCATGTTTTGGTTGGAGTTATGGAGGTTATATGACTTTAATGGAGTTGTCGGCTGAGAACACACCTTTTAAAGTTGGCGTTTCAATGGCTCCTGTAACTGATTGGAGATATTATGATTCGATATATACTGAAAGATATATGCTCACTCCTCAACAAAATGAATCAGGATATGACATTGCATCAGCTCTTAACAAAACTGATAAAATGAATTCAAAACTGCTGATTATGAGTGGAACAAGTGATGATAATGTTCATATAGCCAATACGTTGCAATATACTTCTAAACTTACGTCGGAAGGTAAGATATTTGATATGATGGTATATACAGGTTTTGATCATAGCTTAAGAATGTGTAATGCTCGCGTACAATTATATGCGAAAATTTTAGATTATTTGAACATTTCACTACATTAAGCTTGTTATAATAAATAAGATGTTTAATACGAATAATGGATATTTTTAATAAAGTAAATAGTCGACAATTATACTTATTATGGCGAAACTTCACAATGGCAATCATATCGATTGTCGTTGTGTTGGCTTCCATGAAGATTATGCCTGTCGTATTTGCTCCATTTATCGCACTTCTATGTGCTGCATTATTATATGTATACATTATAAGGAATAAAAAAGATAATCAAACAATATGTATGATTATACCTTATACAATAATGTATGTAATGGTTGTGTTTTCATTCGTATTGATACTCTTAAATGTTTTATTTTCATTCGATGTTATAAGTCTTGATAAAGAATTCCTTTATTATAATCGGCCGTTTATTCCTATTCTATATTTAGGCCCTATTGCTACATCTGTTCTTTTTGTGATATTCTTTAGGAGAAATAAACTATTGATTTGCACAAATTGCAAGATGAAAAATGGTGATAAGTTTGAGCGAGGGGAAATAGGTAATATATATGATTATGAATCTCATTTACAATTAAAGAATGGATTATCAATTTTCATTTTAATAACTATTGTTACGTGGGGATATTATATATTTTTATATGATGATACAAATATTAATCATCGGGATAGTTACGTTTTTACGTGGTTGACTATTATTATATTTTTAATAGATGAGATTTTCTTTGCTATGAGGTATTATCATATATATGTTGAACTTAAAGAAGAAAATAGAATAATTACTCCTGATGAAATAGCCGATATTTCCGTTCAAACTTATCTTAGATATTATGTCATTTGCGATAATTATATTTATGTAAATAAATTCGTGGAAAATAATAGTGAGATAATTGATACTCCATTTTTTTCAAAAAAGATAGTTAATGGGATTTCTCAGATAGAAATTGAGAATATTATTAAAAATCTTACAGGTGTTGATAATGGGGAATTACGTTTTTTCTTTGGTAGAATATCAGATGATTCTGCAAAACTTCATCTGCTAAGGTATTTTTATTTTATTGATGGCACAATAGAAAATATTTCGAAAATAAAAACAGATGGCTATTGGATTAATTATAATGAAATCCAAAGGATATATATGAGGACTCCGGATAAGTTGTCTACAATAATGCTATCAGATACCACTAGATTAGCAACTATAATCATGACTGAAAAGATATTTGATGATAAAGGGAATAGAAAATTTATAATAAAATCTTATAGACCGACTTTTAATCTTATTGATGTAAGGGAATCAAAATTGGATTTTCAAGAAGATAAGTGGTTGCATATTTCAAAACTCAATAGCGATTCATCTTTTTTCAAAATTAAGCGTTTTGTAAATAAAATTTTGAAAATCAGTAATATTTGATTCTCGAGATTGTTTAAATAACAAAAATAATTCTTCTATGTCAAAGCTTATTGCAATTATAGGACCAACAGCTTCCGGAAAAACTCGTCGGGCTGTTGATTTAAGTAAGGTAATAGATGCTGAAATCATAAGTGGAGATTCTCGCCAAGTGTATTCTGGAATGGATTTGGGTACGGGAAAAGATATTGAGGAATATGGAGACATTCCAGTTCATTTGATAGATATAAGACCGGCTGGATATAAGTATAATCTGCATGAATTTTTGAAAGATTACTATTCGACTATTGAAAATATTAATAGTCGAAATAAAAATGTAATTCTATGTGGTGGTACTGGACTCTATATCGAATCTGTGTTAAGTGGAATTCAACTGCCGGAAGTGCCTGAAAATAAGAAATTAAGAGAATCTCTTCAAAATAAGACTATTGAGGAATTAACTGAAATATTAAAAGGCTATAAAACTTTACATAATCAAACAGATATTGACTCTTGTAAGAGAGCAATTAGAGCAATTGAAATTCAAGACTATTACAGACAGAATCCCTTTGCTTATCAAAATTCTCAACGCAGTTTTGCTTCTCAACCTGATGCATTAATTATTGGAATTGATATTCCAAGAGACGTAAGAAGAAATAGAATATCTGACCGATTGAAAATTCGTTTTGAAAATGGTATGCTTGAAGAGGTTTGTGGGTTATTAGACTCTGGTATTCCTTCAGATGATTTAATTTATTATGGGTTGGAATACAAATATATAACTAAGCATATTATTGGCGAACTTTCTTATGATGAAATGTATCATCAATTGGAAATTGCTATTCATCAATTTGCTAAACGACAAATGACATGGTTTCGAGGTATGGAAAGAAGAGGTTTTAATATTAATTGGTTTCCATATGATTTGTCAAAAGAAGAATTTATTAGTGAATGTCTTTCTCTACTTTAATCTAAATTTAATTATTGCTACTCAAAAATATTAGTGCTCGATAAAAACTTAAAAAATATGAATTGCTAAGATTGCAATAAAACATTAATAATTATTAAATTATCGAATTTTTGTTTTCAAAATTTGTAAATTTCAAAATTAATGTTTAACTTGCAAGCGTTTTTATAGAAGTTAGACAACAGCTAATCTACAACCAATTAAATTATGAGATTAACACTCTATAAAATATGGATTTATTATTGTTCTCTGAAATTCAGTGAATAATGCTGTATTTGCATTCGCATAGAGTTAAATAGAGGCCTCGCAAATACAGCAGAATACATACAATATTAACAACTAAAATCACCAAGATATGAAAACATCAAACAAACTGTTTATTGCATTGAGTCTGTTGATATATTTTACTACAATGTCAATGGCACAAATTTCAGAGATTCCATTTAATCCAATGCCAAAGGAATTCAAGCCAGAAATTAAGTGGGAAAATGACAAACTATTTGTAACCTATTCTACCGGAATATTCTACCGTGATTATTCGACTGGGGAAGTGCAGGAAGATTGGGGACAACGATGGAATCAAAAATGGGAGATGTATGGTTTTGCAGGTCATGAAATAAATGATTTTGTGATTAACGGAGATAAAATTCTTGGAACGACAAGTAATCCAGGTCCTGATGGACATTTACTTATACGGAGTAATGACGGAGGAAAAACTTTCGAAGAATTCACTCCGGAAGAAGTAAAATTCTTTTATACAGAAGGAGGAGGATATGATTTAAAATCACTTTTTTTAATTCAGAATCCCAATAATAAAAATGAATTATTATGGTATTCTTCCTTATTGTTTAAAAGTGATGATTTTGGAGAAACTTGGGAAAAACTTGACATAGGGGGTGATGTACAATCTTTAAAATATCACCCAATAGATTCAAATATTGTCATTATGGGTATTAACAGCTATTTAATGTATATGCCAAATGGTAGTTTCTACAAGTCAATAGATGGGGGTAAAACTTGGGAATCAATTAATTATACAGAAAGTGAATTTTCAATTTCTAAAGAAATAGCTTATCATCCCACGAATGAAAATTTGATTGTATTAGGGAGTTATCCTATAATCAAAAGTGAAGACAAAGGGGTAACATGGGAAACAATTGTAGAATTTGAACATGATGAAGGATTAGATGATATATTTTCCACAAACTTTGAATTCGACACTCGGGGAAGCAATCGTTTGTATGGAATTGGTCAGAAAAAAAATGATTCTTATAGTTATATGATACCGAAATCAATATGCTATTCCGACGACTTTGGAGCAACATGGGTAGAATTATGCGAGATTAGTTTAGGGGAAGAAGACTATGTGATCGACTTCGTACAACATGACAACAAGATCTACACATATTCAAAAAACTATAAAGTGCATCAGATAGATTTGGAATTACTTGAATCGTCGGTTGAAGAGGTGGCAATCGACAACGGCAC